>JAZKGU010000061.1:0-28957 GCA_040385745.1 Pseudomonadota bacterium
TGAAGTCGAACGAGGACAGCAGGTTGTAGAACTCGATGGCGCGCGCTTCGCGGTTGGCTTCGCGCAGCGACAGGCCCATGGCCACGCGCATGTAGAAGGCCTGCGGCATTTCGATGCGCACATCGCGCACGTGCAGGAAGTAGCGGTCGTACAGGGTCTGCAGGCCGATGTAGCCGAACTGCAGGTCGCGGTCGGCCACCAGGGCCTTGGCCAGCTTGGCCAGGTCAAACGTGGCCAGGGCCGGATCGAGCAGTTCATTCTCGATGCCCTTGGCGATGTACTGCGGGAAGTACTCTATATAGTGTGCTGCAGCTTTTGCCTGCGGCACTTCCTGGGCGAACACTTCCTTGCGGATCGTGTGCAGCAGGATGCGGGCCGTCACTTGCGAGTACGCAGGGTCCTTTTCCATCAGCGCGCGGGCAGCCAGGATGGCGGACTTGTGCAGCTCTTCGACCGGCACGCCGTCGTACAGATTGCGCAGCGTTTCGGACAGGATGGCGTCGGCATCGACGTGCTTTTCCAGGCCGACGCAGGCGGCATTGATCAGGTCACGGACCTGTTGCATGTCGAGCGGGCGGCGCACGCCGTTGTCGAGCACATGGATCTGCGGCGCGGCGATATCGGCCGAGCCGCCCTGGGCTTCCTTCTGCAGGCGGCGCTCTTCCATGTGCTTGGCGCGATACAGCACGTAGGCGCGCGCGACGTCATGCTCACCGGAGCGCATCAGCGACAGTTCAACCTGGTCCTGCACGTCTTCGATATGGAAGGTACCGCCCGATGGCTGGCGGCGCACCAGCGCGGCCACGACATTGCTGGTGAGCTGCTCAACCAGTTCGCGAATGCGCGCGGAGGCAGCGCCCTGGCCGCCGTTGACGGCGAGGAAAGCCTTGGTGACGGCGATGGCGATCTTGCTCGGTTCGAAGGCGACGACGGCGCCGTTGCGGCGGATGATGCGGTAGTCGCCGCTGGCGGCGCTCTGCGCCGGGGAGGTGTCAGCGCTCTTGCCGGCGGCGCCAGATGGGACGTGCAATGGGTTGGTTGAGCTGTCTTGGGTTGTTTGCATGAATCCTCCTGGTACGGCTTGCAGTCGTGCTGCGCCGATTGTTATAACAAGTAGGCCACCCGGTCGGGGCCGCCCGTCTACAAACGAAAAAGCAAAAAACTGACCCTCCTGCCAGCGTTTCTGACGGGAAAATCTGTTTATTTCGGGGTAAAAAACGCTAAATTAGAGATTGACTTTTCGATGGCAGCGACAGTAAGCATATGAGCTGAAGTTCCTCGGCACCCACTACATCTAGTGCGCTGATCAAAATCGAGAACTAATTGTAGTGGCTAGCCGTTGCACACGCAATAGCTTTCTGGAATCAGCAACCTAATTTTTTTGACATTTTTTCTTGTGTTCGGACTTGACTTTGAGAAGGTCGTATAACCCCGGCCTCGCGGGGTGAGTAGGCACTAACAAATTGCTCGTGGCAGGGCCGCGCCGACGGTCCGAAAGAGGTAAAACTGGCGAAGAATGACCACGTTGCGGCCGCGCGGGGGGCCGGCTCAAATCTCGGGCGCGTGAATATCGAGCTTTTGCATCTGATAGCGCAGCTGCCGGAAGCTGATGCCCAACAGCTGCGCAGCCTGGGTGCGGTTGAACTGGGTTTGCGCCAGCGCGCGCAGAATAATATCGCGTTCAATCTGCTCGAGGTACTCGGGCAAACTGGCCGGCAGCGGATCGAGCATTCCGCGCAAGGGCGTCACGAACACCGAGGCCGGGGCGTTTTGAAACAGCACCTCGTCAGGCACGTAGCGGGGCGGCTCGATGGCGCGCGCGGGCACCGCCTCTGGCACCCGCGCGCCCTTGAGCGACAGGTCGCCCACCTCAATCACTCCGTCGTTGGAAAAAGCCAAAGCGCGCTCCAGCACGTTTTCCAGTTCGCGCACATTGCCCGGAAATGAATACGCGCGCAGCGCCGCCAGCACGTCCGCGCCCAGGGCCGCACACTTTCCGGGTCCGGCCAGGCGCGCCATGATGGCATTGGCCAGCAGCTCGAGGTCGTCGCTGCGTTCGCGCAGCGGCGGCACCGACAGTTCGATCACGTTCAGACGGTAAAACAGGTCCTGCCTGAATTTGCCGGTTTCGACGCACTGGGCCAGATTCTGGTGGGTCGCGCTGATGATGCGCACGTCGACCGGTTCCTCCGAGGTGGCGCCGATCTTGCGCACGCGCCGCTCCTGGATGGCGCGCAGCAGCTTGACCTGCATGGCCAGCGGCAGGTCGGCCACTTCGTCGAGCAGCAAGGTGCCGCCATTGGCTGCCTGAAAAAAACCGTCGCGCTCTTCGGCCGCGCCCGTGAACGCGCCCTTGCGGTAGCCGAAAAACTCGGCCTCCATCAGCGCCTCGGGAATCGCGCCGCAGTTGACGGCGATGAAGGGCTTGCCGGCGCGTGTGCTCTGGGCGTGAATTTCGCGCGCGGCCAGTTCTTTGCCGCTGCCAGATTCGCCCGTGATGGCAATCGGCGCCATCGAGCGCGCCAGGCGCGCTATCTGGTCGCGCAGCGCCTGCACCACCGCCGAGTCGCCCACCAGGCGGCGCGCGCCCGCCGGCTCGGCGACCTGCGTCTGCGCATCGGGCGCAGACAGGCGCAATGCCGATTGCACCAGCACGCGCAGCTCTTCCAGCACCACCGGCTTGGAGACATAATCGAAGGCGCCGGCCTTGAGCGCGATTACCGCATTGTCGGCACTGCCATAGGCCGTCACGACGGCGATCGGGGTGGCCTTGTAGAGGGCACTCACTTCGCGCACCAGCTCCAGGCCCAGGCCGTCGGGCAGGCGCATGTCGGTCAGCACCAGCGCGTACTCGCCCTGGGCCAGAAAGGCGCGTGCTTCACGCAGTGTGGGCGCGCTGTCGACGTCGAGCCCCATCCGCACCAGGGTAATCTCGAGCAGCTCGCGCAGATCGGCCTCGTCGTCGACGACCAGGACTCGGGGTGATGTCATTGCAGGGCCTTTCGAATGCGTGGTGCCATAAATCGTCAAACCGTCAGGCGGCAAGCGGCTGTGCAAACGTGATGACAAATCTGCCACTGGCCTTGTTCATGCCCGACGCCGCAGCGTCAAAGCGGTATTCGTAATCGAGCATGGCTTCGTTATTGAGGCATAACTCGCGCGCCAGGTACAGCCCGAGGCCGGTGCCCTTGCTCGAGGTGGTGTAAAACGGCTCGAACAGGTGCGAACGCACTTCGGGCGTGATCCCGGGGCCGTCGTCCTGCACATGCAACTCCATGCGATGGGCCGGGTCGGTCACCACATAGATGCGTATGCTGCCGACCGTCCCGCTGGCATAGCGCACCGCGTTGTTGAGCAGATTGACCACCACCTCGCGCAAGTGCAAGGCATCGAAGCGCACCGGCACCGCGCCAGTATTGCCCAACCACACTATATCACTGGCGAGCGCGTGGGTTTCCTCGAATTCGGCCTTGAGTTCCTCGAGAAAGACCCCCAGGCGCAGTGGTTCGGCATTGGGCTGGACCCGGCGCGACAGCTGCAGGATATCTTCCACCATACGGTTGACGCGCGCCACATTGTCGCCCACGATCTTGAGCAGGCGCGTGTGAGTGGGCGTGGTCAGGTCCTCGCCCAGCAGCGCGGTGGCGTGGCCGATGGCGGACAAGGGGTTGCGCACCTCGTGGGCAATGCTGGCTGTGAGCCGCCCCATCGAGGCCAGCTTGAGTTCCTGCGCCTGGTTCTCGATGGCCGTCACGTCCTGCAGGAAGATCACGCAGCGCTCGGCCGATTCGTCGGGCGTATCGACGCGCGCGAAGCGCAGCTTCAGATGGGCCGCCAGTTCGCGCCGCCCGTTCCAGGCCGCGCGGCCGTCGACGCCATGATCGTAATCGGGCTTGAGGGTGACAAAGGCGGCGCGCTGGGCGGGGCGCGCAGCCTCGCCGCCAGTATCGTTGAGCCACATGGAAAAAGCCTGGGCTACCGGTTCCAGCGCCGGTTTCTCGGAGAGCTTGAATTCGCTGCCGTCGTCCACCAGACCCAGCATCTGCTGGGCCGCAGGATTGCTGGCAAAAATGCAGCCGTCGCGTCCCGCCACCAGGATGCCGTCACCCACATCGGCGATGACTAGACGGTTGATCGATAGCTGGATGGACAGGTCGGCCCCGCGCCGCAAGGCCAGCTCTTCCTGGCGTATCAGTTTTTCGGCGAGCCGGCTGACCAGGACCACGATGGCGAAGAAGGTTGCCCCGTACAGGCCAGCCTGCATGAGAGGGGTGCTGCGGTCTTCCATGAACACCTGGTAGATGGTCTCGGCCAGCAGGAACAGGGTCACCAAGGAGGCGGCGAACATGGACAGCAAGAGCGGCGCCAGGATCGCCGCACCGGCCAACGGGAACAGATACAGGATAACCAGCCCGCTGCGCGCGCCGCCGGCACTCAGGTAGAGCAGCGAAATGACCGCGATATCGACCGCAATATGACACACGATCTGCATCATGAAGCGGCGTCGCACATACAGCGTGAAGATGCAGAACATGATCGCCAGCGTCAGGTAGGCGATGCAGGTCTCGGCATACAGCAGGTAGCCGCTCTCGATATCCTTGCGGTCAAATACCAGGTACAGCAACAGCACCACGGCGATGACCACGCGGGTCGCGTTCATCGCCAGCAGGGAGCGCCAGAACGTGTCGCGTGTGTCGCCCGATAGCGTATTCCAGCGATTCATGCGCGCTACTGGGGCGGCAAGCGAACGTGCGCCGGGCTGCAGTACTGCAGGCCGCCCGCCTGCACCGCTTCCGAGGACGGGAAGTAGACGTGGCAGTGGGCGCAGCAGGCCATCGCCTCGCCGTCCGGGCCTAGCGGCGCCGGCGGGCGCTTGGCCTCATTTTTAGGCGCCATGCTGCGCAATTTGGTGCGCACCGCGAACGCCACTAATATAAACAGGGCGACCCAGAACAGGATACGGCTCATGCCAGCCCCCGATGCAGCACGACTTCCAGCACGAAGCGGCTGCCGACATAAGCCAGCACCAGCGTGGCGAAACCGGCCAGGGTGAAACGCAGCGCGGTCTTGCCGCGCCAGCCGCGCCAGCGCCGCCCGGCCAGCAGCGCGGCGAACAGGATCCAGGACAGCAGCGCGAACACGCTCTTGTGGTCCCAGTTCATGACCTTGCCGAACAACTGCTCCGAAAACACGATGCCCGACAAGACCGTGAGGGTGAGCAGGATGAAGCCGATCCAGATAAGGCGAAACAGCAGTTTTTCCATCGTCAGCAGGGCCGGCAGCTGGTCGATGGCGCTGGCCAGCCAGCCAGCGCGCGCGCTGCGCGTATGCAGGCGTGACTCCTGCAGCGCCATCAGCACTGCATGGAAGGCGGCGATGGTGAGCGTGCTGTAAGCCAGGATGGCAATGGCGATATGCCAGCCAAAGGCAGGCGCCCTGCCCTCGAGCTGCAGCACGCTGCCGGTAAACACGGCCGGCAAAATGGCGGCGACGACCGCGCTCGGCATGACCAGGCGGCGCATGCCATCGAGCGCCAGGTTGCGATTCTCGATCCAGTAGGCGGCCACGGAAATCCACAGGGCCGCCGAAATCATATGTGCAAAACCCATCCTGAAGGTGCCCGGCGCCAGCATATCGGTCCACAGGGCAAGCGCGTGCACGCCCCAGGCGGACGCGGTCATTACCGAAATCAGGCCACGGCGGGTGCTTGGAAGAAATGCGCACACGCCGTACAAGAGCGCTGCCAATACATAGAAGTAGTTCTGCATAGATCGAGTTTACACTATCGGGCCGCGCCCGGGGGTGGCCGGGCGCCCGGGGTTTGGCTAATCCACCCCGGCCGAGCGCAGCTCGTCGTTGTGATGGCGCTGCTGCTCCTCCATGACCAGTTGGCCCAGTTCGCGCTTGAGCGCATTGAACTGGGGCGAGGCCGGATCGCGCATGCGCGGCAGCTCGACCATGATGTCGCGCTTGACCGATCCGGGCCGGTAGGTCATGACGACGATGCGGTCGGCCAGATAGAGGGCCTCTTCGATACTGTGGGTGACGAAGATGACAGTTTTTTTGAGCGCCGACCAAATGCGCAGCAGCTCGTCCTGCAGGTTGCGCCGGGTGAGCGCATCGAGCGCACCGAACGGCTCATCCATGAGCATGATGGGCGAATCCAGGGCCAGCACGCGCGCAATGGCCACCCGCTGGCGCATCCCGCCCGACAGATCCTTGGGAAAGCGCTGGCGAAAATCCCACAGCGACAGCATCTTGAGCAGATCGCTCACACGCGCTGCAATGGCAGCCTTTGGCATGCCCTTGATCTCCAGGCCAAAAGCCACGTTGGCCTCGACCGTCATCCATGGGAACAGCGCATACTCCTGGAAGACCATGCCGCGCTCCGGGCCGGGCGCCGTCACCGCCCGCCCGTCCGCCAGGATGGTGCCGCGCGTGGGCAAGGCAAACCCTGCCACCGCGTTGAGCAAGGTCGACTTGCCGCAGCCCGAGGGGCCGAGCAGGCAGGTGAACTGCCCGTGCGGGATCACCAGATGGATATCCTGCAACGCTATCAGTTCGCGGCCGTCGGTGTTGAACACCTTGCTGACGCCGTCGATGACAATGTGCGCGCCGCTCATCTTTAGTGCTCCAGGCCGCGGTGCCAGCGCAGCAGATAGTTGTTCAGGCGGTTCATGCCGACATCGATCATCAGTCCCAGCATACCGATCGTGATCATGCCGGCCATGATCTTGTCCGACCAAAAATACTCGCGCGCTTCGAGGATGCGAAAGCCCAGTCCGCTATTCACGGCGATCATCTCCGAGACAATCACCACGATGAAGGCGGTACCGATGCCGATGCGCACGCCCGACAGGATATAAGGCACGGCGGCCGGCAAAATCACGCGCAGGAACAGGGTGCTGCCGCTGGCGCCCAAGTTGCGCGCCGCGCGCAGGTAGATGCCGTCGACCTGGCGCACGCCGGCGATGGTGTTCATCAGTACCGGAAAGAACGCGCCCAGGGCGATCAGGAATACGGCCGGTGGGTTGCCCAGGCCGAACCACAGGATCGACAGCGGAATATAAGCGATCGGCGGAATCGGCCGCAGGATCTGCACCAGTGGATTGAACCAGGCATAGGCATGGATGCTCGCGCCCATCGCAAGACCGAGCGGCAGCGCCAGCCCGGCGCCGATCGCAAAGCCCAGCGCCACCCGGTACATACTGGTGAGCGAATCCACGATCATCTCGCCCGATAGCGCCCAGGCCAGCCAGCTGCCTTCGGTATGGGGCTGGAGCGGCAGCAGGTAAGCCACCCATTTGTGCGCCACCGCCAGGGGCGAGGGCAGCACCTGGGGGTTCACCCAACCGAGCATGGCGACCGTCTGCCACAGCGCCAGGACCAGCACCGGTACTATCAGGCCGACCCCGATCTCGCGCAGCTTGGCCGGCTTCATTTCACGCCAAGGCTTTTCTTGGCCGCGTCCAGCATGTCGGTCTTGACCCAGTCGGTGGCCACCGGCGGCTTGGCCATGCGCCCGACCCCGGTCTTGACCATGGTGTCGGTGGTGATCTGGATATGCTGGGGCGTGATATCGAATGAGTAGGGCGAATTGCTGATGGCATCATTGAAATCGTCGCTGGTAATCTGGCCCTTGAACACCACATCGCGCACGTATTTTTCCGCCAGTGGCTTGTTTTCAATGAAGGTTTTGGTGGCCTCGACGAAGCAGCGCATGAATTTTTCCGCCAGCGCGCGCTTGTCCTTGTAGAACTTCTCGGTCATGACCATGGTGCGGATCGGCTCGCCGATCGGGGTGTTGTAGGGCTTGAGCACTTCGGCGCCGAAACCCTTGTTGATGGCTTGCGAGGATTGCGGCTCGGACTGCATCATGGCGTCGATGTTCTTGCCCAGCAGCGCCTGGTTGAGGTCGGCGAACGGCAGCAGCACCAGCTGCACGTCCTTGCCCGGATTGGTGTCCGCGCTCATCCCCGCTTCGTTCAGCAGCGCCAGCAGCAGCACTTCCTGGATCCCGCCGCGCGTCACACCCACCTTCTTGCCCTTGAGGTCCCTGACCGATTTGATGCCCAGATCCGGGCGCGCCACCAGACGCGCCCCGCCCTTGGCAAAACCGGCCACCACGAAGATCGGTGCGCCGCCGGCGCGGCCTGAAATGGCAGCCTCGGAGGCGGTGGTGCCAACGTCGAGTTCGCCCGCGATAATCGCCTGCATCACGTCCAGGCCTTTGGCAAACACTTTCTCGTCGACCTTGATGCCGCATTTGGGCGCGATCTCCTTGATATAGGAGACGGCGCCGTAGTGCGCAAATTTGAGGTTGCCAAGACGAATCGTTTCCTGTGCCTGGGCGCTGCCGGCACAGATAACGGTAGCGAGGACGAGCGACTTGCAAAAGGACTGTGCATTCATTGTTGACGGCTCCGGTGATGGTTCAAATCCGATGACATGCTGCGTTCAGCATTATGCAGGCATTTATCGGAATGTTGCCATAACGACGATGCGGCAATGTGGCGGCGCTGCAAGCACGCCGCGCAGGCTGGCGGCGCCTGGCAGGTAAGGTAAAATGTCGGCACCACCGGCCCGTCGGGCCCTTGCCCTATCTTATATAGTCAGGTTTGCCATGCTCGATAACTTAACCCAACGCCTTGCCAAGGTCGTCAAGACCATGCGCGGTGAGGCGCGTCTGACCGAAACGAACACTGCGGAAATGCTGCGCGAGGTCCGCCTGGCCCTGCTCGAAGCCGACGTGGCGCTGCCTGCGGTGCGCGAGTTCATCGGCCGCGTCAAAGAAAAAGCGCTCGGTGAAGAAGTCATCGGTTCGCTCAGTCCGGGCCAGGCCCTGGTCGGCGTGGTGCAGCGCGAACTGGGCGCGCTCATGGGCGCCGACCTGGGTCCGGAAGCATCGCAGCTGAGTTTTGCGCAGCAGCCGCCGGCCATCATCCTCATGGCAGGTTTGCAGGGTGTGGGTAAAACCACCACGGTCGGCAAGCTCGCCAAATATCTCAAGGAAGAGAAAAAGAAGAAGGTGCTGACAGTATCGGCCGACGTCTATCGTCCGGCCGCTATCGCGCAGCTCGAATCGGTGACCAAGCAGGTTGGCGCCGACTTTTTCCCTTCCAGCGCCACCGACAAGCCGGTCGCCATCGCCCTGGCCGCGCTCGACTGGGCCAAGAAGCATTACCACGACGTGCTCATCATCGACACCGCCGGCCGACTCGGCATCGACGACGCGATGATGCAGGAAATTAGCGCGGTGCACAAAGCCGTCAATCCGATCGAGACCTTGTTCGTGGTCGACGCCATGCTGGGCCAGGACGCCATCAATACTGCCAAGGCGTTTAGCGACGCGCTGCCGCTCACCGGCATCGTGCTCACCAAACTGGACGGCGACTCGCGCGGCGGCGCGGCCCTGTCGGTACGCCACATTACCGGAAAGCCTATCAAGTTTGCCGGCGTGTCGGAAAAGCTGGACGGCCTCGAGGCATTCGACGCGCAGCGCATGGCCAACCGCATTTTAGGCATGGGCGACATCCTGGCGCTGGTCGAAGAAGCGCGCAAGGGCGTCGATAGCAAGGCCGCAGCCGACCTGGCCAACAAGATCAAAGTGGGCGGCAAGTTCGACATGAATGACTTCAAGTCGCAGCTCGGTCAAATGAAGAAAATGGGCGGCATGGCCAGCCTGGTCGACAAGCTGCCGGCGCAGTTCCAGCAGGCTGCGGGCGGGGCCAACATGGACCAGGCCGACAAGCAGGTGCGGCGCATGGTCGGCATCATCGACTCGATGACCCCGCAGGAGCGCTCCAAGCCGGAGCTGATCAAGGCTACCCGCAAACGCCGCATCGCCGCTGGCGCCGGGGTCCAGGTACAGGAAGTCAATCGCATGCTGGCACAGTACGAGCAGATGAACGCGATGATGAAAAAGCTCAAAGGCGGCGGCATGATGAAGATGATGCGCTCCATGAAGGGCATGATGCCGGGCGGGATGCGTTAGGCAGTTTGAGTGCGATGGGCATGGAAAAAACGGGGAAGCGTCGCTTTCCCGGGCATGCAAGGGGCTTTTCCCTCTCAAATACAGCAAAAATGTTCGAAAAACACTTGCAACATCAGTAAAAGCCCACCAATATAAGCCGTGCGAACAATTGCGCAATTTCCCATGTGTCAGTTAAGGAGGCTCGAAGATGGCAACAGCCAAAAAAACCCCAGCAGCAGCGCCAGCAAAAAAGGCCGCAGCCAAGCCAGCAGCCAAGAAAGCCGCTCCAGCGAAAGCAGCAGCACCTAAAGCAGCAGCAGCGAAGAAACCAGCAGCAGCACGCAAGCCTAATGCCGCTTTCATGAAAGCGATGACCCCATCCGCGACCCTGGCCGCAGTGGTTGGCGCAACGCCGCTGCCACGCACGGAAGTCACCAAAAAGGTCTGGGACTACATCAAGAAGCTCGACCTGCAAGACGCAGCGAACCGCCGCATGATCAATGCCGACGACAAGCTCAAGGCTGTCTTTGGCGGCAAAGCTCAGGTATCCATGTTTGAAATGACCAAGCTCATTTCGGACCACCTGAAATAATAAAATTTAGCTGTCCAAGCCGAATTCGCAAAAAGCCCCGCTCGTTGAGCGGGGCTTTTGTTTTGGGGGGTACGGTTGCAAACGGTTAGGCTGCGCTTGATTGCATCGCTGCTCACACGCGCTATGGGCCCCTCCTTGCGGAGGCGAGGACAAGCGGGAGACGTTTTAGCGTTAGCGAAAAAAAAATGAAAGTTGGTTGATGGGACGACGACGGCAAAGCTGTTGCCTCGTTGAACCCGAAACCGTCTCCCCCGCGAAGGCGGGGGCCCATAGCGCCTAAGCGCCGTGCTACGGCTCTTCTCTGTCCCTCTAATTCATCTCCCACTTCTTCCACGCTGCCAGCACCGCATTCGGATACTGCGGCTTCCCACGACTGCCGTTATACCGTCCCAGCGCCAGATACAGATTACCGCCTTCCATATCGATATACATGCGCAAGATCGAGCAGCCGTAGCGCAAATTGGTCTGCATATGAAACAGCTTGCTGCGGTCCCTGTCACCGATCACATTGGTCCAGAACGGCATCACCTGCATATAGCCACGCGCACCCACCATCGACACCGCGTACTTGCGATAAGCCGATTCAACCTGGATCAGTCCCAGCACCAGCGCCGGGTCCAGACCCGCGCGGCTCGATTCGTACCACGCCGACGCCAAAAATTCGAGCCGAACCTGATCGTCAGGCAGCTTGCGCTTGAGGCGTTCGGACATAGTCGCCAGCCACGCCTCGTACTTCAGGCGCGCCGCCTCGTCCCGAAAGAACGGCTGCGGCGGACGCGTGTCCTTGATAGCATTCGACAGCGCCAGGCGCACCGAGTCGGCCAGCGCCTCCTCTTTCTGGTTGCCCGCCTGGGCGCTGCCGCTGCCGATCATGGCGCAGGCCAGCATTACGCCGGCAAGCCGCCTGGTGAAAAGGACGCCCTTCACTGACTCAGTTTGCCCTTGATGAAATCGACCATGCCGGCAACCGGCACTGCGGTTGCTTCGGTATCGCGGCGGCCCTGGTATTCCAGATTGCCTTCCTTGAGCCCGCGCTCGCCGATCACCACGCGGTGCGGCACACCGATCAGTTCCCAGTCCGCGAACATGGCGCCCGGACGCAAACCGCGGTCGTCGACGATGACGTCCACGCCTGCTGCCTGAAGCGCGCTATAAAGCGCATCGACTTCGGTCTTGACCATCTCGCTGCGGTCCATGCCCATCGGGCACAGCACCACTTCGAATGGCGCAATCGCCGCCGGCCACACAATGCCCTTGTCATCGAAATTCTGTTCGATGGCAGCGCCCAGGATGCGCGTTACGCCGATGCCGTAGCAACCCATCTGCAGTGGCGCAGGCTTGCCGTTCTCGTCGAGGAAGGTGGCCTTCATGCTTTGCGAGTAGGTGGTGCCAAGCTGGAAAACGTGACCCACTTCAATCCCGCGCTCGATCGCCAGCACGCCCTTGCCGTCGGGCGAAGCATCGCCCTCGACGACATTGCGCAGGTCGGCCACGAGCGGCTCCGGCATGTCGCGGCCCCAGTTCGCGCCGGTGTAATGGAAGCCTTCCTGGTTGGCGCCGCACACAAAATCGGCCATATTGGCGACAGTGCGATCGACCACCACGATGACCGGCGCTTTGGCGCCGATCGGGCCCAGATAGCCAGGCACGGTGCCGTAGCATTCCAAAATTTCCGCTTCGGTGGCGAAACGGTAGGTGGCCAGGCCGGGCACCTTGGCCACCTTGATCTCGTTGAGTTCATGGTCGCCGCGAATGAGCAGCATCCAGTTTTCCTTCACCTGCTTGCCGTCGGCCTCTTTTTCGACCGTGAGCGCGATGGTTTTGACGGTCTGCGACAGCGGCAGTTTAAGCAGGTCGGCCACCTGTTCGCACTTGGTCGCGCCAGGGGTTGGCGTGGCGGTCAGCGCGGCGGCTGCGGGCGCACGGCTGGCAGCCAGCGGCATCGCTTCGGCAGCTTCCATATTTGCCGCGTATTCGGACGTTGGGCAGTACACCAGCGCGTCTTCGCCGGTGCTGGCGATGACATGGAATTCGTGCGAGCCAGAGCCGCCAATGGCGCCGTTGTCGGCCGCCACTGCCCGGAACTTCAGGCCGAAGCGCTTGAAGATGGCGGTGTAGGCATCGAACATGACTTTGTACGACGCCTGCATGCCGGCCAGGTCGCGGTCGAAGGAATAGGCGTCCTTCATGGTGAATTCGCGGCCGCGCATCAGGCCGAAACGCGGACGGCGCTCGTCGCGGAACTTGGTCTGGATCTGGTACAAATTGAGCGGCAACTGGCGATACGACTTGATTTCCTGGCGAACAACATCGGTGATCGCTTCCTCGGAGGTTGGCTGCACCACGTAGTCGCGGCCATGGCGATCCTTCACACGCATCATTTCGGGGCCGAATTTGTCGAACCGTCCGGTTTCCTGCCACAGCTCGGCCGGTTGCACCACGGGCATGAGCATTTCGATGGCGCCGGCCTTGTTCATTTCGTCCCGGATGATGGCTTCGACTTTACGAATCACGCGCAGGCCGGTTGGCATATAGGTATAGATGCCGGAACCGACTCGTTTGATCATTCCGGCCCGCATCATCAGCTGATGGCTGACGATTTCAGCGTCGGAAGGCGCTTCTTTTAAAGTTGAAATAAAAAAACGTGAGGCGCGCATATCGATGAATTCTTTTTAAAAAGAGAGGGTTATAATCAACCTAATTTTAAAGGATTAGCTGGCTGATGCGTCCAATCTTTATACAAATGGGCCCGTTTGATGCGTTTCCCGCCGTTTTCGTACCCCGAAAACCAGGTGGGGATCAAGATTTGTGGGTAAATATGTAAGAGGGACCGTACTGCTGGCAGAAAGTATCGAGGTGGCACTATGCTCGATCGTGAAGGGTTTCGGCCCAACGTCGGCATCATCCTGCTGAACGCCCATAACGAGGTGTGGTGGGGCAAGCGGGTGCGCGAGCACTCGTGGCAATTCCCGCAAGGGGGTATCAAATACGGTGAAACGCCTGAACAGGCGATGTATCGCGAACTGGAGGAGGAAATCGGGCTGCGCGCCGAGCACGTCAAGATAGTTGGACGTACCCGCGACTGGCTGCGTTATGAGGTGCCGGACCATTTTATCAAGCGTGAGATCCGCGGTCACTACCGTGGCCAGAAGCAGATCTGGTTTTTGCTGAGGATGTGCGCGCGCGATAACGATGTGAACCTGCGCCTGACCGATCATCCCGAGTTCGACGCCTGGCGCTGGCACGAGTATTGGGTGCCGCTGGACGTGGTCATCGAGTTCAAGCGCGATGTGTACCAGCGCGCGCTGCAGGAGTTGTCGCGCTTTTTGACGTGGCCGGCGAACGGCGGGCATACGCACGAGCGTCGCCATACAGCACGCTACCTGCGCCAGCCGCATGCGCCGAGGCAGGTGCAGGCGGCGGCGCCGGAGCTGGAAGCAGCGCCCTGCGACCCCGCCCCAAGCGGCGCTGCAGGAATCGAAGCCTCGGAGACTTGAAAGATCGACGTCTCCCCCGCGAAGGCGGGGCCTATAGCGCGCAGACACAGAGTTGATGTGCTATAGGCCCCCGCCTTCGCGGGGGAGACGGCTTGACCGAGTGCTCGCTTCCCAGCGAGACGGTTTACAATACCCCCATGTTCACACCCTCTTCCAACGACGTGCGCCGCTTCTTTTGCGAAGCCTTCCGCAAGCAACGCGCCGGCGAAATACTCAGCCCGATGGACGCCATCGCCGCCGACTGGATCACCAAGCATCCCGAATACGCCGACGCGCTGATGGACGCCGATGCCGCCGTGGCACGCGACTATTCCGTCGAAGGGGGCCAACCCAATCCCTTCCTGCACCTGTCGATGCACCTCTCCATCGCCGAACAAGTCTCGATCGACCAGCCGCCAGGCATTCGCGCCGCCAGCGCGGCCCTGTCTGCCCGCCTGGGCGAACACGAAGCCCATCATCAGATCATGGAATGCCTGGGCGAGATGATCTGGAAATCGCAGCGCAACGGCAGTGCGCCCGATACCGCCGCCTACCTCGACTGCGTGCGCAAGAACACCTGAACTCAGCGCGCCCGGTCCGCCGCCAGCGCCGCGCGCGCCACCTGCTCGCCGCGCACCCACACTGTTTCAATCGTGTCGTAGGCCTTGATGTCGGCCAGGGGCGAGAGCTTCATCAGCACCAGGTTGGCGGTCTTGCCAACCTCGATCGAACCGACCCGCTGGTCGATCCTGAAGGTGCGCGCATTGTTGATCGTGGCCGCCTTGAACAACTGCGCCAGCGACAAACCCGCCTCGTGCAGCCTTTGCATCTCAAGATAGCCATTCAGGCCGGGCAGGTTGCCGTAGGTGGGCGATGAGGGCGTATCGGTGCCGAATACGAAGTTAGCATCCCTCGCAGCCAGGTATGCCACCACCTGGCGCTGGCGGCGCAGGGGCTGGTCGAATCCTTTCATGACTTCTGCATCCTCGCCACCCTCTTCCGCCACTTCTTCCTTGAACCACTTGCCTTCCGGCGTGCCAAACCAGGCCGCCATGGCCGGCGGAACTACCTTGGCAACGCCAGGATTGCGCAGATAGTCGGGATCGAAATAGGCGCGCAAACCGTACAGCACCTGCATGGTGGCTTGATAGCCAATGCGCTTTTCCACCACCCGGTCCAGCAAATCAGTCATCTCGGCCGGCATTTGCCCTTTGCTGTTATTGCTGCCCCAGTGCCACATGCCGTGGGCAAGCACCTCGGTATTGCCGGCCACTGCAAACTGCTGCGCCTCGAAGGAGTTGGCGTGGGTGACCAGTACCAGGCCCTGCGCCGTGGCCGCCTGACGTACTTCGCCATACACCGCCGGGCTCATCACGGGCAGATTGCGCGCTGCGCCGAAGCCACGCTCGAAATGGGTTTTCACGCAGATGCCGCCTCCCGCCTTGACCCGCTCCACGCCCTTGGCCGGGGTGTAATCGGCGGCGGCAAAGCGGGCCGGAATGGCGCCCGCCGGCTGGGCCGGATCGTAGATGAAGTTGGGGAATGTATCGTAACGGGTGGCTTTGTCGATGTAATTGGAGGGGTAACCGTTGGCCATGACGAGCGGCTCGGCGCAATGGACCACGTCCGGGTGCAGCGGCGCGGCACGAAAATCGTCGATCACGGCGCGATCGGCCAGCGCCAGGTCGATCACGGTGGTGTAACCGTAGTAAAGAAAAGAGCGCGGCAACTGGCGGTAGTAAGCCTGCGCTGCCTCTTTTTTCAGCTTGGCCTGCTCCAGGCTCATGCCCGGAACTGCGTGCAGATGGACGTGCGAGTCGATCAAGCCCGGGGTCAGAAAATAGCCCCTGCCATCGACCCGGGTGGCGCCGGCCGGGGTGCGCGCCGTCTTGCCACGGCTGACCGAGACGATGCGGCCGTCCTTGATTAGAACGCTGCCGGACTCGACCCGGTCCAGTTTTTCAGGCGAGACCAGCTTGACGTTGGTAATCCAGACCGGGGCGGCAGCATGGACGGCGGTGGCGGCGAAGGCGGTCAGGCAGGCGGCCAGGGTAGCGAGTTTGATCATTTTTCCGGGTCTCTCAGGTGGAGGACGATGCGTCCGATGGAAGCCAGTGTCGCCAAAAAAAGGCGTGCCGGCGTCCCAAATGATGATTCGGCACCTGCTTCTAGCCCGGGAAAACCTGTTTTCGATACTCGCTCGGGGTTTGCCCGGTCACATTCTTGAACGCGCGGTTCAAGGCGGTCTTGCTGTTAAAGCCACACATCAGGCCCAGGTCGAGAATGCTGTCGGCGCCATGCGCAGGCGCGTGCAGGGCTTCCTTGAGCGCCTCCACCCTGCGCCGGTTCAGGTATTCCTGGAAATTGGCGCCGCAGACCTCGTTGATCAACTGCGACAATTCGTGCGGCGTCATGGCTGTCAGCGCGGCAAGCTCTTCCAGCTTCAGTTCGCCATTGCGAAACACCTGGTCCTGGTCCATCGCGTGATTTAATTCCTGAAGGAAACTAGATCGCGCCTGCTCGGACAAGGCCGTGTTGGCATAGCGGGCTTTGGGGGGAGGTGCCGGTTCCGGCATCGGCCGGTAGCTGAGCGGCAATCGGATCGCCAAAAATGCTGTCGCGTAAACAAAAATCATCAGTGCGATGGCGCCAACGGCGTCGGCCGAGACTGGCAGCTCAATCTCGGCAAATTCGATTCCAAGCGCAGCCAGGCTCACGGTGCCGCCCAGCAACCATACTTTCATCAAGCGCGACAAGCCCAATGCCAGAGGGCTTGCCGAGGCGCGCTGCATCAGCCGGTAGGTGGCCACTATATATAGGTAGAACAGCACGGTCTTGCCCAGTGCAGCGAGGACCAGGTACCAGGGCAAAGCGGTTCGTTGTTGCAGCCATGCCAGTTTAAGGTCGGCGCTTTGCAAGTAAAAGGGGAGCAATGCCAGCGTGGCAAGCGCAAATGGCAGGAAATGCAGCAAGTCCCGGCGCACCAGCGCGCGTTCGAACAGCATGCCGCGCAGGTAAAGATAGAGCAATGGCCCTACCAGCAGGCCCAGGGTAACGATAGCGTTGGCGCTATGGGGGTAGCTGGCGTACAAACCGTGCAAGCCCAGCCAGGCGTGCCCGATGATGGCCACGCACACTAGCAGAAGGCAGGCCAGGAGACGGTTGGCGCTGCGCACTTCCCTCTGGCGCGTGCCCAGCAGACCAAGCACCAGAAACCCGGCCTGGCCGATTGCCAGCAGAAACAGCCACGATAGTGCGGAATCAAGCATGGCTCAGAACGAAAAAATCCTTCCGGACCAGCTCACAAAGGCTGGTGCGAAAGGATTTTCGATGCATGCTGAAACCGTCGAATTAACGCTTCAAAACCAGTTCGGAAGGCAGGCTGCCCAGATAGGCTGCGATGTCGGACATGTCCTTGTTCGACAGCGGCTTTACCTGGCCCATCATGATGACGTTGT
Organism: Pseudomonadota bacterium; assembly: GCA_040385745.1. Taxonomy (GTDB): domain Bacteria; phylum Pseudomonadota; class Gammaproteobacteria; order Burkholderiales; family Burkholderiaceae_D; genus Telluria_A. The sequence goes on from JAZKGU010000061.1 coordinate 17,500, forward strand.
TACGGCCATTGGCGCCTTCGCCGCGCTTGTAGGCCTTAAGCGCTTGCTCGAGGTAGATCGGATGCTGGCCAGCCAGCTTGGGATAGCTAGGATCGATTGCCTTGGTGTAATCGGCGCCGTGGCAGGCCGCGCAATTGTATTTCTTGACCAGGGTCTCGCCGTTGGCGACATTGCCAGCGGTGGCGGAGAGGGAAACGGCGCTGATGAACAGGGCGATAATCAGTTTTTTCATGGCGCTGTCCTTATTTCTTTTGCTGGGAGTAATACGCAGCCGCGTTGGCAATGTCCTGGTCGGACATGGTGGCTGCCACACCGCGCATGGACGGATGCTTGCGCTCGCCCTTTTTGTAAGCGTTCAGTGCGTTTTCGATGTACTTGGCCGACTGGCCACCGATCATCGGTACCGGATAGACTTCTGGGAAAGTTGCTTTGTAGCCCGGGATGCCGTGGCAGCCGATGCATTGCTCAACTTTAGCGTTCTTGGCGTTGCCGACGATATCCGCAGCAGCGGAAAGGTTGGCGACACCAGCGAGCACGATAAGTGCGAAGAATTTTTTCATGGTGGCGATGGTAAGTGGTAGTCAATACCGGTTGTGTAAAAAGGTACTTTTTACACTATCAACCTGCGATTTTAACCGATTTCACCCCCCTCGTCCATATCTTGAGGGCAGCGTCGAGCCCGGCGAAAGCCGCACATGCATATCAAGTTTTGATCCGGCGGCTCGATGCTCCATGCTAGAGTCCGACTGCCAATACTTCATAGGAGCCAAAAGATCATGATCAAAGCACCCGTCACGCTCGCTACTTTCCTCGCAATTTGCGCCATCGCCTCGCCGGCCCAGGCCGCCGATTCCGTGGAGGATCGCATTGCGCGGGTAGAAAACGGACTGGTGGGAAAGTATATGATCAAGGGCAAGCCGGTCGCGCCGAGCAAGATCGCCGAGCGGATGGCGACCATGAAGGTTCCTGGCCTGAGCGTGGCCGTCATCAACAACGGCGCCATCGAATGGGCGCGCGGCTACGGTGTGGTCGAGGCAGGCGGCAAGCAGGCGGTGACGACTGACACTCTGTTTCAGGCAGCATCGATCAGCAAACCGGTCGCAGCCATGGGTGCGCTTCGGCTGGTCGAACAAGGCACGCTATCGCTGGATCAGGACATCAACGCCAAGCTCACCACCTGGAAAATTCCGGCCGGCGCGCAAACTGCTGAAGCACCGGTCACGCTGCGCAACCTGCTCAACCACAGCGCCGGCACTACGGTGCATGGCTTTCGCGGCTACGCAGCGGGCGAAGAGGTGCCCAGCGTGCTCCAGCTGCTCGATGGCGCCAAGCCCGCCAATTCCGCCCCGGTGCGGGTAGAGCGCAAACCGGGCGAGGGCTGGAAATATTCCGGCGGCGGCATCAGCATTGCCCAGCTGGCGATGAGCAGCGCTGCGGGCAAAGCGTTTGCGCCCCTGATGAAGGACAGCGTGCTCGATCCGGTGGGAATGAAGAACAGCACCTTCGAGCAGCCGCTGCCTGCCTCCCTGCATGCAGCCGCCGCAAGCGGGCACAACAACAAGGGCGAGCCAATTAAGGGCAAGTGGCATACCTACCCCGAACAGGCCGCGGCCGGCTTGTGGACCACACCGTCGGATCTGGCGCGCTTCGCGCTTGAATTGCAAAACGCCAGCGCCGGCAAGTCGAACAAGGTGATTTCCAAGGCAATGGCCGCGCAGATGCTGACGCGCCTGAAAGGCACTTACGGCCTGGGCATTGACGTCGGCAACGCCCAGGGGATGCCGACCTTCAGCCATGGCGGCTCCAACGCGGGCTTTCGCACAATGATGTTCGCCTTTACCAGCACCGGCCAGGGCGCGGTGGTCATGACCAACGGGGACAATGGCGGCGCACTGACCGGCGACGTGCTGCGCAGCATCGCCGCCGTGTACGGCTGGACCGACTGGCGCGTAACGGAAAAAGAGATGGCCAAGGTTGACTCAAAAATGTATGCCAACTATGCAGGCAATTACGAGATCGACGGCAAGCCGGTGTCGGTGCTCCACGAAGGAGAGCGGCTGTTGGTGTCTGCGCCCATGATGGGCCTGGAGCGGATGGAGCTGTATCCGGCGTCGGAGACCACCTACTTCGACCTGGTGGGCGACGCTACTTATGCCTTTGAGAAAGATGAAGCCGGCAAGTTCGATTTTGTGATCAAGCTGGGCAGCACGCGCAGAGCCAAACGGGTGCCCTGACAAGCACGCGGCCGGCGCCAGGGCTGGACTGCCAAGCGCCAGCCGCCGATTGCGATCTGCTTTATACTCGAAAGACGTTCACTTTCGACTATTTACGCCATGACCGCTTCGCACCCGCAGGCTCCCCGCTTTGAAGGCTCGGAGGCCTACGTCGCCACCGCCGACCTGAAACTTGCAGTCAACGCTGCCCTCACCCTGCAGCGCCCCCTGCTGATCAAAGGCGAGCCCGGCACCGGCAAGACCATGCTGGCCGAGGAAGTGGCCCAGGCGCTCGACATGCCGCTCATGCAGTGGCACATCAAGTCCACCACCAAGGCCCAGCAGGGCCTGTACGAGTATGACGCAGTGTCGCGCCTGCGCGATTCGCAACTGGGCGACGAGCGCGTACGCGACATCAACAACTACATCGTCAAGGGCGTGCTGTGGCAAGCGTTCACCGCGCCCGAGCCGGTGGTGCTGCTGATCGATGAAATCGATAAGGCCGATATCGAATTCCCCAACGACCTGCTGCGCGAACTCGATCGCATGGAGTTCTACGTCTATGAGACGCGCGAAATGGTCGTGGCGCGCCATCGCCCGCTGGTCATCATCACCTCCAACAACGAGAAGGAACTGCCGGACGCCTTCTTGCGCCGCTGCTTCTTCCACTACATCAAATTCCCTGACAAGGACACGATGGAGCAGATCGTGAAGGTCCATTTCCCGACCCTGAAGCAGGAATTGCTGGCCCAGGCCCTGCAAAGTTTCTACGAAGTGCGCGACGTGCCGGGACTGAAGAAAAAGCCTTCGACTTCCGAATTTCTCGACTGGCTCAAGCTCCTGCTGGCCGAGGACATCGGTCCCGAAGCGCTGCGCAGCAAGGACAGCAAGGCCGTGGTGCCGCCTTTGCACGGCGCTCTGCTCAAAAACGAGCAGGACGTGCACCTGTTCGAGCGCCTGGTCGCCATGTCGCGGATGAACCGCTGATGATTCACGTAGTTCCTGTCACCCTCAGCTTCAACGGCGTGCGCCTCGAGCCGCTGGCGCAGGCGCATGCCGACGGCCTGCGCGCCGCCGCCTGCGACGGCCAGCTGTGGAAGCTGCGCATTACCTCGGTCCCCGAGCCGGACGGGGTCGAGCAGTACATCGACAGCGCCCTCGCGATGAACAACCGGGTCGCCTTCGCCGTGCTCGACACCCACAGCGGCGCGGTGATCGGCACCACCAGCTATCACGACATCGTGCCCGAGGTGGACCGCGTTGAAATCGGCTGGACCTGGTACGCCAAGAGCCGCCAGCGCAGCCACGTCAATACCAGCTGCAAGCTGATGCTGCTCTCGCACGCCTTCGACCTGCTCGGCTGCGCCGTGGTCGGCCTGCGCACCGATAACTTCAACCACGCGTCGCAAGCTGCGATTGAACGCATCGGCGCCAAGAAGGACGGCGTGCTGCGCCACCACCACCTGCGTCGCGACGGCACCGTGCGCGATACTGTCATGTACTCCATCATGCGCGGCGAGTGGCCCGAAGTGAAGGCGCAGCTGCACTACAAGCTGGACAGGGATTGACCGTGCTGATCGATTTTTTCTATTCGCTCAAGGACGCCAGGATCCCGGTCACGATCAAGGAATTCCTGACCCTGCTCGAGGCCATGCAAAAGCACGTTATCGGTCCCTCGATGGACGACTTTTATTACCTGTCGCGCCTAACGCTGGTCAAGGACGAGGCCCATTTCGACAAGTTCGACCGCGCCTTTGCCCAGTACTTCAAGGGCATCAACGCCGCCTTCGAGACCAACTCCGCGATCCCGCTCGACTGGCTGATCAAGCGCATGGAGCGCGAGCTGAGCGAGGAACAGAAAGCCCAGCTCGAAAAATTCGGCTACGACAAACTGATGGACCGCCTCAATGAACTGCTCAAGGAGCAGAAGGAACGCCACGAGGGCGGCAGCAAGTGGATCGGCACCGGCGGCACTTCGCCCTTTGGCAATGGCGGCACCAACCCGGAAGGCATTCGCATCGGCGGCGCGGGCGGCAATCGCAGCGCCGTCAAGGTGTGGGAGCAGCGCGCCTACAAGGACTATGATGCCGAGCGCGAACTGGGCACGCGCAACATCAAGGTGGCGCTGCGCCGCCTGCGCAAGTTCGCACGCGAGGGCGCCGAGGAAGAGCTGGCCCTGGACGCCACCATTCGCGCCACCGCCAGCAACGCCGGCTACCTCGACATCAAGATGCAGCCCGAGCGCAAGAACAAGATCAAGGTGCTGATGCTGCTCGACGTGGGCGGCAGCATGGACGACCATATCGAGCGCGTCGAAGAATTGTTCTCGGCCTCGAAAACCGAATTCAAGAACTTGGAATTCTTTTACTTTCATAACTGCGTCTACGACTACCTCTGGAAGAACAACCGGCGCCGCACTGCCGAGCGTTTTCCAACCTGGGACATCTTGCGCAAATACCCACACGATACCAAGCTGATCTTCGTGGGCGACGCCACCATGAGCCCCTACGAAGTGCTGGCCCCGGGCGGCTCGGTGGAATACAACAACGAGGAAGCCGGGGCCGAATGGCTGGCGCGCTTTTGCCACGCCTTTCCCAAGTTCATCTGGCTCAATCCGGAGCCGGAGGGCGTGTGGCAGTATCGCCAGTCGATTTCGGTGATCAAACAAATCATGAACAATCGCATGTTCCCACTGACAATTGATGGACTTGAGCGCGCAATGCGCTTGCTGAGCAAGTAAGCTCAACCCCGATCAACACATGGCCAATTGGCCTATCGTGCGCATCATCCGGTCTTGTAGAATTTCGCGGCTCGCCCCTGCCGATACTGCGAAAGGACCCGATGCCCGATTTGCTGACCATCCTGAACAATCTTGCCTGGCCCGTCGCGATTTGCCTGGCGTGGCTGGCAGGTGAATTCGGACAGCGGCTCACAGGATTGCCGCGCATCAGCTTCTACGGCCTGGTCGGCTTTCTGCTGGCGGCGCCCCAGATCGGCGTGCTGCCCTGGTCGGGCGCAGGTCCCGTGCTGGTCATCGCCGACGTGGCCTTCGGCCTGATCCTGTTCGAGCTGGGCTACCGCATCAATCTGCGCTGGCTGCCCACCAATCCGTGGCTGGCGGCCGCGTCGCTGGCCGAGGCGCTCGGTACTTTCATTGCCATCTACTTCACCGCCAGCTGGTTCGGGCTGGCGCCCATGAGCGCGCTGCTGCTGGCGGCGCTGTCCATGTCCACCTCGCCGGCCACCGTGGTCCGCGTGATCAACGAAAAGCGCAGTTCCGGGCAAGTCACCGAGCGCGTGCTGCACCTGTCGGCCATGAACTGCGTGTTGTCGGTGTTCACCTTCAACGTCATTCTCGGCTTCTGGATTTTCAATACCTCCGACAATATCGGCGCCGCCACCCTCAACAGCCTGTTCGCCCTGGCGCTGTCGGCGCTCACCGGCGCTGTGTTCGGGCTGGTGGTGCCGGCCGTACTGCGCCAGCTCGGCAACCTGGCGCATGACGCCACCGTGGGTTTTGCGCTGGCCATCATTCTGCTCGTATCGATCACCTACACCTCGCAGCTCTCGGCGGTGGTGGCCACGCTGGCATTCGGGCTCACCGCGCGCCACCGCCGCATTGCCTTCAGCCAGGCGCAGCGCAACTTCGGCGTACTCGGCGAACTGCTCACGGTGCTGCTGTTCGTGTTCGCCGCCTCCACGCTCGACTACCGCGTGGTGGCACAGGGCGGCGCGCTGGCCCTGGTGCTGGTCATCGTGCGCCTGGCTACCAAAACGGCGGGGGTGGCGCTGTTCTCGGAACTGTCGGGCATTTCGTGGCGCAAGGGCGCCCTCACCGGGCTGGCGCTGGCGCCGCTGTCGGTGTTCGTGATCCTGCTGCTCGAACATGCGCGCGTGCGCGGTTTCAAGTTCAGCGACGAGCTGCACGCCATGGCTAGCGTGACCCTGCTGCTGGAGGTGTTTGGGCCGGTCATCATCCAGCGCTCCCTGGTCTGGGCTAAAGAAACCACCGAGGCCTGACATGCCGCTCGAACCGTTCGCCCAATCGGCGGCGCTGACTTTTGGCGTGGAGCTCGAACTGCAGCTGGTGAGCCTGTCCGACTTCGATCTGAGCGCGGCCAGCCCGGACTTGCTGCACCTGCTTGCTCGTAAGCCTTTCCCTGGCAACGTGACGCCCGAAATCACCGAGAGCATGATCGAAATTAATTCGAGCGTGCACGCACATTACCAGCCGCTGCTGGAGCAGCTGCTCGAGATTCGCGACACTTTGGTGGCGGCAGCCGACCAGCTCAATATCGGACTCTCGGGCGGCGGCACCCACCCTTTCCAGCACTGGTCCGAGCAAAAAATCTTTCCAAAGCCGCGCTTTCAGGAGCTGTCATCGCTGTACGGCTATCTGGCCAAGCAGTTCACCGTCTTCGGCCAGCACGTGCACATAGGCTGCGCCTCGGGTGACGACGCCATGTTCCTGCTGCATTCGCTCAACCGCTACATTCCCCACTTTATTGCGCTGTCGGCGTCGTCGCCTTTTGTGCAGGGCCACGACAGCCTGTTCGACTCGGCCCGCCTCAATTCCGTGTTTGCCTTCCCCATGAGCGGGCGCGCCCCGTTTTGCCTGCACTGGGACGAATTTGCCGACGTTTACTTCGCCAAGATGGAAGGCACCGGCATCATTCGCAGCATGAAGGACTTTTACTGGGACATCCGGCCCAAGCCCGAATACGGCACCATCGAACTGCGCGTGTGCGACACGCCCCTGACGGTAGAGCGCGCGGCCGCGCTGGCCGCCTACCTCCAGGCGCTGTGCCGGCATTTGCTCGAGCGCGGCGAGGAAGCGCCGCACGAAGACGATTACCTGGTCTATAACTTCAACCGCTTTCAGGCCTGCCGCTTCGGGCTCGACGGGGCGATCACGCATCCGCGGACCTACCAGACCATGTCGCTGCGCGAGGACATCCTGACCACGCTGCGCAAGATGGAGCGCCATGGCGACGCGCTCGGCAGTACGGCCGCACTCGCGCACCTGTCAGCGGCAGCTGCCTCACTCAGCGACGCGTCCTGGTTGAGGCGCCAATTCTATGATCAGGGCAGTGTCGAAGGCATGGTCGATGCGGCCATTGCGCGCTTTCGCGGGCAACGCTGAGCGCCGGTTCAAGCAAGCGCTTAAAAACGCGTGTCGCGCGCGGCCCGCAAAAACTCGTCCAGGATCGGCGTGCAGTCGAGCAGATCGACCCCGCCGGCGCGGTGGAATTCGGGATGCCACTGCAGGCCCATCACGAAGTCAGCGCGCTGGTAGCGGATGGCCTCGACAATCCCGTCCGGGTCCGACATGGCTTCGACCGTGACATCCCTACCCAGGTCCTTGACCGCCTGGTGATGAATCGAATTGACGATGGCGCGGCCCTGTCCGTGGAACATTTGCCCTAGCGAAGAACCAGGCGGGAACAGCACCGCGTGGCGATGGGCGTCGTAGTCGCTGTGCACGTGGGCCAGGGCATCGGGCACATTGGTGGCCACGTCCTGATACAAGGTGCCGCCAAAAGCCACGTTGAGCAGCTGGCACCCGCGGCAAATGCCGAGCACCGGTTTGCCGGCGTCGATGAATTCGTGCAGCAGTTCGAGCTCGTACAGATCGCGGGCGCGGTCGCCGCCCCATTCGGGCCGGGTGGGTGATTCTGAATAGGTCTGGGGCGACACGTCGGCCCCGCCCTGCAGCACCAGTCCGTCAAGATGGCGCGCGTAGTGGCGCAAGGTGATGTTGCTGGGGTGAAGCAAGCCGTTGGTGTTGACCGTGGGGACCATAAACACCAGCACGTCGCGCGACATGACCCACTGGGCTATCGATTCCTCGAGGTATTGCAGGTTTTTGCTGCGCAGCCCGGTCGAGCCCGGCTCGGGATGAAAAATGCGGGCCGATACGCCAATGCGCAAAGTGCGCCGCAAAAAATTGCGGCCCAGGCGCTCGCGCAGGGCGCGCCAGCGCGACGACAGCACCCGGCGCGCCAGCGAAGCTGGGGTCTCGCTGCTTTTTTCGTAACGCGGAGGCGCATTGCTGGAGCGCCGGTCGGGTATGCGGCCAGGCTGGGGAGTGTCGGTCTCGGTAGGAACGCCGTGGGCAGGTTTGTCTGAATCGGGCATGACGAAATCTTAGCCCGACGCGCGAGGCGCACAATTCGAAGTTGTAACAAATGTCTGCTTTTCTCCGGATCACCCTGCCCTGCGAGGGCGGCGGCACGCTCAAGCCGGCATGGACATCAACTTTTTGACCGTGGCCAGCAGGTGGCGGTCTGCCACCGGCTTGTCAAGAATGCCGCGCACGCCGGACGCCTTGGCGCGCGCGCTGAGATATTGAAACGAAGGCCCTACCAGCATGACCACGGCGATGCGTTCGCCGCCCGCTTGCGCCTTGATGGCCGCCGTGAGACCGTAAGGGTCGATGCCGGGCGTGGAGGTATTGATCAGCACCAGCGACACCGGCGTTTCTTCGCACAGGCGCACGGCGGCGGCGGCACTGTCGGTCCATTCGATGGTGACCTTGCGTTCGCCCAGCAGGCGTGCCAGGTGGTCGCGCAGCGCCCCGCCCTTGTCGATGATGAGGATGGCTCCGCGCGGCGCCGCCTTGCGCAGCTTGGCGTACTCGGCCGGATCGGTGATGTCGAAATCGAGGCGCGGATTGCGCCGGCGTTCGGTAATGACGGGCAGCGCACGCGCGCTGAGCACCGCCAGCGATTCGGCGCGCCGCTGCAGCAACTCTTCGAGCATGTCGAACATGCGCATCCAGTCGAGCGGACGCTCCAGGCGTGGATAGGGAAAATCGAGCGCCGCATCGCCCACCACCACTACCGGCTCGAGCGCGGTGGGCGGCTGCGCCATTACCTGCGCCAGCGCTTTGAGTTCGTCGCCATTGACGATGGAGAGGTCGGGGTCTTGCAAACTTTCGTCAAGCAGGCAAGAATATCCGGGCCCGTCGTCAGGCGCCTTGGCCAGCGCGTTCGCAATGCGCGGCCGCTCTTCGAGCGAGAAACCGATCAGGCGGATGGCGAAGGGATATCGATGCATGCTTTTTTGATCACAGTGAATTAAGAAACAATCATACGCTGCAGAACAGCCTCGTACGAATCTAACCACAATAGCACGGCCTTGCAAGCAGATTCCTCGGCCAATTTCCGGCCCTTTTCCGTCCGACAAGATAGAATGCGCAGGCACCTGCTTACCTATTACAGATATGGCCACCAAAAAACCCGCTTCCGACTACAGTGAATCATCCATCCGCGTCCTCAAGGGACTGGAACCAGTTAAACAGCGGCCGGGCATGTACACCCGGACTGAAAATCCGCTTCACATCATCCAGGAAGTGATCGACAACGCCTCCGACGAGGCGCTGGGCGGTCATTGCAAGCACATCGGCGTGACCGTCAATGCCGACGGCTCGATCACGGTCGAGGACGATGGGCGCGGTATTCCGGTTGGACTGCACCCGGAAGAAAACGTGCCCACGGTCGAAATCGTGTTCACGCGCCTGCACGCGGGCGGCAAGTTCGACAAAGGTTCGGGCGGCGCCTATGCGTTTTCGGGCGGCCTGCACGGCGTGGGCGTATCGGTCACCAACGCCTTGTCCAAGCGCCTTGAGATCACCGTGTGGCGCAAGGAAGACAACGGCAACGGCCTGCACAAGATGGCTTTTGAAAACGGCGACGTGGTCGAGCCGCTGGTGTCCATGCCCGCCCCGCGCGACGGCAAAAGGAGCGGCACCCGTGTCACGGCCTGGCCGGACGGGAAGTACTTCGATTCGCCCGCCATCTCGCAAACCGAACTGGCGCGCCTGCTGCGCTCCAAGGCGGTGCTGCTGCCGGGCGTAACCGTCACACTGACCATCGCCAAGACCGGCGATGTCAGCACCTGGAAGTACGAGGAAGGCCTGCGCGGCTACCTCAACGAAATGCTGGCCCAGTCGACCAATGACGATCCGGTGATCCCGCTGTACGAGGGCGCCCAGTACTCCAACGGCGAAACCGACGGCTTTGCCGAAGGCGAAGGCGCGGCCTGGGTGGTGGCGTGGACCGAAAGCGGCGCAGTGGTGCGCGAGTCCTACGTCAACCTGATCCCCACATCCAACGGCGGCACCCACGAGTCGGGCCTGCGCGACGGTTTGTATGGCGCGGTCAAGAGCTTTGTCGAGATGCATTCGCTGCTGCCCAAGGGCGTCAAGCTGCTGCCCGAAGACGTGTTCGCGCGCGTGTCCTTTGTGCTCTCGGCCAAGGTGCTCGACCCGCAGTTCCAGGGACAGATCAAGGAGCGCCTCAATTCGCGCGACGCGGTGCGCCTGGTGTCGAGTTTTTCCAAGCCGCCGCTCGAACTGTGGCTGAACCAGCATGTCGAGCATGGCAAAAAACTGGCCGACCTGGTCATCAAACAGGCGCAGTCGCGCCTGCGCTCGCTGCAAAAAGTCGAGAAAAAGAAGTCCTCCGGCGTCGCGGTTTTGCCGGGCAAGCTGACCGATTGCGAATCGTCCGATATCGCCCGTAACGAGATTTTCCTGGTCGAGGGCGACTCGGCGGGCGGCTCGGCCAAGATGGGCCGCGACAAGGAGTTCCAGGCCATCCTGCCGCTGCGCGGCAAGGTGCTCAACTCCTGGGAGACCGACCGCGACCGCCTGTTCGCCAATAACGAAATCCACGACATCGCCGTGGCGATCGGGGTCGATCCGCACAGCCATGGCGACACGCCCGACTTGTCGGGCCTGCGCTACGGGAAAATCTGCATCCTGTCGGACGCCGACGTCGACGGCTCCCACATCCAGGTACTGCTGCTCACGCTATTCTTCAAGCACTTCCCTGCCCTGTTCGAGCATGGCCACATTTGCGTGGCGCGCCCGCCCCTGTACCGGGTCGACGCGCCGGCGCGCGGCAAGAAGCCGATCCAGAAGCTCTATGCGCTCGACGACGGCGAACTGCTGGCCATCGAAGACAAGCTGTCCAAGGAAGGCCTCAAGGAAGGCGCGTGGAGCATCTCACGCTTCAAGGGCCTGGGCGAGATGAACGCCGAGCAGCTGTGGGAGACCACCATGAATCCGGACACGCGGCGCCTGCTGCCCGTGTCACTGGGCGACTTTTCGCACGTCGATGCGTCGACCCGTTTCAATATGTTGATGGGCAAAGGCGAAGCTGCCGCGCGGCGCGCCTGGATCGAAGAACACGGCAACGAGACCGAAGCCGATATTTAATACCGCTGGACGAAACAGAACA
>JAZKGU010000062.1:0-61675 GCA_040385745.1 Pseudomonadota bacterium
GGCCGAGCGCGGCATCGGCACCAGCGTGCACTTCATTCCGCTGCACCGCCAGCCCATCTGGCGCGACAGCTGCCACCTCGCGCCGGAGCAGTTTCCGGTGGCCGAAGCAGCGTTTCAGGCAATGCTGACGCTGCCCCTGTACACCAAGATGAGCGATGCCGACCAGCAGCGCATTATCGCCAACCTCTGGGAGTTACTGACATGAGCAAGCGCATTTTCGACTTTATCGCCGCCCTCCTTGGCCTGATCCTGCTGGCGCCCCTGTTCGCGCTGGTGGCCCTGTGGATCAAGTTCGATTCGCGCGGGCCAGTATTCTTCCTGCAGCAGCGCGTAGGCAAAGGCGGCACGCCCTTCAATATCGTCAAATTTCGCACCATGCGCGAAGACGCCGGCGAATCCCAGCTCACGCTGGGTCACGACAAGCGCATCACCAAGGCCGGCAAATTTCTGCGCCAGTACAAGCTGGACGAATTCCCGCAGCTGTTCAATGTGCTCAACGGGACCATGAGCCTGGTCGGCCCACGCCCCGAAGTGCCGCGCTACGTAGCCTGCTACCCGCCGGAAGTGCGCGCCGTGGTGCTGTCGGTCCTGCCCGGCATCACCGACTGGGCCTCGATCTATTACAAGGAAGAGAATTCGCTGCTGGGCCGCTCGGCCAATCCCGAACAGGCCTATCTGGAAACCATCCTGCCGGTCAAGCTCAAATATAACCTGCGCTACGTGCATGAACGCAGCTTCTGGAACGACGTCCGGATCATTTTCACGACCCTGGCCGCGCTGGTGAAATAAAGCGCCATGCTGCACTGGGACCGGCTGGTGGCGCTTGGCGACGTGGCGCTGACCCTCCCCGCCGCTGCGGCGATCACGGCGGTATTGATGGTATCGCGCGCGTGGCGTCTGGCGTGGTGGTGGGCGCTGGCTTTCGTGCTCGGCATCGGCTTGGTAGCTGCCAGCAAGGTGCTGTACCTGGGCTGGGGCGGCGGCGTTCCGGCCCTCGGGTTCAAAGCGCTCAGCGGGCACGCGGCCGGCGCCAGCGCAGTGTTTCCCATCCTGCTGTATCTGCTGCTGCAGCGCGCCAGTCCGACGCTGCGCTGGGCCGGAGTCGCGGCGGGCGTCGGTCTGGGCCTCCTGGTGACGGCAACCCTGGTGCTGCTGTGCCACCACAGCCGCGCCGAGGCGATAGCCGGATGCCTGGTGGGCATCACGGCCAGCATCGGCGCGATTCGCATCGGGGGCGCCGCGCCTGCCCTGCGCCCGCTGGGCAGTGCGGTGTCCTTCGCCCTGGTATTCGGGGCCGGGATCTGGCTGATGCAGTGGGCGCCGCTGGGCTGGTGGATGATCAAGGCGGCGCGTTTGTTGTCGGGCAAGGAACAAGTATTTTCGATCGATTTTGAATGAGGCACCATCATGCGCGCACATCATTGGCCCCGCCTGCGGCTGCTACCGCACAGCCAGCTTGGGGAAGATAGCTGGCACTCGCTGCTCATATCGATGCTGCGCGGTTTGGCCGCCATCGAAGTCGCCGCCGCGCACTTGCGCGCCCAGTTCTACCCTGGTTTGCGCACCGTGGCCGATCCCACGCTGTGGTTTCAGGCCTTGTCCTTCGTAACCGGTTTTGCGCACCAGGCGGTGGTGGTGTTTTTCCTGATCAGCGGCTGGCTGGTAGGCGGCAGCCTGCTCAACAAGCTGGGCCAGCCCGACGCCATCAAGCTGTACGCGCTCGACCGCCTCAGCCGCTTGTGGACGGTGCTGGTACCCACCTTCGTGCTGATCCTGGCGATCGGCATTGTCACCAGCGCACTTGAACCACGCAGCGCCGATTTTTCCGCCACCAACGAGTTTTCCGCCCTGTCCCTGCTGGGCAACCTGGCTGGCCTGCAAACCGTGTACGTGCCCGAGTTCGGCGGCAACTTTCCACTCTGGAGCCTGGCGAACGAAACCTGGTACTACGTGATGTTTCCCCTGTTGCTGCTGTGCCTGGCGCCCGGCAAGCTGGGCCGACGCCTGGGTTCCGCGGCCGCCCTGCTGCTGTCGGCTTCGCTGCTGACCTGGCCCATCGTGCTGTATTTTGCAATCTGGCTGCTGGGAGCGGCGGCCTCGCGCGTGCGGCTCGACTGTGGCTGGCTCACCCGCGCCGCCCTGCTGCTGATCCTGGCGCCCATGTCGATGTACTTCCGCCTGTTTGGCAACAACGACGACGCCGGTCCCGATTCCTTCCTGCCCGACCTGTTAATGAGCGTCGTGTTCCTGTTGTTCCTGTGCAGCACCGTGGTGCGTTACGACCCGGCCTCGCGCCTGGTACAAGGCTTTCGCAACAGCGCCACCTTTTTCTCCAACTTTTCCTTCACCCTGTACGTGGTGCACGTGCCCGTGTACATGATGCTGGGCTGGCTGGGCGGGACCCTGTTTGGCCGCAGCAAACTGATTCCCAATAACCTGGCCGACGTCGCCGTGTATGCCGGCATGCTGCTGGCAACGCTGGTGTTCGCCTACGGGTTTTATCGGATGTTCGAAGCACGCACCTGCCAGGTGCGGCGCTGGCTCAGGAATATGCTGTTGGGAGAGACGGCGACGGTGGCGCGGGTCGCCCCGGCCAAGCACTAAGACTAGCCGGGCTTGCGCGCCATGTAGATGAAATGGGAACGCAGGACCGGCGCCAGCGCCACCAGCACCTCGCCCACCAAGCGCGGTGCAGCTCCGAGGCGGCGCGCGATCGGCGGCGCCAGCAGCAAAGTTTGGTAGCGAAAGGCGTTGTCCGGCCATAAGGCGCGTGCTTCGTGCCAGCCCAGGCGCCTTACCTGCTGATTGGACGGATTGTTATAGCGGAAATCGAACAGCATGGTCCAGCCGCCCGGTCTGAGCACGCGCCACATTTCGGCCGCCAGGGCACTGCGCGCCGCCGGATCGAGGATGGAAGAAAAAACGGTATTGGCCACCGCCAGATCGACACTGGCGTCGGGCAGGATATCGAGGTCGCCCAGGTGCCAGCGGATGGCGGGTGCGCTGCGCAAGCGGGCCTGGTCAAGGCGCTCCTGCTGGTATTCGGTACCGATGAGCTTGACGGGGTCGGCGCCCCAATCGACCAGCTGACGCAAGAAGCCGCCGGAGCCGCAGCCCACGTCGACCACGCCGAGGCGGCTCAGATCCGGTCCGAAAGCGTCGGCCAGCATGGCGCCGGCAACCCGGTTGCGCGCTGCATCTTGTTCCATGACATCGGGACGGTGCCAGGCGTAGGCGGAAATGCGTTCCTTGGCCAGCCAGTTCTGGTAGACAGCGCGGATGCGCTCTTGTTCTGCGTGAGTATCGTTTGAATGGCCCATGCCAGCCATCTTAGATGGCGTGGCATGGGCTGCCTTGATTGCCCTCAGGCGAGGGCAAGGTGCTGCTTACTGCTTAGTGCTGCTTAGTGCATGTAGGCGCCGATATCGAAGCCCGTGGTCGCATTGCGCGGCTTGCCGTCGAAGTCGGTGGCTGGTGCATTGAGCGAGGTGCCCTTGCCGATTGCCGGGGAGCTGCTGGTGATACGCAGGTCCGGGGTACCGGTGCGGGTGTAGCTCACAAAGCCGGGAACCGCGCTGATGGTGCCAGTGTGGGTCAGGCCGTTACGTAGCTGGAAGTTGTAGGTCGAGTTCTGGAACACCAGGTTATTGGTGTAGCGGTTTCCCGTGCCGGTCTGTCCCTGCTCCGAAATACCCATCTTGTTGTCGTACACGATGTTGTTGGCAACGATGGTGTTGTTGTTCGGACCACTGGTGTGATAGTAGTCGCCACCGCCCACGATGATGCCCGTGTTCGACGAGGTCACCGTGTTATTGGTGATGATCACATTGGTGGCATCGTGCCACAGGTGGATCGCGCCTTCGGCCACGCGGTGCACAACATTGTTTTTCACGGTGCCCGAGGTGCTCACGTAGATACCTTGGACATAGCGGCAGCCGATCGGACCAATGTCATGAACCAGATTGCTGATCACGTCGGACTTGATGCCACGGTAGTAGCTGTCCACGCCGATGGCCGAGCCGCCGGCGCTGGTGCAGGTCACGGTCTTGGCGATGTGGTGCACCCAGTTGTGGCGAATCATGCCGTAGGAGCCGCCGTTGTAGATACCGTGGGTCCACTTGGTGCCCGCTTGCGAGGTGGTGCCGTCGATGTGGAAGCCAATGATATCGATGTAGCTGCCACGGTTGTCCCATGCAGTATCGTTCGACGAGCTTGCAGGGGGCACGATCTTCGCGCCGTATTTCGTGGTCGAGACGAAGTAGATGCGTCCCGTCGCGGTGCCGTTGATCGAAGTACGGAAGCCACCCGCATAGGTGCCCGGTGCAACGAATACCGTGGTCGAGGGACGCGCCAGGCTGGCAGCGCGGGCGATGGTCTTGAACGGCGCAGCCTGGGTGCCAGGGTTGCTGTCCGAACCGGTGGTGGCTACATAAGTCTTGTAGGTGGTTGCCGGTGGCATCGGGTAGGCGTCGCCCGGGCTTGGGGTCGGGGTCGGAGTTGGTTCCGGCGTTGGGGTGGGCTCCGGCGTCGGGGTTGGTGTTGGGGTCGGAACCGGATCGGTGGCGCTGCGCAGCGCCTGGAAGGCGCCCAGGTCGAAACCAACCGTGGCGTTACGCGGCGCGCCAGCGATGTCTGTGGCGGACGCATCGGTGGCCAGGCCAGCGCGCACAACAGGCGAACTGATGAGTGGCTGGTAATTGCCGCCGCCGGTGCGGATGTAGTTGGTGAATTGCGGTTCGGCGGCAATGGTGTTGGTCGCTTGCAGACCGTTGTTCAACATTGCCGGGGTACCGTTACGGAACAGCAGGTTGTGGGTATAGCGGTTGCCGGTGCCGGTCGAGCCTATTTCCTGGATGCCGTAGCGCGCATTGTCATACAGGATGTTGTTGCTGACGCGGGTGTTGTTGTTGGGCGCGACGCCCAGGTAGCCGCCGTCGCCGCTGACCGAGATCGCGGTCACTGTATTGAATACGGTGTTGTTGACGATCACGTTGTTGGTGGCGTCATGCAGCAGGCGAATGCCGACGTTGCTAATGCCGAAAACCAGGTTGTTATCGACGCGGCTGTTGGCCGTGTTGATGAAAATGCCCAGGAAGGCTGCGCAGGCGGTAGGACCCACGTCATGCACCGTGTTGGCGATGACATTGTTGGCCACGCCCTTGTAGTAGCTGTCCGAACCGATACCGCCACCGCTGCCGGTACAGGTCACGGTCTTGGCGATATGGTGGACATAATTGTTGCGCACAGTGCTGTAGGAACCTGCGGTGTAAATGCCGGTCAGCCATTTTGTTCCCGCCTGAACAGCGTTACCATTGACCTCGAAGCCGTCGATTTCGACATAGCTGCCGCGGTTATCCCAGCCGATTGCGTTGACCGAACTGGCCGGTGGCACGATCTTGGCGCCGCGCCTGACTTCGGATACGTAACGAATTGGCGCCTCGGCGGTGCCGCTGGTGATGGTCTGGAAGCCGCCGGCGTAAGTGCCCGGCAGGACACGCACGGTGGCGCCAGGGGTAGCGGCGCGCGACGCCCGCGCGATGGTTTTGAAAGGAGCCGTTTGCGTTCCCGCATTGGTGTCGGATCCATTTGGTGATACCCACAGGTCGGCAACGGCCAGGGTCCCGTTATAAGTTGTTGCGGCGAATTGTGGGGCTTGCTCTTGCTGCGCGGCTGGCTCGACGGAGGCGCCACCGCATGCGGTTAACAGGATTGCTGCGCTGCTGCAGAGAAGGGTGCTGACACGGATATCGGACGCAAAACTCGAAAACTTCTTCATCAAAATGTTCCTCACTCGAACGGTTAATTGAGTGAGTTTGACGTGCGTCAAATGATTAGGTTCAACATTTTCTCAGATAAATTTCCTCGTGTAATCAAAGAGATAAATCAATTTCCGCAGAGCAGTTTCCGTGGAAAAATTAGCAAACCCGGTCAATCATCGTGGCCAAGTTGTGGAACATGCCCGTATTTAAACTGGTAGGCATAGCCGCCCACCCGCAGGGGCATGTCGTTGAACACCACGCCTTGCGGGGCAATGCCAGCATGGTTCATGCGCTTCATCGATTCGTTGATCTCGCCCTCGGTAGTGACGCCGGCGCGCGCGAGGATGAAGATGGCGCCCACGTGCGCGCCGATGGTCAGCGCGTCCGACACCGCCAGGATCGGCGGCGGGTCGATCAGCACCACGTCGTAGTCCTGGCTGACAGTGTCGAGCAACTGGGCAAAATTGAGGTGCTGCAAAAATTCGGAGCGGTTGGGCGGCAAGGCGCCGGTGGGAATGAAGTCAAGATTCTCCAGCACACTGCGGTGGATGATGTGTTCGAGCGGCATGGAGCCGGAAATCGCCTTGGTCAGGCCCTGCTCCCGGCTCACGCCAAAGTAGCGGTGCAAATGGCCGTTGCGCAAATCGGCGTCTATTAATAGTACGCGCTTGCCGCTGGCGGCCAGCACGGCGGCAAAGTTAGCCGACAAGAACGATTTTCCAAGGTCGCGCCCGGGACCTGCAAACATCACGATATTGTTCTTTGTATGTGGCATCGAGAACATGAGCGCGGCGCGGAAGCTGCGCAGGCTTTCGATGGCGATATCCTCCGGCACCTCCTTGGCCAGCAGCGGCATATGCCCTGGCCGGCCGCGCCACTTGCGGGCCAGCTTGTCCTGGTTGCTGCTGTGGGGAATGCTCGCGTACACCACGCGCGCGCCCAGCAGGCGCTCGATTTTCTGCGGATCGTCAATGCCGCCCGAGAGCGCCTTGCGTGCAAACGCCACCAGGGTACCAATGAAGAGGCCGGTGATCACGGCCATTATCACGATCAGCGGCCGGTTCGGCTTGAGCGCCCGTTCGGGCGCCATGGGGGCGTCGATCAGGCGCACATTGCTGACCCGGCCCACCGAAATGAGGCGCAATTGCTGCGCCGTGTTCGACAGCGCTGTATACAAGTCGGTATTGACCTTGATGTCACGCATGAGCCTGGCTTCGTCCTGCTCCAGTACAGGCAGGGTGCGAATGCGGCGCGCCACTTCGTCAATTTCAGCCTCGACTTCCTTGCGCTGGCGATTCAGGCCAATGACAATCGGATGGTCTTCGGTAAATCGCGTCAGCAATTCGGTTTTTTTCTGCATCAGATCGATGCGGCGGGTGCGCGCGGCCGCGGCTTGCTGCAAACTCATGCGCGCTTCTTCGCGCATATCGATGGTGCCATGGCTGTTCCGGAAATTATTATATTTTTCCTCGGATTGCTCGAGCTGGCGTTTGAGCGCCGGCAATTGCTGGTTCAGGAAGGCCAGCGATTTCTCGGCTTCCTCGGTCTTGCGCGCCAGGTTCTGGCGCATATACTCGCGCCCGATTTCGCCCAGCAGGCTGTTGATGCGCTGCGCATCCTCGCCCTGCAGCCGTACTTCGATAATGCCGGACTGCTTGCCCTGCTCCGTAATGACCATGGAAGTCTGGATGCGTTCGATGGTCGACAGACGCGACATTCGCTTGAGCAAAAATTGCGCGCCAGCCTTGGCTTCGAGGCGGTCGATGCGCAGCTCGATGTTGCCGCCACGCGCGGCCGCCTTGAGCGTGGTCCCGACCAGACCTTCATACACCACCGGCAGGCCGGCCCCGCTCAAGTGATAGCGCCCGTCTCCGCGCGCGGTGATGGTGAATTCGCGGTTGTGCCAGGCTTCGGGAATTTCGAACAGCGACACGTCGGCCCGTTCCGGCCCCCACACGTAGCCGCCATGGCCGAATACCCCCGGCTCGGACAGCTCCGTTGCGCTGCGGTCGGCAAACCAGAAGCCCACCACCGGAAAATACTTGGGCCGCACGTCGATGAACAGCTGCAGGTTGTCGACTGCATGCGAGATGACCATGCGCGAGCGCAGCAGCTCCATTTCGGCAATGGCCGCCTTTTTGGTTTCGAACAGAGACGATACCTCGGACAGGATGTTCTTGGACGCGTTCGGACTTTCTTCCTCGACGTGGATCATGAGGTTCGCTTCGAACACCGGGCTGGCGATGAGCGCGTACACGATCGCCATGAAGGTTACCAAGGTGGTGATGCCGCCGATCAGCCACCGGTTGTCGTACAGAATATTAAAGTAACTCTTGATGTCGACATCGTGGGCGCCATATTCGTACTCGGGCGGATGCGCAGGCATCGGCATGCTCAGCACAGGGACGTTGCCGTGCGGGTTAGCCAGCGGAAGCGGATCACCTGGATGGTTCATGGAAAATTCCCTTCATATCGATCAAGGCCTGGTGACACCGACGAGATTGGTGAGCGCGCCAGGGAAAATCATGCTCAGATTGCGATGCCAGTTCGCCAATGGCGAAGCGGCGACATACACCAGATCCTTGGGATGGAGCTCGAATCCCTCGGCCATGGCCAGCGCACCGGTCTGGCGCGCGTCGAGCTGGTACACGCGGGTGCCGTCGGTCCCCTTGCGCACTACATACACCTGGCGCGCATCGCCCGTGAGCGGACTGATGCCGCCCGACTCGCCCAGTGCTTCATTCAGGGTCAGGCGCCCGTTGTGCATGGTCAGCGCCTTGGGCGCCACCACTTCGCCCGAGACGAACACCTTGCTCTCGTCGCGCGAATGAACCCGTACCACGTCGCCATGGGCCAGCATGACATTGCCCGGATTGATGCCCTTGGCGACCAGGGCGCGCATGTCGATCAGATAGCGCGCATCGCCGCGCTCGAGCGCGATGCGGCTCTGGTCGGCAGTGGGCAGCAGGCCGCCGGCGCGGTTGAGCGCTTCCATCAGCGTCATGGGAATGTCGTTAATGGCCTGCAGGCCGGGCGACTTGACCTCGCCGTCGATGTAGACCCGTTTACTGCGGTAGGACTGCACGCGCAGCGTGACGTTGGGCTGAGCCAGGTAGCGCGCCAGGCGCTTGGTGAGCAGCACCCGCGCCTCGTCCTCGGTCAGCCCGGCCAGCGTCAAGACGCCGGCAAAGGGAAACTGCACCCGGCCCTCGTGATCGACCACGAAGCCGGCCGGCGGCGCGCTGGCGGCGGCAGTATCGGACATGGTGGCCGAGGCGGCGATACCCTGCCCGGCCAGCTCCGGATGATCCCACACCACAATCGACAGGATGTCGCCGCGATCGATCTTGTAGGGAGGCGGATCGTTGACCACCAGGTGGGCGATATTCTGGTTGATGCGCTGCTCGCGCTGCACACGCTCGGTCTCGATCAGCTGGTCGGTGATGAGCAGCGCCAGCGGACCGCCCGATACCGGCGACGGTTTGACGTCGGCGCGGGGCATGCGCGAGGCGCAGCCGGCCATGGCGAGCAGCAATACGCATGCGAACACGCGCTTTATTGGAGTTTTAAGAAAAGGTTTCATGGAATGGTTGCCAATCTAAACACTGTCTGATCCAGAGTAAGGGAGCGGCCCCGGGTCGGCCTTGCCGCACATCAAACGGCTGGCGTGGCAAACTCGAGCATCGGAGAAATGGAATGGCGACAAGCAATACCTATTTGTGGCAAGCTCTCGGCTGTCCCTCCCGCACACGAAACGAACATGCTCCAAGTTAACAATATGTCTGCTCCCGCCTCTGCGGACGAACTGGCCGCCAGCGAGGCCCGCTACCGCTCCCTTGTGCAGGCCAGCAGCGCCATTGTCTGGGGCACCACACCACGGGGACTGTTTGAGACAGAACAACCGGGCTGGGCTGCCTATACGGGCCAGAGCTTCGAACAATTTCGCGCCTGGGGTTGGCTGGACGCCATCCATCCCGACGATCGCGCTGCCACCACCGAAGCCTGGAACCAGGCTTTGAGCAGCGGCACCATGTACCTGACCGAACATCGCCTGCGCGCGGCCGACGGCGTGTTCCGCTTCATGAACGCCCGCGCAGTGCCCGTGCGCGGCGCGGACGGCCAGGTGCTTGAATGGATCGGCGTGCATATCGATATCGACGAGCGCAAGCGGGTCGAAGAACGCCTGATGCTGCTCGACGCCATGAGCCAGGCTACCCGCAACGCCAGCGACCCCACCGAAATCATGGAGGCCACCACGCGCTTGCTGGGCCAGCACCTTGGCGTCACGCGCTGTCCATACGCGACGGTCGAAACTGACAACAACGAATTCAATATTCGCCACGACTGGGTCGCGCCCGGCGCAATCAGCACGGTGGGCGTGTATTCGCTCGATCTGTTTGGCGAACGCGCGGCCACGTCGATGCGCGCCGGGCATACCCTGTGCATCCGCGACGTCGACCGCGAACTGGCGGCCGCCGACGGCGCCGCCATGTTCAATGCCATCGCCTGCCGCGCCATCATCTGCTGCCCGCTGGTCAAGGGCGGACGCCTGCTGGCCATGATGGCGGTGCACCAGGACCGGCCGCGCGACTGGACCGCGCACGAGGTGGCGCTGGTGGAAGAATCGGTGGAGCGCTCCTGGGCCCACATCGAACGGGTGCGCGCTACCGAAGCGCTGCGCGACGCCGACCGCCGCAAGAGCGAGTTCCTGGCCATTCTTGCGCACGAATTGCGCAATCCGCTCGCGCCTATCCGCAATGGCCTGCAGGTGATGCGCCTGGCCGAGAACGACCGCGCCACCGTGGCCAGGGTGCGCGACATGATGGAACGCCAGGTCACCCAAATGGTCGACCTGGTCAACGACCTGCTCGACGTGGCGCGCATCACCCGCGGCGACTTTGAACTCAAGCGCAGCAGGATCGCGCTCGAGACGGTGCTTGCGCAGGCAGTCGAGACCAGCATGCCGCTGATCGAATCGAACCAGCACATGCTGCGCATCGACGTGGCCGCGGGCCAGTTCGAGATCGACGCCGATCCTACCCGCATCGCGCAGGTGATCGGCAACGTGCTGCATAACGCGGCCAAGTTCACCCCGCCCGGCGGCAGTATCGACATTCTGGCGCGGCGCGAAGGCGGCGCGGTGCTGCTGACAGTGAGCGACAGCGGTATCGGCATCCCGCCGTCGGCCGCCAGCAGCATCTTCGAGATGTTTTCCCAAGTGGGCGAATCGGTCGACCGCGCCCATGGCGGCCTGGGTATCGGACTGTCGCTGGCGCGGCGCTTGCTCGAACTGCACGGCGGCAGCATCCGCCTTGCCACCACAGCGGGTCCGGGCAGCACCTTCGAAATCCGGCTGCCGCTGGTCGCCGCCAACGATGATGAAGCCGTGGCCGACAACAATACCGTGTTCGGCGAAGGCCCGAGCGCCCCGCGCGCACTGCGCGTGCTGGTGGTTGACGACAATGGCGACGCCGCCGAGATGCTATCGGCGCTGCTGTCCATCATCGGGCATCAAACGCAGGTGGCCAACAACGGTATCGATGCACTGGCGCTGGCGGCGCAGTTCCGGCCCGAAGTGGTGTTTCTCGATATCGGCATGCCGGGCATGAATGGCTACGAACTGGCCGAGCGCCTTGGCTGCATGCCAGAACTGGACGGCATGGTCCGCATCGCGCTGACCGGCTGGGGCGAGCAGGAGGACCGCGCCCGCAGCAAGGCCGCCGGCTTCGACCACCACCTGCTCAAGCCGTGCAATCTGGGGGTGGTGCAGTCCCTGCTGGCCGATCTGGCGGCGCGTCCGCGCCTGCTCAGGGACTGAGCTAGTTCAGCTCTTCCATCAGTTTGAGCGCGTCATCGAAACGCCACACGCGGCGAATATCGATGACGTCGTATTTTTCCGCGATCTTGGGCGGGAACGGCGCGTAGCGGGCATTTACGCGCACGATGCGGCGTACAGCTTCATCCATGTCCGCGCGTCCGCTTGAGCGCAGGATCGTCACCTCTTCCACGCTGCCGTCGCTGCGCACCGCCACATTGACCAGCGGGTCGACCCGCTGCATGTCGGCCCAGGTGCGCGGGTAGTTGATGGTGCCGTTGCGTTCGATCTTCTGGCGCCAGCTCTCCACGTACATTTTCAAAGGCAGGTCGCGCTCATTGGCGCCCACCACCGCGCGGCGCTCGTCGCGCATGCGCGCTGGAGGCGGCGCGCCGCTCAGGACATCAAGACCGCGTACCAGATCGCGCGCCTTGTTGGCCAGGTCGCTGCCCAGCATGTTTTTCGGGATCTGGCCGCTGCCGCCACCACCGCCGCCCGCGCCGCCCGCAGGTCGTCCGCCCGTGCCGGTCCCGCTGCCCGGGCCGGCGGCCAAGTCACGCGCGCGCTGATCGGCAGCCTCCTGCGCGAGCCGCGCCTGCTCCGCGCGCTGCTGGTCGGCACGCTGTTGCTCTGCTTGCTGTTGCTCTGCTCGCTGTTGCTCTGCTCGCTGTTGCTCTGCCCGCTGCTGCTCAGCGCGCTGCTGTTCTGCGCGTTGCTGCTCTGCGCGCTGCTGCTCTACGCGCTGCTGCTCTGCGCGCTGCTGCTCTGCTCGCTGCTGCTCTGCGCGCTGCTGTTCGGCCCGCTGTTGCTCAGCTTTTTGCTGCTCTGCCCGCTGCTGCTCGGCTTTCCGCTGGTCCAGCCTGACCTGTTCGGCGCGCTGCTGATCGGCCTTCACTTGCTCCACGCGCTGCAACTCCGCGCGCAGCTGTTCTGCACGCTGTTGCTCAATCTGCAAGCGCTCGGCGCGGCGCTGCTCTTCCTTGCGCTGTTCAGTGCGCTGCTGCTCCAGCTGCAATTGCTCTGTCCTGGCCAGCTCGGCTTTTTGCTGGGCCTGCTGGGCCTGCTGGACCTGCTGTTCCTGCTGCTGGCGCGCGGCCAGTTGTTCAGCCTGCTGACGGGCAGCCAGTTCATCTGCCTGCCTGCGCGTGTCCTGTTCCAGTGCGGCAGCACGCTGGCGTTCCTGTTCCTGGCGCTGGGTCTGTTCCAGCGCGGCCAGTCTGGCCACCTCCTCCTGCCTGGCTTTCTCTTCGGCCAGCTTGCGCTCCTGCTCCTCGCGCTCGGCTTTCATCTGGCCGGCGCGCGCCAGTTCGGCCTCGGCCGCCGCACTGGTTGCGGCGTCGCCGGCATCCTCGCCATGCTGGGCATCCTTGATATCCTCGGTCTTGGCGATAGCCTCCTCGGGGCGGGCCACCGGAATATTAAAATCGTTGTCGATTGCGTCCTGGGTGATCACGCGGCTCGGCGTTTCCAGGGTTTCCGCAGCCGGCATGGGCGGACTGATACGTCGTGCGCGGCGTGGCTTGTCCTTCTTCACGGTCGGCTTGGCCAGCACCGGCGGTGGCGGCGGTGCTGGCACCGGGTCGACCAGTCGCATGCCCGTCACTGGCCGCGCAGGCTGTGGACTGGGCGGCGGCACGATGGGTTCGGGCACGGGCGTGGGCAGCGGTGGCGGGGGCACGGGCACGGGCACGGGCGGTAACGGCAGTGGCGGCGCATCGGCCAGGCTGACGGTCAGCGGCGGCGCAGCGCCCGGCACGCCCAGACTGGGCACGCCGAACTGCAGCAGCAGGATCAGGCCATGCAGCACCAGCGACGCCACAATGCCGCCGACAAGGCGGCGGTTGGCCGGGTCAACGGGCATGGTGCGCTGCATTGCCGGTGCAGGAGTCATGCAGCTCGATCGCTTCGCTGGCCAGTCGGTATCGCCATTACCAATCTCAAGAAATAGAATATGCGTGGAACGCATTGAATTCTAAGCGAAAAGAGTGCGCACGAACCATTTTGTGGAGGCGATGATGGCGTCGCTTGTTTTATAGGCAAGACCTGCTTGTGTAGAATCAAGATCAGCCAAGCCCGCGCAATTAGTATGGTTTGAACTTCATTTACCGCGCAGGTACCCCATGTCAGCACTCCCCGTGTGCGGCCCCGCATCCGAGCTCGACCCCAAGCAGTTTCGCCAGGCCATGTCGCAGTTTGCCACCGGCGTCACTGTCATTACAGTGACCTTGCCCGACGGTTCCTTCCATGGCGTCACCATCAATTCCTTCAATTCAGTGTCGCTGGCGCCGCCCCTGATCCTGTGGAGCCTGGCGCACAGCGCCAGCAGCATGGCCGCCTTCATGGCCGCTCCACGCTATGTGATCAATGTCCTCGCCGGCGATCAGATCGATCTTGCGCAGCGCTTTGCCGGCCAGACCGCAGGCCGCTTCGAGCAATTGCCCTTCACCCTGTCGAGCCAGGGCGTGCCGGTGCTGGCCGGCACCGTGGCTTGGTTCGAATGCCGCCAGCGCAGCCGCTACCCGGAAGGCGACCATGTGATCTTTGTGGGCGAGGTCGAGCGCTGCCATTCGCACCCCGACCGCACGCTCGGCTTCCACCGCGGCCGCTTCATCGCCCTTTGACCCTTTCCCGGACCCTCGCCATGACCCAGAACTCGCTCACCTTCGTCAACCACGCCTGTTTTCATGTTCGTAACGAAAACACGCTGCTGCTGGTCGACCCCTGGGTGGAGGGCCCGGTGTTCAACAATGGCTGGAGCCTGCTCGATAGCTCGACCTCCAACGCAGCGCTGGCGCGCGAGCTCGGCGCGCACAAGCTGCGCACCGTGATCTGGTATTCGCACGAGCACCCGGACCATTTTTCGATTGGCTTCATCCGCGCGCTCAAACAGGAAACGCTGGGCAAGGTGACCATTCTGTTCCAGCAAACCAAAGATAAACGGGTAGTCACTTTCCTGCGCCGCAACGGCTTTGAAGTCATCGAGTGCGAGCCCGGCGTCAGCGTGCAGCTCGACGAGGAAATGCGCATCACCGTGTTTCCCTACGCCGATGGCGACTCATATTGTCTGATCAATAGTGGCGCGCGCAGCATCCTCAACATGAACGATTGCGCCCTCACCGACGCCGACATGGTGCGCACCGTCAAAGCCAATATTGCGCCACTGTGCAGCAAGGTCGATGTCCTGATGACGCAGTTCGGTTACGCCAACTGGGTGGGGAACCCGTTCGAACCGGAGCTGCGGCGCCGGGCAGCCGCCGAAAAGCGTCATCGCATCCGCCTGCAAATGGAAATTTTGCGTCCCGCCGTGACGGTGCCTTTTGCCTCCTTCGTGGTGTTTTCCAGCGAAGAGAACAGCTACCTGAACGACTATCAGAATTCGGCCTACACCATCCGCCAGTGGTCGAGCCTTTCCCCGGTGACGGAAAGCGTGCGCTTCATGAAGCCGGGCGACAGTATCGACCTCGAGCGCGACAATGCCGCAAGCATGGTCAAAATGAGCTACGCCGCCGTCGAACATTGGAAAGCGCTTGGCGAGACCACGCGCGCGCTCCTGCCGGCGGAAGCGATCGCCAGCGCGGCGGACATCCAGGCGGCCTTCGCCAAGCACCGCAAGGCGGTGGCGGCCAATCTGCCGTGGCTGCCCTACCTGCTCGAAAAGACCGGCATGATCAAGCCGCTACTCATGTACATCCCCGACCTGCACCTGATCGCACGCTTTTCCTACGTGAGCGGATACAGCGAGCTGGAACTGGGCGTGCCTTACGATATCTCGATGACGTCCTCGAGCGCCGCATTCCTGTTTAATAACGAATACGGCTTTAACACGACCCACGTGAACGGCCGCTTTCGCACTACCAGTGCGGGCGCGCTGCTGCGCTTTGGCCGCTTCTTCATGCCGCAAAACCTGGGGCGCCAAGGGTATGGTGTGAGCCACCCGCTGGCTACGGCCGGTCACCTGGCGGGCAATGTGCTGGGGCGCTTGCGGCGCGCCTAGTCCTCCGGCAGGCCCAGCGCAGCAAAGTGCAGCACCCAGTGGCGGCGCCCGTCGACCCCGATCAAAGCTGCAGCCTCGTCGTCATAGAAGGCCCCGACCGGGCAGGCAGCCAGACCGCGCGCCACCGCCCCGAGCAGCCAGCGCTCGCCCATCATGCCAGCTTCGATGAGCGCGTGCCGGTAGCCCCGCGGGCCGGGCGCGAGTACCTGTTCGCGCGGCGCCGACAGCACCAGCACTGCAGCAGCGTCGCCAATCACGTCCTGCGCCAGCGCGGCCGAACGTGCCTGCGCCGCCACATCCGCCTCGCGCACCTGCCGCAGCGCGTGTCCGGGCAGGTAGCGGTAAACCCCCGGCGCCAATCCCTGCACCCGGTCGGCCACCAGCGTGATGACAAGGGCGCCGCTCAGTTGGGGCGCTTGCGCAACGTCGCGCAGCATGGACGACACGGCTGTCAGGGGTAAGGCGTTCGGGCTGAAACGGCGTACGCTGCGGCGCCGCTCGATCACAGTAAACAAGTCCTGCCTGGCCAGTTCAGGCGGCGGCAAGGCTATGCGCAGCCCTTCCAGTTCGGCCGCTGCGATTGCCAACGAGGTGGCACCATGCACGGCGCCGGTGGCGCCGATCGGTGTGGTGCGCTGTGGCCCGGTGACCGCCACAAACCCATCCGTGGCAGGCGCGATATACGGTCCGGGCGCCAGCGGCAGCATTGCAAGCACCGCCTCCTCGACCCCATCAATCCCCAACGCCCTGGCGGCCAGCGCATCGTCGAACGCGGCCAGCAGTTGGCCATGCATGCCGGCGGCGCGCGCGGCCAGGCGCAGATTTTCGAGCAGGTGTCCTGCATCGGCCAGCGCGTACCGGTAGGCGCGGTTGTGATACTTGTAGCCGGTTCGGCGGAACACGGCGCTGAGCAGCACCACGGCCGGCGCCTGGTCGGCCTGCTGGGCGCCACTCGCCGCGGGCAGCGCGCCGATGCGTTCGAGCCTGTGCAGGTCTGGATCGAAGTGATAGACGGCGGGCGCCAGGCCAGCGACCCGGCGCGCTATGACATATAGCTCGCTGGGAAACAAGGCGCCCGAAGACGGCGCCGCGCGCAGCGCATTGCCGCCGCGGCGCTGGGTAACGCCCGCCGACAGATACAGAATGCGACCCAAGCCGGCCACGTCAAGCGCGTCGGCTTGCGCGGCCGGCGCTGTCAGTAGATCGCCCAGCGTCTGGCGGTCCGGCGCGCCTCTGGCCAGCGCCACGACCGGCGCGCCGGGGTAGCGTTTGAATGCGGGCGGCGGGTCGCCCCACGCCACGCCGGGCGCGCGCCGAAACACGCTGCCGCGCGATTCGGATGAATATTCGTGATATGCCGTCACCGCCGCAGCGGGATCGAGGCCGGCTGCAGGTGGCGGAAGCGACTCCCCACCCTGGCGGGAACCGACAAAATACGCAGCTGCCAGCGCCACAAGGACGAGCGCGATCTTTGCAGCCTGCACCGAGGCGGTGCCGACCGGCTTGGGCCGCCCCCGCGTGAACCAGCGCGCCACGGCCGGCAAATTGAAGAACAGATGCAGGCCTACCAGCAGCAGCGTCGCATAGCCCATCAGGTAGTGCCAGTCGAAGACCGGCAGCTGCTGATTGGCGACCCAGAAAATGCCGAGTCCGGCCGTGCCCAGCAAATAGGCCGTCAACAGCAAGCTTAGATGGATGTTGAGCGCCATGCGCGACGGCGCGCGTCCGCGTAGGGTGAGTACGCCAACGGCCATGGCGTACAAGGCGAGCGGTCCCAGCACCAGGACAAGTTTTGGCGGCATCCATTCCTCCGTAGTGCTGGAATTGTAGCGCTGCCGGTTCAGCCCCGCCGCTCTTTAGTCGACAGCCTGGAAGCGGGCCGCGTCCGGCTTGTCGTCCCGCTCAAGATCGGCCAGCACCTTGTTCAACAGCGCCAGTTCGACCGGCTTGGTCAAGTGAAAGTTGAACCCGGCTTCCCTCGCAAGAAGGTGATCGCTCTCGGCGCCCCAGCCGGTCAGGGCGAGCAGGATCACGTTTTCCAGGCCAGGCGTGGCACGCATGGCCTGCGCCGTCTGGTAGCCGTTCATCCCCGGCATGCCGATATCGAGGAACACCGCATCGGGATGGAACTCCTGGGCCAGCGCCAGGGCCTGGCGTCCGCCCGACGCCACCCGCGTAGTATGGCCAAGCAGCTCAAGCATGGTGGACAGGGTCTCGGCAGCATCGTCGTTGTCGTCGGCGATGAGGATATTCAAGCCCGTCGCATTCAGCGCGCCAAGTCCCGGCGCACCGGCCAATTGTGGCGCGGCTAGTGACGCGAGCGGCAAGCGGACCGTGAAGGTACACCCACGACCCGGTCCCTCGCTGGCCGCCGTCACCTCGCCATCGTGCAGGTCGACCAGGCGCCGCACCAGAGCCAGGCCGATGCCCAGCCCGCCCTGGGCGCGGTCGAGGTTGCGCCCGACCTGGCTGAACATGTCGAACACCGTGCAAAGCGATGCGGCAGGAATGCCCACGCCGTTGTCGCGCGCGACGATGACAGCGTGCGCGCCTTCGCGCCGCATGCTCAGTTCGATGCGTCCGCCCGTGGGGGTGTATTTGGCGGCGTTGTTGAGCAGGTTGGCGATGACCTGCGCGATGCGGGTGGCGTCGACATCGACCGGCATCGCCTCGTCGGCAATGTCGAGCACCAGCGCATGGCGGCCCGCGTCGATCAAGGGCTGACTGGTTTCGACTGCGCCGCCGATCACGGTCTTGAGATCGACGATGCTCTTCTTCAGTTCAAGCTTGCCGCCGCTGATGCGGGCAATGTCGAGCAAATCGTCGATCAGGCGCACCATGTGGCTGACCTGGCGTTCGAGCATGTCGCGAATGCGCGCCATGGTGGCCGGATTATCGGCAGCCATGCGCATGACGGCCACGCCGCTGCGAATTGGCGCCAGCGGATTGCGCAGCTCGTGGGCCAGGGTCGCCAGGAATTCGGTCTTGCGGCGGTCCGAATCGGTCAGGCGCTGCTCGCTGGCGCGCAGCAATTCCTCGGCGCGCTTGCGCTTGCTGATGTCGACCACGATGGCCACCATACCCAGCAGCTCGCCGTCCGGCCCGCGCAGTGCCGAAATATTGGACGCTGCCCAGACATGGCTGCCATCCTTGCGCTGGTAGCATTTCTCGATTTCAAAGCCATCGCTGCCCTGTGCCGCCTTGGCAAAGGCTTCGAGGGTAGCCTCGATGAAGTCTGGCGCGGTGACATCGAGCACATTCTTTCCCTCCAGCTCGGCTTCGGTATAGCCAAGCATGGCGCTAAATGTGGCGTTGAACAGAACCAGGCGCCCTTGCGGATCGGCCTGCACCACGCCGGTCGCGGCTTGGGTCACAATCGCCCTGAAGCGCTCGCGGCTGACGAACAATTCGGCAGCTATGGCGCGCTCGGCCTGGTCTGCCCGCTCTTTGGCGGCAATGAGCAGGTTTTGTTGCCGGATGATTTTGCCCAGTTCGAGCTGGCTCATGACCTGGTTGGCCAGGGTCTGCAAAGCGAACATCTGCTGCTCGCTCACGCCCTGCGGACGCGGCGCCGTGTCGAGCACGCACAAGGTGCCAAGCGGCAGGCCATCGTCAGCCACGAGCAGGCAACCGGCGTAAAAGCGCAGTCCCGGCGCCCCGGTCACCAGCTTGTTGCAGGCGAAGCGCGGGTCTTCCAGGGTGTCGAGCACGACCAGGTTGTTCGCTTGCAGGATTGCGACCTTGCAGATGGAATCGTCGAGCGGCATCTCGCGCACCCCCAGTCCCTGCTCGGACTTGAACCATTGGCGACCCTGGGCAATGAGATTGACCGCGACGATGGGGGCGGCAAAGATCTGCCCGACCAGTTGCACAATGTCGTCGAAGCATTGCTCGGGCGGCGTATCGAGGATACCGTAGGAATCCAGAGCGGCGAGGCGATCGGCTTCGAGCCAGCTGCCGACGTGTTGATTATGATGATTTCCCATGGTGCCGAGAGCATACCCGCAATCATTCGGCGAGGCTGTCCCCATGGTTTCTTTTCGTTGTTACTATGCAACCTCGACAAACTTGACCGGCCTGACCGATCCGCCAATAAGCGGCGCCACGCTTGCCGCCTGTTTGTGCCGTAAACGGTAAGATACGACCATGTGCGCCAATTACACTCCCAGCAAACGCGAAGCGTTCAGCCATCACTACGGGCTTGACCGCGGCATTTTCGATCATCCCGCCGAGTCATTCCCGGGCTACCTGGCTCCCGTCCTGCGCGAGTCGCGTGACATGGCTGGCGCCATCGAGTGCATTCCGGCAGTGTTCGGCATGGTGCCGCACTGGGCCGATATGAAACTGTGCCGCCAGACTTACAATGCGCGCACTGAAACGGTGGCCACCAAGCCATCGTTTCGCAACGCCTGGAAACGCAATCAATTCTGCATCGTTCCCGCAGAAAATTTTTACGAGCCCAATTACGAGTCAGGAAAGCCAGTGCGCTGGCGCATCGCCCATGCCGACCAGCGTCCGCTCAGCATTGCCGGCATCTGGGAATGGAAACAGGACGGGCCGGACGGCCTGCCGGTACTGTCATTTTCGATGTTGACGATCAACGCCGATGGTCACGCAGTGATGAGCCGTTTTCATAAGCCGGGTGATGAAAAACGCATGCTGGTGCTGCTCGAACCTCACCAGTACCAGGGCTGGCTCGAAGGCGCCCTGGTCAACGATCCCGAGGTCTACAAGCCCTACCCGGCCGAACATCTCAGCGCCTGCCCCGACCCGATGCCGCCGCGCGGCAAAGCAAAGGATCCGCAGGCGGCCCTGATTTAAGTGTCGCTTATCGCGCGATTGTCAGCAGCGCTTGCACAGTACGGTCGAACAGGGCCTGTGACTGCGCCGGGACCTGGGCTCGCAAGGCCTGGCGGCGGTCGCCGTACTCGCACTGGCCGCCGGCAAAACACTGCATGTGCAACTGCAGACTATCGGTGCAGTCGCCCACGATCTGGCAGGCTGCGGCGGCAGCAGCCAAGTGAAGCACTTCCTGCGCGGCCGGATCGGCAAAGGCCGGGTCGATGCGCGCCCCCAACTGGCCGGCGCTGGCCTCGATCAGCATGGCCAGCAAGTAAGGGTCGCCCGCTTGGCGCGCACGCGTCAGATCCGCGTCAATCGATCCAGCATCGGTCCCGCTGCGCGGTCCCGGTGTGATCATCAGCGCGTCTGGCGTCTTGTCGCTCGCGTAGAGAAATGCCCTGGCAAAGCCTAGCTGGCTGCCGAAATCACTGTTGACGCCGCTGCAGCGGCGCTGCAGATCCTCAATGCGCCGCAGCGCCTTTTCGTACAAAGCCGGGTCGCCAGTAATGTCAGTGCTGGCGGAGCGGCGCCACGAGGCAAATTCGGTACAGCGGGCGTTAGCCAGATAGGCGTAGAAACGTCCACCTTCGCCCGGGCGCTGCATGGCGTCATGAATGAAAGCTGCGTAATTGGTGGCGCTCTCGAACTGCCTGCGGATTGCGTCCGACCCCGGCGTGGGGCGGGCTTGCGGCACCGCTGAAGCGCGCGGCGGCGTGCTGGACGGCGCGACCGCGGGCACAGGCGCCAGTGTTGCGGCCTGCAGTTGTGGCGGCGGCGGATTGCCGGCCAGGGAAGCCAGGCCAGCCAACAAGGCTGGCAGCAGCGCGACTACGAGGAGACTGACGGCTTTGCGCATGGGGGTCCTTTATGCGCGCCAGCGGCCCGGCGACCACCGCCGATCCTGCTGCGCGCCCTGCGGCTCCCCCACCCTCTTTTTTTATTGCATTTTGTAAACATCTTGCGTTACCGACCCGTATCTAGCAAGCGCTTAGAGGAGTTCCTCGGTATTTGAACCGTCATCAAGTTGATCGAGAGAAATTTGTCATTGCATCAACAAAGCCTAACCCTTACCATCGTGCTTTTCGTGTAACAGAGGCAGGCATGATCGAATTAAGCGCGGTGCGCAAGACCTATCGCCAGGGCGGGACCGAAATCAAGGCGCTCGACGGTATCGATCTGGCCATCAGGCCCGGCGAATTCGTGGCGATCATGGGGCCCTCGGGCTCGGGCAAGTCAACCCTGCTCAACGTGCTCGGCGCCCTGGACCGGCCCGACAGTGGACGCTACCGTCTCGGACAGGATGAAGTCGGCAGCCTCGACGACGACGCCGCTTCCGACCTGCGCAACCGCCGCATCGGTTTCGTGTTCCAGTCGTTTCACCTGCTGCCGCGTCTGACCGTGCTGGAGAATGTCTTGCTGCCACAGCGCTATGCCCAGCCGGCCGATGCGCAGGCGCCGCAGCGCGCGCGCGACCTGCTTGAGCGCATCGGCCTGGGTTCGCGCATCGATCACCGACCGGGAGAGCTGTCCGGCGGCCAGCTGCAGCGCGCCGCCATCGCCCGCGCCCTGCTCAACCAGCCGGCGCTGCTGCTGGCGGACGAACCCACCGGCAACCTCGACTCCAAGAGCGCGGTCGATGTGATGGCCTTGCTGCAAGAACTCAACAGCGCCGGGCAAACGCTGGTGCTCGTCACGCACGATCCCGATATCGCCGCGCGCGCGGGCCGCACCATTCACCTGCACGACGGCCGCATCGCCCGGGAGACCACATGAAGAAGACCACGATCACCATCGGTGTGCTCGCGCTTGCGGGCGCGGGCATCGCTTACGCCAGTCTGCACCAGCCAGCAGCGCTGGCGCAGGCGAAGGCGGCAACGTCGCCTCAGGCGGGCAGCGCGCGCCCCTTGCTCATTACCGGCGTGGTCGATGCCATCGACTCGCAGGCGATTCAGGTGCCCCCGTCCAATTCGTCCCCCGTGGTACTGCGCAACTTTGTTGAGGAAGGCACCGTGGTCAAGCGCGGCGATGTGGTGCTGCGCATCGACAGCGCGGAAGCTGCCAGCATCGCCCAGCTCAAGATCGACTCCGAGCAGGCCGCCGCCACCGCTGCCAAGGAAACCGCCGATCTGGAAGTGAAGGCCGTGGAAGCTGAAAGGGCGCTGGCCGAGGCGTCCGCCGCGCTGGCCAAGGCCAGGGTCGACGCCGCCCTGCCCCGGTCCCAGATATCGGGGCTGGACTTCGACCGCTACCAGGGCGAGCGCGAACGCGCCCTGCGCGACCTCGACGTCAAAAAGCAGGCCAGCACCACCGCGAGCGAGGCCGTTGCGCGGCGCCGCGCCGACGCCGAGCTGCAAGCCAGGCAGCGCCAGATCCTGATCGACTTCAACACCGCGCGCCAGGAACTGGTGAAAGTGCGCGCAGTGCGCGATGGCGTGGTGGTGCACGGCTACAGCGAATGGCGCGGCGAGCGCTACGACGAAGGCTCGAGCGCCTTTCCGGGCAACTCGGTCGGCCAGGTGATGGGGACGGGCGGCATGCGCGTGCAAGCCTGGGCCGCCGAAGCCGACCGTCCATTCGTCAGTGCGAACCAGGCGGTCAGACTCAGCTTCGATGCCCTGCCCAACGCCACACTGGAGGGAAAAATTACGGCAATTGCCAGCGCACCGGCGGCGCGGGCCATCTGGGGAAGCGCGCGCTACTTCAAGCTCGATATCGCCCTGCCGGCCGATCAACCCCTGCCGCTGGTGGCCGGCATGAGTGTGCTGGTCGAGCCGCTTAAGGCCAGGCCAGCTTTGCCCGTAGCGCCTGTTTCAGCCAATGAGGAACTGAAGATCGAGGGCGAGATCGCAACGCGGGGCGCCATTTCGATTGCGCCGCCAAGCATTCCGGACGTGTGGCAGTACCAGCTGGCGCAACTGGCGCCCGAGGGCGCCCTGATCAAGGCCGGCGCACTGATGGCCACCTTCGACGCCAATACCGTGAGCACCCAGATGGAATCACGCCAGGCCATCCTCAAGGAGAAGCAAAGCACGCTGGCCAAGGTCAAGCTGGACCATGCCGAAGCCGAGCGCGCCGGCGAATTGGCCGTGGCCGAAGCGCAGTCGAACGCGGAGCGGGCCAAGCGCAAGGCCATGCAGCCCAAAGAGCTGATCCGCCGCATCGATTACGACAAACTGGTCATCGAACGCAAGCTGGGTGACGAGCTTGCAGCACTGGCGATCCGCCAGCGCGACGCTCAAACGCGCGCGCGCAAGGCCGAAATCTCGGCGCTGGTAACGGAAGTCACGCGCCAGCAAGGCGCAATCGCCGTGCTTGCCAAAGGCAAGGAATCGATGACGATCAAGGCCCCGCGTGACGGCCTGATGGTGTATCGGACCCAGTGGGGCGGCGACAAGGTGGCAGTGGGCAGCCAAGTCTGGATGGGTATGGCGGTGGCTACCCTGGCCGACCAGAACCAGATGATCGTGCAAGCCAAGGTGCCCGAGGTACAGGCGGCCGGCGTCCAGCTCGGCCAGCGCGCACGCGTGACGGTGCAAGGCTCCAACAGTGCGCTCAATGCCACCGTCGTGACGCTGGGGCGCACTTACCACGGCAAGTCCAAAAGCCAACCGGTAGTGGTGCGCGACCTCGAGCTGGAATTTGAAGCCCAGCCCAGGGAACTCAAACCGGGGGCTGCAGTACAGGTGACCCTGTTGCCACTAAAAGGGAAAGCATCATGAAGCAACTCCTGCTCTTCTCGGCCGCCCTGGCCCTGGGCGGCTGCGGCGACAGTCACGAAGGCGTCACACCGACCGAAAAGCTGGCGCCGCGCGCCTGGGTCGAGAGCATCGACGTGGAAGGCGAAATCAAGTCGGCCGCCAATACCAGCCTGACGGTGCCCGGCACAGGCTGGGAAAACCGTGAACTGCTGAGCATGGTGGAAGACGGCACCGTGGTCAGGAAAGGCGACGTCATCGCCACCTTCGACGCTCCGCGCACGCGCATGGAACTGTCGCAGGCCGAGGTGGAAATGGTGCGCAAGGAACTGGTCGAGAAGACGCTCGTCGCCAACGCCGCCGTCACCACCGCCGGCATTGCCGCCGACAGCGCCAAAGTGAGCAGCGACCTGACCCTTAGCGAGCGCTATGGCGACATCAAGGCCGAAGCAGGCGTACTGACGCGTAACCAGATCCTCGATGCCTTGCAGGACACCCGCTTCCTGAAAAACAAGCAGTCCTACCTGGGCTGGAAAACCGGTCAGGTCGGGGTGCGCACGGCGGCTGACCGGACCGTGGTGACGACGCAGAAAAACAGCATCAGCCTGCAGACCGGACAACGGCGCAGCAGCTTGGCCGCGCTGCAATTGCTGGCGCCGCACGATGGCATTTTTGTACAAGCAGTCGGCTGGGACGGCAGCAAGGTGCAGATCGGCGCCAGCCTGTGGTCCGGCCACGATCTGGGCAAGCTGCCGGACCTGACCAAGCTGATCGCCAGTTTCAGCGTTGCTGAAGGCAAGGCTTTCGGCATCAAGGTGGGCCAGTCGGTGCGGGCCCGGCTTGCCGGAACGGGTTCGCTATTCAATCTCAAGATTACCAAAGTAAGCAGCAATGCCAGCACCAAGTCGCGCGAGTCTCCGGTCAAGTACAGCGAATTTCAGGCCGAGATTCCCCCGGAGGTCGTGGCCAGTCTCAAGCTGAACCCGGGCCAGGCAGTGCGAGCCACCGTGTTGCTGGTGGACCGTGCGCCCACGCTCACCCTGCCCAACCTTGCGCTGGTGCAGGAAGGCGAGACGTTCGCCGTGTTTGTGGGCGAGAACGCGCCCGGCGTGAAGAAAATAGTGCAGCTGGGCCAGCGCGGCACCGTGCGCAGCGAAATCAAGTCGGGCCTGGCGTCGGGCGAGTTCATCCTGCTGGTCCCGCCCGGGTCCGAGGGCAAGGAGGGCAGCAACGCCAAGACCGATCAAGAGAAGGAAAAGAAAAGCACATGAATCGCGCACTCATCCTCGAAGCCGTAGCAGAACTGCAGCGGCGCAAATTGCGCACCGGCCTCACCTTGCTGGGCATGGTGTTTGGCGTGGGCGCGATTGTGGCCATGCTGGCAGTGGGCGAAGGCAGCAAGCGCGAGGCGCTGCGGCTGGTGTCCGAGCTCGGGCTCAACAACGTGTTGCTTGAATCGAAGAGCATCACGCCAGACCGGCTCAAGGAATTACGCACCCGTTCGCTCGGGCTGTCGGCGGCCGATGGCGAGGCAGCCCTGTCGGTGGTGCCCGGCGCCCAATCGGTTTCCTATCGCAAGGAAATCAAGGTCGATCAGCTTGCGCGTGGCGCCATCGT
The DNA here is from genome assembly GCA_040385745.1 of Pseudomonadota bacterium. Classification (GTDB taxonomy): domain Bacteria; phylum Pseudomonadota; class Gammaproteobacteria; order Burkholderiales; family Burkholderiaceae_D; genus Telluria_A. The sequence continues at coordinate 25,723 of JAZKGU010000062.1, forward strand.
CGCAACTGCCAGCGCGTTTGCAGTATCGCACCAGTATGCCGAGCACAGCGGAGTGCAAGTGGCGGGTGGGCGCTGGTTTGCCGCTGCCGACGGGGCCACTCTGGCGCCGGTGTGCGTACTGGGCGCGCGCCTGGCCAAGACACTGTTTGGCGACACCCCGGCCGTGGGCGGGCGCGTGAAATTGAACCACCAATGGCTCGAAGTGATCGGGGTCCTGGCCGACCGCGCTAATGGCAAGGCCGAGTTCGAAGGCGTCAAGCTGGGGCTCGACGACGAGCGCTTGTTTGTGCCATGGGAAACCGGCCGCGCCCGTTTCAAATTTACGCTGATCGAGGACGAGGTCGACGGCATCAGTCTGCGCCTGGATGGCAGCAGTGCACCCGACGTGGCCGCGCGCGTATTGCAGAACCTGATCGAGCAGCGCCATGGCGGCGCCGACGACACCAACCTGGTGGTGCCGATGGGCCTGTATCGCCAGCATCAGCAAACCCAGCGCATCTTCACCATTGTCATGAGCTCGATCGCGGCGGTATCGCTGCTCGTTGGTGGCATCGGCATCATGAACATCATGCTGGCCAATGTGCTGGAGCGGCGCCGCGAGATCGGGCTTAAGCGCGCCCTGGGTGCCCGCAGGCGCGATGTGGTCGAGCAGTTTCTGGCCGAAGCACTGGTGATTGCGGTGAGCGGCGCGCTGCTCGGCGTGGTGCTGGGCGCGGTGGCCGCCTACACCATTGCCGCGCTAGCGGGCTGGTCAGTCGCCTGGTCACCGCTGGTGTTGATGGTTGCCGTGAGCGCCTGCGTGGGCGTGGGACTGGCATTCGGCGTGTTTCCAGCGAAGCAGGCTGCAGCGCTCGACCCAATCGCGGCCTTGCGTAGCGATGGTTAATTCGGTCAAGCAAGCGCCGCGCTTCCCGGCCTCGCTCACGACGGCGCGCGCTGCCGTGCTCGCCGTGTTGCTCAGTTCGGACGATATGACGGGCATGGAGAGCATCTTCGATGGACGCAAGACCGCGCTCAACACCGTGATCCGGGCCCTGAAACGCAAGTATGGCTGGCCGATCGAACTGCGCTCGTTCCCCAGCAATACCGCAGACGGGCGCGGCGCGTGGGCAACTGTCTTTTCGATTCCTCAGGACGTGATCGACGCTGCAATGGAGGCAGGTGGGCGCGACTGGCTCGAGGGCTACTTTGCTGCCAAACGTTCAAGGGCGGGCCGATCGACGCGATCGGCCCGCCCTCTTCGCTGAACCGCCGGCCGGCTTACTCGTACTTGGCCTTGTCCACGTTAGTGTAAGGATCATTCGAGCCGGGCGCAGTGACCACACGGCGCTGTGCACGGATCTGGCTGATCGACTGGCGCGGCTCCCCCACTTCAGGCAATTCAATCAAGGCGCTTGGATTGGCCTCGCCTTCAAACGCACGCACGCTCGCTACTGCAGGACGCGGCGCCACCACGACCGGGCGCGGTGTTTCCACAACAGGACGCGGCGCGGCGGCTACAATGCGGGTCACTGCGAGCGGGCGCGGCGCTGCCGGGACAACGCGGGGTACCGGGACCACTACAGCAACCTTGGCTGGCGCGGCAACTGCCACTGCAAGGCGCGGCGCCGGCGCGACAGGACGCGGCTTGGCCAGCACCACCCGAGGCGCGGCGGCGACTGGACGCGGTGTCACTGGGCGCGCAGCAATCAGGGGACGCGGTTTGACGACCAGCGCCCGCTGCACTGCCGGAGCCGGACGCGGCGCAGCAACTGCCATGCGCGGCTTGGGGGCCGCAACTGGACGGGCCACAGTTGCCAGGCGCGGCGCCGGCGCCGGTGCAACCTTGCGCGGTTTTATCACAGCAATACGCGGCGCTGCCGGCGCGGGACGGGGCGGCGCTAGCGCTACCCTCGGCGCAGCAACTACAAGCGGGCGCGGCTTGACAGCGACAATCCGGGGCGCAGGAGCAGGCACACGCGGCGCTGCGGCGACCACACGGGCAGCAGGTGGCGCCGGACGCACGACAGGCGGGGCAATCCGCGCTGGCGCGACAGCCACGCTTGGGGCGACCGGACGAGCCACAGGCACGGGGACAGGGACAGCAGGCGCGACGGTGATGAGGCGCACCGGAGCCGACCGGGGAACGCTCGCCTGGGCAGGCACTACGCTAAAAGTAATCGGCTCGACGGCCTCCCGGGTGATTTGACGCGGCACTACTCGTGGCTGTTCGACGTAGCGCACTGGCGGCGCAGGCTCCTCGTCCTCATAACGCTGCACTGGAGGCGGCGGCACTTGCTCGACATAGCGGGCACGTGGACGCGCAGGCTCATCGTCATAGCGATCGCGGCGCCCCGACGGGCGATCGTCGGCGAAGCGGTCCGACTGGCGATAGCGCGACTGGCGCTCGTCGCGGCAGCGCCGTACGTCCTGAAAGCTGCCGTCCTCGTCGTAGACGCGTTCGATGCGGCATTCGCGCTCCGGATAGCCGCGATCGTAGCCGCGCCGGCCGTCGCCACGCCCGTAGTAATCCTGGGCCAGGGCCGACGATGACGCCGCAACCAGCAAAACCGGAAGAACCAATTTTTTAAGTGTCGTCATCGCGGACTCCTGCATGAAAAGGTGTGGAATGACGCGATCCTACACGGGCACTGAAGGCGCACATAGCGCGCTAATGCAAGAGTCTGTAACAATATACAAGCGTCAATGCTTACTGAAAACGGCGGAACTATTAGCCGCAGTACATTGCCGGGCGACGAGGGAGCAAACGATATTAAGACGACCAGAAAACGGCAGTTACAAGTTGTTTGGAGCGATGAAAACAACTGCGCAAGATCAGCCCCCCATCGAAACGATGCTTTTTTTAAATCCTATGTTAAATAGCGAACACAAGGCTTAAGAAGTTTCCCATATGATATGTCCAGCATAGTGTTAATATTTCTCTCCAGCATCATGAGCAAGCGCCCGAAACTTTACCTGAAGTTGTACGCCCAGCAGCGCATGGCGGCTGCGATCGATCGCGCCATTACCGCCGGCGCAGTCGAAGCCAAGGAGCGCGCGGCGCGCTGGGCGGCGGCATGGGGCTTGCTGGCTGGCGTCAAATCCAAAAAGGTACGGCTCAAGCGACTGGACCCACGCGACATTGGCGACTGGGAGAACGTGGCAAAAACTTCAGAACATGGATCGGATCGTTCTGGAAATAGCGACAACGCTTTTCAGAGGCCGACTGCACCGACGCGCACGGACTACGCGCCGTCTTGAAATACCACCCACGCAATCGCACAACATTTAACTCGATGGTTTGATGGCCTGCCCAACAGGAATCGAACCTGTGACCCTCAGCTTAGAAGGCTGATGCTCTATCCAACTGAGCTATGGGCAGTAGTATTGCGTTGCGGAACGCTACGCGGAAATGAAAACGGGCTGCCATTTGCATGACAACCCGTCCTTTATACTTGGTCGGAGTACAAGGATTCGAACCTTGGACCCCCTGGTCCCAAACCAGGTGCGCTACCGGACTGCGCCACACTCCGAAGACCGTATTATACTGCGCGGCGCCTGGTGCGTCAACCTAGTATCGGGCCGGGCCAAGCGCCGCTGAAGTGCTATCAGGCCGCGACCTTGTCCGCGATGCGGCGTGCCGTCGACTGCGCGGTATCGGCGCACTTGGCCTCGACCATCACCCGAATCAGAGGCTCGGTTCCGGAGGCGCGGATCAGTACCCGGCCGGTGTCGCCCAGCTCGCGTTCGACCGCTTCTTTTTCGGCCACCATCTCCGGATTCTTGGTCCAGTCAAAGCCAGCCGGCACTTTTACATTGATCAGGGTCTGCGGGAACAAGGTCAGCTCGGAGCAGCACTCTTGCAGCGACTTGCCGCTGCGCTTGAGGGCCGACAGCACTTGCAGCGCTGAAACGATACCGTCGCCCGTGGTGTGTTTGTCCAACGCCAGCAAATGGCCAGAGCCTTCCCCGCCGAACAGCCAGCCTTTTTCCTGCATGACTTCGAGCACGTAGCGGTCGCCTACCTTGGCGCGCGCAAAGCCAACGCCCAGCTCCTTGAACGCAACTTCCAGCGCCATATTCGTCATCAGCGTGCCCACTGCTCCGGCCACCGGCCCGGTCGCCATGCGGTCGCGCACCATCACGTAGAGCAATTCGTCGCCATTGTAGATGCGCCCCTTGGCGTCGCACATGACCAGACGGTCGGCGTCGCCGTCGAGCGCGATACCCAGGTCGGCGCGGTGTTCCAGCACCGCTGCGGCCATGGCCTTGGGCGCGGTGGCGCCAAAGCCGTCGTTGATGTTAAAGCCGTCCGGCTTGGCGCCGATGGCGATGACTTCCGCGCCCAGCTCGTGGAACACGTGGGGTGCGATGTCGTAGGCGGCGCCGTGAGCGCAGTCGACGACGATGCGCAAGCCGCGCAAGTCGAGTTCGTTCGGGAACGAGCTCTTGCAAAATTCGATGTAGCGGCCCTGCGAGTGCTGCAGTCGCTTGGCGCGGCCCATGTTTTGCGGCGATACGCATTCCATCGGCTGGTCAATGGCTTCTTCAATGGCCAGCTCCATCGAGTCGGGCAGTTTGGTGCCCTGATCGGAGAAAAACTTGATGCCATTGTCATGGTAAGGATTATGCGAAGCGGAAATAACAACGCCGGCCGACAGGCGCAGTGCGCGCGTCAGATAAGCCACCGCCGGGGTGGGCGTCGGGCCGGCAAGCAGCACGTCGACGCCTGCCGCGTTAAAGCCGGCTTCCAGGGCCGACTCGAGCATATAGCCCGAAATGCGGGTGTCTTTACCGATCAGCACAGTTGGACGCCCGGTCGCCGAGTTATTGGACTTGGCCAAAACCTTGCCGGCCGCGTGGCCCAGGCGCATCACGAAATCCGGAGTAATTGGTGCAACCCCGACAAGTCCACGAATGCCGTCAGTACCAAAATATTTGCGTGCCATATTCGCTCTTTTTCCAAAAATTAATTAATTGTGGCAGCTTGCCACACTTTCACCGCGTCTACTGTTTCGATTACATCATGGACGCGCACAATCCGCGCCCCATGGGCTATCGCGGCCAGGGCGCCGGCGAGGTTTCCAGCCAATCGCTGCTCGACCGGCCGCCCCGTCACCGCCGCGATCATGGATTTGCGCGATACCCCGGCCAGGACCGGCAAGCCGAGCTCATCCCGCATTTTGCCTATATTACGAAGCATTGCATAGTTGTGCTCGACAGTCTTGCCAAAACCGAAACCCGGGTCGATGCAAATCCTTTGCCGATCGATGCCGCTCGCAATCATCGCGGCGACCCGATCGCGCAGGAAGGCGATCACGTCGGCGACTACATCGACATACGCTGGATTGAGCTGCATGTCCTGCGGTGCGCCCTGCATATGCATGACGCACAGGCCGCAATCGGAGTCAGCCACAGCTTCCAGCGCGCCTGGGGCGCGAAATGCATTGATGTCGTTGATCATATCCGCGCCGGCAATAATCGCCTCGCGCATCACCTGCGGCTTGCAGGTGTCGACCGAGAGCGGTTTGCCAAGATCGCGCAAGGCATACAGCACCGGCATCACACGTTGCAATTCCTGCTCCAGAGGAACGCTGGGCGCGCCGGGACGGCTTGATTCGCCCCCGATATCAATAAGGTCTACCCCTTCGGAAATCATCTCTTCGGCCCGCGACATGGCAAATTCCAGCGACTGGAAGCGCCCGCCATCGGAAAACGAATCGGGGGTGACGTTGAGAATCCCCATGACCAGCGGCTTGCGCTCGAGGTGGAAGCCGAACCGGCCACATTGAAGGTACTGTTGCATTCAGCTCTCTGGTCACAGATTTGAAGAGGCAATAAAAAATGCCGTTCAGGCATTGCCTGAACGGCATTATATATGCTGCTAGCGGCTTGCGATCACGCTGGTGCGGTGGCGTTCGGCGAAACGCCGTCCGAGCCGCTATCGCCCGGCGGCGTGCGCTTGGTGACCGGACCCGACTTTGGCGCGCGTGGCTCGATGCCGGCCATGATGTCGTTGATCTGGTCGGCGTCGATGGTTTCCCAGTCGAGCAGCGCGCGCGTCATGGTTTCGACCTTGTCGCGGTTCTCTTCGAGCAGGCGGCGTGCCAGCGCATACTGGCGGTCCAGGATGGCGCGGATTTCCGAGTCCACCTTTTGCTGGGTAGCTTCCGAGATGGTCTTGGTGGCGCCGCCGAAGAAGCCTTCGTTCTCGCTATCCTCGTAGACCATTACGCCCATGCTGTCGCTCATGCCGAAACGGGTGACCATGGAACGGGCAACCTTGGTGGCGCGGGCGAAGTCGTTCGAGGCGCCGGTCGACATCTGGCCGACGAAAATTTCTTCGGCAATACGGCCACCGAACAGGATCGAAATTTCCTCAAGCATCTTGTCCTTGTAGCCGGACAGGTTGTCGTGCTCGGGCAGCTGCCAGGTCAGGCCGAGTGCATAACCGCGCGGCATGATGGTGACTTTGTGCACCGGATCGGCCTTGGGCAGCAGCTTGGCAACCACCGCGTGGCCGGACTCGTGGTACGCGGTATTGCGGCGCTCTTCCTCGCGGATGATCATCGACTTGCGCTCAGGACCCATGTAGATCTTGTCTTTCGCGTCTTCGAAGTCGGTCATTTCAACCAGGCGCTTGCTGCGGCGCGCAGCAAACAGCGCTGCTTCGTTGACCAGGTTGGCCAGATCGGCGCCCGAAAAGCCGGGGGTGCCGCGCGCGATAATGTCGGCCTTGACGTCGGTTGCGATAGGCACTTTGCGCATGTGCACATTGAGAATCTGCTCACGGCCGCGGATGTCGGGCAAGCCCACCATGACCTGGCGGTCGAAACGGCCCGGACGCAGCAGCGCCTTGTCGAGCACGTCGGCGCGGTTGGTCGCAGCCACGACGATCACGCCGGAGCTGGCTTCAAAGCCGTCCATCTCAACCAGCAGCTGGTTGAGCGTCTGTTCGCGTTCATCGTTACCGCCACCCATGCCGGCGCCGCGATGGCGGCCGACAGCGTCGATCTCGTCGATGAAAATGATGCAAGGCGAATGCTTTTTCGCGTTCTCGAACATGTCGCGCACGCGGCTGGCGCCCACGCCGACAAACATTTCAACGAAGTCGGAACCGGAAATCGAGAAGAACGGCACCTTGGCTTCGCCGGCAATGGCGCGCGCCAGCAGAGTTTTACCCGTGCCCGGAGGGCCGACCATGAGCACGCCGCGCGGAATACGTCCGCCCAGCTTCTGGAACTTGGTGGGATCTTTCAGGAAGTCGACGATTTCGTTGACTTCTTCTTTCGCTTCGTCGCAGCCTGCCACATCGGCGAAGGTGACGGTGTTATTGGTTTCGTCCATCATGCGCGCCTTCGACTTGCCGAAGGAGAACGCCCCACCCTTGCCGCCGCCCTGCATCTGACGCATGAAGAACACCCACACGCCGATCAGCAACAGCATCGGGAACCACGAAATGAAGACTTGCTGCAGGAAACCTGGCTCTTCCGGCGCCTTGATGTCGAAGCGCACGTTATTTTCGCGCAGATCGGCGACCAGGCCGCGATCGTGCAGCGAGGCAGTGGTGGTGACCTTGGTTTCGTCCGTCTTGAGCGCCGTGATGGTCGGGCCCTGGATGATCACTTCCTTGATGCGACGGGCTTTGACGTCGTCGAGGAAATCGGAATAGGCGATGGCTTTGCTGCCACCGGCGACGCTCTGGCTGTCGAAGTTCTTGAACAGCATGAATAACAGCAGGGCGACTACAACCCAGATGGCCGACTTGGAAAACATATTGTTCACAAAAACTCCTTCGATGCGGGCAGCATCTTTTACCGATTTTAGAACGCCGATTTTACTCGTAATAAGCAAACGGTGGCACGTGCGCCCCGTTGCGGGCCGAAAAAACCGTCGAAAACATCTGCTTCTTGCTCAAACTTTACGCATTTAGCATGCTTTTTATGCTTTTCCTTGCATGATGTGCGGCTTGTTCCGTCAAATATCAAGGGCTGAATCGCCTTCGAGTGCGGTATTGGTGAGCGCCGGGTTCTTGACACCCTTGCCAACCAAGAAAATCTCGGACGATTTGTCGCGGCTGGCCTTGGGCTTGACCTGCTTGACCACCTTGAATTCGGCCTTGAACTTCTCCACGATCTGGCTGAAACCCATGTCCTTGAAGCACTTGGTCACCAGGGCGCCACTCGGCTTCATGTGGTACTGGGCGAATTCAATTGCCAAATCGATAAGATGCTCCATGCGCGCAGCATCCGCCGTCGGAATACCGGACAAGTTGGGGGCCATGTCCGAGAGTACCAGGTCGCATTTGCGGCCCGCCAGGATGGTATCGAGCTGGCGCAGCACCCGCGCCTCGCGGAAGTCGCCCAAAATGAAATGCATGTCGGCGATCGGTTCCATCGGCAGCATGTCCAGGCCAATGATGGTGCCGTTGATGCCGCCGCCATCCTTGCCGGCAAGCTTGCGGCGCACGTACTGGCCCCAGCTGCCGGGTGTGCAGCCCAGGTCGACAATCACCTGCCCGGGCTTGATGAGCTTTTCGGCCTCATCGATTTCCTTGAGCTTGTAGGCAGCGCGTGCACGGTAACCCTCTTTCTGCGCCAGCTTGACGTAGGGGTCGTTGATATGGTCGTGCAACCAGTTTTTGTTTAATTTGTTCTTTGCCATTCGCGTAGAATACTGCTTTTAAAGGATTAACTAAAAATATTATGGAAAAACTTACCCCCGTCGAGCGCAGCGCACTGCGCGCAGAAGCCCACGGGCTCAAGCCGGTTGTCATCGTTGGCGAAGCCGGGCTGACCCCAGCGGTCATCAAGGAAATCTCCGCCAGTCTTGACTCCCACGGCCTGATCAAAATTCGCGTGTTCGGCGACGACCGCGCCATGCGCACCGAGATTTACGAGAACATCTGCACCGAACTCGATGCGGCGCCGGTTCAGCATATCGGCAAGCTGCTGGTGGTGTACCGCCCGAAGAAGGAAGTCGAGAAGGCGCGCAGCACCAAATCCGGCAAGGGCATGCGCGAAGTCACCATCGTCAAGGCCAGTGCCAGCGGCACCAAGCGTCCGAGCGTGACCAAGGTCATGATCAAGGGTAACGAGCGCGTGACCGAAGGCGGCACCATCAAGCGCGCCAAGCCACGTCAGAAGAGCACCAAGAAAAGCGTGTTGGGCTAACAGGTTTTCGTGGGAAAAGGCCGCAGCCGCTAACCCATCGCAAACTCGCAAATAATTCAACGTCTCCCTTGCGCAGGCGAGACGTTGTTTATTTCGGTGGCGAGTTTCTGTCCGCCACTCATTTGCGGTTCTTGACCACCAAGACCACCGCCATCACCGTCTGCACCAGATACAGCAGCATCGACACCCCGTGCAGCATGCCAAACTGCTTGCGCGCCGCTGAGGCCATCACACCTGCCGGCCCTGCCCCCTCGCGCAGCCCCGCCATCACTGGCTGTAGCGCAAAATAACCCAGAATGCACGCCAGCCCCACGGCTGCCATGATCGACTGATTGCGACGCTTTGCGTTGCCGAGCTGCGTGTCGCTCCACAGGAAAACAAGCAGCACCAGGCTGCACACCAGGCCAACCAGCGCTTCAATCCGAAACAGATAGCTCACTGCCGCCCCGAACGCTGCGCGGTCGGTGATGTAGGCGCTCAATGTCGCCGCCGCGATCGCCACCATGATCGCGGGCCACGCCCACAGCGCCGCAACGATCAGGCGCGCGCGCTGGAGGGTGAGCATCAGATGTATTTAACTTCGAGAATCTCGTATTCGCGCGGGCCGGATGGCGCCTGCACTTCGACCACGTCGCCGGCATACTTGCCGATCAGTGCGCGGGCGATGGGTGACGTCACTGACACTTTATTGAGTTTCAGATCCGCTTCGTCCAGGCCCACGATCTGGTAGGTTACTTTTTGGCCGTTTTCCAGGTCTTCCAGGTCCACGGTCGAGGCAAACACCACGCGCCCTTCGGCGTCCAGCGTGACCGGATCGATGATCTGCGCCGCGCCAAGCTTGCCTTCCAGTTCCGCGATGCGGCCTTCGACGAAAGCCTGACGCTCCTTGGCGGCATCATACTCGGCATTTTCCGACAGGTCGCCATGTGAACGCGCTTCTGCAATGGCGTCAATCACGCTGCGGCGCTCCTTGGTTTTGAGCTGGTGCAGCTCTTCCTTGAGCAATTCGGCGCCGTATTTGGTCAGTGGGACGGATGAGTTCATATTGTGTTCGCGATCATACTAAAAAGTGAAAACCACAGAGCCGCGCTACGGGGTGACCCGCCGCCGCGCGAATTCTGTGGTTAGAGATAAAACGCACTCACCGTCTTCCCCGCGCAGGCGGGGGTCCATAGCACCTTCGATGATGGTGGTATGAACCCCCGCCTGCGCGGGGGAGACGGGATATTTCTGTTACGGTGCATTCATACTGCAATGCAGCGGTAGCGCAATCGCCTAGTTTAAGGTTTTATGCAGACCTTGTAAATCGTACACGCGCAACTCGTCGAGATGGCGCATGCCTTCGACGGCCGCTTCTGCACCCGCTATTGTAGTGTAAGTCGTCACCCGGGCCGCCAAAGCGGAAATCCGGATCGCGCGCGAGTCCACGATAGCGCTACGCTTTTCTTCGACCGTGTTGATCACCAGGACGATCTCGTGGTTCTTGATCATGTCAACTACGTGCGGACGCCCTTCGATTACCTTGTTCACGGCCTGGCAAGGAATGCCCGAAGCGTTGATCACCGCTGCCGTTCCCTTGGTCGCGGCCACCTGGAAACCCATCTCGTGCAGGTCACGCGCCACCTTGATCGCGCGCGGCTTGTCCGAACCCTTCACCGACAGGAACACCTTGCCGGTTTCAGGCAGCTTGACGCCGGCGCCCATTTGCGACTTGACGAAGGCCTCGCCGAAGGTCATGCCGACGCCCATGACTTCACCGGTCGACTTCATTTCCGGCCCCAGGATGGTATCGACGCCCGGGAATTTGACGAACGGGAACACGGCCTCCTTCACACTATAGAACGGCGGAATGACTTCCTTGGTGATGCCTTGCGAAGCCAGGGTCTGCCCCACCATGCAGCGCGCCGCGATCTTGGCAAGCTGCAGGCCGGTGGCCTTGGAGACGAAAGGCACCGTGCGCGAGGCGCGCGGGTTCACTTCCAGCACGTAGACGGTGTCGCGCATTTCGCCATCGCGTTCCTGCTTCTGGATCGCGAACTGCACGTTCATCAGGCCCACCACGTTGAGGCCCTTGGCCATGAGCGAGGTCTGACGCTTGAGCTCATCGATGGTCTCCTGCGACAGCGAATACGGCGGCAGCGAACAAGCCGAGTCGCCCGAGTGCACGCCGGCCTGCTCGATATGCTCCATGACGCCGCCGATAAAGGTGGTTTCGCCGTCCGAGATACAGTCCACGTCCACTTCGATAGCGTCGTTCAGGAAGCGGTCCAGCAGCACGGGGGAATCATGCGATACCTTGACAGCTTCGCGCATGTAGCGCTCAAGGTCGCGCTGCTCGTGCACCACTTCCATCGCGCGTCCGCCCAGCACGTACGATGGGCGCACCACCAGCGGGTAGCCGATTTCCTGGGCCAAGGTCAGCGCCTCGGCTTCGGTGCGCGCTGTACGGTTGGGGGGCTGGCGCAGGCCCAGCGTTTGCAGCATCTGCTGGAAGCGCTCGCGGTCTTCGGCAGCGTCGATCATGTCGGGCGAGGTGCCGACGATCGGCACGCCATTCTTTTCCAGGTCCAGCGCCAACTTCAAAGGCGTCTGGCCGCCGTACTGCACGATCACGCCGACCGGCTTTTCGATGGCGACGATTTCGAGCACGTCTTCCAGCGTCAACGATTCGAAATACAGACGGTCGGAGGTGTCGTAGTCGGTCGATACGGTCTCTGGATTGCAGTTGACCATGATGGTCTCGTAGCCGTCTTCACGCATCGCCAGCGCGGCATGCACGCAGCAATAGTCGAATTCGATACCCTGGCCGATGCGATTCGGGCCACCGCCCAACACCATGATCTTTTTCTTGTCGGTCGGGTTGGACTCGCACTCTTCATCGTAGGTCGAGTACATGTAAGCGGTATTGGTCGAAAACTCGGCCGCGCAGGTGTCGACCCGCTTGTAGACCGGGCGCACGCCCATGGCATGGCGCGCTTCACGCACCGCAGTGTCAGTAGTGCCAAGCAAGTAAGCCAGGCGGCGGTCCGAAAAGCCTTTTTGCTTGAGTTTGTACAGCAGCGGCTTGTCGAGCGCTTCGAGCTTCTGAGTATCGAGCCACAGTTCGATGTCGACGATTTCCTTGATCTGGATGAGGAACCACGGATCGATCTTGGTGAGCTGATGCACTTCTTCCAGGGTGAAGCCCTGGCCGAAGGCGTCGCCCACGTACCAAATGCGGTCCGGGCCCGGTTCGCCCAGCTCTTCCTCGATCTTTTCGCGGTCGCGCGTCTTTTCATTGAGGCCATCGACGCCCACTTCCAGGCCGCGCAGCGCTTTCTGGAACGACTCCTGGAAGGTGCGGCCAATCGCCATGACTTCGCCGACCGACTTCATCTGAGTGGTCAGATGATGATCGGCAGAGGGGAATTTTTCAAACGTGAAGCGCGGGATCTTGGTGACCACGTAGTCGATCGAAGGCTCGAACGATGCTGGCGTTGCGCCGCCTGTGATCTCGTTGCGCAGTTCGTCGAGCGTGAAGCCCACCGCCAGCTTGGCCGCCACTTTTGCAATGGGAAAACCGGTGGCCTTCGATGCCAGCGCCGAGGAACGGGACACGCGCGGATTCATCTCGATGACGATCATGCGGCCGTCTTCGGGATTGATCGAGAACTGTACGTTCGAGCCGCCCGTGTCCACGCCAATTTCGCGCAGCACCGCCAGCGAGGCATTGCGCATGATCTGGTATTCCTTGTCGCTCAGCGTTTGCGCCGGCGCCACGGTAATCGAGTCACCCGTGTGCACACCCATCGGATCGAGATTTTCGATCGAGCAGATGATGATGCAGTTGTCCGCCTTGTCGCGCACCACTTCCATCTCGTACTCTTTCCAGCCCAGCAGCGATTCTTCGATCAGCAGCTCGTTGGTCGGAGAGGCTTCCAGGCCGCGCTTGCAGATAGCCTCGAACTCTTCTTCGTTGTAGGCGATGCCGCCGCCGGTGCCGCCCATGGTGAACGAAGGACGAATAATGGTCGGGAAACCCATTTCGCGCTGCACCACACGTGCTTCGTCCATGGTGTGGGCGATACCCGAGCGCGCCGAGCCGAGACCGATCTTGGTCATCGCTTCCTTGAACTTGGAACGGTCTTCGGCCTTGTCGATAGCTTCGGGCGAAGCGCCGATCAGCTCCACGTTGTACTGCTTGAGCACACCGTTGTTGTGCAGGTCGAGCGCGCAATTGAGCGCGGTCTGGCCGCCCATGGTCGGCAGGATCGCGTCAGGACGCTCCTTGGCGATGATGCGCTCGACGACTTTCCAGGTGATCGGCTCGATGTAGGTCACATCGGCCATCTCGGGGTCGGTCATGATGGTGGCCGGATTGCTGTTGACGAGGATGACCTTGTAGCCCTCCTCGCGCAGCGCCTTGCAGGCCTGGGCGCCGGAATAATCGAACTCGCAAGCCTGACCGATGATGATCGGGCCCGCGCCAATGATCAGAATACTTTTTATGTCACTACGTTTTGGCATATTAATTTTTCTCCGCGGCTTGCATCAGGCTGATGAAGCGGTCAAACAGGTAGGCTACGTCGTTCGGTCCAGGCGAGGCTTCCGGGTGGCCCTGGAAGCAGAAGGCCGGCTTGTCGGTGCGGGCAAAGCCCTGCAGCGAGCCGTCGAACAGCGAAACGTGGGTCACGCGGCAGTTGGCCGGCAGGGTCTGGGCATCGACGGCAAAGCCGTGGTTCTGCGAGGTGATCATCACCTTGCGCGAATCGAGATCCTGCACCGGGTGGTTGGCGCCGTGGTGGCCAAACTTCATCTTGAGCGTTTTGGCGCCGGAGGCCAGCGCCATGATCTGGTGGCCCAGGCAAATGCCGAAGGTGGGAATGCCCTTTTCGATCAGCTCGCGGCTAGCGGCGATGGCGTAGTCGCATGGCTCAGGATCGCCGGGACCATTGGCCAGGAAAATTCCGTCAGGGTTCAGCGCCAGCGCATCGGCCGCACTGGCCTGGGCCGGCAGCACCGTCACGCGGCAGCCGCGCTCGGTCAGCATGCGCAGGATGTTGCGCTTGACGCCATAATCAAACGCGACCACGTGGAATTTGGGATCGGCCAGCTTGCCATAGCCTTGGCCCAGCTTCCACTCGGTTTCGGTGAACTCGTAAGAAGCCTTGGTCGAAACGACCTTGGCCAGGTCCATGCCGGCCAGGCCGGGGAAGGAACGCGCCAGTTCCAGCGCCTGCACCTGCGACGGTTCGTTGCCCTGGGTGCCGACCAAAATGGCGCCGCTTTGAGCGCCTTTTTCGCGCAGCAGGCGGGTCAGCTTGCGGGTATCGATATTGGCGATGGCAACGATGCCCTCGGCCTTGAGATAGTCCGACAGCGACTGGGTGGAACGGAAATTGGAGGCCATCAGCGGCAGGTCACGAATGATCAAGCCGGCTGCGTGGACTTTGGACGCCTCGACATCTTCGGCATTGATGCCGTAATTGCCGATGTGCGGATAAGTCAGGGTCACGATCTGGCGCGAATAGCTCGGATCGGTCAGGATTTCCTGGTAGCCCGTCATGGCCGTGTTGAACACGACTTCCCCGGTGGTGTGACCGGCGGCGCCAATGGAAATACCTTTAAATATCGTTCCGTCTGCAAGCGCAAGAATGGCTGGAACGGAAGGGCCAGAAAAAAATGGCGGCAAGGGCAACTCCTGATAAAGTTACCGTAGCTGCGCCACGTCAGACCGACGACCATGCATGCCGAGCGTACTTGCACTCAAGCTATGGTGTCATTTTGAATGAGGGATGGTGGGTAGTCGCTACGGTATGTGTGTGAATGGCTAAACCTCCAAATTATAGCGCAAAGCGGCCCCGCCGGCAATCGTCGTCGCAAGACTTCGGCCGCTTATTTTCGCTTTTACCGGACATCCAACTGGCAGCTGGATAAATGATTCCCAGCAATGTCTGGACTACCCTGCCCTCAGGCACTCAGCGCAGCGATGCCGGCCTTGGCGATTTGCACATCCTGCTCCGACTTCACGCCCGATACACCGACCGCGCCGACCACCTGGCCGTCAACCACGATGGGAACGCCGCCTTCGAGCAGACCCTCGACATACGGTGCGGTCAGGAATGCAGTGCGGCCGTTGTTGATGATGTCTTCGTAGACCTTGGTTTCGCGGCGGCCCATCGCCGAAGTCTTGGCCTTGGCCGGCGCGATATGCGCCGTCAGCGGCGCCGCCCCGTCGAGGCGCTGCAGGGCCAGCAAGTGACCGCCGTCATCGACGATGGCAATCGTCACTGCCCAATTGTTGGCCACGGCTTCCGCTTCGGCGGCAGCGGCGATTTTTTTGACATCGGCGGAGTTCAGAACGTTTTTGGTGTGCATGCGTGGATCCAGTCTATATAGTGTGACGCGGATTGTAAGGCCACGGTCCGCGCTGCCAATAAGCCATTTTATATAAGCACTATGGCTGCGAACGGGCCTTCAAGCGCGCTTTCAGCTGCGGCATGGCGGCTGCCGCAGCCTGCTCTCCGGCCAGGATCGCCATATTCCGGGCCGCGAAGTCGTTCCCGCCCATCTTGCCCAGTGCTGGCTGGATCACCACGTCGGCATCCTTGAGCTGCAAATCATTCAGGCGCTTGCCCATGATGGCAAAGGTCTGCATCAGCACGTCGAGCGAACTGACGGTCGCCTGGGCGTCGGCCTGGGTCGAGATATTGACCGCGATGATGAAGTCGGCCCCCATCTCGCGCGCGAACTGCACCGGCACCGGCGCCACCAGGCCGCCGTCGACATAGGAGCGCGTGCCGATCTTCACGGGCTGGAACACGCTGGGTACGGACGACGAGGCGCGCACCGCCTGGCCGGTATTACCGCGCTGGAACAGGATCGGCTGGCCACTATTGAGGTCGGTAGCGACGGCGCCGAATTTGATCGGCAGCTTTTCCATCGGCAGATTGCGCACTGCCTTGTTGACGTAGGACTGCAGGGCTTCGCCTTTGAGCACGCCGGTGGATTTGCCGAACAGCGGCAGGGCCCAGTCCGAGATCGAGGCCTCGTCCATCTCCATGGCCGTTTTCTGCAGCGCGAAGCCATCGTTGCCAGCTGCGTAGAGCGCGCCCACGACACTGCCGGCGCTGGTGCCTACCACGATGTCGGGACGAATGCCCTGGGCTTCGAGCGCCTTGATCACGCCGATATGGGCAAAGCCGCGGGCAGCGCCGCCGCCCAGGGCCAGGCCGATGCGCAGTTTTTTGGGTGGAGGCGGCGGCGCCACGACGACCGGGGCAACAGGGGCGACCGGGGCCACGGGCGGCGAACCGCAAGCAGCAAGCAGCATCGCAAGTGCGGCCAGGGTGAGACGTTTGGAAGGCATAGGTAGACAGTGAGTGGGAGTCGAACGCGATTGTACTGCCATTCGCCCGCGGGCCAACACCGATCGTGCGCGCTATGGGCACCCGCCTCCGCGGGTGAGACGGTGGATTTTATCGGTTGCTCGAAAACCATCTCACCCGCGGAGGCGGGTGCCTATAGCGCCTATGATCCGACACGCCGCCAACTAGCTGCAAACCACCGCCTTCGGCAAAGTCACGATAAAACTGCTCCCCTTCCCTGCCTCGGACTGGATCGTCAGCGCACCGCCATGGCGCAGCAGCACATGCTTGACGATGGCCAGGCCCAGGCCCGTACCCTGGGTCTCGCGCGAACGGCTCTTGTCGACCCGGTAAAAGCGCTCGGTCAAGCGCGCAATGTGAACCTGATCGATGCCGATGCCCGTATCGGAGGCCACAAACTGCGGCCCGTCGACCCCGTTCTGCCAGGCCAGGTGAATTGTGCCACCCGGTGGCGTATAGCGCACAGCATTCGAAGCCAGGTTGCCAAAGGCGCTGCGCAGTTCTTCAGCACTGCCCTTGACGTCCGGCCCATCCACGCTGCTGGTCACAGTGTGCTTGCCCCCCGATAGCGCGCGCGCTTCCTGCGCAATCGTTTCGATCATGCCCGCGACATCAACCCGCTCCGGCCGCAATGGATAATCGACCGACTCCAGGCGCGAGAGCGTCAGCATGTCCTCGATCAGCCGCTGCATGCGGTGGCCCTGCTCGGTCATCAGATTCAGGTGCGCCATGCGGGTGGCCGGATCGAGATCCATTTCGCTCGAAGCGATTTCAAGGAAGCCGACAATGACCGTCAGCGGGGTGCGCAGTTCGTGCGAGGCGTTGGCGATGAAGTCGCGCCGCATCTCCTCAATGCGCTCGTTTTCGGTAGCATCGTGCGTCACCAGAATCTGGCGCCGGTTCTCGAACGGGATGATCTGGCAAATCAGCTTGCGGTCGCGCAGGCTCAGTGTCAATGGCTGCTCGTAGCGCCCCAGGATGATGTAGTCGATGAAGGCGGGATGGCGAATCAGGTTGGTCACCCGCATGCCCTTGTCGCGCTCGAGCGTCAGGCCCAGGTGGCGTTCGGCCGCCGGGTTGCACCATTCGAGGAACAGCACATCGTCCATGATCGCCACGCCGTCGGGCAGCAGGCGCATGGCCTGGCGAAAGCGCGCCAGCCATTCGGTCAATTCGGCCTGGTTGCGCTCATCGTCGCGGCGCAGGCGGTACAGGCGCGAGAAAATACTGGTCCATGAGCCCCAGCCGTCCGGCAATTTGGCGCTGTGCGGGTCGTCCAGCCACTCGCCCAGCTTGTTCAGATACATGAGCTGCACCACCAGCAGCGCGCCCACGCAGGCCAGCGCCAGACCAAGCGCGTAGACTGGACCAAACAGCCACCAGACAATCCCGGCGCCCACCACCACGAAGATCAGGCGCAACAGCGCCGGGATCCAGAACAGGAGCTTGGGATTCATACGCCGCTCATTTCTCGGACAGCATATAGCCGACGCTGCGCACCGTCTTGATCAGGGACTCTGCCTCCTTGAGCGCCTTGCGCAGGCGCAGCACGTGCACGTCGACCGTGCGCTCCTCGATGACCGCATGGTCGCCCCATACCTTGTCCAGCAGCTGGCTGCGCGAAAACACCCGCTCGGGATGCGCCAGAAAAAACTTGAGCAGCTTGAATTCGGCGTGCCCAATGTCGATTTTTTGCTCGCTGATCGATACCGTGCAGCTGACCGGATCGAGCGTGACCGGGCCGGCGCTCATCGGCGCCTCGGCGCTGTCCGGGCTCTTGCGGCGCAACAGGGCCTTGGCGCGCGCCAGCAGTTCGCGTGGCGAGAACGGCTTGGTGACGTAATCGTCGGCGCCATTGTTCAAGCCGGCGATCTTGTCCTCTTCCATGCTCTTGGCGGTGAGCATAATGACCGGAATATCCTGAAAATTGCGGTCGGCGCGAATCCGCGAGAGCAGGCGCAGGCCGGTCTGGTCGGGCAGCATCCAGTCGAGCAAAATGAGCTGCGGCGCCTGGCGGATGATGAAGGACCAGGCGTCGGCCACGTTCTGCACCGAGCTCACATTCCAGCCAGTTTCGCGCAGCGAGAACGTCACCAGCTCGATGATCGCCGGTTCGTCCTCGACGATCAGCACTGTCGTTTTGTCGGCCGCCATCGATTACGCTGCAGGTGGCAGGTCTGGAACCGGCGCGGCCGGCTTGGTGTGGCGAATATCCTTGCCCTCGACCACATAGATCACGTATTCGGCGATGTTCTTGGCGTGGTCGCCAATGCGTTCGATGGCCTTGGCCACCCACAGGGTGTCGAGCGCCGACGAAATCGTGCGCGGATCTTCCATCATGAAGGTGATCAGGTTACGCATGATCATGCGGAATTCATGATCCACAACGGCGTCCTGGGCGATCAGCTGCAAGGCCTGCTTGCCATCGAGGCGCGCAAAAGCGTCCAGCGCATCGTGCAGCATGTCGGAGGTGGCGGTCGAGATCGAGCGCACCATTTCGTAGTGGCTGATGCCCACGGCGCCGCGCGTGTGCAGGCTTTTCGCGGTGCGCGCAATCTTGGACGCTTCATCGCCGATGCGCTCAAGGTCGGTGATGACCTTGATGGTGGCCATGACGGTGCGCAGATCGTTGGCGGTCGGCTGGCGGCGCACGATCAGGTGGCTGCAGGCGTCGTCAAGCGAGACCTCGAGCTGGTTGACTTCGTCGTCCTCGGCGATCACGCGGTCGGCGCGCTCCATGTTCCCGATGCGGAAACAGGTCATCGCGTCAAGGAACTGGGTCTCGACGATGCCGCCCATGAGCAGCACTTTCGAGCGGATCGCTTCGAGTTCGTTATCGTATTGTTTTGATGAATGCTCGCCTATCATGTGCTGCTCTCCGTCTTAGTTTTTCTGAATCAGCCGAAACGGCCGGTAATGTAGTCTTGCGTTTCCTTGCGCGCCGGATTCATGAACAGCTGGTCGGTCTCGCCGAATTCCACCAGTTCGCCCAGGTACATATAAGCGGTGTAGTCGGAGCAACGCGCAGCCTGCTGCATATTGTGGGTCACGATAGTGATCGTGTAATCCTGCTTGAGTTCGCTAATGAGCTCTTCCACTTTCGAGGTCGAAATCGGGTCCAGCGCCGAAGTCGGCTCGTCGAGCAGCAGCACGTCCGGCTTGACCGCCACGCCGCGCGCGATGCACAGGCGCTGCTGCTGGCCGCCCGAGAGCGACAGGCCGCTCTTGGAGAGCTTGTCCTTGACCTCGCCCCACAGCGCGGCTTTTTTCAGCGCCCATTCGACGCGCTCGTCCATCTCGCCCTTGGACAGATCTTCGTACAGGCGTACGCCGAAAGCGATATTGTCGTAGATCGACATCGGGAACGGGGTCGGCTTCTGGAACACCATGCCCACCTTGGCGCGCAACATGTTCACGTCCTGGTTGGGATCGAGAATATTGCGGCCGCGGTACATGATCGAGCCTTCCGCGCGCTGGCCCGGATACAGATCGTACATCCGGTTAAGGGTGCGCAGCAGGGTCGATTTGCCGCAACCGGAAGGACCGATAAAGGCAGTCACCTGCTTTTCGTGGATATCCAGGTTGACGTTGGTCAGGCTCTGCGTTTTGCCGTAGAAGAAATTGAGATTGGAAATTTCAATAGTCTTGTTCTTCGGCGTAACGGTCGGAATCGGAGTAGGCAATGGAGTCATGGCGTTATCGTTGGTTTAATTCGGGGTTTTCTGACTGAACACGGTGCGCGACAGAATATTGAGCAGCAGCACGCTGAAAGTGACCAGCAAGGCGCCGGCCCAGGCCAGGTCGCGCCAGTCGTCGTAAGGGCTCATGGCAAACTGGTAGATCACGACCGGCAAGTTAGCCATCGGCTTGTTCATGTCGGTGCTGAAGAACTGGTTGTTCAGGGCCGTGAACAGCAAGGGAGCCGTTTCGCCAGCAATGCGCGCCAGCGCCAGCAGCACGCCGGTAATGACGCCGGCCTTGACCGCGCGCAGGCGCACCATGGTGGCTACTTTCCAGCGCGGCGCGCCAAGGGCGAATGCAGCCTCGAGCAGGCTGTTGGGGACCAGGCGCAGCATATTGTCAGTGGTGCGCACCACCACCGGCACTGCAATCAGCGACAGCGCGATGGTACCGGCGTATCCGGAGAAGTGGTTCACCTTGGCCACGTACAGCGCATAGACAAACAGGCCGATCACGATCGACGGCGCCGACAGCATGATGTCCGTCACGAAGCGGGTGACCTGGGCGAACCAGTTGTTCTCGCCAAACTCGGCAAGATAAATGCCGGCCAGGATGCCGATTGGCGTGCTGATCGCGGTCGACAGGCCCACCATCATCAGGCTGCCCAGAATGGCATTGCGCAAGCCTCCGCCCTCGCTGCCCGGGGCCGGGGTGTCTGCCACGAACATGGCCAGGTTCACGCCGTTAAAACCTTTGATCATCAGCGTGCTCAGGATCCACATCAGGAAAATCAGGCCCACCGCCATGGCGGCCACCGACAGCGCGATGCCGACGCGGTGTTTGAGCAGGCGTTTGCGGTAGACCGGGTTAATTACCGTATTCATTTGACACCTTCCTTGCGCGACATACCAGCAAGCATGATTTTGGCCGCCGAAAGCACCACGAACGTAATCGCAAACAGGATCAGCGCGAGCGCGAACAGGGACGAAGTGTGCAATACCGTCTCGGCCTCGGCAAACTCGTTGGCCAGGGTCGACGAGATGCTGTTGCCTGCCGCGAAAAGCGACCACGACAGCTTGTGCGCGTTGCCGATCACGAAAGTGACCGCCATGGTTTCGCCAAGCGCGCGGCCCAGGCCCAGCATGACGCCGCCGACCACGCCGGTCTTGGTGTAGGGCAGCACGATCTTGCGCACGACTTCCCATTTGGTGCAGCCCAGGCCGTAGGCGGACTCTTTCAGCACCGCTGGCACGATCTCGAACACATCGCGCATGACCGAGGCGATGAATGGAATGATCATGATGGCCAGGATCAGGCCGGCGGTAAGAATGCCGATGCCCATCATGGGGCCGCTGAATAGCTGGCCGATGACGGGGACGTTACCCAGGGTGCTCTTGAGGAAGGGCTGGACGTGTTCGGCAAACAGCGGGGCGAACACGAACAGGCCCCACATGCCGTAGATAATCGAAGGCACGCCCGCCAGCAGTTCGACCGCAGTGCCCAGCGGACGCTTGAGCCAGACCGGGCAGATCTCGGTGAGGAACAGCGCAATGCCGAAGCTGACCGGAAAGGCAATCAGCAAGGCGATGAAGGACGTGGCGAGGGTGCCGACGATGGCGATCAGGGCGCCATACTTGTCGTTGACCGGATCCCATTCGACCGAGGTGATGAAGCCGGCGCCAAATTCCTTGAAGGCGGGAATGGCGCCATCGATCAGCGACAGGATGATGCCGACCAAAACCAGCAGCACCGAGGCCGCGAACAGCATCGTGATCTTGTGGAAGAAAAAATCCTGGATGCGCTGGGCGCGCATCGTCGAATGCATCGCCTTCATTTCCGCGTCCAGCTCGCGCGGCTTGGACAGGTCCATCGCTATAGTGGGGTTGGCACTCATATCTCTTCTTATTGATGCAGGGTGGAAAAGCTCCGGACTCGGGTCCCCAGCGTGTTGCCAAGAATGCCGAGTCCGCAGCTTTTACACCCCGCGCGCCATACGTCGCGCAGGGTTAAAAACCTGATTACCAGATGGCCTTGCCAGCCGCGTCTTTCAGATTGGCTTTCCAGGCATCGGCAACCAGCTTGGTGACCGAGTCAGGCAGTGGCACGTAGTCCAGTTCGGTCGCGGCAGCGTCGCCGTTCTTGAACGAGTACTCGAAGAACTTCAGCACTTCCTTGCCCTTGGCGGCATCGTCCTGCTGCTTGTGCATCAGGATGTACGACACGCCGGTGATTGGCCAGCTAGCCTTGCCTGGCTGGTCGGTCAGGATGACCGAGAAGCCCGGGGTCTTGACCCAATCGGCCGACGCCGCGGCGGCCTTGAAAGCGTCGTCATCAGGCTGCATGAACACGCCGTCGCGGTTCTTGAGCTGGGTGTGCGAAATCTTGTTCTTTTTCGCGAAAGCCCACTCGACGTAGCCAATTGCGCCCTTGATACGCTGAACGTTGGCAGCAACGCCTTCGTTACCCTTGCCGCCCACGCCGGTGGCCCACTTGACCGCAGCGTCGGCGCCAACCTTGGTTTTCCACTCTGGCGACACTTTCGACAGGTAGTCGGTGAACAGGAAGGTGGTGCCCGAGCCGTCGGCGCGGTGCACAACAGTGATTTCGTCAGCTGGAAGGGCCATGCCCGGGTTCAGCGCGGCGATTTCAGGCGCGTTCCACTTGGTGATCTTGCCCAGGTAAATGTCGGCAACGACCGGGCCGGTCAGCTTCATCGCGCCAGGGGCCACGCCAGGAATATTAACGATGGTGACCACGCCGCCCATGATGGCCGGGAACTGCATCAGGCCTGCTGTATTGAGTTCTTCCACTGGCAGCGGCTTGTCCGAGGCGCCGAAATCGACGGTCTTGGCCTTGATTTGCTTGATGCCCGCGCCCGAACCGACCGATTGGTAGTTCATGCCGTTGCCGGTGGCTTTCTTGTAGTTCTCAGCCCATTTGGCATACACAGGGTAAGGAAAGGTCGCGCCTGCGCCGACAACGTCAGCGGCAACAGCGGTGGACATGGCGGCAAATGCGGAAGCGCCAATCACGAAGGAAGCTAACAACTGTTTCGTACGCATAATCAAGTCCTAGGTTGAGGTTGATCTCCAGGGCAACGCCCTTCGATGCTGCGCAGTGTATAACGCCTTTATGACACCTTTATGACATCCCAAAAATAGTCGTGCAATAGTCTGCTCCCGGGGCATGATACCCTTGTTCTCAATGGTTTTGATATTTCTCAATGCTTGGCAATGTCACTGACTTGTCATATTTCCTAACTACACTGGAAAGCACCCTCATCACGCCAATGCATAGAAAAAAGACAATGAAAACTGTTGCCGAAGCGATCAAGCCGAATATCTTCCTTGACCGCGAACTGTCCCAGCTGACTTTCAACCGGCGCGTGCTGGCCCAGGCCGAAGACAGCGCCATTCCCTTGCTCGAACGGCTGCGCTATCTGTGCATTGTGAGCAATAACCTCGACGAATTTTTCGAAGTCCGTGTAGCTTCCCTGCTGGCCCAGGGTAATCTGGCCGAAGATCCGGGGCTGGTGGCCAACCTGGCGCGCATCAGCGCCGAGTGCCACAACCTGGTCAAGCTGCAGTACGCCATCCTCAACACGGAAGTGCTGCCGCAGCTGCAAAAGGCCGGCGTGCACCTGGTGCGCCATACCGACCGCAATGAAGCCCAGCGCGCCTGGGTCAAGGATTATTTCGAGCGCGAGGTGCGCCCCCTGCTCACCCCGATCGGGCTCGATCCGGCTCACCCCTTCCCGCAGGTGGTCAACAAAAGCCTCAATTTCATCATTGCGCTGAGCGGCAAGGATGCGTTCGGACGTGGCACCGGGATTGCCATCGTCAAGGCGCCGCGCGTGCTGCCGCGCGTGATCCGCCTGCCCGACCACCTGTCCAAAAACGGCGGCATGGCTTTTTGCCTGCTCTCGTCCATCATCCACTCGCACGTGGAAGACTTGTTTACCGGGCGCGAAGTAACCGCCTATTCCCAGTTCCGGGTCACGCGCGACAGCGACCTGTGGGTCGATGAGGAAGAGGTCAAGAACCTGCGCCAGGCGCTCAAGGGCGAGCTGCAGGGCCGCCAGTTCGGCACCTCGGTGCGGCTGGAAGTGGCCAAGAACTGTCCGCCCGAGCTGTCCCAGTTCCTGCTTGACCAGTTCGGCCTCGATCCGAGCCGTCTGTACGCCGTCGACGGGCCGGTCAATCTGGTGCGCCTGGCGGAAATGATCGACCTGGCCGGCAAGCCGGCGCTGCGCTTTCCGCCGTTCGTTCCGGGCCTGCCTCCCAAGACCGCCAACACCGATATCTTCGAGCAGCTGCACAAGCACGACATCTTGCTGCACCATCCGTTTCAGTCCTTCCAGACCGTAGTCGATTTCATTCGTGTGGCTGCGCAAGACCCCTGCGTGGTCGCGATCAAGCAGACCATTTACCGCACCGGCACCCATTCGGAGTTGATGGAAGCCCTGATGGCAGCGGCGCGCAGCGGCAAGGAAGTCACCGTCATTCTTGAACTGATGGCGCGCTTCGATGAAGAGGCCAACATTAACTGGGCCGACAAACTCGAGCAGGCCGGCGCCCAGGTAGTGTATGGCGTGGTGGGACTGAAAACCCACGCCAAGGTAGCGCTGGTGATCCGGCGCGAAGAAACCGGGCTGCAATTCTATGCCCACCTCGGCACCGGCAACTACCACCTCACGACCACGCGCCTGTACACCGACTTTGGCCTGCTCACCGCGCACCAGGGCATGTGCCGCGAAGTCAATGAGGTATTCATCCACCTGACCAGCCTGACCAAGCCTGGCAAGCTCGAACACCTGTGGCTGGCGCCGTTCGCTCTGCAAAACGAGATCATCAAGGCCATCAAGAACGAAGCGAAAATCGCCAAGTCGGGGCGGCCGGGCCGCATCATCGTCAAGATGAACGCGCTGGTGGACGAGTCGGTGATCCGGGCCCTGTACGCGGCCTCGCACGACGGCGTCAAGATCGACCTGATAGTGCGCGGCGCCTGCACCTTGCGCCCGGGGGTGCCGGGCCTGTCGGAAAACATCAAGGTGCGCTCGATCATCGGCCGCTTCCTCGAGCACAGCCGCATCTACTACTTCCGCAACGACCTGCAGCATGACGTCTATCTGGCCAGCGCGGACTGGATGAGCCGGAATCTGTTCCGGCGCATCGAAGTGGCCTTCCCGGTGCTCGACAAGGCGCTCAAGCGGCGCGTGATCACGGAAGGATTGAACCCCTACCTGAAAGACAACTCGAATGCGTGGGAACTGGAACCGAGCGGGCAATATCAACGCCGCCGGGCGCGCGCCAAGCAAGCCACATTCTCGGCGCAGCTGCATCTGATGGCGCTGCTGGGAACCGCATCGGACCAGGGCCAGTAATCGATCTAGCAAGGAGAACACCATGGAGCTGATTCTTTGGCGGCATGCCGAAGCCTTCGATGCCGAACCGGGCGCACTCGACATGGAGCGCGCCCTCACGCCCAAGGGCCACAAGCAAGCGCGCCGCGTGGGCGACTGGCTCGCGCCCCTGCTGCCTGACGACTGCCGCATTCTGGTCAGCCCGGCCCGGCGCACCATCGAGACTGCCGAGGCACTGGGGCGCGACTACGAGATCGCCGAAGCGCTGGCGCCCGGATCGGATGAAGAAGACGTGCTCGATGCTGCCGGCTGGCCCAATGCCAGCGCCCCGGTGCTCGTGGTCGGGCACCAGCCGACGCTGGGACAGGTCGCCGCGGTGCTAATGTCGGGCCAGCCGCAAGACTGGCACATCAAGAAGGGTAACCTGTGGTGGCTGGTGCAGCGTGACGCCCAGGATCCCTACAGTCTGTACTTGAAAGCGGTGATCTCGCCCGAGCTGATCGGCAAATAGAACGCTTGAAAATCGGCGCCGGCGTGCTAAATTTTTAGTACCGTCACTTGAAAAAGGGGTCGCCCCGGCGATTTGCCGAATATGTTCATGAGTTGGTTTGTTATCACCGTCCTGGGAGGGATGGCCGGGCTGGTTCTGTATGAACTGATCCAGGAAGTCATTGGAAGCTCGGATCAATTGCACGACCGCTATCACGAATAGCGCAAGGCCCATGGGGGCCACGAAAAAAGGCGGCGAAACCGAGAGGCTTTCGCCGCTTTGCGTTTGCCGCAATCCCCATGGTTCAGACATGCAGCAGCAAATGCTCGCGCTCCCAGGGGCTGATCACGGTCATGAATTCCAGGTGCTCCTGATCCTTGATGGCGGCGTACACGTCGACAAAGCGTTCGCCCAGCACCAGGCGCAGCTTGTCGTGGCTGCGCAGCTGCTGCAGGGCCTGGGGCAAGCCTTGCGGCAGCTCGAAATCGAGGGACTGCATACTGCCGCTGGCCATCGGCAGCGGTGCTATGCGCTCGGTCATGCCGAGGTAGCCACAGGCGAGCGTCACCGCAAACGCCAGGTAGGGATTGGCATCGGCGCCGATCAGCCGGTTCTCGATATGGCGCTCGTGCGCGGTCGCCTCCGGCACACGCACGCCCACCGTGCGGTTGTCCAGCCCCCATTGCACGTTGATGGGCGCGCTGGCGTTGCGCACTATGCGCCGGTAGGAATTGACATAGGGCGCTGCCAGCGCCATGGCGGCCGGCATATAGCGCTGCAGCCCACCGATAAAGTGATGGAACTGGCTCGAAAATCCGCCCTCGGCATCGCTGAACAGGTTCTGTCCGCTGTCCTTGTCGAACACGCTCTGGTGCAAATGCATGGCCGAACCCGGTTCGTCGCCCATGGGCTTGGCCATGAAGGTGGCGTACATATCGTGCTTGAGCGCCGCCTCGCGCACGGTGCGCTTGAAGTAGAACAGCTTGTCGGCCATCGTGAGCGGTTCGCCCGGCAAAAAATCGATGCCCATCTGCCCTGCCCCGGTCTCGTGAATCAGGGTGTCGACGTCGAGCTGCATCAATTCGCAGTAATCGTAGAGATCCTCGAACAGGGGATCGAACTCGTTGACCGCGTCGATGCTGTAGACCTGGTGGCTGGTTTCGGCGCGCCCGCTGCGCCCGATCGGCGAGCGCAGCGGCTGGTCAGGATCGCTGTTGCGGGCCGCCAGATAAAACTCGATTTCCGGGCGCATTATGGGCGCCCAGCCCATATCGGCATACAGCCGGAGTACACGCCGCAGCACGCTGCGCGGGGCGAAGTCAACCAGGGTGCCGTCGGCAAAATAGCAGTCGTGGATCACTTGCGCGGTGGGGTCGGCCGCCCATGGCACCATGACAATGGAGTCAGGATCGGCCCTGAGCACCATGTCGCGATCGGTTTCCGAAATAGCGCGCCGGTATGCAGCATCGGTGGTGGGGCAATTGCCCGTGACCGTCATGCCGAGAATGGCTTCGGGCAAGCGCATGCCGCGCTCTTCGGTAAATTTGGCGCGCGGCAGGATTTTGCCGCGCGCAACGCCTGTCAGGTCCGGCACCAGGCACTCGATTTCGGTGACCCGGCGCTCGTTGAGCCATAGGTCCATGTCGGCATAGGACAAGCCAGGGCCGGCCATCGCTCACCTCCGCAGTAAAACTCATTCCTCTTGGAGTCGTTTTTCGGCCAGCCGTTTCAATCGGAACGGCTAATCAATCCAGTTCGCGCAACTTGTTGAAAGCTTCGTCGATACGCTCAACAGCAACAATGGTCATACCTTCAATTTTCTGCTTCGGCGCGTTGGCTTTCGGAATCATCGCAATCGAAAAGCCCAGCTTGGCAGCTTCGCGCAAACGCTCTTGCCCGCGCGGCGCCGGGCGGATCTCGCCCGCCAGGCCCACTTCGCCAAACACCACCAAGCCGCGTGGCAATGGCTTGTTGCGCATCGAAGAATTTATCGCCAGCAGAACCGCCAAGTCGGCAGCCGGTTCGGTAATCTTGACCCCACCAACCGCATTGATGAACACATCCTGGTCAAAGGCCGCGATCCCGGCATGCCGGTGCAGCACGGCCAACAACATTGCCAGGCGATTTTGTTCAAGTCCCACCGACAGACGGCGGGCATTAGGCAGGTGGCTGGTGTCGACCAGCGCCTGGATTTCGACCAGCAAGGGGCGCGTGCCTTCCTGCGTCACCATCACGCACGATCCCGGCACCTGGTTGTCATGCTGGGACAGAAACAGGGCCGACGGATTGGACACGCCCTTGAGACCTTTTTCGGTCATCGCGAACACGCCAAGTTCATTGACCGCGCCGAAACGGTTCTTGATTGCACGCACCAGGCGGAAACTCGACTGCGCGTCACCTTCAAAATAAAGCACCGTATCGACGATGTGTTCGAGCACGCGCGGGCCCGCCAGCGCGCCTTCCTTGGTCACGTGGCCGACCAGGATGATGGTGACGCCGGTCTGCTTGGCCACACGGGTGAGCTGGGCTGCGCACTCGCGCACCTGGGCCACCGAACCCGGGGCCGAGGTCAGCGCGTCGGAATACACGGTCTGAATTGAATCGATGACCGCGACCTCCGGTTTGAGCGTGGCCAGCGTACCCAGGATCTTCTCGAGCTGGATCTCGGCCTGCAGCTTCAGCTGGCTCGCTTCCACGCCCAGGCGACGCGCGCGCAGCGCAATCTGGGCGCCCGATTCCTCGCCACTTACATACAAGGTACTTTTGATGGCCGATACATTGGCCAGCGCCTGCAGCAGCAGCGTCGACTTGCCAATGCCCGGGTCGCCGCCGATCAGGACCACGCCACCGGCGACCAGGCCGCCGCCGAGCACCCGGTCGAATTCCTCGATGCCGGTGCCAAAGCGCGGCACGTCGACGGCGTCGATATCGGCCAGCGAGAGCACCGGCGCGGTCTGGGCCAGGCTCTTGTGCTGCTGATTGGACAGGCGATTCACGCCAGGCGCTTCGACTGCTGTTTCAACCAGGGTGTTCCAGGCCCGGCACGCGGGGCACTGGCCGGTCCACTTGCTGCTGATGCCGCCGCAGTCGCTGCAGACGTACTGGTTCTTATCCTTGGCCATAGGTTTCCAGGTTGCCTTCCACCACGCGTACTCGGGGTGCCAAGGCGCACATCAATTCATAGCCGATTGTTCCGGCCGCGTTCGCTACAGTGTCAATTGGCACGCCAGCGCCCCACAGCGTCACTGCAGAACCGACCCCGGCCGTTGGCAGGTGGCTCAAATCGACGGCCAGCATATCCATCGAAACGCGCCCGACCAGGCTGCTCGGCTGGCCGGCGACCAGCGCCGGCGTGCCGTGCGGCGCGTGGCGCGGGTAGCCGTCGGCATAGCCGCAGGCCACTACCCCCACACGCATGGGGCGCTCGGCCTGAAACTGGCTGCCGTAACCGACGGCGTCGCCTGCAGCAATCTCCTGCACCCCGATGATCTCGCTGGCAAGTGTCATGGTGGGACGCAGATTGAATTCTTCGGCACTGGCCCCGCCCGGTGTGCCGCCGTAGAGCATGATGCCAGGCCTCACCCAGTCGCTGTGCAGTTCCTCAGCGAGTTGCGCCTGGTGCAGCACCGCACCGGAATTACAGATCGACAAGGGACCGTCCAGGCCGGCCGCGCCGCTGCGAAACCTGCGCACCTGCTCGCTGACGGTCAGGCGCGGGTGTGCCAGCTGGTCGGCGTTGGCGAAATGGGTCATCAGGGTAATCGTGCGCACCATGGGCAGCGCGCGCAGCCGCGCATGGGCGCGCGCGAAGGCTGCTGGCGTAAAGCCGAGCCGGTTCATGCCGGTGTTCATTTTCAGATGCACATCCACGGGTGTTGCCAGCCTGGCTTGTTCCAGCCAGTCGATCTGTTCTTCGGTGTGAATGGTGCTGTCGAGCTGATAGGCTGCCAGCAAGCCAGCATCGGCAAGTCCGAAAATACCCTCAAGCAAAAGTATCGGTTTTGTCCACCCCAGCTCGCGCAGGCGGATAGCATTGTCGGGCTCGATCAGGGCCAGGCCATCGGCCTCGGCAAAGCCGCGCATGCCGCGTTCGAGCCCGTGTCCATACGCGTTCGCCTTGACCACCGCCCATACGTTAGCGCCCGGTGCGCAGCGGCGCGCCTGGGCCAGGTTGTGGCGCATGGCGTCGAGATGGATGGTGGCGGTAAGCGGGCGTGGCATAGGGAAGTGGGTGATTGTCAACAAGCCGTATTTTACCGGACGCGGCCTGTCCGGCAGTGCTGATTTCTGTGTGTTCAAGCGCATTCATGGTATAAAGCAACCCACACCAGTTTTTAGAATTTATCGAATGAAGCGTGGTTTTTATACGATCATGGCGGCGCAGTTCTTTTCGTCGCTCGCTGATACTGCATTGCTTTTCGTAGCGATCGCCCTGCTCACCTCGATGAAGGCGCCGGACTCGCTGACCCCGCTCCTCAAGCTCTCCTTCGTTTTGTTCTACGTCTTGCTGGCGCCGTTTGTCGGCGCCTTTGCCGACTCCCTGCTCAAGGGCCGCGTGATGTTCATCGCGAACCTGATCAAGATCTTCGGCTGTTCCCTCTTCTTTTTCAATGTGCACCCCCTGGCCGCATACGCCGTGGTGGGCTTTGGCGCGGCAGTGTATTCGCCGGCCAAGTACGGCATCCTCACCGAATTGCTGCCCCCCGAAAAGCTGGTCGCGGCCAATGGCTGGATCGAAGGCCTGACGGTGATGTCCATCATTCTCGGCACCGTCATGGGTGGCGCGCTGGTCAGCAAGGCTACCTCGACCTACCTGCTCGGCATGGATGTTCCATTCATAACGACCGGCATCGACACCGTCACCGAAGCGGCGCTGTGCGTGCTCGTCGGCGTGTACGTTCTGGCCTCGCTGTTTAATCTGCGCATTCCCGACACCGGTGCGCGCTACGAACACCAGGAACGCAATCCGATCAAGCTGATCGCCGACTTTGCCAATTGCTCGGCCACGCTGTGGAAGGACAAGCTGGGCCAGATTTCGCTGTCGGTGACGACGCTGTTCTGGGGCGCGGGCGCCACCTTGCAGCTGATCGTGCTCAAGTGGGCGGAAAAATCGCTCGGCCTGCCCTACGATAAAGCAACCGGACTGGTGGGCGTGGTGGCAATCGGTGTGGCCGTTGGCGCCGCCGCCGCCGCCAAGATCATCCCGCTCAAGAAATCGCTGACAGTTATTCCACTCGGCATCGCCATGGGCATCATCGTGATGTGCATGACCTTCGTCAACAGCGTCATCGTCGCCTATCCACTGCTGATCCTGGTGGGCCTGCTGTCGGGCTTCTTCGTGGTGCCGATGAATGCGTTATTGCAACACCGGGGTCACGTGCTCATGAGCGCGGGCCATTCGATTGCAGTGCAGAACTTCAATGAAAACCTGTCGATCCTGACCATGCTGGCAGGTTACGCCATCATGATCACCCTCAAGCTCGATTTGAACGTGATCATCGTCCTGTTCGGCATGACGGTGGCCGGCACCATGTACATGATCATGAAAAAACACCAGGCCAACCAGGCCGAGCACGATTCACTCGCCCTGATCGGCGAGCACAAGCACTAAGCTGGAGCCTGGCGCAGTGCAGCGCGGGCACGCCAATCGTTCGGCACGATGAAGCCGCGCGCCGTCTCCAGCAGGTCTCCCTGCTCTTCACGCACGCTCGCCACCAGCACCGGCAGCGGCGCCGTCTCGAAGCGGCTTGCCAGCACGGCGTGGAGCTGATCCTTGTCCAGCACTTCCGCGCCGGCATCGCTTCGGTAAGGCGCCAGCCATTGCAAACGTGGCAGCACTACATAGCCTTGCTTGGGCAACTGCTCCAGTTTCGCCAGCGCGCACCAGAATCCGCGGCAGTGCATGGCGCTGATACCGGCCATGCCCTGCCCTGCGTCGAGTGGATAGAACAGCCAGCCCTTGACCAGCGCGCGCGCCCGCAGCACGGGCTGCGCCAGCATCGCCAGCGCGGCCGGATGCGTGCCAAGCGCCAGCTGGCGTTCAATTATCTTGCGCATCTTCGCGCCCAGGCTGTCGGCCAGATTGGGGCCGATAAAAGTATCGAAGGGACTCGCGGCCTCACCTTCGAGCAGGTAGAACTTGGTGGCAAACTCCAGGTGCTCGAACCCGCCGGCGCCGGTGTCGAGCAAGAAATCAAATTCCCCCACCGTGTCGTTGCGCGCTGCGCGCACTTGCAACCCATGCGCCACCAGCACGCCCTGGGCGCGGAAATAGAAGGCCATCAGTTTTTCGGCATACAGGCCAAGGCGCGTGTAGACCTTGGTGCCGAGATCGGCTTCGAGTGCGTCCGGATCGCGGTCGAGTTGCACCAGCCAGGCCGTGGTGTTGGCGTTTAGCGGCCCCAGACTGGCGATCTTGCCGTCCCAGTGCGGGTCCTGCGGGTCGAGCAGGTCGGGCGAGTCGAGCAGCCATGCCAGGGCGCGCACGTGTGGATGCCTCAGCTGCGGCCAGCGCCGCGCGAAACCGTCCTGGTACGACTCAGGCGCTGCGGCCATCATGGGCCTTTGCCAGGCACAAATCGGCCCAGGCCAGCGCCTTGTCGGCGCCGCGCCGCAGCAGTTCGCCCGGGTGCAGCGTGGCCACCATGTTGATATCGCGGAGGGTGGTCACCACACCGCGCAAGCCTGCCAGCGGCTCCTGCAAGGGCTTGCCCTGCAGGGCATTGGCGGCGATCTGCCCCAGCGTGAGCACCATCGAGGCGCCGCTGAGCGCGAGTTCACGTTCCAGGAAAGGCCTGCATGCAGCCGCCTCATCAGCGGTGGGTGCGCGCTCGGCGCCATTCTGGCCCACCGGCCGGCACTTGACCAGATTGGTCACATACACATCCTGGTCGCGCGCCAAATCGACAGCGGCCAGCATATTGGTCAACAGCTTGCCAGGATCCCCGGCCAGCGGCACGCCCGCCTGTTCGTCAGCCAGGGTACTGGCGCCGGCGGCCACCAGCCAGCGCGCCTGCAGCGCCCCGCTTCCATAAACCGGCTTGCGCCCGCCCTTGCACTGGCCGCAGCGGGTGCAGTTGGCGATCGCGCTACGCAGCTGGGCCCAGTCCATCGCCGCGATTTCCTCCGGCGTGGCTTCGGGCTGTACTTCTTCGCTCCATGCAGCCTCACCAGCCTCCAGGGCCGCGACCGTGGTGGCCACGGGCCGTTCCGATTGCGGCACAAAGGCCGCGCGCGGCTTGGGTTCAGGTGCAGGTTGTACAGGTGCGGCCGCAGGCGCGATTGGCGCCTGGGTGTCGGCCGCCGCTTCGCCGCTGCGTACCTGCCATAGCGGCGTGATGCCCATTTCGGCCAGAAAGGCGGCGCTGCGCGGATCGATCGTGCTCATAACGCCAGCCTCATCACAATGGCATCCTCACGCAAACCGTCGTGAGCCGGATAATAGTTCTTGCGCTTGCCGATCTGGTGGAAACCGAAGCGTTCGTACACCTTCAGGGCGCGCTGGTTGGACGGGCGCACCTCGAGCAGGATGGACGACATGGACAGCCCGCGCGAGCAGGCCACGACCTTGTCGAGCAAAAAGCGGCCCAGGCCCGCGCCCTGGCGCGGCGCGGCCACCGCCACGTTGAGCAGGTGGGCTTCGTCGACTGCCGCCATCAGCAGAAAATAACCGGCAAGCACGCCGTCGGCGTCGCGCACGGTCCAGGCGTTGTAGCCGCTCGCGAGCGAGTCGAGGAAATTCCCGCGCGTCCACGGGTGCGGATACACGCTGTGTTCCAGCGCGACCACCTCATCCACGTCGGCCGTCACCATGGGCGCGTACAGCAGCTGGTCGTAGACGCTGCCCTCCATCACGCGGCGGCCTTGGCGGCGTTGATGACCTGGCGCTCGGCGCTGGTATAGGCGATCTTGTTGCGCAGGTAAAGCGGCTGGGCCTCGGCTGCCGGCACTCCGCCACCGGCGCCCAGCGCCAGCTGGGCCAGCTCGCGCGCATGCGGCATGATATCGGCGTGGGCGCCGGCGCCGAACGCGCGCCCGGCGAATGCTTCAGGATAGGCGGACAAGCCATTGCCGCAGGCAGTCAGCAGGCCTGCCACCGGCAAGGGCGCCACCGCGGCGGGCGCGCACAAGGCCGGCGCTACCACCACCGTCAGGCTGCCGGCGTAGTGGTACTGGGCCCAGTACACTTCGCCCATGCGCGCATCGAGAATGGCCAGAATATCGGTGGCCCCGCTGCGCTGGTGGCAAGCCAGGGCCATGGCCTCGAGGGTGACCAGGCCGATCACCGGCAAGCCGGCCCCGTAAGCCAGGCCCTGGGCGATGCCGCACGCTGTGCGCACACCGGTAAACGAACCCGGACCGGCGCCAAAGGCGATGGCCTCGCACTGGGACAGGGTCAGTCCTGCCTCGCCCAGCAACTCCTGCACCATGGGCAGGATGGACTGGGAATGCGTGCGCACCCCGTTGCAGTCGCGCGCATATAGCGCATCACCGCTGAGCAGGGCGCAGGAGGCGGTTTCGGACGAAGTTTCAATGGCAAGGATGATAGGCATGGGCAGTATTTTACCCCGAGCGCGGGGCCAGCCCAAGCGCCCTTCGGGCGGGCGCGGTAGAATGCCGCTCATGCATAGCCACACTCTCGACACACGCAACCGTGCAGACATCGCCGCGGCCATCGCGGGCGACGCCTGGATCGTCGCCTGCCTGTGCGCGGCCTGGTGCGGCACCTGTGCAAGCTACCGCGCCACGTTCGAACAGCTGGCCGCGCGCCATCCCGACAAGCATTTCATCTGGATCGACATCGAAGACCAGGCCGAGGTGGTGGGCGATCTCGATGTCGACAATTTTCCGACCCTGCTGATTCAAAAGCACGATGTGGTGGCATTTTTCGGCACCATGCTGCCCGATCCGGCGCTGGCCGAACGCCTGATCCAGGCCCAGGTAAGCCAGTCCGATGCCGACTTGACAGCCTTGGCGATGACCTCGGTGGAGCGGCGCGACTGGCAGGCCCAGTGCAATTTGCGCGCCCTGCTTGCCGGCGCGCTCTAGGCGGTAACCGGCAGCGCCCTCCAGCGCCCCAGCAAGTCTTCAGGCAGCACCGGGGTGCTGTAGAAATAGCCCTGCGCATGGTTGCAGCCGTGCCGCCGCAGAAAGGCCACCTGCTCCTCGGTTTCCACGCCTTCCGCAATCACCGACAGGTTCAGGCTCTTGCCAAGCTGGATAATCGCAATGGCAATGGCCTCGTCATTGCTGTCTGTCGAGATGTCCTTGATGAAGCTGCGGTCGATCTTGAGCGTTTGCACCGGCAACTGCTTGAGGTAGGCCAGCGATGAATAGCCGGTGCCAAAATCGTCGATCGCCAGGCCCACGCCGATCGAATGCAGGTCGTTGATGAAGACCAGCGCGTCGCCCGTGTTCATGATGACCGATTCGGTCACCTCCAGTTGCAGCCGCTTCGGCTCCAGCCCGGTCTCCTTGAGGATGTCGGCCACCATATTGACGATGCTGCCGCGCTCGAACTGCTTGACCGACAGATTGACCGCAATCTTGGGCACGTACAGCCCGGCTTCCTGCCAGCGGATCATCTGGCGGCATGATTCGAACAGTACCCACTTGCCCAGCTGATTGATAAAGCCGGTGTCCTCGGCCAGCGGAATGAAGCGAATCGGCGGCACCAGTCCCAGCTCCGGATTCTGCCAGCGCACCAGCGCCTCGACCCCGATCAGGCGGCCGCTGTCGATTTCCACCTGCGGCTGGTAATTCAGGAAAATCTCGTTCTTCTCGATCGAGCGGCGCAGCATCGCTTCCAGGCGCAGGCGCTCGACGCCCTCGCCGGTCATTGACGGTGCGTAGAACTGGTAGCCGTTGCGCCCGCGCGCCTTGGCCTGGTACATGGCCACGT
>JAZKGU010000063.1:0-37417 GCA_040385745.1 Pseudomonadota bacterium
GCTGGCATAACGAAAATGCCCGCCGGGGTGAGCCGGCGGGCATCGGTCAGACTAGCTCGTCAGGTCCGTGAGGACCCGCCAAATTAGAACGACTGGTTGTAGCGAACGTAGAAGAAACGATCGACTGGTACGTCTGGATCGACCGACGAAGCCGAAGCATCGGTATCGTAGTTGATACGTGGCTTCTTATCCAGGATGTTGTTGATACCGACCAGCAGCTTGCCCTTCCATGGGAAGGCATAGCCAACGCTCAGGTCGTGGTACCACTGAGCTGCTTTGCGGTCAAAGCCAGTACCCCAACTGTTGGTTTCGCCAGTTGGATCGGAGCACTCAACCGGTGCGGTTGGGGTTGCATCCCAGCACTGGGTCTTCACTTTGCTCAGGAAACGGGTTCCCAGAGTAGCGGACCAGTTGCCCATCGACCAGTCAAGAACGATGTTCGACTTGACGCGGTACGATGGATAGTCACCAGCGTAGTTCAGACGTGCCGATTCGTTGGTCGACTGGATGATGTACTCGTCAACATAGGTAGCTTCAGTACGGATACCGAACTGGCCGTATGCCGTGGTTGGCATGCGATAGCCGATGGCCATGTCGAAACCGGAGGTCGACAGGGCGCCAGCATTGCGGTTACCGCGCTGCAGGAAGATAACCTTGCCGGTGGTATCACGACCGATGTTGTTACAGAACTGCTGCACCTGGAACTGATAGCACTGGCTCAGGGTGTAGCCTGCCGAAATCGCCGACACGCGGTTGATGACTTCGATGTCGAACCAGTCAGCCGTGAAGGTCACGCCTGGCAGGAACGATGGGTTGTACAGGAAACCAACGGTCTTGGTCTTGGCGGTCTCAGGGGTCAGTGAGTTGTTACCTACGCCGGTGTTGAATGCCACGGTGGTCTGCGCGCCGGTCGAGCCGACGTTCTGGCCAGCCTGGTTGGTCTGACGGTAGGTTGCTGGAACGCCAGCTGCCAGGCAGTTTGCCTTGGTAGTTGCGTTGAAAGCAGCCTGGCCGACAACCATGTCGCATGGGTCGAGGTAGGAGTCGAACGACTGCGAACCGCCGCCGAAGGTGTCGCCCAGTGCTGGAGCACGGAAGCCTTCAGCGTAGGTACCACGTACCAGCAGGTCCTTGATCGGCTTCCAGGTGAAGCTGGCCTTGCTGTTGGTGGTGTCGCCGAAGTTCGAGTAGTCCGAGTAGCGCGACGCGACGTTGAAGATCAGCGATTCAGCGAGGAATACGTTCTTCAGGATCGGGACGTTCAATTCCAGGTACGCTTCTTTGACCGAGTACTTACCAAAGGTCGAGAAACCGGCCAGGTTGGTGGTCAGGGCGAGCTGTTCCAGCGCGTTTGGTACGTCATAGCCGCGTACATTGCGCTTTTCCAGACCGAATGCCAGGCCAACGTTACCAGCTGGCAGGGTGAAAATTTCACCGGCTACGTCAGCGTTGAAGCTGCCCACGGTCGAACCGTAGGTGCCGCCGCCGCGGTGTTCGATGTAGTCCAGGCCAGCAACGCTGGTGGTGCCTGGGCCGCCGAGCAGGTCGATAGGTACGCAACCGGCAACAACCGCACCAGGTACGCCGCAAACAACCTTACCAGTCGAATCCATGAACGATGGGCCAACGGCCTTCTTCAGGTTCACCAGGTTGATGTTACCGGTGTTGAGAACGAAACCGCTCGACTTCGAGTAGTTCACGCCCATCGACCAGTTCCATGGCAGCGAGTTGATGCTGAAGTCGCCTTCGATGGCTGCATCGAGGTGCAGGGCGTTGTTGTCGTTTTCGGTAACGCGTGGGCGCTCGATGGTACGACGATAGAAGAACAGGTCCTGGCCCAGGCCGGCGCCAGCTACCGAATTGCCGTACGGGTTGTAGTAGCTGTCTTTGCTGATGTAGACAGGGTTGGCAACTTGTGCCAGCGACTGCAGTGGGTAACCAGCAACTTGCGCTACCGAGGTACGCATTGCGTACATGGCGGTGGTGTTGAAGCGCAGGTCCATTGGCAGGTCGATATTGCCCTTGGCGAAGATGGTGGTCAGCTCGGTACCGCCGGTGAACATCATGTCACGGCTCGAGTTGTAGAAGTCGTCGTTGGTCGCTGGGGTATGGTAGTTCGCTGGGTTGCGCGAGTTCTGGCCGATACCTGGGTTGTCGTAGCCGCCGGTGTGGTTCAGGTACTGGTTGAAGCCCGAAGCGTTACCCAGTGCGTTGACCTGACGAATACGGCCGAATGGACCGCCACCGAGGTTGCTGGTCGGGTGATCTGGACCGAAGGTGAAGTTGGTGATTGCGCGATCTTTTGCGAACACTGGCTCTTGCTTGGTGTGCGACAGGCTGAACATCATCGATGCGTTGTCGCCATTGGCGCCGTACGATACGCTCCAGTCCTGGGTCTTGCCGTCGCCGAGTTCGTTCTGACCGACGTAACCGGAAGCTTGACCGCCAACCAGTTTCTTCTTCAGGATGAAGTTGACTACGCCAGCGATAGCGTCGGAGCCGTAAATTGCCGATGCGCCGTCTTTCAGAATTTCAATCGATTCGATCATCGCCGAAGGGATGGTCGAGACGTCGGTAAAGCCGGCAACCGATTGGGTCCAACGCTTACCGTTGACCAGGATCAGCAGACGCTGCGAGCCGAGGTTACGTGCATTGATGAACTGACCGCCAGCTTCGCGGTTGGACGTCAATACAGCACCTTTGCTGAAGTCAGGCGAGCCCGACGACGTCATCGTGTTCAGAATGTCGCCAACGGTGACCAAACCACTTTTTTGGATTTGCTCTTGCGTGACTTTCAGGATTGGCTGTGCAGTCGCCTGGTCAACAGCGCGGATGCGGGAACCGGTCACTTCGACGCGAGCCATCTCTGGCGCCGGTGCGGTGGCCTGCGCGAAAACAGCCATCGAATTGATGGCCATCGCTACGGCGACAGCGATTTTTGTACGTTGGTGCATGAACTCTCCAGAAAGATTGCCTGCTGATCAAAGTCAGGCGGAATAAACAATTAAGTATGTTTAACGACGTTAGGCCACACTTGTGCGGCAATTTTTATTTGCCGTTACCCGCTTCATGGGCGGGCTCGTGTGGTCCTTAGGACGAGAGCATGAGACCATTTTTGTTCGCCGACTGTCAATATTGACAGTGGAAAAGTCAGCAAACAAACAACACTAATTGCAGAAAATAATCTGAAAGGAGGGTAGTGCATGGCAAAAACCTTGGATTCACGACCTTTTGTTTTAAATCAAGCGGGTGTCCATATTGCATTTAGACCGGCCAGGGCTGCCAGACCGGCAGTCTCGGTGCGCAGCACCCGCGCGCCCAGGCTCAGCGCCAGTGCCCCCTGGTTGATGGCTATGTCTTCTTCTTGTTGGCTAAATCCGCCTTCGGGGCCGATCATGATGGTAAGTGGCTGGGGCGGCTGGTGCCGCGCCCAGCCGGCCAGGGTCTGTTTGGCGCGGGGCGTGAACAGAATTCGCTTGTGCATATCCTGCTGTGCAACCCAGCTTGAAAAGTCCTCCAGCGGGGCCAGCCGGGCCAGTCTGGTCCGTCCACATTGCTCTGTCGCAGAGGCAATAATGCCCTGCCAGTGGGAGTGTCGTTTTTGCGCACGTTCGGCCGACAGGCGCACCACGCAACGCTGGGCGGCCAGCGGAACCACGCTCGATACGCCCAGTTCGACGGCTTTCTCGACAATCCAGTCCATTTTGGCGGATTCAGGCAGGGCTTGGGCCAAAGTGAGCTGATACGGCAGTTCGACGTCGCGCGTGACGAAGGCAAGGATTTCGGCCGTGGCGCGACGTTTTTCCACGCTGAGCAGGCGGGCCACATATTCGCCGCCTTCGCCGTTGAACAAACAAAGTTCGGCGCCGGGCTGCAGGCGTACCACGTGCACGTGGTGGGCAACCGCGTCGGGCAGCTCGATCACGGCGCCGGCGGCCAGCGCCTGGGGGCAGTAGAAACGGGGCATGGGGGACCTATTCTTGTGGGAGGGCAAAAGCAGGCATTTTAATTCTCACCCCTTCGGTCTGGTAAAATAGTTGGCTCAGTAGTCGCGCAACGCCACCGCTTTCCCAATCCTAGACTCAGCTATCGACCCATGACACCTACGCTCCCCACCACCCTGATGGCCAACGCAATCCGTGCGCTGGCAATGGACGCAGTTCAACAGGCCAACTCCGGCCACCCTGGCATGCCGATGGGCATGGCCGAGATCGCCGTGGCGCTGTGGGCCCGCCATTACAAGCACAATCCGGCCAATCCAAAATGGATCAACCGCGACCGCTTCCTGCTCTCCAACGGCCATGGTTCGATGCTGCATTATTCGCTCTTGCACCTGACCGGCTACGACCTGTCGATGGACGACATCAAGGCCTTCCGCCAGATGCATTCCAAGACGCCCGGCCACCCCGAAGTCGACATAACCCCTGGCGTGGAGACCACCACCGGCCCGCTCGGCCAGGGTATTGCCAACGCGGTCGGCATGGCCCTGTCCGAATACCTGCTGGCAGCTGAATTCAACAAGCCAGGCTTCGACGTGGTCGACCACTACACCTACGCCTTCCTGGGCGATGGTTGCCTGATGGAAGGAATTTCCCACGAAGTGTGCGCGCTGGCCGGCACCCTGCGTCTGAACAAGCTGATCGCCCTGTACGACGACAACGGCATCTCGATCGACGGCAAGGTGGAAGGCTGGTTCACCGACGACACCCCGGCCCGCTTCGAAGCCTACGGCTGGAACGTGATCCGCGCGGTCGATGGCCACGATGTGGCCGCGGTCGATGCCGCCATTGCCCAGGCCAAAACCTCGGACAAACCGACCCTGATCTGCTGCAAGACCATCATCGGCAAGGGTTCGCCCAACCTGCAAGGCGGCGACAAGGTGCACGGCGCCGCGCTGGGCGACAAGGAAGTGGCGGCCGTGCGCGAGCACCTGCTGTGGACCTCGGTGCCTTTCGATATTCCGGCCGAAGTCTATTCGGCCTGGGATGCCAAAGCCGCCGGCGCCGCGCTGGAAAGCGCCTGGACCGGCAAATTTGCCGAATACCGCGCCCAGTTCCCGCAACTAGCCAGCGAACTGGAGCGGCGCATGAAGGGCGAACTGCCGGCCGGCTTTGACGCCGCCCTGGCCGCCGCCATTGCCGCCTGCGTGGACAAGAAGGAAAACATTGCTACCCGCAAGGCCAGCCAGAACGCCATTCAGGCGCTGGCGCCGGCGCTGCCAGAATTTTTGGGTGGCTCGGCCGACCTGACCGGTTCCAACCTGACCAACTGGAAAGAGTGCGTGGCACTGCGTTCCGGCAAGCCAGGCAACCACATCAACTACGGCGTGCGCGAATTCGGCATGGCCGCCATCATGAACGGCGTGGCCCTGCACGGCGGCTATATTCCGTTTGGCGCGACCTTCCTTACATTCTCGGACTACAGCCGCAATGCCCTGCGCATGGCTGCCCTGATGAAGCTGCGTTCGATCTTCGTGTTCACCCACGATTCGATCGGCCTGGGCGAAGACGGCCCGACCCACCAGTCGGTCGAGCACGTATCATCGCTGCGCCTGATCCCGAACCTGGACAACTGGCGTCCTTGTGACACCGTCGAGTCGGCAGCTGCCTGGGGCGCCGCCGTGCGCCGCCACAACGGCCCGTCGACCCTGATTTTCTCGCGCCAGAACCTGCCCTATATGGAGCGCAGCGAAGCGCAAATCGCCGATATCGCGCGCGGCGGCTACGTGCTGCAGGACGCGCCGAATGCCAAGGTGATCCTGATCGCCACCGGTTCGGAAGTGGAACTGGCGGTCAAGGCCGCAGCAGCATTGACGGGCGAAGGCGTGGCAGTACGGGTGGTCTCGATGCCTTCGACCGATGTATTCGACCGCCAGGACGCGGCCTACAAGGCCAGCGTGCTCACGCGCGGCACCCCGCGGGTGGCGATCGAAGCCGGCGTGACCGATTTTTGGTATAAATACGTCGGTCTGGAAGGCGCTGTGGTCGGCATCGATACCTTCGGTGAATCGGCCCCTGCACCCGTGTTGTTCAAGCATTTCGGCTTCACCGTGGAAAACGTGGTGGCCAAGGTCAAGTTGGTATTGTCGGCGTAACTATTTTTAATTAAAAACAGGAGCAAGGTATGACGATCAAAGTTGCAATCAACGGTTATGGCCGCATCGGCCGCAATGTGCTGCGCGCTTTCTACGAAGGCGGCAAGCAACACGACATCCAGATCGTTGCCATCAACGACCTGGGCGACGCCAAGTCGAACGCCCACCTGACCCGCTACGACACCGCGCACGGCAAGTTCCCCGGCACCGTCACGGTCGAAGGCGACAACATGATTGTCAACGGCGATTCGATCCGCGTGTTCGCGCAGCGCAACCCTGCTGAAATTCCATGGGGCGAGCTGGGCGTGGACGTGGTGCTCGAGTGCACCGGCTTTTTCACCACCAAGGAAAAGGCTTCGGCCCACCTCAAGGGCGGCGCCAAGAAGGTCATCATTTCAGCACCGGGCGGCAAGGATGTCGACGCCACCATCGTGTTCGGCGTGAACCAGTCGGTGCTCAAGGCTTCCGACACCGTGATCTCGAACGCATCGTGCACCACCAACTGCCTGGCGCCGCTGGTCAAGCCGCTCAACGACGCCATCGGCGTTGAAAGCGGCCTGATGACGACAGTGCACGCCTACACCAACGACCAAGTGCTGTCAGACGTGATGCACGAAGACTTGCGCCGCGCCCGTTCGGCCACCATGAGCATGATCCCGACCAAGACCGGCGCGGCCGCTGCGGTGGGCCTGGTGCTGCCGGAACTCAATGGC
The DNA here is from genome assembly GCA_040385745.1 of Pseudomonadota bacterium. Classification (GTDB taxonomy): domain Bacteria; phylum Pseudomonadota; class Gammaproteobacteria; order Burkholderiales; family Burkholderiaceae_D; genus Telluria_A. Next base: position 6,808 of record JAZKGU010000063.1, read on the forward strand.
AAGCTGGACGGTTTCGCGATCCGCGTACCGACCATCAACGTCTCGCTGGTCGACCTGACCTTCATCGCCAAGCGCGACACCACCGTGGACGAAGTCAACGCCCTGATGAAGGCAGCTTCCGAAGGCGCCATGAAGGACGTGCTGACCTATCAGACCGAGCCGCTGGTATCGATCGACTTCAACCACAACCCGGCCTCGTCGAATTTCGATTCGACCCTGACCAAGGTATCGGGCCGCCTGGTCAAGGTATCGTCGTGGTACGACAATGAGTGGGGTTTCTCGAACCGTATGCTCGACACCACCGTGGCGCTGATGAACGCCAAGTAATCTCTGTAGTATCCTTTGGAACCCCGGCAGCGCAGGCTGCCGGGGTTTTTTACTATGGTGGCGGTGGTTGCATTGCAACGGCGAATCTGGGTGCGAAGGCAGCGGCTTCCAGGTTGAGCCGAAAGCTTGAACCGCCGAAGAATTCTCTATATTTACCGCCCCTCACCCGTCTTCCCCGCGGAGGCGGGGATCCATAGCACCGTAGGCAAGTGCTTGCTTAACGGCGTTTTGTTGGCTCAAATTATGCGCTATGGCTCCCCGCCTTCGCGGGGAAGACGGTGCTTGGGGTGTTATTCCATCTTTGCGGCGACGACGGCGCTTCAGGCTTCATGTCACGCCGCCTGCACTCCAAAAATTGCTTGCCACAGGCGCACCACGTTCGCGCTGTGCTGCTCCACCAGCGCCGGCTCCAGGCGCGCATTGTCCTGCCCCTGCAGGCGCAGCTGGTGCTGCAGCTTGCGCATCGCTCGGTACGCATCGCCCACGGCCAATCCCAGATCTGCATCGATCAAGCCCAGCTCCCCGCATATGCGCAGCAGCGCGATATTGCCGAAGTTCGCGGTGAGCTCGGGATAGCGCGCCGCGTGGCGAAGCACCAGGTACTGAACAATAAATTCGATGTCGATCATGCCGCCCTCATCCTGCTTGAGGTCGAACAGGGCGCTGCGCGGTGGATGGGCGTCGCGCATCTTCTTGCGCATTTTGAGCACCTCGGCCTTGAGCTCCTCGGCCTGACCCTCGCGGTCCTTGCGCAGCACCCGTTCGCGGATGGCGTCGAAGCGCTCGCCGATGGTCGCGTCGCCGGCACAAAAGCGCGCCCGCGTCAGCGCCTGGTGCTCCCATACCCAAGCCGAACTGTCCTGGTAGCGCTCGAAGGCCGTCAGCGAGGACACCAGCATGCCGCTGGCGCCGTCGGGCCGCAGCGCCGTGTCGATATCGAACAGGATGCCGGCCGAGGTGTGCGCTGTCATCCAGGTGATAAAGCGCTGCGCCAGCTTGGCGTAATTGCCCGGCGCATCCTGATCAGCATCGTCGAACAGGAAGATCACGTCGAGGTCCGACACATAGCCCAGCTCCTTGCCGCCCAGTTTGCCGTAGGCGATCACGGCAAAACGCGGCACTTCGCAGTGGCGCGAAGCAATGGTGCTCCAGGCCGCGTCGATGGTGGCTGCCACGATGGTGTCGGCCAGCGCCGACAGGTCGTCGGCCAGGCGCTCGACCGACAGGTCACCCGCCAGGTCGCGCGCGAGCAGGCGGAACAACTGGGCGTGGTGGGCTTCGCGCAGCAGGTCCATCTGGCGCTCGGTGTCGCCGGCAGCTTCGGCCAGCTGGACGCGCAGTTCGGCCGCCAGCGCATTCCAGTCGGGCGCGGCATTGCGCACCCGGTCGTCGAGCAATTCGTCGAGCACGATCGGGTGCTTGGTCAGAAAGGTGGCGGCCCAGCCGCTGGCGAACATCATGCGGATCACGCGCTCGAGCGTGTGCGGGTATTCGGTCAGCAGCGACAGGTAGGCCGAGCGGCGCGCGATGGCTTCGAAAAAATCGAGCAGGCGCCCGAGCGTGGCGCTGGGACTGCCGGCCGCGGCCCCTTCGGCGCTCTTGGCAATGATGGGCAAGGCCGCGTTGACCAGGGCCAGCAGACGGGTGCGCGAGGCTTCCGGCAGCGACTGCAGGCGCGGGCTTTGCCAGGTCATCATCAGGCGTTGGGCGGCAGCGCCAGGGTTGTCGAAGTGCAGCGCGGCCAGGCGCGCCTGCATGGCTTCCTGCCGGTCCAGGTCGGCAACGTCGCCCGAGGACTGCGGATCGACCTCGTCGCCGGCGGCGCTGCCATTGCTCTTGTCGGCAAAGATGGCGTCGAACTGGGCCGCCACATAGCGGCGTTCCTGGTCCAGGCGATCGAGCAGGGCAGCGCTGTCGGCCAGCCCCATCATGGCCGCCAGGGTGGCGCGGTCGGCCTCGCCCGGCGGCAAGGTATGGGTCTGGGCGTCGTCCAGGTATTGCAGGCGGTGTTCGAGGTTGCGCAGAAAGGTGTAGGAGCCGAGCAGGCGCTCGACCGTGTCGGCGGTGAGCAGCTCCTTGTCGGCCAGCACGCGCAGCGTGGCGCGAGTGGAACGGTCGCGCAGGGCCGCATCGCGCCCGCCGCGGATCAGCTGGAATACCTGGGCCAGGAACTCGATTTCGCGGATGCCGCCGCGTCCCAGCTTGACGTTGTTGCTGCGGTCCGGGTGCAGGCGCTCCTGGCGGTCGGTCTCGGCGCGGATCTGGGCGTGCATATTGCGGATCGCGTCGATCACGCCAAAGTCGAGATAGCGCCGGAACACGAAGGGACGCACGATGGCGTCGAGCGCGGCGATGTCGGCCGCGCTGCCCGTGACGGCGCGCGCTTTGACCCAGGCGTAGCGCTCCCACTCGCGCCCTTGCACGATCAGGTATTCCTCGACCATGTTCAGGCTGGCCACCAGCGGCCCCGAGGCGCCGTTGGGACGCAGCGCCATGTCGACCCGGAAGGTGAAGCCGTCCTCGGTGATTTCCGAGAGCGCGGCGATGAGCTTCTTGCCCAGCCGCGTGAAGAATTCATGATTGGACAACTGGCGCTGCTCGGGTGCGCCGGGCTGGGTGTCGCCGTCCTCGGGATAGACGAAGATCAGGTCGATGTCGGACGACACGTTCAGTTCGCCCCCGCCTTGCTTACCCATGGCCAGCACAATCAGCTGCTGCGCCAGGCCCGACTCGTGTCCAATTGGCATGCCATGGCTGGCCACCATCTCGTCCATCAGGGCGCCCGCATGGCGGGCGATGGCGAAATCGGCAAACCCGGTCATCGCTTGCACGACCTCGGCCAGGTCGGCACGGCCCTCGAGGTCGCGCGCGATCAGGGTGCATACCAGCAGATTGCGCAGGCGCCGCATGGCGCGCCCGAGCGGCAGGCCGCCAGCCATCTCGCGCGCCAGGGCGGCGTCGAAATCGAGCGCGGCCACCGATGCCGCCGCCAGTTGCTCGACGGCGCCACGGCGCGCGGGGTCGGCCCCGGTCCAGCGTTGAAAGTAGCGCGAGGCAGCGGTGGTGGAGGCAGGGTTCATGGACAGGAAAGGAGTTAAGGGCAGGTCGATGGTAAGGCGCGCAGGCGCGCCACGCAAGCTTGCGTTGGCCCTGCAATCTTATTAATTTGATAGTGCGCTTGCATCCTCACTGAAAAGTTTCTGTAACTAAATTTAACGCCGGTTCAAATTGCAGCTTGCCCCGGGCTATAGTGCGGGCTCGGCCTTCCCCGGATGGGGTAGAATTGGGCCGCGATACGGCGCCGTGATTTGCAGCGCCAGGCACGACAGACGCGGTCCGCGCCGGACCCGCGCCACTGTAAAGACTGAACCGAGCGCGACCTTTTTCACTAGCTATCGATGCACATCACCGAACCGTCCACCACCGTTGTGCACGTACCCCTTGCGCAGCGCTGGAGGCGGGCCCGGGCTGCCTATCGGCTGGCCAACCGCGCCTCGCACCATGTGCTCGGTTTCACGGTCAAACTGGCCCTGCTGGCGTATTTCCTGTTCGCCTTCCTGTTCCTGTTCCTGCGCTACGCAATTCTGCCCAATATCGATTATTACAAGCCGGATATTGAACGTATGGCCAGCCGCGCGCTTGGCAGCCAGGTTACGATCACCCGTATTTATGCCTCCTGGCGCGGCCTCAGACCGTATCTGTTCCTGGGCGATGTGATTGTCAGCGACAGGCAGGGCCGCCAGGTCCTGACGCTGCCTAGCGTTTCTGCCACCTTCTCGTGGTGGAGCGTGGTGGCGGCCGAACCGCGCTTCGAAGTGCTTGAAATCAACCGCCCCGATCTCGATGTGCGGCGCGATCGTCAGGGCCGGCTGTCGGTGGCCGGCATTGTGCTCGGTGCCGGTGGCACCGAGGGGCAGGGCGCGGACTGGGTGTTCCGGCAGCGCAAAATCGTGGTGCGTGAAGGTAACATCCGCTGGACCGATGAACTGCGCGGTGCGCCCGAGCTGGCGCTGACCAGGCTCGATCTGTTGCTGCGCAACCGCTGGAACCACCATCGGCTGGCGCTGCAGGCCACCCCGCCGTCCAGCCTGTCCGGCCCGATCGACTTCCGCGCCGACTTTACCCATCCCCATTTTGCCGCGCGGGTGTCCGATATGGCGCAATGGAAAGGGCAGCTGTATGCCGATGTGCGCAATACTGACCTGGCCGCATGGAAACCATATTTGTCCTATCCGTTCGACATCAGTCAGGGCCGCGGCTCGGTCCGCGCCTGGCTCACGCTCGACGAGGCCAAGATCGCCTCCGTCACCGCCGACCTGGGCCTGGTGGGCGTGAGCGCCGTGCTGGGCAAGGACTTGCCGCCTTTGGAACTCAATAGCGTGAGCGGGCGCCTGGCCGCCAGCGAAACCTTCGCCAGCGGCGCCAATCGCGGCCAGCTGGCCTTTGGCGCGCAGGGGCACACTTTGGAATTGTCGAATTTTTCGCTGGTGACCACCGGCGGACTGACGCTCGCCCCCACCAGCATCAGTGAAGCCTACCGGCCGGCCAGCGCCGACGCGACCGAGCAGTTTCACATCGGCGCCAGCCAGCTTAATCTGGAATTGCTGGCGCGCCTGGCGGCCCAGCTGCCGCTGACCCCATCGCAGCGCGCCATGCTGGCCGATTTTGCACCGCGCGGCGTCTTGAGCGACTTTTCGGCGACCTGGAGCGGGCGCTACCCGGCCATCCACACCTACCGCGTGCGCGGCAAGCTGAGCGGTCTGGGCATGGATGCGCAGGCCGCGCGCCTGGCGCGGCCGAAAACTGCAACTTCGCCCGCCAGCGCCGCGATGCCGCCGATTCCAGGCTTTCGTAATCTCTCGGGCACCATCGACGCCAGCGAAAAGGGCGGCAGCATGCGCCTGGAGTCGCAGGCGCTGGTGTTGGACTTGCCGGCCTGGTTCGCCGAACCGAGCATGCCTTTCGACCAGTTCAATCTCACCGCGAGCTGGAATTTTGCAGTCAAGGACCAGCTGCAATGGACTGTCGACGAGTTCAACTTCGTCCAAGGCCAGCTCAAGGGTAGTCTGAGCGGCAAGCATCAAATGCTGCTCAAGGCGCAGCCGGGTACGCCTGCCGGCCTGGTCGACCTGAACGGCACCCTGTCCGGCCTCGACCTCAAGCAGCTCGGGCGCTACCTGCCGCTGCAAACGCCGCAAGGACTGCGCGACTATCTCACCAGCGCGATCGAAGCGGGCACGGTTGAGGACGCAAGCGTACGCCTGCGCGGTGACCTGGCGCATTTCCCCTTCCGCGCCGATCACCCGAGCGAACGCGGCAAGGGGGAATTCCGCGTCGCCGGCCGAATCGACAATGGCCGTCTGAACTATGCGCCAGGCACTTTATCGGCCGACGGCAAGGGTCCGCTCTGGCCCCAGGCCGACATCATCAAGGGCAGTTTCCTGTTCGAGCGTGCGCGCATGGAAATTGTGGCGGACACAGCCCGCACCGCAGGCGTGGCGCTCAGCGGCGTCAAGGCCGTGGTGCCCGACCTGACCGTGAACGACAAGATGCTGCTGATTGACGGCGCGGCCAGCGGGCCGCTGCAGGAGTTCGTGCGCTACATGACGCTCAGTCCGGTTTCCGGCTGGATCGGCAATTTTACCGACCAGGCGCGCGCCAGTGGCAACGCCAAGCTGGGCCTGAAATTGCAGTTGCCGCTATCCCATCTGCGCGATACCAAGGTGCAGGGCGCCTTGCAGCTGATGAACAACGATGTGGTGTTGATGAGCGAACTGCCACCCCTGCAGGCCGCTATTGGCAAGCTCGAATTTACCGAACAGGGCATCAATTTGAGCGGGGTTGGCGCCAGCTTTTTGGGTGGCCCATTGGCCTTGTCGGGCGGCAGCGTGCGCGACAATGGCATCGTGATCAAGCTGTCCGGCCAGGTATCGGCAGACGGTATCCGCAAGCAATATCCGGCTGTGGGAATTGCCCCGCTGACGCGCCGCCTCAACGGCGCCACCCGTTACACCGGCACCATCGCGGTACGCGACGGCCAGACCCAGCTCACTGTCGATTCCACCCTGTATGGCCTGGGCCTGGAGTTTCCGGCGCCGCTGGCCAAGCCGGCCGCCGACCTGCTGCCGCTGCGTTTCACCTCGACCAAGCTGCCGCTGCTGGCGGGCGCCGAGGCTGGCACCCAGCGCGACGAAATCCGCATTACCCTGGGCGGGGCCATCGGCGCGCGCTATTTGCGCCAAAAGGCACCCAAGGGTAACTGGCAAGTGCTCAGCGGCGGGGTGGGGGTTAACGTGCCGGCGCCGGAAGTCGAGAGCGGCATGATGGTGTACGTGAACATGAAGTCGCTCAATGTCGACCAGTGGATGAATGTGGGCAAGTCCATCACCGGCGTGAGCGATGGGCCAGCCGCCGCCGTCGCGCCTGACGCGATCAACCTGGCCCAGTACATGGTGCCCGACGTCATGGCTGCGCGCGCCACCGAACTGATTATCGGCGACCGCAAACTCGACAATGTGGTGGTGGGCGCCTCGCGCCAGCAGCAGACCTGGCAGGCCAGCATCGATTCGCGCCAGGCCTCGGGCTACCTGACCTGGGACGATGGTCCAAGCGGCCAGGGTCTCGGTAAAGTCACCGCGCGCCTGTCCTCGCTCATCATTCCCGAATCGGCGGCGGCCGACGTCAAGGACCTGCTCGACGGCGGCAAGGGGCCGGCCGCCACCATTCCCGCGCTCGACATCCTGGCCGACCGTTTCGAGCTGTTCAACAAGCAGCTGGGCCGGCTGGAACTGCTGGCTACCAATGTGCAGGTGCCAACCGGACGTGAGTGGCGCATCACCCGCCTGATGCTGGCCAATACGGACGGCATCCTCAAGAGCACGGGCAAGTACGCCACGCGCGACGGCGTCAGCAGTACCACCCTGAGTTTCGTGCTCGACATCGACGACGCCGGCAAGCTGCTCGACCGCTTCGGCTTTCCCGATACTGTACGGCGCGGCAAGGGACGCATGAGCGGCGACCTTGCCTGGAACGGGCTGCCGTATTCTCTCGACATCCCCTCGCTGTCAGGCAAGCTCGACTTGAACGTTGCCTCGGGCCAGTTCCTGAAACAGGACCCTGGCGCTGCAAAGTTGCTCGGCGTGCTCAGCTTGCAAATGCTGCCGCGCATCCTCAAGCTCGACTTCAAGGACGTGTTTTCCGAGGGACTGGCATTTGACGGCATCAGCGCCACCGCCACCATCACGCGCGGCCTGGCCCGCACCGACAATCTCAAGATGCACGGGGTGGCGGCTACGGTGCTGATGGATGGCACGGCCGACATTGCAAACGAGTCGACCAACCTCCATGTAGTGGTGATTCCAGAATTTAACCTGGGCACCGGCCCGCTGGTGTACGCCCTGGCGGTCAATCCAGTGATCGGTCTGGGCAGCTTTCTGACGCAGTTGTTCCTACGCGCGCCGATCATGAAGGCGCTGACCTATGAAATGCAGGTCACCGGTCCATGGAAGGCGCCGGTGATCACCAAATTGTCCAAGAACGCTGCGGCGCAGGCCAAGGCTGCCGATGAGAAATCCAAGCAAGTGGAGAAGCAATGACAACAGTTGCAGCGGTACAAATGATCAGCACGCCCGATGTGCAGGCCAATATCGCCACCGCCGGCGCCCTGGTGCGTCAAGCTGCGGCGGGTGGTGCTAGTTTCATTGCCCTGCCTGAATACTGGCCCATCATGGGCATGAGCGATACCGACAAGGTGGATCTGGCCGAGCAGCCCGGCCAGGGACCGATCCAGGACTTTCTTGCCGGCGCGGCACGCGAACACGGCGTGTGGCTGGTGGGGGGTACCTTGCCGCTGGTGTCCCCCGAAGCGGGCAAGGTGATGAACACCACACTGGTCTACAACCCTCAGGGCGAAGCGGTGGGCCGCTATGACAAGATTCACCTGTTCGGCTTTACCAAAGGCAGCGAATCCTACGATGAGGCGCGCACCATTGTGCCGGGGCAGGGAGTCACGGTGGTCGAGACCCCCTTCGGCCGGGTGGGGATTGCGATTTGCTACGACCTGCGTTTTCCGGAACTGTTTCGCGCCATGGGCGAGTGCACCCTGATGGTGGTGACCGCCGCCTTTACCCACACCACCGGCCTGGCGCACTGGGAAGTATTGCTGCGCGCCCGCGCCATTGAAAACCAGTGCTATGTGCTGGCCTCGGCCCAGGGCGGCGTGCATGCCAACGGACGCCGCACTTTCGGCCACAGCATGCTGATCGACCCCTGGGGCGAAGTCAAGGCCGTGGTGCCCGATGGTCTGGGCGTGGCCAGTGGCAGCATCGACCCCGACTACCTCGCCCGCGTGCGCGAAAGCTTGCCTGCGCTCAAACATCGCAGGCTGTGACCGCTGCGATTTATTCGCTTATGGCACAATGCGGCTACGCCCAAGCACCACAGTCCCACACTGAAAGACCGACATGACTCCCTTCGAACCGAACCTTTCCTCCCTGGCGGTCGCGCGCAACGTGCTGCTGACCCCGTTTGGCCTGGATGAGAGCAAGCTGCTCAAGACTCTCGGCACGATGTTTACGCACAAGGTCGATTACGCCGACCTGTATTTCCAATTTACCAAAAGCGAAGGCTGGAGCCTGGAAGAAGGCATCGTCAAGACCGGCAGCTTTTCCATCGACCAGGGCGTGGGCGTACGCGCCGTCTCGGGTGAAAAAACTGCATTTTCCTATTCCGACGAAATCTCCGAACGCGCTCTGATGGAAGCGGCGGCCGCCACCCGCACCATTGCTCGGGTAGGCTCGGGCAAGATCAAGGTTGCGTCGTCGATGACCGAAGTGGGCGGGCGCTCGCTCTACCTGCCCAACGATCCGCTGGCGTCGCTGGATGCCACCGCCAAGGTCAAGCTGCTTGAACGCGTCGAAAAAATGGCGCGCAAGAAGGATCCGCGCGTGGTGCAGGTCATGGCCGGGCTGGCCGGTGAATACGACGTGGTGCTGGTGGTGCGCAGCGACGGCGTGCTGGCGGCCGATATCCGTCCGCTGGTGCGGGTGTCGGTCACCGTGATCGCCGAGCAAAATGGGCGCCGCGAGATGGGATCGTCGGGTGGTGGTGGACGCTACAGCTACGATTATTTCGATGACGAGATTCTGGAGCGCTATGCCAGCGAAGCTGTCAAGGCCGCCGTGGTCAACCTTGACGCGCGTCCTGCGCCTGCCGGGCCCATGACCATCGTGCTGGGGCCGGGCTGGCCGGGCGTGCTGCTGCATGAAGCGATCGGCCACGGCCTGGAAGGCGACTTCAACCGCAAGGGATCGTCGGCGTTTTCGGGCCGCATCGGCGAGCGTGTGGCGGCCAAGGGTGTAACGGTGGTGGACGATGGCACGCTGGCTGATCGCCGCGGCTCGCTCAATATCGACGACGAAGGCAACCCGACCCAGTGCACCACCTTGATCGAGGACGGCATCCTGAAAGGGTATATCCAAGACACCATGAATGCGCGCCTGATGAAAATGCCGGTGACGGGCAACGCGCGGCGCGAATCGTTCGCCCACCTGCCAATGCCGCGCATGACCAACACCTATATGCTGGGTGGTGACAAGGACCCGGAAGAAATTCTGGCTTCGGTGAAGAATGGCCTGTACGCGGTGAACTTTGGCGGCGGCCAGGTTGATATCACCAATGGCAAGTTCGTGTTCTCGGCCAGCGAAGCCTACATGATCGAAAATGGCAAGGTCACCTATCCGGTCAAAGGCGCCACCCTGATCGGCAACGGCCCGGATGTGCTCAACCGCGTCTCGATGATCGGTAACGACATGCGCCTCGATTCGGGCGTTGGCGTGTGCGGCAAAGAAGGCCAGAGCGTGCCGGTGGGCGTGGGCCAGCCGACCTTGCGAATTGAAGATGTGACGGTGGGTGGTACCGCGTAATCCATAGCGGTAATTCGGAACTGTCTAGTACAGGTCTCCCCAAGAAAAAGAAACGGTCTCTCCCGCCTGCGCGGTAGAGACCGTTTTACCTTAAGGGCCAGCCCAATTTTCCGACCTATCTGCCCTTTGGGCATCAGAACCGATACGTCGCCCTCACGTAATACGTCCGTCCCAGCGGATCGGTGTAACGCGGATCGTAACCCTGCTGGAAGGTCGTGGTCTGGTTGGTGTACGGTGGATCTTCATCAAACAGGTTCTTGATACCCGCCGTGATGTCGATACTCTTGTTCCCGGAATAGGTACCCGAGATCGACCAGGTCGAATAGTTCTCCACGCGCTGCTCGAACTCGGGATCGACAGCATTCTGGTCGTCGTAGCCTGACAGATAGCGGTTGGCCAGCACCAGCGTCCACGGCTGCATATTCCACGACAGCGTGGCATTGTGGCGCCATTTGAAAACCGGCGACGCATCGGCATAGCGGCCGGCATTTTGGGTGTACGGGCCGCCCGGCTCATTCTGATAGTCATAGCGGTCGACAAAGGTACCGTCTACACCGAGCGAGAAATTACCCCAGGGGTTTCTCGGCAAGCGCCACAGCAAGCTCAGGTCAACGCCACGGGTTTTAACGTCGCCCAAATTCATCGTGGTGGCCTGCACATAATCGAGCCGGTTGCCTGCCGCGTTATAGATAAACAGGTTCTGATACTTCTGGAAATTCCCGAACAGGGTCTGCTCCGCCAGTGCGCTGATCTGACCTTCGAGCTTGATATCCCAATAGTCCGCCGACAGTGTGATGTTGCGGGTTGGCTCGAACACGATGCCGGCGCTAAAGGTGCGCGACGTTTCTGGCTGCACGGTCAGGCTGCCGCCCTGGCGAATGTTCTGCTGCTGATTGCACACCAGGTTGGGATTGGCGCCCGCTACCGGCACGCCGCCTGGACACAGGCGTGGATCGTCCCACGGCTCTGCCGTATTGGTGACAGTTTGCGGACCATAGATGTCGTACAGCGTAGGCGCGCGGAAGCCCTCGTTGTAGGAGCCGCGCACCAGGATTTGCGGAGTCGGCTGCCAGCGGATGCCTACCTTGGGATTGAAGTTGCCTCCCACATCGGTGTAGTAGTCGTAGCGGCCGGCGGCGTTGACTTCCAGTGTTTTCAGCACCGGCACATTGACCTCGGTGAAAATGGCGCGAATGGTGCGGCTGCCGCGCTGGTCCTGGGCGTCGGCATAGCCCGAGCTCGAGGCCTGGCCGGCCAGGCCGCGGTTGACTGTGTAGCTTGCCTTGTCGTGGCGCACCTCGCCACCCAGGGCAAAGCCGACGTTACCGGCAGGCAGGGTCCAGACATCGCGGCTGGCCTTGAAGTCGAGCGCGGAACTATTGATTTTGGCCTTGAGGAATTCGCCCAGCAGCAGCGAATTTTGCAGGAATGCAGTGCCCGCCGGGGTCTGCTCACCGAAGGGGTTGAGAATGCCCGCGCCCACGCCTTCGATCATGCGCTCGTCAATGACGTAGCCGCCTGTAAAGGCACTGCGCGCACGGCCGACGGAATAGGTGAGACCAGCGTTGTAGTCCCAACCGCGGATACTGCCTTCCATGCTCGCCAGCACCCGGTCCGACAGGCTCACGTCGAGCTGCTCGCGCTGGCCGGTAACCAGCGGCCGCCAGCTGATGTCGAGTGGCTCGCCGACCAGGCCGGGGAAGGCGGGCGTGATGCCGCGCCCCGGATAGAAGGGGCTGCTCGAGAGCATGGTCAGGCCGATACCGGCCAAAGGCGGCGGCGCCACCTTGCTTTCATTGGTGCTGCGGGTGTGCATGTATTCGATGCTTGCAGTATGGTCGGCGCCGAATTTTTTGGTGAAGCGGCCCAGGAAGGACTCCTGTTTGGTCAGCGGAATGTTGTCGACGAACTGGGTGAAGTCGAAGCGGCAAGTCCGGTTGGTGGTGCTGGGAATCGAGCCTTGGGCGGGCGCGCAGCCGGTGGCGAAATACGGGTTGCCCGAGATGCCGTTATCGGAGAAAAAATTGGCAGGGAAGGGCGTGCCGCTGGTCTGGCTGACGCCGCGGTCGAGCCGCACGCCGGTGCGCGAAAACTCGCGGTCGACCGAGCGCAGGGCCGACTGGCGGTGAAAGTCGATCACGGCCAGGGCATTCCAGCCGTCGACGTTGAGGTCACCCCAGCCGCCGGTAAAGTTGACGCGCTGCTCATCGCCGCCACCGTGAGCTTCCGGCTCGAAGGCCTCGAGCGTGACGCCCATGCCCTTGTACGAGCGCTTGGTAATAAAGTTGATCACGCCGCCAATGGCGTCGGTGCCGTAGATGGCCGAGGCGCCGTCGCGCAATACCTCGATGCGGTCCAGTGCCGCGACCGGGATGATGTTCAGGTCGACAGTATCGGCAAAAAACGGGTGGTTGGCCAGGCGCCGGCCATTGAGCAGCACCAGCGTTTTATCGCCGCCCAGGCCGCGCAGGTCGGCCACGGCGCGCCCGCCGGTGCCGGCGCCGACCGACTGGCTGGCGCCGGTCGAGGTCTGGTTCATGGGAATGGTGTTGAGCACTTCCTGGGCGGTAGCCAAGCCCTGCTTGGCGAAATCCTCGGCGCGGATCGAGGTAATGGGCAGCGAGGTTTGCGCGGCCAGGCGCTTGATGGACGAGCCGGTGATTTCAACACGCTGCATGGGCTGCGTGGTTTCCTGCTGGGCCAAGGCGGGCAGCGCCATGAGGGCCGCGCCGCAGGCGGCGCCACCGGCAAACAGGCGGCGCAGGCTTCGTGCAATTTTTGTTTCAATCATGTTCGTACTCCAGGTCGGTAAATGACCCCTTGCCGCGTAAAAATCAGCGCCGGGGAGGTTGCTTGATTGCCGAGTTTTGCATTCGCTTCGGCGATTCGACTGACATGGATCAAACGTGACCGCCTTGGCCCGCCCTTTGTGGGAAGGCTGCAACTGCAAGGTGGTAGAGCTCGTTTAGCGTTTCGACAAAGTGCTTGCCAAGGTGCAGCGTTTGTATGCTATAGTCGTCCACATACTTACGGATCCGACATGCATAACGCCGTTTTCTTTACCTGCTATTTTTACTTTAGCCATTCCAGCCCCAAGGCGGTGGAGTAGCGGCAGGTTCACGTAGCAACGACGAGATCCAGCAAATTCCTAAGAAACCGCCAGCGATGGCGGTTTTTTTTTAGCCCGATTATTCATCACTTTTGGAGAGCACCATGCCCCGTACCGACGACCTGCGCATCAGGGAAATGAAGGAACTGACGCCGCCCTCGCACCTGATTCGCGAGTTTGCCTGTTCCGAAGCGGCCGAACAGACCGCCGCTTCCGGGCGCGTGGCGCTGCACCGCATTTTGCATGGCCAGGACAACCGCCTGATGGTGGTGATCGGTCCTTGTTCGATCCACGACACCGGCGCCGCGATGGAATATGCGGGCCGGCTGGCCGAACAACGGCGCCGTTTCGCAGGCGAGCTGGAAATCGTGATGCGGGTCTACTTCGAAAAGCCGCGCACGACCGTGGGCTGGAAGGGCCTGATCAACGACCCCTACATGGATAACAGTTTCCGCATCAACGACGGCCTGCGCATGGCGCGCGAGCTGCTGCGCGACATCAACGAATTGGGCCTGCCGGCCGGCACCGAATTTCTCGATGTGATCAGTCCACAGTATATTGCCGACCTGATCAGCTGGGGCGCGATCGGCGCCCGCACCACCGAGTCGCAGGTGCACCGCGAGCTGGCCTCGGGGCTGTCGTGTCCGGTGGGCTTCAAGAACGGCACCGACGGCAATATCAAGATCGCGGTGGAAGCTATCAAAGCGGCCTCGCAGCCGCATCATTTCCTGTCGGTGACCAAGGGCGGGCATTCGGCGATTGTCTCGACCAACGGCAACGAAGACTGCCACATCATCCTGCGCGGCGGCAAGGCGCCCAATTTTGACGCCGCCAGCGTCGAGCAGGCTTGCCAGCAAATCGCCGCGCAAGGGCTGGCTTCGCGCCTGATGATCGACGCCTCGCACGCCAACAGCTCGAAGAAGCCCGAGAACCAGATCCCGGTGTGCGCTGACATCGCGGCCCAGGTGGCGGCGGGCGACGACCGCATCGTTGGCGTCATGATCGAATCGCACCTGGTAGCCGGGCGCCAGGACCTGGTGCCTGGGCGCGAGCTGGTGTATGGCCAATCGGTGACGGACGGCTGCATCGACTGGGACAGCAGCGTGCAAGTGCTCGAAGGCTTAGCCGCCGCGGTACGCCAGCGCCGCGTCCGCCACGAATAAACCCCACCAGCGCAGCCCCACCCCGGGTGGGCAAGCCATAACTTAAATGGATGCGCTCCCTCGCGTGAGGAATGGTCTGAACTGTCTTATCTGTATTACTATCATCACGGCACTTTTTTAAGGCGCGCGATGATGACAAGGTGGGCGATTCGACGGACGGGTGGAATGCTGGCGCTGCTGGGCTGCGCCGCGCTTGCCGCTGCCGCGCCACTCAAGACGCTGCGCTATATAATTCCGGCCGCCGAAACCGGTTTCGATCCGGCCATCGCACGCGACCTCTACACCGGCCACGTCACCCAGGCCATCTTCGATACCCTGTACTCGTTCGACTATCTGGCGCGCCCGGTCAAGCTGGTGCCGCATGCCGCCGCGGCCATGCCCGAGGTCTCCGCCGACGGCCGCACTTACACCATTCGCCTGAAAAAAGGACTGTACTTCACGCCCGATGCTGTCTTCAAAGGCAAGCGGCGCGAGCTGACCATGGCCGATTTCATCTATTCGTGGAAGCGCCTGTTCGACCCGCGGCTGGCCTCGCCCCACAGCTGGCTGTTCGAGGGCAAGGTCGTCGGCCTCGACCAGCTGGCCGCCGAGGCGAAAAAGTCCGGCACCTTCGATTACGACAAACCGGTCGCCGGACTCGAACTGGTCGACCCTTACACCCTGCGCATCCACCTGACCCGGACCGATTTCAACCTGGGCATGATCCTCGCCCACGACCCCACCGTGGCCGTGGCGCGCGAGGTGGTTGAACAATACGGCGACCCCAAGGGCGCCATTCACGGTCACCCGGTCGGCACTGGCCACTTCAAGCTGGCCGAATGGGTGCGCGGCAGCCGCATCGTGCTCGAAAAAAACCGCGAGCGGCTCCCCGAGATCTGGGACTTCAAGGGTAACGGCAGTGCCGACGATGCGCGCATCATCGCTCAGATGAAGGGCAAGTCGATCCCGCAGATCGACCGCGTCGAGATCAGCGTCATGGTCGAGGACCAGTCGCGCTGGCTGTCCTTCCAGAGCGGTGACACCGATCTGTTCTGGCTCGACGGGCCGCTCGCTCCCAAGGCCATCGTCGACGGCAAACTGCGCCCGGAGCTGGCTGCCAAGGGCGTGCAGCTGTCACGCCAGATCGATCCCGAAATCACTTACTACTATTGGAATATGAAAGACCCGGTGGTGGGCGGCATGGCCAAGGAAAAAATCGCGCTGCGCCGCGCCATCGCGATGGCACACAACGTCGATGAAGAGATCAAACTGGTGTGGAACGGCCAGGCCGAACGCGTGCAGTATCCGATTCCGCCCGGCGTGGTCGGACACGACCCGGACTATCGCAGCATCTTGCAATACGATCCGGCCCTGGCCAACAAACTGCTCGACCGCTTCGGCTACAAGATTGGCAAAGATGGCTGGCGCACGCTCCCGGACGGCAAACCCCTGGTGCTGCGCTACACCTCGCGCAATGAAGCCAGCGGCGTTCTGCTTGCCGAAGTCTGGCGCAAGACCTACAAGTCGCTCGCCATCCAGATGGAGAACGAGCGCGTGATTTTTACCGATCTGCTTCAGGCCGAAAAACTGTGCAAGGTCCAGAGCCGCAATTTTCAGTGGGTCGCCGATTACCCCGACGGCGACAATTTCATGCAGCTGTTCTACGGCCCCAATGTCTATCAAAACAATGCCGGCTGCCTTGCCGATCCCCAGGTCGACCGCCTCTACGCGCAAAGCCAGATGATGCCCGCCGGCGCCGAGCGCGATGCGCTGTACCACCGCATGGCGCGCCGGGTCGAGGTGATCGGGGCTGCCCATGTGGGCTACGCGCGCTATCGCAACATGCTGGCGCAGCCAGCGGTGTTGGGCTATCGCAAGCACCCGATCCTGCGCCAGGAGTGGGCCTACATCGACATCGATCCGGCGCGCCGCGCATCCAAATAGAGAAGCCCCGATATGCTCGCCTACATCCTGCGCCGACTTTGGCAAATGCTGCCCACCATGGCCGGCGTTGTGCTGCTGGTGTTCTTCCTGTTTAACTGGGTCGGCGGCGATCCGGCCTTTATCCTGGCCGGCAAAATGGCCAACGCCGAGGAGATTGCCAACATCCGCCGCCAGCTCGGCACCGACCAGCCTTATTACGTGCAGCTGTGGATCTTCGTTAAACAGATCGCCACTTTCGACTTTGGCAATGCCTGGAGCACGGGCGAGCCGGTGTCGCGCATCATCGCCAGCCGGCTCGGCCCCTCGCTCACGGTGCTTGTGCCGCTGACGATCCTCGAAACGTTCTTCGGTATCGCGCTGGCGCTGGCGATCGCGTTCGTGCGCGGCTCGCTGACCGATCGCGCTGTGATGATCGCCTGCACCGTCGGCATGTCGATCAGTATCCTGGTCTATATCATCGTGTTCCAGTACGGCTTTGCCTACAAGATGGGATTGTTCCCCGTGCAGGGCTGGGGCGCGAACCTGGGCGAGAACCTGCTGCGCTATGCGGCCCTCCCAATCATCATTGGGCTGGCGGTGTCGATCGCGCCTACCTTGCGGCTGTACCGTACCTTCGTGCTCGACGAGGTCAATCAGGACTACGTGCGCACCGCGCGCGCCAAAGGACTGGCGGAACGCCGCATCATGTCGGTACACGTGCTGCGCAATGCATCGATCCCCATCATTACTCACGTCATGGCCAACCTGCCGGCGCTGCTGATCGGCGCCTTTCTGCTCGAGCGCTTCTTCGGCATTCCCGGTATCGGCCGCGAGGTGATCCTGGCGGTGGAGCGCAGCGATTTCCCGGTAATCAAGGCGATCACGGTCTATGTGGCCGCCGCCACCATGATTTTCAATTTGCTGGCCGACCTGCTGTACCAGGCCGTCGATCCGCGGGTCCAGCTCAAATGAGGGCCGCCATGGACCACGCAGTATCACCAGGCCTGTGGACCCTGGCATGGCGCCGTCTGCGCGCCGACAAAATCGCGATGGCGTCGCTGGCGGTGGTGCTGCTGTTCCTGGTCATGCTGGTGCTCTCGCGCAGCGGCCTGATCGTGGCCGATTGGGAGGATGAAGTAGCGCTCAGCTACGCGCCGCCTTCCTTTATCGGCGCGCGCGTCTTGGAGGGCGGAGCCCAGGCGCAAGTGCCGGCGGCCAGCACGGCCAATGAATTCGATCCGCTGGCAGAAGACATCCGCGCTATCGAGGCCGATATGCGCAAGGGCGCCGCCGTCGACATGTACGGCGTCACCGATCCGCTGGCGGCCGATCTGGCTGCGCTGGGCGCGTCAACGGCCAGGGCCAGCATCGCCAAACGCGAGACCTTGCCGTTCGGGGCCGACAAGTGGGGCCACGATGTCATCAAGAAGACCATCAAGGGCGCCGAAACTT
Source organism: Pseudomonadota bacterium (assembly GCA_040385745.1). Classification (GTDB taxonomy): domain Bacteria; phylum Pseudomonadota; class Gammaproteobacteria; order Burkholderiales; family Burkholderiaceae_D; genus Telluria_A. The sequence continues at coordinate 24,684 of JAZKGU010000063.1, forward strand.
CGATCGTGGTCGGCCTGGTGGCGGCGCTGCTGGCGGTGTCGCTGGGCACCCTGTTCGGCGCGGTGTCGGGCTACTTCGGCGGCGTAGTCGACGATCTGTTCAACTGGTTCTACAGTATCTTCACCTCGATTCCATCGATCCTGATGATCCTGACCGTGGCCGCAGTGCTGCAGCAAAAAGGAGTGAGCACGATTGTGCTGATCCTTGGCCTGACCGGCTGGACCGGGCCCTATCGCCTGATCCGCGCCGAATACATGAAGCACAAGGGGCGCGAGTACGTGATGGCCGCCGATGCGATCGGCGCTTCCCACTGGCGCAAGATGTTTTCGCATATCTTCCCTAACGTGAGCCACGTAGCGCTGGTGCAGATGTCGATCCTGGTGGTCGGTTTCATCAAGGCGGAGGTGATCCTGTCCTTCCTCGGCTTTGGCGTGCCGGTGGGCGTGGTGTCGTGGGGCAGCATGCTCAACGAGGCGCAGAATGAACTGATACTGGGCATGTGGTGGCAGCTCAGCGCCGCCGCGATTGCGATGGCGCTGCTGGTCACCGCCTTCTCGCTGTTTACCGATGCGCTGCGCGATGCGCTCGATCCGAAGCTGAAATAGGGACCGCCATGCTGCTACAGGTACGCAATCTGCGCGTCGGTTTCCGGATCGACAAACACACCACTTTCCAGGCGCTCAAGGGCATCTCCTTCGACATTCCGGAAAATTCCACCGTTGCACTGGTGGGCGAATCGGGCAGCGGCAAGTCGGTCAGTTCGCTCGCCGTGATGGGACTGCTCCCGCCCGAGAACACGCTGATCGATCCGGCCAGCAGCGTACTGTTTGACGGGCGTGAGCTGCTAGCGCTGCCGATAGCCGAGCGGCGCCGCATGTGCGGCAAGGACATCGCGATGATTTTCCAGGAGCCGATGTCGTCACTCAATCCGGTGTTCACGGTCGGCTTTCAGATTGGCGAGGTGCTGCGCCTACACATGGGCATGAATGCGAGGCAGGCGCGCGCGCGCACCCTGGCCCTGCTCGAGGAAGTTGGCATTCCCGATCCCGCCAAAAAAATCGACGCCTACCCGAGCCAGATGTCGGGCGGCCAGCAGCAGCGCGTGATGATCGCCATGGCCATCGCCTGCGAGCCCAGGCTGCTCATCGCCGACGAACCGACCACGGCGCTCGACGTCACCATCCAGAAGCAGATCATGGAGCTGATCGGCGCACTGCAAAAAAAGCGCGCCATGTCAGTCCTGTTCATTACCCACGACCTGGCCCTGGTGGGCGAAATCGCCGACCGGGTCATCGTGATGCGCCATGGCGAAGTGCGCGAGGAGGGCGCTGCGCGCCAGGTGCTCGACCAGCCGCGCGACCCTTATACCAAGGCGCTGCTGCACTGCCGGCCGCGCCTGGACGAGCGCCCCCTGCGCCTGCCCGTTATTGACGATTACATGGCCGGCGAGGCGGTGAACCCGGTCCAGCGCAGCCGCGGCTATGACGCGGATGCGGCGCCGCTGCTGGTCGTGAAAAACCTCAGCAAAAGCTTCTTCATGCGCGAGGGTTTATTTGGCAAGCGCGAATTCAAGGCGGTGCGCGATGTCTCGTTCACCCTGCCGCGCGGGAAGACACTGGGCGTGGTGGGCGAATCGGGATCAGGCAAGACCACGGTGGGCCTGACGCTGCTGCGTCTGCACCAGGCCACGGGCGGCTCGGCCATGTTTGAAGGGCGCGACCTGATCGCCATGGGCGCGCGCGAGTACATGGCCTACAAGCGCCGCATCCAGATCATCTTTCAGAATCCCTATGCCTCGCTTAATCCGCGTTTCACCGTGGGGCAGATTTTGCTCGAGCCAATGCGCATCCACTCGATCGGCGCGAGCGAACGCGAACGCGCGGCCATGGCCGCCGAACTGCTTCAGAAGGTCGGGCTGCCGGCCCATGCGATTCATCGCTATCCGCATGAGTTCTCGGGCGGTCAGCGCCAGCGCATCGCCATTGCGCGCTGCCTGACCATGAAGCCGGAGATCCTGGTGTGCGACGAGTCGGTCTCGGCGCTCGATGTGTCGGTCCAGGCCCAGGTGCTCAACCTGCTGCAGGACTTGCAGGACGAGTACAAGATGAGCTACATCTTTATTTCGCACGACCTCTCTGTGGTCAAGTACATGGCCGATCAGGTGATGGTGATGCAAAACGGGGCGGTAGTTGAAATGGCCGATTCGGATGAGCTGTATCGCAATCCGCAGCACGCCTACACCAGGACGCTGCTAAGCGCGATTCCGGGGACGGGCGCGTAGCGCGACAACCCCACCGGGGGGCACAACCAAGCTTGCGCCGGAAGTCTTTGCCGAATTGGGCTAAGATACCAGCATGCCCAATCTCCTCGAACTGCTGCAGCAATACGGTGTGCTCATCGTGTTCGCCATCGTGCTGGTGGAGCAGGGTGGCTTGCCCATTCCCGCCTTTCCGGTCCTGCTCGTGGCGGGCGCGCTGGCCGCGGCCGGCACTGTCAGCTGGCCGGCGGCCATGCTCGTTGCTATCTTTGCCTGCCTGCTCGCCGACCTGTTCTGGTTCAACGCAGGGCGCATCTACGGCACCCGTATCCTGCGACTGCTGTGCAAAATCTCGCTCTCGCCCGATTCCTGCGTGAGCCAGACCGAAGACAAATTTTCGCGCTACGGTCCCAAGTCGCTGCTGGTGTCGAAGTTTATTCCCGGTTTCAATATCATTGCCTCGCCCATGTCCGGCGCCCTAGGCGTGAGCACGCCGCGCTTTCTCGCCTTTAGCATGGGCGGCAGCGCCCTGTGGGCCGGCAGCGGGATCGCCCTCGGCGCCTATTTTCACAAGAGTGTCGACCAGGTGCTGACGTTCCTGTCGACCATGGGCACCACGGCGCTGCTGGTCGTGCTTGGCCTGCTGAGCCTGTTTGTACTGTTTAAATACGTTGAACGGCGTCGCTTTCAGTACGCCATGTCGGTCGAGCGCATTAGCATTGCCGAGTTCGCCAGGCTGATCGAGCAGGGGGCTGCGCCTTTAATTGTGGACGCCCGCAGCGCTACCGCCCAGCAGCTCGAACCGCCGATTCCGGGCGCGCTCGTCTTCGACGGCTGCGATACCCCATCCTTTTTGGCGGCACTGGACAAGGAGCGCCACGTAGTCGTCTACTGTAGTTGCCCCAACGATGTCACTGCCGCCTTTGTCGCCAAGCGCTTCCTGGCCCATGGTTTCCACCGCGCCCGTCCACTTAAAGGCGGCCTTGAAGCATGGAATGAGCACTATGGCCAGCGCGCTGGCGATCACGCCAAGCCGGGGGCTTTAGCCGGAGAAACGTAGCTGGACTACGCTTGTCAGTTACGAATTTTCGCTTTCGTTCGTCTTTTTCGGTACTGGCTGTACTAAAACTACAAAGAAAGCTTGCATAGCGGTTCATTCATCCATTAAGCTTTGATGGTTGATAGAATTAATTGCCGCCATGAACTCACAGCCTGCACCCGCGCCGACCTTGCTTTCCTCCGCTGCCTACGCGGACGGCCCGCGGCTGCTCGCCGATATCGGTGGCACCAATGCGCGCTTTGCGCTCGAGGTCGCCCCCGGCACGGTTGAGTTGATCGAGGTGCTGCCTTGCGCTGGCTATGCCACGCTGGCCGACGCGCTCAAGTCGTATCTGGCCTGCGACAAGGTGCTCGCTGCCTGCAGCGCCCCCCTGCGTCACGCCGCGCTGGCCATCGCCAACCCGATTACCGGGGACATGGTGCGCATGACCAATCACCATTGGGAATTCTCGATCGAAGCACTGCGCCTGGCGTGCGGCTTCGAGACCCTGGTCGTGGCCAACGATTTCACCGCCCTGGCGCGCGCCTTGCCGCACCTGGCGCCGGACCAGAAGGTGCAGATCGGCGGCGGTAGCGCCGTCCCCAACACCCCGCTGGGCCTGGTAGGCGCAGGCACCGGGCTGGGCGTCTCGGGCTTGATTCCTTGTGGCGGCAACTGGACTGCGCTGCTGAGCGAGGGCGGCCACGTGACGTTTTCTCCCGCCAATGAGACCGAAGTCGACATCCTGAAATTTGCCTGGCGCCTGTTCGACCACGTCTCGGCAGAGCGCTTCCTGTCGGGCGACGGCATCGAATTGCTGTACCGCGCACTGAGCAGCCGCGCCAAACTGGACGCCGAAGCGCTCGATGCGCCCGAAATCTCGCGCCGCGCGCTGATGGGCGAATGCGCCATTTGCGATCTCACCATTGAAACCTTCTGCGGCATGCTCGGCACCGTGGCCGGCAACCTGGCCATCACCCTGGGTGCGCAGGGCGGTATCTATATTGGCGGCGGGATCATTCCACGCTTGGGCGAGCGCTTCGCGCGCTCGAAGTTCCGCGCCCGCTTCGAGCAGAAGGGCCGCTTTGTGCATTACCTGGCCGCGGTGCCGACCTTCGTGATCACGGCCCAGTACCCAGCCTTCCTCGGCGTTTCCGCAATCCTGTCGGAAAAGCTGGGCGAGCAGCGCTAGGCGCACACGCCCATCGCGCATGCGCCCGCGGGCGCCATTTCCTGTACAATGACATCAGTTGGAGTGTAGCGTGTGGCGCAGCTTTGTCCCGCCGCCGCGGCAGCGAATTCGGTTTTCGCTTTAAAATCAACGGCATAGGCCCGCAGGTGTGCGGCCAAGCCGGGTGGCCGGGTTCAGGTCCCGTCACCAGTAACATCCCGCCTGGCGCGCATCGTCCCGGGCGACGGACCCCAGTTTCAACGTGTTTATTGCAATTCGGCGTCACTCGTTGACGGTCGCTGCCATTCGTTGATTGGTTTAATTTGCTGTACCCGCCCAGACATCGCTATGAATACTGATGAGGCCAAGAGAGTCCTCGAAACCGCTTTGCTGTGCGCACGCGAGCCGATGTCGATTCACGGCATGAAAAAACTGTTCGTCGACATCGACGATCAAGGGCGCCCGATGGGCATCGGCGTAGGCGCCGATACCATCAAGATCATGCTCGAAGAACTGCGCCATGACTGGAAAGACCGCGGCATCGAGGTGGTCAGCCTGGCCAGTGGGTGGCGCTTCCAGAGTCGGCCCGAAATGAAGCAGTACCTTGACCGCCTGAGTCCGGAAAAGCCGCAAAAGTATTCGCGCGCCACGCTTGAAACGCTGGCCATCATTGCGTACCGGCAGCCGGTCACGCGCGGCGATATCGAAGAAATTCGCGGCGTGACGGTCAATTCGCAGACCATCAAGATGCTCGAAGACCGTGGCTGGATCGATGTGATCGGCCACCGCGAAGTAATTGGACGCCCGGCGCTGCTGGGCACCACCAGGCAGTTCCTGGACGACCTGGGCCTCAATTCGCTGTCCCAGCTGCCGCCCTTGCAGCAATTGACTGAAATGCAGAGCGGTCTCGAGATGGAGAAACTCGAAGCGGCCTTGCAAGAAAATTTTGAAAAAGCGGCAGCCCCGTTGGCTGCCAACGACGACGGTGCGCAAGCCGACGTCCAGCCGGCACAAGATGCGCCGGTCCTGGAAGCGGAAAGCGCCGACTCACCAGTTGAAGTACACATTCCCGACCCTGCGCCAGAAATAACGGTTGACGCTGCGCCAGGTCAGCACAACCAAGAAACGAACAATGAATCCAACAAAACCGACAGAGACTAGCAGCGCCGACGTGGCAGGCACCGAGCCAGCCAAGGCCAAGCGCCGCACCAAGGCCCAAATGGAAGCTGACGCTGCTGCGGGCATCAAGCCTGCCAAGCGCGCTCCTAAAAAGGCCGCCGCCGTCGCCGAGGGCGATGCCCCGGCCAAGCCCGCCGCCGTCGCCGATGGCGACGCCCCGGCCAAGCCCGTGGCCAAGCCGCGCGCCAAAAAAGTCGTTGCCGATGAAGCCATGGCGGCAGCGGTAGCGCCAGTGGCGCCGGCAGCTGCACCAGCAACCGAAGCCGCAGCGCCCGCGCCGCGCAAGCCACGCCCGCCAAAAGCCGCGCCGGCACTCGAAGCTGCAGCGCCCGTCGCCGCAGCCGCGCCGTCGGCGCCGGTACAAAGCGCCGAAGGCGAAGCCCCGGCCCGTCCCGAGCGTGGTCCACGCGTGCCGCGCGGCCCGCGCCAGATGCGTGAACAGCGTGGCCTGCGCGAAGCGCGCAATCCGCAGCCGCGCCCTGAAGCCGGCGCGCCGGTAGTGGCAGCCGAAGGCGCCGAGCCGGTCGTGCGCCCTGAGCGCGGTCCGCGTCCTGAGCGCACCGCCGAGCAGCGCAATCGGCCCAAAAAGAACAAGAAGGGCAATCCCGGCCTTCAGCATCACAAAAAGGGCTCGCGCCTGAACGACGCCGATGCCGCGTTCTCGTACGTCACCTCCGACGCGTTCGACGCCAACGATGGCGGCCGTGGCCAGCCGCAAAAGCCTGCGCGCCGCGAGCTGACCTCGGACGACGACGCGCCCAAGCTGCACAAAGTGCTGGCCGAAGCTGGCCTCGGTTCGCGCCGCGATATGGAAGACCTGATCGTTGCCGGCCGCGTGTCGGTCAACGGCGAGCCGGCCCACATCGGCCAGCGCATCCTGCCTGAAGACGCGGTGCGTATCAACGGCAAGCTGATTCACCGCAAGGTGAGCAGCAAGCCGCCGCGCGTGCTGGTGTACCACAAGCCGGCCGGCGAAATCGTCAGCCACGACGATCCGGAAGGCCGTCCATCGGTATTCGATCGTCTGCCGACCATGAAAGTGGGTAAATGGCTGGCCGTGGGCCGTCTCGACTTCAACACCGAGGGCCTGCTGCTGTTTACCACCTCCGGTGATCTGGCTAACCGCCTGATGCACCCGCGTTACAACATCGACCGCGAGTATGCGGTCCGTACCTTAGGCGAGCTCGAAGAAGGCATGCGCCAGAAGCTGCTGGCCGGCGTCGAACTCGAAGACGGCGTGGCCAGTTTCACCAAGATCGCCGACGGCGGCGGTGAAGGTATCAACAAGTGGTATCGCGTGGTGATCGGCGAAGGCCGCAACCGCGAAGTGCGCCGCATGTTCGAAGCCGTTGGCCTGACCGTATCGCGCCTGATTCGTACCCGCTACGGCGCCATGACGCTGCCGAGCAACCTCAAGCGCGGGCGCTGGGACGAAATGGAAGAAAACACCGTGCGCGACCTGCTGGCCGCGTTCGGCGTCGATAAAAAACCGGGCGGTGACGCGCGCGGTCCAAAGGGCCGTGGCGACGGCGCCAAGGGCGGCCCGCGCGGCGCCGGTGGGCCCCATCACGCGGGTAGCGATGAGGATGCGCGCAACAACGGCAACCGTATCGACCGCGAGGATGCCAACAAGAATGCCGATCCGTTTGCTGGCATGGGCGGACGAGGCCGTGGCGGTGGTCGTCCGCAAGGGCGGCCGGGGCAGGGCGGTCCAGGTATGGGCGGCCAGGGTCGTCCGCAAGGCGGGCGCCCCCAGGGTGACGGCGGCAAGCCAGCGCGCGGTGCTGGCGCTGGCGGTGGCGGTGGCGGGGTCAAGGGTCCGCGCCAGCCGGATCCACTGCAAACCACCTTCGGCTTCGGCAATTCCGGTGGCGGCGGAAATCGTCGTCCTCAGGGCCCGCAAGGCCCGCGCGGCGCCGATCATGGCTTGCCGCGGCGCGGTCGCCGGGGCTAATTGGCCTTGCTGCCACGCCGTCGCGACCGGGATTGCCCGAACCGATGGTGTGGCGGGTGTTAACATGCTGCATAGCAACAAAATGATGTAATTTAGTGATGTTTTCTTGTCCATCAGCCCGTGTCGCGATTGCGGCATGGTGCCTAACAGGTTATAATCTGCAGCCTGATAAAGTTTCGAGCAGCCTGAGTCTGCTTCAAATGCTTCATCTGGTGTAGTACAAGAAGATGGGCACTTGCCCATTTTTTTTTTGGTAAATCGTTTTTGGAGAATCTGTTTGCAGCAGTTTGATTTAATCGCCAAGACTGTCAGTGGCCTGGGCTATGAACTCGTCGATGTTGAACGGGGCGAGCGCGGCATCCTGCGCGTGTATATCGATTTCACCGCTGCAGACGCGGCCGAAAAGGGCCCCATTACGGTTGAAGACTGCGCAACGGTCAGTCACCAGCTGTCGCACGTGCTCACGGTTGAAAATGTCAACTACGAGCGCCTCGAAATATCGTCGCCGGGGCTCGATCGCCCGGTGCGCACCATGTCCGACTTCGAGCGCTTTGCCGGTTGCGAATGCACCGTCAAGCTCAAGACGGCCATGCCCGGTAGCGCGAACCGGAAAACCTTCACGGGCATTTTGCAGGCCCCGCAAGGCGACACAATCGCATTGGAATTTGAAAGTAAGGATGGTCCGGCGCAGTTGGAATTTACGCTCGCCGACTTGGATAAGGCACGCCTGGTGCCGCAAGTGGATTTTAAGGGACGCAAAGCATGAGCCGCGAAGTTTTGTTATTGGTTGACGCGCTGGCGCGCGAAAAGAATGTCGATAAAGATGTCGTTTTCGGAGCGCTCGAATTCGCGCTGGCGCAAGCCACGAAGAAGCGCTATGAAGGCGAAGTCGACATTCGCGTTTCGATCGACCGCGAATCGGGCGAGTTCGAGTCCTTCCGCCGCTGGCACGTGGTTCCCGACGAGGCAGGACTGCAGCTGCCCGACCAGGAAATCCTCCACTTCGAAGCCAAGGAAACCATCCCCGATATCGAAGTCGACGAGTACATCGAAGAGCCGATCGAGTCGGTTGAATTTGGCCGCCGCTTCGCCCAGGACACCAAGCAGGTAGTACTGCAGCGCGTCCGCGACGCCGAGCGCGAGCAGATCCTGGTTGACTTCCTCGAGCGCGGCGACTCGCTCGTGACCGGCACCATCAAGCGCATGGAGCGCGGCGACGCCATCGTCGAATCGGGCAAGATCGAAGCGCGCCTTCCGCGCGACCAGATGATTCCGAAAGAGAATCTGCGTATCGGTGACCGCGTGCGCGCTTTCATCCTGCGCATCGACCGCAATATGCGCGGCCCGCAGGTGATCCTATCGCGCACCGCGCCGGACTTCATCATGAAGCTGTTCGAACTGGAAGTGCCAGAGATCGAACAGGGCCTGCTTGAAATTAAATCGGCAGCGCGTGACGCTGGCGTGCGCGCCAAGATCGCGGTCTACACCGCCGACAAGCGCATCGATCCGATCGGCACCTGCGTCGGCATGCGCGGTTCGCGCGTACAGGCAGTCACCGGTGAACTGGGCGGCGAGCGCGTCGACATCGTATTGTGGTCGGACGACCCTGCGCAGTTCGTGATCGGCGCGCTGGCTCCGGCCAATGTGTCTTCGATCATGGTCGACGAAGAAAAGCATGCAATGGACGTCGTGGTTGACGAAGAAAACCTGGCCATCGCGATCGGCCGTTCGGGCCAGAACGTGCGCCTGGCCGCCGAGCTGACCGGCTGGAAGATCAACATCATGACGGCCGAAGAGTCGGAGAACAAATCGGCTGCCGAAACCGCTGCCGTGCGCGCCCTGTTCATGGAAAAACTGGACGTCGACCAGGAAGTGGCCGACATCCTGGTGGAAGAAGGATTCGCCAGCCTGGAAGAAATCGCCTACGTGCCGATTTCGGAAATGCTCGATATCGAATCGTTCGACGAAGATACCGTCAACGAACTGCGTACCCGTGCCCGTGACGCCCTGGTGACCGAGGCGATCGCTTCGGAAGAAGGCCTCGAAGGCATGGAAGAGCAGCTGGTCAACCTCGAAGGCATGGACCGCACCACTGCGGGCAAGCTGGGTCTGGCCGGTATCAAGAATGTCGATGCATTCTCCGCGCTCGCTTACGACGAATTTGGCGCCATTTTGGCCCTGTCGTCCGAGCGTGCACGTGAACTGATCAAAAATGAATTTAATGATGTGACCGACGACGAGATGAAGCTGGTCGACTCAAAGTATGACGACCGCGCCAAGGCGCTGCAGGCGAAAGCCTGGAGCCTGGCAGAAGTGGCCAAGGCTTAATTTGAGTATCTTTATCATCTCTCGCGACACAAAGAAAAGAGGACTGAATGGCGAGTAACAACGTAGCCCAATTTGCCACCGAACTGAAGATGCCTGCAGATTTGCTGCTGACGCAGCTGCGTTCTGCCGGCGTCGAAAAAAGTTCGACGTCAGATCCATTGTCGAAAGATGATAAGGATAAGTTGTTGGATCACCTGCGCCGTACCCACGGCACTTCGGGCGATGGCGAGAAGAAGAAGATCACGCTGACCCGCAAGGAAACCACGGAGATCAAGCAGGCCGACGCCTCGGGCAAGTCGCGTACCATCCAGGTCGCGGTCAAGAAAGTGCGCACCTTCGTGCAGCGCGACGAACCGGTTGCGCCTCCGCCGCCCGCAGCGCCAGCTGCGCCGGTGATCGACGCCGCCGAAATCGCGCGCCGCGAAGACGAAGCACGCCGCCAGGCTGAGCTCATCGCTCGCCAGGAAGCGGACCTGCGTGAAAAGCAGGAACGCCTGGCCAAGCTCGACGCGGAAAAAGAAGCCCAGGCCAAGCAGGCCGACGCCGACGCCAAGAAGGAAGCGGCCGAAGAAGCCAAGCGCGCCGCCGCGGCAACTGCGAGCGCAGGCGCCGCAGCCAGCGACGAAGTCAAGAAGGCTGCTGCCGACGAAGCCAAGAAGAAGGCCGCTGCCGCTGCCAAGGAAGCTGCCGAACGCGCTGAAGCGAACGACAAGGCGCGCAAGGCCGTGGCCGACGAAGTGGCCCAGATCAAGGCCATGATGAATGCGCCGCGCCGTGCCATCAAGGCGCCCGAGCCGGTCCCTGCACCTGTTGCCGCGATCAAGCCCAAGGTTGCCGAAGGTACGCTGCATAAGCCTGCCGACAAAAAGCCCGGCGAGAAAAAAGACGAGAAGAAGCCACTGGGCGCGGACAAGAAGTCGATCAAGTCGGCCAATGTTTCGTCGACCTGGTCTGATGACGCCAAGAAACGCGGCGCGCCAGGCGGCGGCATCAAGCCACGCGGTAATTCCGCGCCGGGCGGCCGTGATGGCTGGCGCGGTGGGGCCAAGGGCCGTCGTCCTTCGCACCAGGATGACCGCGAAACCAATTTCCAGGCGCCGACCGAAGCTGTCATCAAGGACGTTCACGTCCCTGAGACCATCACGGTCGCCGAACTGGCGCACAAGATGTCCGTCAAGGCATCCGAAGTGATCAAGCAGCTCATGAAGCTGGGCCAGATGTGCACCATTAACCAGGTGCTGGACCAGGAAACTGCCATGATTCTGGTCGAAGAAATGGGCCACAAGGCCTTCGCCGCCGAGCAGGACGATCCGGAAGCGCTGCTGGCAGACCAGGGTGAGCATGCTCACTTCGAGTCCAAGCCACGTGCGCCGGTGGTTACCGTCATGGGTCACGTCGACCACGGTAAGACCTCGCTGCTGGACTACATCCGCCGCGCCAAAGTGGCGTCGGGCGAAGCTGGTGGCATTACGCAGCACATCGGCGCTTACCACGTCGAAACGCCGCGCGGCATCATCACCTTCCTCGATACTCCGGGTCACGAGGCGTTCACCGCCATGCGTGCCCGCGGCGCCAAGGCAACCGACATCGTGATTCTGGTGGTAGCAGCCGACGACGGCGTGATGCCGCAGACGAAGGAAGCTATCGCTCACGCGAAAGCTGCCGGCGTACCGCTGGTTGTGGCGATCAACAAGATCGACAAGCCGGGCGCCAATCTGGACCGCGTCAAGCAGGAACTGGTGGCCGAGCAGGTAGTCCCCGAAGAATACGGTGGCGAATCGCCATTCGTGCCGGTATCGGCAAAAACCGGCGAGGGTATCGATGCGCTGCTCGAGCAGGTACTGCTGCAGGCCGAGGTACTGGAACTGAAAGCACCGATCGATGCGCCGGCCCGTGGCCTGGTGGTCGAGGGTCGTCTGGACAAGGGCAAGGGCCCGGTCGCGACGATTCTGGTGCAGTCGGGTACCCTGAAGCGCGGCGACGTGATTCTGGCTGGTTCGTCGTTTGGCCGCGTTCGCGCGATGCTCGACGAAAACGGCAAGCCGATTACCGAAGCAGGTCCGTCGATTCCGGTCGAGATCCAGGGCCTGACCGAAGTGCCGGTGGCCGGTGAAGAAGTCATGGTCATGGCCGACGAGCGCAAGGCGCGTGAAATCGGTCTGTTCCGTCAAGGTAAATTCCGCGACGTCAAACTGGCCAAGCAGCAGGCTGCAAAGCTCGAGAACATGTTCGACAACATGGGCGAAGGCGAAGTCAAGAACCTGCCGGTCATTATCAAGACCGACGTGCAGGGTTCGCAGGAAGCGCTGGTTGGCTCGCTGCAGAAGCTGTCGACCTCCGAAGTGCGGGTACAGGTTGTACACGCGGCGGTGGGCGGCATTACCGAGTCGGACGTCAACCTGGCAGTGGCATCGAAGGCCGTCATCATTGGCTTTAACGCCCGTGCCGACGCATCGGCGCGCAAGCTGGCCGAGTCGAACGGCGTGGACATCCGCTACTACAACATCATTTACGATGCGATCGACGAGATCAAGGCTGCGCTGTCCGGGATGCTCGCTCCCGAGAAGCGCGAAACGGTCACCGGTGCGGTCGAGATTCGCCAGGTTATCCTGGTCTCGAAAGTCGGTGCGATTGCCGGTTGCCTGGTCACCGATGGTGTGGTCAAGCGTTCGTCGTCGGTCCGCCTGCTGCGCAACAACATCGTGGTGTGGACTGGCGAGATCGATTCGCTCAAGCGCTTCAAGGACGACGCGAAAGAAGTACGCGCCGGTCTCGAGTGCGGCCTGTCGCTCAAGAACTACAACGA
>JAZKGU010000064.1:0-25908 GCA_040385745.1 Pseudomonadota bacterium
CATGGCCGCCGCCGACGACGATGACATCGAATTCAGTTGGAAATAGCATGATGGAGTGTGGTGCGAGAGGACGAGGGCAGATTATAAGTCCTTTTGCCTTGTAAACCTTTTTACGATCCTAGATTTAGGCCTCTATCGGCCTAATTGTTTCACGTGGAACGTCAATGGCCAGCTTGGCCTCAATGTTCCACGTGGAACGTTAGACCCTCACCACTTGATCCATGCGTCGTACCCAGTCTTAACAATCAACATGGACACCACGATCAAGAACAACTTCCGGACGAACGCGCTGCCGTGTTTGATGGCGAGGCGAGTACCAATCAGCGAACCAGCAACCTGGCAGACGGCCATCAGCGCCCCGAGCAAAAATAGAATATGCCCGCTGTAGCCGAACCACATCAAGGCCGAGAAGTTACAGGCGACATTCACAATCTTGGCAGCTGCTGAAGCACTCAGGAAGTCAAAGCCAAAAAACCGAACGAACAAAAAGATAAGAAAGCTTCCGGTGCCGGGGCCAAAGAAACCATCATAAAACCCGATACACGCACCCATCCCGACCGCCACGAAGCGCTCGGTATTACCGCTGTGAATCGGGGCATGGACGGATCCCAGGTCCTTCTTGCGGAACGTGTACACAGCCACCGCAATCAAAATCAGCGGAAGCAGTGCCCGGACAAAATCCGCAGGTACACGAGTAACGGTATAAGCACCCAGAAAAGATAGGGCAAATGCGGCCACGGCAGCAGGCGCCGCAGCGCTCCATGCCACCCTCACCCGGCGCGCGTAATTGAAAGCCGCAGCGCCCGTGCCAAAAATACCTGCAAATTTACTAGTACCGAGCAGAGTAGCCGGTAGCTCGCGCGGAAACGCCGAGAACAATACTGGCACCTGAATCAACCCGCCCCCGCCCACAACCGCATCGACCAAGCCGGCAAGAAATGCAGCAGCACCAAGCAAGGCGTAATCAACCATGGCAATGAGGGGACAAGAGGAAAGACCTATATTGTACGAAAGAAATGCGGTTCTCGTTTTGTGGCGCCTGGTGTATTCTCTCCGGACCCGCCAACCTTGGACGCAATCATGACTGACACCGCCACCTTTACCTTCAGCACAGTTCCCCACCTTGTATCAGAATCGGGCGCCGTGAGGAAACTGGGGGATTTGGTCAGCGGACGGTTCCCCTCGGCGCGGCGCGCGCTCCTCGTTACCGATCCGGGCTTTCTGCGGACTGGACTTCTTGAAGCTCCAATCACCTCGATGGAACAGGCGGGCATCCACGTCCATGTCTATTCGGACGTTATCGCTGACCCGCCCGAGCATGTAGTGTTAGCGGCAGTGGACGCCGCGCGTAGATTCGATTGCGATATCGTGATCGGATTTGGCGGCGGCAGCTCCATGGATGTCGCCAAGCTCATCGCCGTGCTCGCGCCAAGCGAGCAGCAGATCAATCAGATCTACGGCATCGGCAATGTTAAGGGTGCGCGCCTTCCACTGGTGCAAATTCCTACCACCGCGGGCACAGGCTCGGAAGTAACCAACATCTCGATTGTCACTACGGGCGCCACGACCAAGATGGGTGTCGTTGCACCGCAACTGTATGCTGACATGTCCATTTTGGATGCCACGCTGACCTTGGGATTGCCACCGGCAATTACCGCAGCGACCGGTATCGACGCCATGGTCCACGCAATTGAAGCGTACACAAGCAAGCATAAAAAGAATCCGATGTCCGATTCCCTGGCCCGCCAGGCGCTAGCTCTGTTGTCAGCAAATTTGATTACCGCCACCCAGAATGGCAGTGATCTTATAGCGCGCCAAGCAATGTTGCTCGGAGCTTGCCTGGCAGGTCAGGCTTTCTCCAATGCGCCCGTTGCCGCTGTACATGCCCTGGCCTATCCCATCGGCGGCATTTTCCATGTGCCGCACGGCTTGTCGAATTCATTGGTTCTGCCGCACGTCATGCGGTTCAACATGCCCGATGCGGCAGTCCAGTATGCAGAACTTGCCGCTATCGTGGTGCCCAACGCCGGAGGTAGCGTCGAAGCACAAGCCGAAGCACTAATTGCCGCAATGCAGCAAATCGCCACCATCAGCAACATAGAAACGCAGTTGAGCCAAGTCGGCATCAAAGCAACCGACCTCGATAGGCTGGCGGACGATGCGATGCTTCAAACGCGACTACTGGGGAATAACCCGCGTGAAGTCACACGCGCAGACGCCCGTGCCATCTACGCAGCCGCCTTCTAGGCTAACTTGGTTTTTGATTAACTTGATCCGCTGCAATGATCATCGCAGCCGCCTTCTCGGCGATCATGAGCGTCGGGGAATTGGTGTTCCCAGACGTGATGTAAGGCATCACAGAGGCGTCAACCACACGTAACCCTGATACACCCCTTACCCGCAGCTCCGAGTCCACCACAGCCCTCCCATCGTCCAGCCGGCCCATCTTGCACGTGCCTACGGGATGAAAGATCGTGGTGCCGATATCGCCAGCCGCATCCGCCAGCTCTTCCTCTGTTCGACAATGCAAGCCTGGCTTCAGCTCGGACGGCTGATAACGCGCCATGGCGGGCGCGGCAACAATTTCCCTGGTCAGCCTCAGGGCCGCAGCGGCCACTTTCCTGTCCTGGGCCGTGCTGAGGTAATTGGGCGTAATGCGCGGGGCTGCGTAACTGTCTTTCGACGCAATGCGCACATGCCCGCGCGAGGTCGGTCGCAGATTGCACACACTGGCGGTGAACGCGGGAAAACGGTGCAAGGGGTCGCCAAACTTTTCAAGCGACAAAGGCTGCACGTGATACTGCAAATCCGGCGTTGCCTGTCCAAGGTCGGAGCGGGCAAAGGCGCCTAGCTGAGAAGGCGCCATCGACATCGGCCCGCTCTGGAACATCGCGTACTCCATGCCTATCTTCATCCGGCCAAACCAACTTGCCGCCGTCGTATTGAGTGTTTTGGCCTTGCTGACCTTGAATATCATCCTTAATTGCAAATGATCCTGCAAGTTCTCGCCCACCCCGGGCAAGTCGGCATGCACGCCGATACCCAGTTCATTCAATGCCGCAGCCGGTCCAATGCCGGACAACTGCAAAATTTGCGGCGAACCCACCGCGCCGGCAGCGAGCAGCGTCTCCTTGATGGCGGTCGCACTCCAGGCACTGCCGCCACCGGTAAACTCCACTCCCCTGCACACTTTGCCCTGCGCGCCGTCCTCGATCACCAGCCGCTCCACATGACAGCCGGTCATGATGGTCAGGTTGGGGCGCTTGGCGGCAGGGCGCAAGAAAGCCTTGGCGGTACTCCAGCGAATGCCACGCTTCTGATTCACGTCGAAGTAGCCGCAACCGTGATTGTCACCACCGTTGAAGTCGGCGCTATGCGGGATACCGGATTCGGCAGCAGCATCACGAAAGGCGTCGAGCAACTTCCACGACAGGCGCTGCCTCTCGACGCGCCACTCGCCGCCGGCCCCATGATGCGGTCCGCTGCCGCCGTAATAGTCCTCGCTGCGCATGAAGTGCGGCAGCACACTATCCCAGTTCCAGGATGCATCGCCAGTTTCGTCGGCCCAGCGGTCGTAGTCTTGCGATTGCCCACGCATGTAGATCATGCCGTTAATGGAAGAGCTGCCGCCCAACACCTTTCCGCGCGGGTAAATCAGCGCCCTTCCTTTGAGCCCGGCGTCAGGCTCTGTCTGGAACAGCCAGTCAGTGCGGGGATTACCAATGCAGCGAAGATAGCCTACCGGGATGTGGATCCACAGGTAATCATCGCGGCCACCGGCTTCGATCAATAACACGTCGATGTTGCGATTGCGGGTCAGGCGATTGGCGAGTACGCAGCCTGCAGTGCCTCCACCAATAATGATGTAATCGTATTCTCCTGCCGAATTCAATCGCTGCTCCTTTACTCGGTGCGCATCTCCGCAACCAGGGTTTGCATCAGTTTCGCCACTGCCATGGGCCTGGCGCGACGGATCTCGCTGCCGGCCCACAGGGACATCAAGCTGCTGTCCCCGATCTCGGCCGCCGCAGCACGTATTCCCGCAGTCAATGCGTTCTGCACAGGATACGCGGGAACTTGCGTTTCGACACTATGCATCATCTGCATGAAGCGGTTTTCAAGCCCACGCGCATAGCGGCCCGAAAAGGCCCGGGTGAGTCGCGTTGGCGTATTGCCTGCCTTGACCAACGCCTCGCGATACGCCGGGTGCGTGCCAGCTTCGTCGCAAACCAGAAAGGCGCTGCCCATCTGCACCGCCGTGGCGCCAAGCGCCAATGCTTCGTTGATGTCCACCCCGGTCATAATCCCGCCTGCGGCAATGACGGGAATATCCACCGCCTCCACTGTCAAAGGCCACAAAGTCTTGGCAGAAAGCGTCGCCTCCTCCTGGGGACCCAGAAAGGTACCGCGGTGCCCCCCAGATTCGATCCCTGAGGACACCACGGCGTCAGCCCCCACTTGTTGCCAGGCGAGCGCCTCGGCGTCCGTAGTGGCGGTGCCAATCACCAGGATCCCCGCATCATGCAAGCGCTCTACCTGCTCCGGATCCAGGATGCCAAACGTGAAACTGGCGGCGGCAGGGCGCACGTCGATCAGCGCCTGGAACTGGCTGGCAAAATCCTGACACCATTGCGCTGGAGTCGGAAGTCCGCTCCAGCCAAGGCTCTCCCATACTGGCCGCAGCAGTTCAGTCGCCTGGCAGATCTCCTCAGCCGTCGGCGCAGGCGTGTCAAGCACGAACAAGTTGATCAAAAAGGGCCGATCTGTCAGCGTGCGAATCCGCGCCGCTTCAGAGCGTATTGCAGTCGGCGTCAGCAGGGAAGCAGGCAGGGAACCGAGCCCGCCCGCATTGGAGACCCCAGCAACCAGCTCCGCGGTGCAGGGCCCGCCTGCCATCGGTCCCTGGACGATGGGAAATTTGAACAGTTCCTGCAGTTTCATCATGGCCTCCGCTGAGTCGAGCCTGTGGATAAGCATCTGGATATCCACAGGTGTCGATTGTGGATAAACGCCGCTTTGTGCACAAGCGAATTTTTGTCCAGAATTGGTACCAGCCTGATACAGGGTTAGTGGTGGGTTTGTACAGCTTGCAAGCGCTTGTAAACGCAGCGTTTACTGGGCTTATCCACAGAAAATGCCCTGCGTTAACTACTACTACTAAACATATATATTATCTTTCTTAAGTAAACCATCAAGCTACCCCCAAAGCGAAAAAACAGCCCGAGCGACTGAAACGCCAAATTCTGTAAGCAAACAAAAATCGTCGCTGATGCCCGAATACTCGTCGTTCGTCACTTTCGAGTTCAATTCCAAATTTGCCAGCCATACACTGACTCTGTCTCGAACAAAGCCAATGTGGATAAGTCATTGGATATCCACAGACACTCAATGTGTACAAGTCCCTGGTTTGCCAGCACTGCCAAACCTATCCAAGACTCATGCAAGAGAGATACACGCTTTGCAAGCTTGGTTATCTTCAATCCAAGTGCTTGAAGTAAAACAGAAAAAACGGCTTATCCACATTATTAGTCTCGTTTACTACTATTACTATTTTTGTATACATACAAAGTATGTAAACCAGAAAAGCATCGAAACAACACATCGTAAAAGGACAAAGATCTTTTTAGCAACATTAAGAATCCCTATGCTATTCTCGCCATCGCTAACCCGGCATATTTACAAACTTCACACTTTTCGGATCGAAAAATGGAACTGACCAAAACGGCTGACATCCCGAGCAACTCCCCCTTCGCAGCGCTGACCACGATGTTCTACGATCCGATGAAGGCCTTCGGAATGCTCAGCGAACGCCGCGCAGTCTGGCTGCCCTTGTTGCTGACAATGGGATTGAGCGCTGCATTGATGTTTTACTACTACGCAGTCGTGGACTTTGAATGGTTGAAGGAGCGCATGCTCGCGACAGTTACCGATCCAGCGCAGCGTGAACAAAGCATCTCCATGATGACCAAGTCCATGGTAATGATCAGCTCGATCGCCAGTGCAGTACTGGGTATCCCACTCATGTGCGCGATCACCGGCGTGTATTTCATGATTGGCGGGAAGATGACCAGCACCGACTTCGGTTTTGGCAAAGGCTTTGCCCTGGCTGCCTGGTCGTTGGTGCCGATGCTCATCACCACCGTGCTAGGCCTTATGCAAGTCATGCTGAGCTCGACAGGCAAGCTCGAGTTCACCGAACTCAATCCCCTCACCCTCAACCAGCTGTTCTTCCACATCGAGATGGGCAAACCATGGGCGTCGCTGCTTGAGAGCATCAGCCTGGCCACTGTCTGGCAGGTGATTTTGCTGATTGTAGGCTTCCAGGTATGGGCCAAAGTGCCACGCGCCACGGCAATGAAGGTCACGCTCATCCCCTACGTTGTGATCTACGGCATCTGGATTGCCTACAGCATGATGAGCAACGCGGCATGAAACGCAAGCACCTCGTCGGGATTGCGATAGTCGGGGTGCTGTGCGTCCCTGTCATCATGAAGTTCACGCGGGCAGAGCCGGCACGCACTGTGGAAATCGACAAGATTGGCTACAAGGAAATCAAGTCGTCCATCCTCGCCTCCGGTCACTTGCTGTACGAAGAACAGGTCCTGCTGTCCCCGGAAGTGATCGGCAAGGTCAAAGCGGTGTTCGTCAAAGAAGGCCAGCAAGTTGCCACTGGCGACTTGCTGCTGCAGCTGGACGACCAGGCCTACCGGGCGGAAGTCGCGCAGCAGGAGGCAGCGGTGCGCCAGCAGCGCATCAATATCGAGCACCAGCAATTGAACTTGGCCAATCAGGAGAACCAGTTCAGGCGCAAGGCCGATCTGCACAAGATGAAAATGATCGCCGAGTCGCAGATCGATGATGCGCGCTACACGGTTGACCTGGCCAAGATCGAATTGCGTAACAGCCGCGTGCGCCTGGAACAGGCAGAAGCAGGACTCAAGCAGTATCACGAGCGGCTTGCCAAGACTACGATCCGATCGCCGATTGCCGGCACCATTACCTCGATGAACATCAAGGTCGGTGAAACGGCAGTGGCCAGCCAGGTTAGCATCGCCGGTTCCAGCTTGATGACCATCGCCAATACCGCCACCATGATCACGGAGATCAACGTGGACGAAGCCGATATCGCCAAGATCGTGGTTGGCCAGGAAGTAGCGGTCCATACCGCCGCTTACCCCGACACGCCCTTGAAGGGCATCGTGCAAGCCATTCCGCTCTCGCCCAAGCAAAATCCTGCAGCCGGTGGACAGGGCGGCGCTTCGCTGGCGCGCAACTACAACATCAAGGTCAAGCTGGCCGATGCCAAGGGCGTTACCTTGCGCCCGGGGATGACGTGCAGAGCCGAGATCTTTACCGCAAGTTCGGGCAAATCGCTGGCCCTGCCATTGCAAGCGGTGCTGTCGAACAATGACGAGAACACGGAACTGGCAGTCAAGAAGGGCAATAAGAAGGACAAGATCGCCGTCAAGACTGAGAACTACGTCTTTGTGAACAAGGATGGCAAGGCCGAGAAGCGCGTCGTCACCGTTGGCATTTCCGACGACAGCCAGCAGGAAATCCTGAGCGGCGTGAGCGCAGGCGAGGCGGTCATTACCGGCCCCTACAAAGTCCTCAAGCATCTGAAAGCCGGCGAACGCGTTATCGCTGCCGACCCCGCCAGCACGGCAGCAACGCTGGAAAAAAAGAAAACATGACGTCGACCGATGCACTGATACGTCTTGAAGGTATTGCCAAGCACTACCAGATGGGCGGGGAGACGATCGCCGCCCTCAATGGTATCGACCTCGAGGTCAAGCGCAACGATTACATTGCCTTCATCGGTTCTTCCGGATCCGGCAAGTCGACGATGATGAATATACTCGGTTGCCTCGATACCCCGACGCTGGGAAAGTATTTTCTCAACGGACGCGATGTGGCAGGCATGAGCGAATCGGAGCTGGCGACCACCCGCAACGAGGAAATCGGCTTCATTTTCCAGAGCTTCAACTTGCTCACGCGGGCGACGGCGCTGCAAAACGTCATGCAGCCGCTGATCTACCGCGGCATCCGGCCCGCTGAACGGGAACGCCGGGGTCGTGAAGCCTTGCGCCGGGTGGGGCTGGAAAACCGCCAGGGTCACTTGCCAAACCAGCTCTCGGGCGGCCAGCGCCAGCGCGTCGCGATTGCCCGCGCGCTGTGCAGCGAGCCATCCATCCTGCTGGCGGACGAGCCGACCGGCAACCTCGATTCGGCCACGGCCGACGACATCATGGCATTGTTCGATACTCTGCACGCCGAGGGCCAGACCCTGATCGTGGTCACCCACGAGCCCGATATTGCCGCCCATTGCAGGCGGGTGGTGCGCCTGTCAGACGGCCGCGTGCAAAGCGACACGGTCAATCCCGTGCGGGAGCCGGCCCATGTTTAGCGTGATCGAAAGTTTCCGCTCGGCGCTCCAAAGTATCCGCGCCCACAGTTTCCGAAGCTTCCTGACCTCCTTGGGAATCATCATCGGGGTAGCTTCGGTGATTGCGGTGGTGTCGATCGTGCAGGGGCTGTCGGCCTCCATCAGCGACGAATTCAAGGGCCTGGGCTCCAACAGCCTGACAGTGCGCGCTCACACACCGTTTGATGAAGCCATGCAGGGCAAGCAGAATGTGCTCGGCCTGAACGACTATCAACAAATCCGGGTGCACCTGGATGACGTGAGCAATGTGTCGCCGGCGTTTATGCCCTTCGGTAATTTTGGCACCACGGTACGCCACGCCGGCCAGTCGACCTTTACTCAGGTCCAGGCCGTGACCGAAGCCTACCAGGATGCCCACCAGACCTTTCCAGAGCACGGACGCTTCATCCGTGAATCCGATGAAACCTCGCGCCGCAAAGTGGCCGTGGTGGGCAGCAAGGTGCGCGAAAAGCTTAAGTTGCCCGACAACCCGGTCGGCCTGTTCCTGGAAATTGGTGGCGAGTGGTTCAAGATCATCGGCGTGACCGAGGAAAAGGGCGAAACGCTGGGCTTCAGCAAGGACGATTTCATCCTGATACCGTTTGCGGTGGGGCAGTCAGTGGCCGGCAACGACGTCAAGCTCAATATTTCGATTACCTTTTCGGTTAACGAAATTGAGCAACTGGAGGTGATTCAAGGGCGCCTGATTTCCCTGCTGCGCCAGATGCACCACCTGAAGCCAGGCCAGGCCAATGATTTCAAGGTGCAGTCTTCGCAGGAACTAACCGAAAGTTTTGACAAGATCATCGCCACCATGACCATGGTGCTGGGCGGAATTGTATCGATCTCGCTGCTGGTGGGAGGGATCGGCATCATGAACATCATGCTGGTGTCGGTAACTGAACGCACCCGCGAGATCGGCATCTGCAAGGCGCTGGGAGCACAGCGTCACCACATTCTGATGCAATTTCTGATAGAAGCTACCACCCTGTCCTTGCTCGGCGGACTGGTCGGCCTCGGGCTTGGCTATCTGATCGGTGTGGGCGCGTCGATGATGTTCAGTATTCCTGCGGCCGTGGTGCCCTGGTGGGCAATTCTGATGGCTTTCGGTTTTTCCAGCGTGGTGGGGATCGTGTTCGGCATTATGCCGGCGGCCAAGGCGGCCAATCTCAATCCGATTGATGCGCTGCGTTACGAATAGCGCGGATGTCCTGTTGAGTCAGGGAAGCGTCAGCGACGCGATCTAAGGCCCCGCCAGGGGCATTTGCAGCGTCCGGGGTACTCGGCAGGCAGAATCTGGCCTGCCGAGCCCGCAAGGGGGTTCTGAATGGTTCAGACCAGCAGCGATTCCGCCGGGGTGTATTCGTAGCCCAGGTCCTGGGCTACCGCCGCGTAGGTCACCTTGCCAAGACACACATTCAAACCATGACGCAGGTGGATGTCGTCGCTCAGCGCTTGCTTCCAGCCTTTGCTTGCCAGGGCCACCGCGTGGCCGATCGTCGCATTGTTCAAAGCAAAGGTCGAGGTGCGGGCCACCGCGCCGGGCATGTTCGCCACGCAGTAGTGCACCACGCCATCGACCACGAAAGTCGGATCGGCATGGGTGGTTGCGTGAGAAGTTTCGAAGCAGCCACCCTGATCGATTGCCACGTCCACAATCACGGCGCCCTTCTTCATGCGGGAAATCATGTCGCGGGTGACCAGTTTAGGCGCCGCAGCGCCCGGTACCAGGACGCCGCCAATGACCAGGTCGGCCGACAGCACTGCTTCCTCGATCGAATGGGCGTTCGAATACTGGGTCGAGATGCGGTTGCCATACACCAGGTCGAGCTGGCGCAGACGGTCGATACTCTTGTCGAGCACGGTAACGCGCGCCCCGGTTCCGACCGCCATCTGCATGGCATTGGTGCCTACCACGCCGGCGCCGATGATCACGATGTGGCCTGCGGCCACGCCCGGCACACCACCCAGCAGCAGACCCATGCCGCCCTTGGATTTTTCCAGATGGGCAGCGCCGGCCTGGATCGCCATGCGGCCGGCCACTTCACTCATGGGCGCAAGCAAGGGCAGGCCCCCGCCGGCGCTGGTGACGGTTTCGTAAGCAATGCAGACAGCCCCCGACTTGACCAGCGCGGCGGTTTGTTCCGGATCCGGCGCCAGGTGCAGATAGGTGTACAAAATCTGCCCTTCGGACAGCATGGCGCATTCGCCCGGCTGCGGTTCCTTGACCTTCACGATCATGTCGGCGCGCGCAAAAATTTCCTTTGCGGTCTCGACCATGACGGCGCCGGCGGCAACATACTGTTCGTCCGACAGGCCGATTTCGCCGCCGGCGTTTTTCTGGACCAGCACCTCATGCCCGCGCGAGGTCAGTTCGCGTACGCTGGGCGGGGTCAGGCCAACCCGGTATTCGTGGTTTTTGATTTCTTTTGGAACGCCTACGATCATGTCTTCCTCCAAGTATTTTTAATCGGACTTCTACAGCATTACAGACCCAGCGTCATCAGGCTTGCGTTTCCACCAGCCGCAGTAGTGTTCACGCACAAGGCGCGTTCGGCTACCAGACGCCACAGTGCAATCGGACCCTCTTCGGAAGTCTCGATCATGCTGATGATGGCCCCAGGGCGGGCGGCCAGTTGCGGCCGCACGCCGTTCGCCAGTGTTGCTTCCACCAGCGCAATTTGAATTTCGCTCTCACAGGCCTCGATCTTGCCCACGAAGGTGATCAAGGCCTTGACCTCGGCCGGCAGACGCTGCGGAATCACGTCCTGCGATTCGGCCACTACCAGCGCGCGGTTGCCAGTCGCCAGCACAGCGGCCAGTTGATTGAGCAGCACGCCGATACTGCTGGCTGCACACAGGATACCGCCGCGCGGCGCAAAGGAGAGCACGTTGCGCTCGCCAGTCGGGCCAGGCAGCGGTAGGGCAGTCCCGGTTAGCGTCGAGCGCATGTATTGCTCGGTCAGCGTGACCACGCGCTGATGACCGTGTGTGCGGGCCCAGCCCAGCAAGGCTTCCAGACCAGGGGTTGCTTTGCGCTCATGCTCAAGCAAGGGTGCGGCGCCGCGCTGCAGGCGCTTGATGTAGAGCGGACCGCCGGCTTTGGGGCCGGTGCCGGACTTGCCTTCGCCACCGAATGGCTGGACCCCCACCACGGCGCCCACAATGTTGCGGTTGACGTAGATATTGCCGACGTGAGCACGCTCGGCGATGAAATTGATGGTCTCGTCGATGCGCGAATGCACGCCCAGCGTCAGGCCGAAGCCTGTGGCATTGATGGATTCGACGATCTTGCCGAGATCGGCGCGGCGATAGCGCACGATGTGCAGCACCGGACCGAACACTTCCGCGCCCAGTTCGGCCAGCGATCCGATTTCCAGCACGGTCGGGGGCACGAAAGTCCCGCGCGCGGTGGCGGGCGGCAGGGGCAGCGCAAAATGGTTCTTGGCAGTGGCCTTGATGCGCTCGATATGCGCCAACAGGTTTTGCTGCGCTTCTGCATCGATCACGGGGCCGATATCGGTCGAGAGACGGTCCGGGTTGCCCACGCGCAGCTCCTGCATGGCGCCGCGCAGCATTTTGATGGTTTTGTCGGCAATTTCTTCCTGCAGGAACAGGACGCGAAGCGCCGAGCAGCGCTGTCCGGCGCTGTCAAAGGCCGAGGTCATCACGTCCTGCACCACCTGTTCGGGCAGGGCGGACGAATCAACGATCAGCGCGTTCTGGCCGCCGGTTTCCGCGATCAGCGGAATATCGCCGCCTTCGCGCATGGCGCGTGCGGAGAGGGTGCGGTTGATCAGCTGGGCCACTTCGGTCGAGCCGGTGAAGATCACACCCTTGACGCGTGCATCCCCCGTCAAGCCGGCGCCGACCACGTCGCCGCGGCCGGGCAGCAGCTGCAGCGCGCCGGCCGGAATGCCTGCTTCGTGGAACAACTGCACCGCGCGGTAGGCAATCAGCGGAGTTTGCTCGGCCGGCTTGGCCAGCACCACATTGCCCGCTGCCAGCGCGGCCGCGACCTGTCCAGTAAAAATGGCCAACGGAAAATTCCAGGGGCTGATACAGGCAATTGGTCCCAGTGCATGCAGATTCGGCGCACCGGCTACCTGCACCGCGTAATAGCGCAGGAAATCGACAGCCTCGCGAATTTCGGCGATCGCGTTCGGGAGCGACTTGCCGGCTTCGCGAATTGCCAGCGCCATCAGTTCTTCGGTGTTCTGTTCAAACAGGTCGGCCACCTTGGCGATCAGGGCGGCGCGCGCCGACGGCGCGGTGGTCTGCCAGTCCACGGCATATGTCGCGGCCGCGGCCAGGGCCGTCTCCACATCGGCGCTCGAGGCTTCGGCCACGCGGCCCACCACATCGCTGTGTTCGGCGGGATTGAGCACCGGCTGCCAGGCGCTCGCTGCAACCGGGCCTGCGATGAGCGGTGCGCAATCGTAGACGCGCGGCTGGGCCAGCGCGGCGCCAAGTTTGTTCAGCACGCTCTCGTCGGTCAGGTCGATGCCGGCGGAATTCTTGCGCTCGTTGCCAAACAAGGCCAGCGGTTGCGCAATGCCGGGATGCGGCGCGCCGCCTTGGGCGCGTGCTGCAGTAAAGGGATCGGCAATCAGGCTGTCGATGGCCACCTTTTCGTCGACAATCTGATTGACGAACGACGAGTTGGCGCCGTTTTCAAGCAGGCGCCTCACTAGGTAGGCCAGTAAGGTTTCGTGCGAGCCTACCGGCGCGTAGATGCGGCAAGGCTTGTCGAGATTGTCCTTGCCCACCACCTGGTCATACAAGGTTTCGCCCATGCCGTGCAGGCACTGGAACTCGTAGTTGCTCACGCCGTCCTGCTTGGCCCAGGTGTAGATGACGGCCAGCGAATGGGCGTTGTGGGTGGCAAATTGCGGGTACAGCACATCGGCTACTGCCAGCAGCTTGCGGGCGCAGGTAAGATAGGACACGTCGGTGTAGACCTTGCGCGTGTAGACCGGGTAGCCGGGCATGCCGTCCACCTGGGCGCGCTTGATTTCCGAATCCCAATACGCGCCCTTGACCAGGCGCACCATGAACTTGCGGCCGCTGCGGCGCGCCAGGTCGACCAGGTAATCGATCACGAACGGGCAACGCTTTTGGTAAGCCTGCACCACGAAGCCGATGCCGTCGAAGCCGGCCAGGGCCGGATCGAAGGCCATCGCCTCCATCATGTCGAGCGAAATTTCCAGGCGGTCGGCTTCTTCGGCGTCGATATTGAGGCCGATGTTGTATTGCTTGGCGAGCAGCACCAGGCTGCGCACGCGGGGCAGCAATTCGGCCATCACGCGGGCATGCTGGGCCCGGCTGTAGCGCGGGTGCAGGGCCGACAGCTTGACCGAAATGCCGGGGCCATCCTGGATGCCGCGGCCGTTCGAGGCCTTGCCGATGGCGTGAATTGCCGTCTCGTAGGAGGCGTAATAGGCCTTGGCATCCGCTTCCGTCAGGGCCGCCTCGCCCAGCATGTCGTAGGAATAGCGGTAGCCACGCTGCTCGTTGTCGCGGCTGTTCTTGAGCGCTTCGCCGATGGTCTGGCCGGTAACGAACTGGTTACCGAGCATGCGCATGGCCAGGTCGACGCCTTTGCGGATCAGCGGCTCGCCGCCTTTGCTGATTAGTTTGGAAAGTGCCGACCCCAGGCCGGCTTCGCTGCTGGTTCCGACCAGCTTGCCGGTAATGAGCAGACCCCAGGTGGCGGCGTTGACGAACAAGGAAGGCGACTCGCCCAGGTGCTTGCGCCAGTCGCCCTTGCTGATTTTGTCGGCAATGAGGCGGTCGGCGGTGTCGCTGTCGGGAATGCGCAACAGTGCTTCGGCCAGGCACATCAGCGCCACACCCTCTTCGGACGACAGCGAAAACTCATGCATGAGGGCATCCACGCCCGAGGCCCGGGTGCGTTTGCCGCGCACCGCAGCCACCAGCCGGTGCGCCAATGCATGGGCGTCCGGATGCGGCATGTGGCCCTGGCCCAGCAGCCACTCGACCATGGTCGGCTCAGAGCGGCGATAGGCCTGGGTGATGGCGCTGCGCAGGGCTGTCGCTGGGGTCTGGAGCTCGGCCTGAAAGGCGCTGAAAAGGGGGGAAGCGGTGGCCGGGGCGGCGGCAATTTGCATGGTCACTCTTTACACGAATGTTTCTGGAAGGCGACAACTGACCCAGTGTTTGGGGCAGCCGACAAGATGATTCGATTGTAGAGTGAAATACTCTGGATTAATTCTGGTAATACGGAAGGCTAGCAATAGATAGTTTTTGGTGAGACAATTTCACCAAATAATATTTAAGACGGAGACCCAGGGAATGTTGGACAAGATTAGCAAGAAGATACTATCCGAACTACAAAGTGACGGTCGCATCAGCAATGTGGAACTTGCGGCCCGCGTGAACCTGTCACCGGCCGCTTGCCTTGAGCGGGTGCGCAAGCTGCACGAATCGGGTTACATCATGGGTTACACCGCGCAGCTTAACCCGCAGTTACTGGATGTGTCACTGCTGGTGTTTATCGAAGTCGTGCTCGACCGCACCACGCCCGAGGTCTTCGATGCTTTCAAAAACAGTGTACAACTGATTCCCGAAGTCCTGGAATGCCACATGGTTGCCGGCGGTTTCGACTACCTCGTCAAGGCCCGCGTCAAGGACATGGCCGCCTACCGAGAATTCCTGGGCAAGACCCTGCTGCAAAAAGGCGTGCGCGAGACGCATACCTATGCCGTGATGGAAGAAGTAAAAAACACTACCAAGCTGCCCATCAAATAATCGATGGGCGTTAGTCGCTGGTTGCCGGGTGCTTGAGGGTGCTGGTGTTCATTCCTTCCAGGTGCTTGCGCAGCCACTTGTGTGCCGGGCTGCGGGCGTCGCGCTCGTGCCACAGCATGTCGAGGTGCACCGCCGGCAGGGAAAACGGCAGTTCGCGCCAGACCAACGCGTCGGTCATGCCGGTCGAGGCGATCAAGTGGCGCGGCAGCACGGTGATCAGGTCCGAATTGGCTACCACCCTGCCCGCTGTAAAGAATTGGTTGACGGTCAGTAAAATGCGCCGCTCACGTCCCATCTGGGCCAGTGCTTCATCCACCAGGCCGTGGGCCCGGCCTGAAAAGCTGACCAGCAAATGGTTGGCGGCGCAGTAATTTTCCATTCCGAGCTCGACGCTGGCCAGCGGGTGGTTCTTGCGCATCACGCAAACATAATGTCCTGAATAAAGCCGCTCGTGGCGAATCGGCGAACTGGTGTCGCTCGACAGCTGGGCTGCTACGCCCGGGAAAAACCCCACCGCCAGATCGATGTCGCCGCGCAGCAGCATGGGACGCGGCTCGCGCGTCGTCAGCGGCACCATGCGCACATTCACACCGGGCGCTTCGCTTTCGATCGAGCGCATCAGCGACGGCAGCCAGAATGCGGCGGTGGCGTCCGCCATGGCCATGCGGAAGGTGGCGTGGGCCTTGGAAACGTCGAACGTCTCTGGCGTCACGGCCGCCTCCAGCCCTGCGAGCGCCTGGCGTACCGCCGGCCACAAGGCTTCGGCGCGCGGCGTCGGTTTGACGCCATAAGCGGTGCGGATCAGTAATTCGTCGCCCAGGCTTTCGCGCAGGCGCTTGATGGCGTTCGATACGGCCGGCTGGGTCATTGCCAAGTGACCGGCGGCGCGGGTCAGGTTTTGCTCGGTCATGACCGCGTCAAATACACGCAGCAGGTTCAAGTCCAGTGTCAGGAAGCTCATGGTATCCGGAAATGGTGTCGATGCGGCCATGTTACAGCATCGCATTCACCACGCCTATGACTGTTCTGCATTATTCGCGCTGTGTGTATATGCTGCACTGCCGCAGCCGCCAATAAAAAAACGGCGCCAGGTTCACACCCGGCGCCGTCTTCAAGGACTTGACGATATTAACGTTGCACAGGTGCTGGAGCCGGAGCGGCAGCGACCGCAGGTGCCAGCAGCTTCGGCTTGAGCCCGCTGTCAACCGGCTTTGGACCGAGCCAGATTTTCAGAACAGCATTGTAAAAAGTCTGGTCCTGAGTCACATCGCCAATTGGCTTGCCGTTCAGGAAGTTGGCGGTGCCCACGCCAGGAACCCAATCCAGGTCAAGTACGTCGCCCTTTTTCAAGCTTTCCAGCAGTGCGAACATTTCGCCGAACTTGCTGATCTGGCCGACGATCTTGCCCTTTTCGGCAGCACTGACGTTGTCGTTCAGGCCGGCCATGAAGGCGTTGCCGAAGTCGTCGGAGGTGACTTCGCGCATGATGACCAGACGCATGCGGCGTGGTCCTTCCGACTTGAGTACGCCTTCAGGGGTCGACTGCTTTTCCTGCAGATACAGGCCGGCAGCGTACACCTTCACAAAGAACTTGGTGCGAATGCCCAGACCGTTGAGCTTGAGCTCCTTGCCGCCGACTTTCATGGTGTCGTCGAATTTGACGCCGGCGATCTCAGCGGCGCCGGCGCTGCTGACGGCAAATGCCATCAGTGCACTGGCCAGCAAAGTTTTAAAGCTGAAAGTTTTCATTGCAATCATGTTGTCTCCAATATTATTAAAGTAAGTACTATGACGATCAAAATTCTTCCCAATCGTTGTTGCCCGATTGTTTTGCTGCGAGCCGGCGCGCAGGCGCAGCGGCCGCTTCCTTCTTTAACGCGGCAGCGGGCTTGCTGGTGGACACAAGCGGTGCACGAACTTTCACCGCCGCCACATTATCCAGCTTGAATACGCTCACTACCCGGGCCAGGTTTGCCGCCTGGTCCTGCATCGAAGCAGCCGCGGCGGCCGCTTCTTCGACCAACGCAGCATTCTGCTGCGTTGTTTGGTCCATTTCCAGAATCGTATTGTTGACCTGGGCAATGCCGGCACTTTGCTCCTGGCTGGCCGAGGTTATTTCGCTCATGATATCAGTGACTCGGCGCACACTGGCAACGACTTCTTCCATTGTGACCCCTGCCTGTTCCACCAGCGTGCTGCCCTCGCTCACTTTCAGCACCGAGTCGCCGATCAGGGCCTTGATTTCCTTGGCCGCGGCGGCCGAGCGCTGGGCCAGGCTGCGCACTTCGGCGGCGACCACCGCAAAGCCGCGGCCCTGTTCGCCAGCGCGCGCCGCTTCCACCGCGGCGTTCAAGGCCAGGATATTGGTCTGAAAGGCAATACCGTCGATGACGCCGATGATGTCGACAATTTTTTTCGAGGAATGAGTAATCGACCCCATGGTGTCGACTACGCGCGCCACCACCGTGCCGCCGCGCCGCGCCACTTCCGAGGCCTTGGCTGCCAGCTGATTGGCCTGGCGCGCATTGTCGGCATTTTGCTGCACCGTGCTGGTTAGTTCGCGCATGGAACTGGAGGTCTGTCCCAGCGACGCGGCCTGCTCTTCAGTACGCGATGAAAGGTCGAGGTTGCCGCTGGCGATCTCGCTCGAGGCGTCGGCAATTTGCTCGGTGCCGGAGCGCACTTCGGCCACGATCTTGATCAGGCTGGCATTCATGAAGCGCAGCGCTTCCATCATCTGGCCGGTCTCATCCTGGCTTCTCACTTCGATCACACTGGTCAGGTCGCCATCGGCCACGCGCTGGGCCACCTTGACCGCCGCGTTCAGCGGGCGCGTGATGCTGCGCGTGGCAAGCACCGCCACCAGCAGCGAAATGGCGGCCGCCACCAGGGCCAGGACCAGGATGATGAGCAGTGTGCGCTGGCTGACCGCATGGGTGTCGTCGCCGGCCTTTTCCATTTCGGTATTCTGCAGCGCGATGAACTTGTCGAGCTGCTCGAAATAGCGGTTTTGCTGAGGCCGCAGCTGGAACAGGAATTTGGTCATGGCCTCGTCCTTGAGGTTGTCCCTGATCTGCGCGACGAACAGGGCCTGTCCCGGGGTGAACTTGTCGCGGATGGCGCCAATGGCCTTGAGGATTTCCCGGCCCTTGGGGTCGCTGGTGGTGGCGGCAAGCCTGTCGATAGCGCTGGTGACGCTGACGTTGCGCGCCTCGATATTTGTCAATTCCTTGGCGATCTGGGACGGGTCGGTCATGATCAGCACGTTGAGCATGCTGCGCGTGGCGTCGCTCACATCGGCCTTGATGCCGTTGGCGGCTACGGTGCGCGGGTAGCGGGTGTCGACGATGTTGCTGATTTCCGTGTTCAGGCTGGCTATCCGGAAGTAGGACATCCCGGCCACGATCAGTAATAGTGCAATCACAACGCCAAAGCCCAGCGCCAAACGCTTGCCGATGCTCATATTCTTGATCATGGATCACCCCGAGTCTGACTTGTGTCCTTGCCCCGTTGCAGCAACGTCACAAATATAGCACCCTTCCCAGGCGCTCCATTGCCTAACGGTACGCTTTTACGAGGGAAAGTAGCTCATTCACGGCAAAACTGTTGCTAAAGCAACAGCAGCGTGGCAATGCAGACTAAGGAATCGGGACGGTCAATCAGGCCTTGGCGGCCGTGAGCAACTCATACTTCGCTTGCAACTCTTCACGCGTTTCCCGCCAGGCAGGATTAAACGGGATACAGCTGACCGGGCAAACCTGCTGGCACTGGGGCTCGTCGAAATGGCCCACGCACTCGGTGCACTTGTTAGGATCGATCTCATAGATCTCGGCGCCCATGTAGATGGCGTCGTTCGGGCATTCGGGTTCGCAGACGTCGCAGTTGATGCAGTCGTCGGTAATCAGCAGAGCCATGACGGTTTTATGCTTCCGGAGGGGCCAGGGAGGCGATTTTTTTCTGAAGCCAGCGATCCACCGAAGGGAACACGAACTTGGACACATCGCCGCCCAGCATGGCGATTTCGCGCACGATGGTGCCGGAGATGAACTGGTACTGGTCCGACGGTGTCAGGAACAAGGTTTCGACATCGGGCAGCAGGTAGCGGTTCATGCCGGCCATCTGAAATTCATACTCGAAGTCCGACACGGCGCGCAGGCCGCGCACAATGACGCGCGCATCATGCTTGCGCACAAAATCCTTGAGCAGGCCGGAAAAGCTTTCCACCTTCACGTTGGGATAATGGCCCAGCACTTCATTGGCGATCTCAAGGCGCTCTTCCAGCGAGAAAAATGGGCGCTTGTTCTTGCTGTCGGCCACACCCACTATCAGGGTGTCGAACAGGCCGGAGGCGCGGCGCACCAAATCCTCGTGTCCGCGGGTAAGCGGATCGAAGGTTCCTGGATAAACAGCTACAACCATTGCGACTCCCTGGAGATGCACCAATTAGAACGCGCATTATGCCTGATTTTGCGGCAGGCCTTCCGGGGCCGGGTCCTTGCTGTGTTTACGCGTTGTCGGCGCGCAGTCGCAGCAGATGGTAGAACACCACCCCTGCCTTGTCGGAGCGCACCAGTTCCCACGGGGACAGCCATGGCGGCACTGCGCTGCCGTCCTCAGGCGCAAACGGCAGTTCGGCCCCCGATTCGGCATACACCAGCCCGCCGTCGACCAGCAGCCCGGCGCACAGTGGCAAGGTCTTGGACAGGAATTCCTGGTGGTACGGTGGATCGAGAAACACCAGTTTGAAACGCTGGCCGCGCAGCGCCAGGCTGTGCGCGCTGGCCAGGGCGTCGGCGCGCTGCACCTGCACATTGTCTGCCTTGAGTTTGGCCTTGACCGCTTCGAGCTGGCGCACCACCGGGGTATGCGAGTCGATCATCATCACCGAGCGGGCGCCGCGGCTGGCAGCTTCGAATCCCAGCGCCCCGCTGCCCGCGAACAGGTCGAGGCAGTCGCTGTCGGCCCACTGGCCGTCCCACAAATGATTAATCCAGTTGAATACCGTTTCGCGCACCCGGTCTGGCGTCGGGCGCAGGCCCAGGGCGTCGAGCACTGGCAGCGGGGTGCGTTTCCAGGCGCCGCCAATGATGCGGACCTGTTGCGGCGGTGGAGCCCGGTGGACCGGGACTTTCGCTGGTTTGGCGGGTTTTTTTTGCATGGTGCGGGCCGGGAAAATCGATGGCCCGCACTATACCATGCAGTTATTTTGATACTGCCAGGTCTTTAAAGTCATTGGCCCAGTCGGCCATGCGTTTTTGCGCGTGCGCTTTTTGGGCCGGGGTGGCGATGCGGATAGCAGTGCTGACCAGGTTCAGGTTGCCATCGAGATTGGCGTCATAGAACGCGCGGTGCTCGGGCGCTTCTTCACGATGGAAAATGTCCTTGACCACGTCGGCCAGCACGGCAGTGGTGGCTTCCTTGCTGAGCTTTTCGGCGTGAATCTTGCGCAGCGCGGCCAGGATTTTCTTCTGGCGCAAGATACGCTCTTCCAGCCAGAACTCGTTATTGAGAGGGCGCGCATCGGAGGCCTTGCGCAGCACGGCTTCCTGTTCGCTGCTGAAACCGCCGAACCACAGATCGAACTGCTCCATCGATTTCTTGTAGCGCAGCTTCTGCTTTTTCTCCACATCGACCTTGATGAATTTTTTGCGGAAGGTGTCGTTGTTGGAGTTGAATTTCTTTTCCATCCGGCCAAATTGCTCGGGCTTCATGGTCATGGCCAGTTCGGCCAGGTCCGGCAGGGCCTTGTTGGCCAATAACTCGGTGCGCGCCTTGACGTCTTTATAGTTGGCTTTCAGGTCGGCCGGTGAAGTCTGGCCGCCGGCCAGCTGGCGCTGCGCATTGCCGAGCAACTGCACGTAGTCCTTGAGCTGGGTCTTGCGGTGCCAGTCGAACAGCTTGTTGATGTCCTGCTTGAGCGCGCCGGATTGTTCGGAATCGAGGTCCAGATAGGCATTTACCCACCAGTAAGCCAGGGTGTCGCCCTGGTTGTAGGCAAAGCGGATGCTGCTGCAGGCCGTGACCAGCACCATGAGCGTCATCAGGCACAAAACACGCGCGCGCTGGGTAAAGTGTTCTTGCATGTTAAACTTTTTCATCTTTTCAACTCTCTGAACATACGCATATGAACGTTGTGATCCTCGCCGCCGGAATGGGAAAGCGCATGCAGTCCGCGCTGCCGAAAGTACTGCACCCGCTGGCGGGCAAACCGCTGCTGGCGCATGTGATTGATACCGCACGAACACTTGCGCCAAGCCAATTATGCGTTATTTACGGGCACGGCGGCGCAGCGGTGCCCGAGATGGTCAAGCAGCAGAACACTGGCGTTCATGCCCACATCGATACTGCCCTGCAAGAACCCCAGCTTGGCACCGGCCACGCCGTGATGCAGGCGGTGCCCCAGCTGGATGAAAACCTCCCTACGCTCATCCTGTACGGCGACGTGCCGCTTACCACTGCCGACTCGCTCAAGCGCCTGGCCGATGCTGCCGGCAGCGACAAGCTGGCCATCCTGACGGTCGAGCAGGCCAATCCCTTTGGCCTGGGCCGCATAGTACGTGAAGGCGGCCAGATTTGCCGCATCGTCGAGGAAAAGGACGCCACCGAGGCTGAGCGCGCGATTCGCGAAATTAATTCCGGCATCATGGTAGCTCCAACGCGCCACCTCAAGAAATGGTTGTCCTCGCTTTCAAATAATAATGCCCAGGGCGAGTATTACCTGACCGACATCGTGGCCCAGGCAGTGGCAGATGGCGTGCCCGTGGTCTCGGCCATGCCCTCGGCGGAATGGGAAGTTGCCGGCGTCAATAGCAAGGTGCAGCTGGCCGAGCTGGAACGCCGCCACCAGCTCAATATTGCCCACGCCCTGCTTGAAAAAGGCGTGCACCTGCTCGACCCGGCGCGCCTCGACGTGCGCGGCGAACTGATCTGCGGACGCGATGTGAGTATTGACGTGGGCTGCGTGTTCGAAGGGCGCGTGGAACTGGCTGACGGCGTGAGCATCGGCGCGCACAGCGTGCTGGTGAATGCGACCATCGCGGCCGGCGCCAGCATCAAGCCGTTTTGCCACATCGAGGAAGCCGTGGTGGGACCGAAGTCGGTGATCGGCCCGTATGCACGGCTGCGCCCCGGTACCGAGCTGGCCGAGGATGTCCACATCGGTAATTTTGTCGAGATCAAGAACAGCAAGGTGGCTGCCCACAGCAAGGCCAACCATCTGTCCTACGTGGGCGACGCCACGGTCGGTTCGCGCGTCAATATTGGCGCCGGCACGATTACCTGCAATTACGACGGCGCCAACAAGTTCCGCACCGTGATCGAGGACGATTGCTTCATTGGCAGCGATACGCAGCTGGTGGCGCCAGTTACGGTGGGCAAAGGCGCCACCTTGGGCGCCGGGACCACCCTGACCAAGGATGCGCCAGCGGGCAAGCTGACCATTTCGCGCGCCAAGCAAATGACTATTGATGGCTGGACGCGGCCGGTCAAGGTCAAGAAGTAAGCTTAGCCTGCTGCCTTACAAGGCCGGCGCAATCGGTGCGCGCGCCGCCCTGAACGCTGGCACCAGCGCGGCCAGCAAGGCCACCGCCAGGGCGGCGACCACGGCCATTGAAATCCGGTTGAAATCGAGCTCCACCAGCATCGGCATATTGCCCAGGCCATATTTGCCGGTGGTGTAAGACAAGGCCGCGCGATTGATGATCCAGGCAATGACGGCGCTGGCCACCAGGCTGATTGCCACGCCGATCAGCGCCATCCACAAGCTTTCCATTACAAACATCAAGAACACGGAGCTGCTGCGCATGCCGAGCGCGCGCATGGTGGCCACTTCACGCCTGCTGTCGAAGGCATTCATGGCGATGGTGGCAGCCACCGTGGCGGCGATGACGGCAAACACCATCCCGGCCACGCTGTCAAAAGCGAGTTCGGTAAAGCTGCCCTGGCGCGCGCTGTCGCCCGACTGTTCGTACCAGGTCATGATGCGTACGGGAATGCCGGCCGACTTGAAAGCCTCGGTCAAATTTACCCGCAATTCCAGGGTGCGCGAATGGTCGTGCAGGTAGACGGCAAAGCGCTCGATGCGTTTGGTGCCCTGCAGCGTCTGGGCCATCTGGAATGGCATCAGCAGCGGCGTGCGCTCGCTGGTGGCATTGGCATTGCCCTTGTAGATGTCGACCACCTGCGCTTGCAATGGCAAAGTCAGCGCGTCCTGGGAGATGGCGGTCAGACTGAGCTTGCTGCCGATGGACACCCCCAGCATGCCGGCCTGTTCACGGGTGAGGGCAATGCCATTGGCAAGCTTGGGGTCGAGCCGTCCGGGCAGGGGCACGGACAGTAGTGGGGCCCGTTCGGGCGCTGCACTGATGCCTTCGCCGTGGAACAGGATGGAACGCGAACCGGCGGCCGCAATGCCGCTTACCCGCATTTGCGGCAGGGCCAGGGCCACGCCCTCGGTCGAATTGAGCAGCCCCTGCACGCGCTGGGCTTCGACCGGCTCGAAGGTGCGCTCGCGCGCCGCGGCCGCCAGCGGCGCGGCGCGCTGGACCGCCAGGTGCCCGAGGCGTTCGCCGATCACCGCGCGCTGTTCGACCTGCGCGCGCACGCTGGCGATGTGGCCGGCGTACAAGTCCAGTACGCACAGGCTGGCCGCGATCAGCACGATCGCCAGGGCGCTGCGGGTGCTTCCCAGCATCAGCGTGCGCAGGGCCAGCCGGGCCGGACTCATAGCCGCGCCCGTAGCGGCCGCCGCGGCGCCAGGTGCGAGGCGGCAACCAGCCGACCTTCACTCAGCTGCAAGGCACGCGTAGCACGGCTGAACTGGCGCTGGTCGGGCGTGGAGATCAGAAACGCCGTGCCGTGGTCTTGCTGCTGGCGCGCAAACAAGTCCATCACCTTGCGAATGCAGCCGTTATCGAGCCGCGAGACCGGTTCGTCTGCAATCACCAGGCGCGGCCTGGTGATGAGCGCGCG
This sequence comes from Pseudomonadota bacterium, assembly GCA_040385745.1. Classification (GTDB taxonomy): domain Bacteria; phylum Pseudomonadota; class Gammaproteobacteria; order Burkholderiales; family Burkholderiaceae_D; genus Telluria_A. The sequence continues at coordinate 24,167 of JAZKGU010000064.1, forward strand.
CGCAATGGCCACCCGCTGGCACTGGCTGGCATCGAGCTTGGGCGGATAGTAGCCTGCCTGCGGCGCCAGCCCCAGTTGTTCGAGCAGTTCACCGGCGCGCAGTTCCGCATCGACCATTTGCGCATGTTCCAGGCGTCCACGCAGCACCAGTGGCAGCAGCACATTTTCGCGCGCGGTCATCACCGGGATCAGGGTGAAGGATTGAAACACGAAGCCGATCATGTCGTTACGCAGCTCCGCGCGGGCCTGTTCGGACAATTTGGAAATGAGCAGGTTGGCGATCACCACGCCGCCCTCGGTGGCCTGCTCGAGCATCCCGACCAGATTGAGCAAGCAGGTTTTGCCGCTGCCGCTAGGACCGCACAGGGATACCATCTCGCCCGGTGCTACATGCAGGTTGATGTCGTGCAGCGCATGCACCCCGGCCAGGCCGCCGCCGTACAGCTTGTGCACATGGTTCAGCCGCACCAGGTCCACCGGCGGGCGCTTGCCCTCGGTGCTCGTTTCTCTCGACACCAACGCTTCCATCCCCGCTCCCCTCGCGCATGACTCAACAGTTGCCAGTAGACACTGTTTAGCGAAGGCGCTCGTTGCGCTGGCTCAGACCGCGATGCGCGTTTCGAACTTGCTGCGGAATGTAGAGAAGTAGGTCTTCACATTGCGAACATTGGCCTGGGTGGCGAACAGGCGATGGGCCAGCGCGTGGTAGGCCGGCATGTCGGCCACCTGGACCACCAGCACAAAATCGGGACCCGGCGCCACCCGGTAGCACTGCAGCACGGCCGCCTCGCCTGCCACGTGCTTTTCAAACTCGGCCATGCGTTCGGCGGCTTGCACATCGAGCGTGATTTCCACGATGGCGCTCAGGCTGGCTCCCACTTTCTCGGGCGCCACAATCGCGACCTGGCGCGCGATGACACCGCTGTCGGTGAGCCGTTTGACACGCCGCAGGCAGGTCGGGGGCGAGACGTGGACCAGATCGGCCAACTGCGCATTGGTGTGCGAAGAATCAATCTGAAGCACATTCAAGATGCGACGATCGACTTCGTCCAGTTCGACATCCTCGATTTTTGACTGATTTGGCAAAATATTTGATCCATGTGAAAGATAATTTCAACGTAGATAGTGGCTGAAATAATATAACAAATTGTAGAGATATTCGATAGCATATTTCATTGCCGTTAGTCTACAGTCTGTTCATTAATCAACTTTTGTGAGGCTTCCATGTGCGGAATCGTCGGTGCAGTAGCGCAACGTAACATTACCCCTATCCTGACCGAGGGTCTCAAGCGCCTGGAATACCGCGGCTATGACTCCTGCGGTGTGGCGCTGCATGTGGATGGCAAGCTGACCCGATCGCGCAGCACCTCGCGCGTGGCCGACCTGGAAGTGCAGATTGCCGAAGCTGGCCTGCAAGCGTTCACGGGTATCGCCCACACACGCTGGGCCACCCACGGCGCGCCGGCCACCCACAATGCCCACCCGCACTTTTCACCCACTGAAGAGGCGGCGCGCATTGCACTGGTCCACAACGGCATTATTGAGAATCACGACGAGCTGCGCGCCGAACTGACCGGCCTTGGCTACGTCTTCCAGAGCCAGACCGATACCGAAGTCATCGCCCACCTGGTCGATCACATGTACAACGGCGACCTGTTCGAGACCGTCAAGCTGGCGGTCAAGCGCCTGCACGGCGCCTACGCCATTGCCGTGTTCAGCCGCGAAGAGCCGCACCGCGTGGT
>JAZKGU010000065.1:0-7017 GCA_040385745.1 Pseudomonadota bacterium
GCTACGGTCGGGCTCGTGTGCGAATGGAGGACCTGACCCCGGCCTGTGATCCCGGACTTGTTGCTGGTTCAGGCCGCGTCGGGATAGCGCAGCTGGTCGAGCCAGGCCAGCAGTGGAATGGTGGCCGGCAGCAGCGGCGCCACCCCAACCGTGCCCTGCCAGGCAAAGGCCTGCCCTTCCAGGCTTTGCGGCTCGCCTTGCCATGCGCGGCTGATGAAAAAATGCAGGCGCACGTGCGCGTGTTCGTACACGTGCTCGACGCCGCACCATTCGCTCGCCTCCAGAATATGCACGCCCAGCTCCTCGACGAATTCGCGCTTGAGCGCGTCAAGGATGGCTTCGCCGCGCTCGACTTTCCCGCCGGGGAATTCCCAGTAGCCGTCATAGGGCTTGCCGGCCGGGCGCTGGCCCAGCAGCACGTCACCGTTCGGTTTCATCAGGATTCCCACCGCGACGTCGATCGGCGCCTTGGCCAGTTCGCTCATGAGGCCATCTTTCCCGCGTAGTCCTTGGCGAACTGCCAGGCCACCCTGCCCGAACGCGAACCGCGCTGCAGCGCCCAGCGCAATGCCTCGGCGCGCGCTTCCTCGATCTGCGCGGGGCTGCAGCCGTAGCTGGCCAGCCAGTGCGCGCAAATCTCCAGGTAGCCGTCCTGGTTGAACGGATAGAACGAGAGCCACAGGCCGAAGCGCTCCGACAGCGATATCTTTTCTTCCACCGTTTCGCCCGGATGCAGGTCGCCGTCGCTGCCGTGGGTGTAGCTGGCATTGTCGGCCATCTTTTCGGGCATCAGGTGGCGCCGGTTGGAGGTGGCGTAGATGATCACGTTGTCCGATGGCGCGGCGATGCTGCCGTCGAGCGCTACCTTGAGCGCCTTGTAGCCGCTCTCGCCTTCTTCGAACGAGAGATCGTCGCAAAAAATCACGAAGCGTTCCGGGCGCCCGGCCACCAGGTCGACAATGTCGGGCAGTTCGGCCAGGTCGGCCTTGTCGACCTCGATCAGGCGCAGGCCGTCACCGGCAAACTGGTTCAGGCAGGCCTTGATGAGAGACGATTTGCCGGTCCCGCGCGCACCCGTGAGCAGCACATTGTTGGCCGGCCGGCGCTGCACGAACTGGCGCGTGTTCTGCTCGATCTGCTGCTTCTGCTTGCCCACCTGGTGCAAATCATCGAGGGTAATGGAGGCCACGTGCAGTACCGGCTGCAGATAGCTGCCGGCGCCGCCGGCGCGCTTGCGCCAGCGGAAAGCGAAGCTGCGCTTCCAGTCCGGCTCGCGCGCGTGCGCGGGCGGCAGCACCGCTTCGACCCGCGCCAGCAAACTCTCGGCGCGCTGCAGGAACTGTTCGAGCGGCGTCATCGGCGATCAGGAGCGGTAGTCGGCGTTGATGGTCACGTACTCGTGCGACAGGTCGCAGGTCCAGACCGTGGCCGTGGCGCTGCCGCGCGCGAGCTTGACGCGCACCGTAATCTCGCTTTGCTTCATCACGCGCTGACCGTCGGCTTCCTGGTAGTCCGGATTGCGTCCGCCATTCTTGGCCACCCACACGTCGTCCAGGTACATATCGAGCTTGGTCACGTCCAGGTCGTCCACCCCGGCGTAGCCGATTGCGGCCAGGATGCGGCCCAGGTTGGGATCGGACGCGAAGAAAGCGGTCTTGACCAGCGGCGAGTGCGCAATCGAGTAGGCGATTTTGCGGCACTCTTCCACGTTGGCGCCCTCGTCAACGCTGACGGTGATGAACTTGGTGGCGCCTTCGCCGTCGCGAATGATCTGCTGCGCCAGGTTGCGCGCGATGTCGGTGACGGCCGCTTTCAGTTCGCCGTACTCGGTCGAATCGGTATTGGCAATCGCTAGGCTGCCGGTGCCGGTGGCAATCAGCATGAACGAATCGTTGGTCGAGGTATCGCCGTCGATGGTGATGCAGTTGAACGAGTGGTCGGCCGCGTGGCGCACCAGTTCATCGAGCACCGGCTGCGCGACCTTGGCGTCGATGGCCAGATAACCGAGCATGGTGGCCATGTTCGGCTTGATCATGCCGGCGCCCTTGCTGATGCCGGTCATGGTCACCGCGTGACCGCAGATGTCGACCGTGCGCGAAGCCGCTTTGGGCTGGGTGTCGGTGGTCATGATGGCTTCTGCTGCATTGAACCAGTTGTCGAGCTTGAGGTTCTCGATGGCAGCCGGCAGACCGGCGACGATCTTCTCGACCGGCAGTGGCTCCAGGATCACGCCGGTCGAAAACGGCAGGATCTGTTCGGGCGCGCAGCCGAGCAGGCCGGCCAGCGCGGCGCAGGTGGCGCGCGCATTGGCCAGGCCGGTCTCGCCGGTGCCGGCATTGGCGTTGCCCGTGTTGACCACCAGCGCGCGAATCGGCGCGCCGCCCGCCGCCACCGCGGCCAGATTGGCTTGGCTGACCTGGACCGGCGCGGCGCAGAAGCGGTTCTTGGTGAAGACGCCGGCCACAGTGGCCCCTTCGGCCAGCTTCATGACCAGCACGTCCTTGCGGTTCGGTTTCTTGATGCCGGCCTGGGCATAGCCGATTTCAATGCCGTTGACAGGCATCAGGTCGGCGGCGACGGGAAGGGGGGAATTGACGGCCATGTGGCTCTCCAGCGGTGGAATTCGGAGCCGCTATTGTAACGCCAGAAACAATAATCATGACGCCATGGCCACAGCAGCGCGCCGCACCATACAGCACGCGTGTTTCCTCAGGCGCAGCCACCGCTATGGCTTGTAGTAGCCGACGATGCGCAGCTGGCGCGCGGCGTCCTGCAGATCCTTCCCCGTCGCGGTGCGCCGCGTCACGCTGCCCAGTTCGTAGTTGCCCTCTATGATGGTGAGGGAATTTTCACCCACCGCTTCGACAATGGCTACATGGCCCGCGCCCTGATTGCGCCCGCCCGGCATATCGATCATGGCGACGCTACCTGCCGCCGGCACGCTCGAATTGATGGCCTTGATCTTGTTGGGCCAGGTGTTGAGGTTGTAGGGCAAGGTGGGCACCTGGACGCGGGCAAACTGCAGGCTGCTATCGGGGGCCACCCTGGCCACCCGCTCGCTGACGATGCTGCGCGCCGAGCTGGTCAAGACCTGGGTGCAGCTGGCGCCACTCCACACCATACCGCTCGGACAGACGCACAGCTTGCCTTCCAGGCGGCTGTTGGCCGGACACTGGCGCTGCCCGCTCCTGTCGATTGCGCCTCCAGCCTTGGGAGGGAAGACCGGCGGCATGGCGGCCCACCATAGTGCGACGATGAGTCCGGTGATGATGACGACGGCGACGCGGATCGATTTCATGGCAGCTCCTGTTCGGACAGACCAGGCTTCACCTTTGCAGCAAGTCCGCCTCAGCAACTTGTCACGGCTCAACAAGCAGCCTGCCCGGTGTCATTGACGTGGCAATCGGCCTGCCTGATTGGGCGGCAACGGCAGCACGGCCACGCCCACCCTTTCGTCGCAGCATTAACTAGTTATTTGTGCAACAATGCTCGTTTTACACGATCATTAGAAACCACCATGACAATCCAATTTCGTTGTGCCTGCGCGCTGGCGCTGCTGGCTGGGGCGGCGCTTTCCGCCTGCAAGGCCCGCACCGATGGCGCAGCGGCGCCCGCCGCGCCGGCTGCAGCAACAGCGGCTCCTGCCGCGCCTGCGTCCGCTGCCCCTGCGAAGGCAGCGCCGGCTGGCTTCGACGTGGCCAGCGTGCCCGAAAGCCGTGCCACCCTGCCGCCCTTCCCCTTCCTGGACTGGCCGCGCGACCTCGCAGCTTCCGACACCACCCGTGAACAATCCGACTTCAGCCAGAGCTGGGTGTTGGCCGGCGCCAGCCTGCGCTCGCTGGAAGGTCGCCTTGAACAGCGCCAGTTCTACAATGGCGATGCCAAGTTGAGTGGACTGGCCTCTCGCCGCAATTACGCTGCTGCCGTGCAGGCGCTGGGCGGGGTCAAGGTCAATGCGGTCGAACCCGACAACCCGGCGCTGGTCCAGGCCAATGCCGACAACTTCGCCATCGACAAACTGGGCATGGTCGAGCCCCAGCTCAGCTACGATGCTTACCTGGTGCGCGCGCCGGACCGGCTGATCTGGATTACCGTCCGCACCAACGAGGCGCGCACCTATCTGACGGTGGTCGAGGAAAAAACGATGGAACAGAAGGTCGCCTTCGTCAAGGCCGATGCCATGCGCGCCGAACTTGATCGTACCGGACGCGTCGCGCTGTATATCAACTTCGATACCGACAAGGCCGTGCTGCGTGCCGATGCCAGGCCTGCGGTCGACGAGATTACGGAACTGCTCAAGCGCGACCCGGCGCTCAAGCTGTCGGTCGAAGGGCATACGGACAACAGTGGCGATGCGCAGCGCAATAACGTCCTGTCGCAGGAGCGCGCTGCGGCAGTCGTCGCCACCCTGCTGGCCTCGGGCATTGACAAGGCGCGGGTATCGGCAGCGGGCCTGGGCGCGGCCAAGCCGTTGGCCGATAACGCCAGCGAAGCAGGACGCGCCAAAAACCGGCGGGTCGAACTGGTGAAACTGGCACGCTAGGATTACGGACGGGCGCAGCTGAGTCGAAAAAAAAGCGGAACCGAAGTTCCGCTTTTTTTGAGCCATGGGCGCAGGTCAGGCTAGCTTGCCGTGGCACTGCTTGTACTTCTTGCCGCTGCCGCAAGGGCAAGGATCGTTGCGGCCCACCTTCGGACCCTCGTCCGCCGCCGCGTTCTGATTGCCTGCGCCCGGCGCGAGCAGATCTTCCGGCGCCGCATCGGGATTGAAGTCGGCGTGCTGGTAGCTGAGGTTCTCGACGTGCGATTGCTGCAGCGCCGCTTCGGCCGCATCGATTTCCTCGCGCGTCTGGATGCGCACCGTCATGACCATCTTGATCACTTCGTTCTTGATCTGATCGAGCATGGCGCCAAACAGTTCGAAGGCTTCGCGCTTGTACTCCTGCTTCGGATTCTTCTGGGCGTAGCCGCGCAGGTGGATACCCTGGCGCAGGTGGTCCAGCGCCGCGAGGTGCTCGCGCCAGTGCGTGTCCACGCTTTGCAGCATGACGTTGCGCTCGAAGCCGCCGAACGATTCCTTGCCGACGATTTCAATCTTGGCGTTGTAGTTGGCATCGGCCTTGGCCAGCACCTTGTCGAGGATCTCTTCGTCGGTCAGGTTGGCGTCCGTGGCCAGCAACTCGGCCAGCGGAACATCGAGCTGCCATTCATTGCGCAGGGTCGATTCAAGAGCCGGAATATCCCATTGCTCTTCCACCGATTCGGCCGGCACGTAAGTGCGCACCACGTCGTGGAACACGCCCGCGCGCAGCGAGGCGATCAACTCGGAAATGTCGCGCGTTTCGAGCAGTTCGTTACGCTGGGTGTAGATCACCTTGCGCTGGTCGTTGGCCACGTCGTCGTACTCGAGCAGCTGCTTGCGAATGTCGAAGTTGCGCGCTTCGACCTTGCGCTGGGCCGACTCGATCGAGCGCGTGACGATGCCCGCTTCGATCGGTTCGCCTTCCGGCATTTGCAGGCGCTCCATGATGGCGCGCACGCGGTCGCCCGCGAAGATGCGCAGCAGCGCGTCGTCCAGGCACAGATAGAAGCGCGAAGAACCCGGGTCGCCCTGGCGGCCGGAACGCCCGCGCAGCTGGTTGTCCACGCGCCGCGATTCGTGGCGCTCGGTGCCGACGATGTGCAGTCCGCCAGCACCGACCACGTGGTCGTGCAGCGACTGCCATTCGTCGCGCAGCTTGGCCGACTGCGCGGCCTTGTCGGCATCGCTCAGCGCGGCGTTGGCTTCGATGATCTGGATCTGCTTTTCGACGTTGCCGCCCAAAACGATGTCGGTACCACGGCCGGCCATATTGGTGGCGATGGTGATCATTTTCGGACGGCCCGCCTGGGCGATGATCTCCGCTTCGCGCGCGTGCTGCTTGGCGTTGAGGACGTTGTGTTCGAGCTTGGCGCCGGTCAGGATCCCCGACAGCATTTCCGAGTTCTCAATCGAGGTAGTACCCACCAGGACGGGCTGGCCGCGCTCGTAGCAGTCGCGGATGTCGATCAGCATGGCGTTGTACTTCTCGGCCGAGGACTTGTACACCTGGTCCTGGCGATCCTTGCGCTGCGAAGGACGATTGGGTGGAATGACCACGGTTTCGAGGCCGTAGATTTCCTGGAATTCGTACGCTTCGGTATCGGCGGTGCCGGTCATGCCCGACAGCTTGGTATACATGCGGAAGTAGTTCTGGAAGGTGATCGAGGCCATGGTCTGGTTCTCGTTCTGGATCTCGACGCCTTCCTTGGCCTCGACCGCCTGGTGCAGGCCGTCCGACCAGCGCCGCCCCGTCATCAGGCGACCGGTGAATTCGTCGACGATCACGACCTGGCCGTTTTGCACAACGTAGTGCTGGTCCTTGTGATACAGCACGTGCGCGCGCAGGGCCGCGTACAGGTGGTGAATCAGCAGGATGTTGGCGGCGTCGTAGAGCGAGGCGCCTTCAGGCAGCAGACCCATCTTGGTCAGCACGGCTTCGGCGTTTTCGTGACCGCGCTCGGTCAGCAGCACGGTGTGCGCCTTTTCATCCTTTGTGTAGTCACCCGGGACGCTGATTTCGCCCTTGCCATCCGGGGTTTCTTCGCCGATCTGCAAGGTCAGCATCTTCGGCAGATCGTTAATCTTGTGATAGAGCTCGGTGTGGTTCTCGGCCTGGCCGGAGATGATCAAAGGCGTGCGCGCCTCGTCGATCAGGATCGAGTCCACTTCGTCGACCACGGCGAAATTGAGTGCGCGCTGCACCCGTTCGCTGGCCTCGTAGACCATATTGTCGCGCAGGTAGTCAAAACCGAATTCGTTATTGGTGCCGTAGGTGATGTCGGAGGCGTAGGCTTGCTGCTTGACGTCATGGTCCATCTGCGACAGGTTCACGCCGGTCGTCAGACCCAGCCAGCCATACAAGCGGCCCATCCACTCGGCGTCGCGCTGCGCCAGGTAATCGTTGACGGTAATGACGTGCACGCCCTTGCCCGACA
>JAZKGU010000066.1:0-21873 GCA_040385745.1 Pseudomonadota bacterium
GCCAAAATACGAGCAACAAACATGAGTAACAACCCCAGCGACCTGAAAGCCAGCGGCCTCAAAGCGACCCTTCCACGCCTGAAAATCCTCGAGATTTTCCAGAATAGCGAGGTTCGCCACCTCACGGCCGAAGACGTCTACAAGATCCTGCTGACTGAAAATATGGACGTCGGCCTGGCCACCGTCTACCGCGTGCTGACCCAGTTCGAGCAGGCAGGCTTGCTCAATCGCAATCATTTTGAGACGGGCAAAGCGATTTTCGAGCTCAATGCCGGCTCGCACCACGACCATCTGGTGTGCCTCGATTGCGGCCGGGTGGAAGAGTTTTACGACGAAGAGATCGAATCACGCCAGCACAAGGTGGCGGTGGAGCGCGGTTTCAAGATCGCCGAGCATGCGCTGGCCATCTATGGCAACTGCGTCAAAACCAATTGCCCGCACAAGCATTGAGCCCGGTGCGCCGCGCCTAGGAATGGCTCAGCGCATTCGATAGCAGCTTGGCCGTGATATCGACGATCGGAATCACCCGCTCATAGGCCATGCGGGTCGGGCCGATCACCCCCAGCGTCCCGACAATCTTGCCGTTCACTTCATAGGGCGCAGTCACCACGCTCATCTCATCCATTGGCACCAGATTCGATTCGCCGCCGATAAAAATCTGCACCCCGCTGGCCTTGCTCGACACATCGAGCAATTGCATCAGGCCGGTTTTTTGCTCGAACATATCGAACATCTGGCGCAGCGAACTCATATTCGAGGACAGGTCCGACACGCTCAGCAGGTTGCGTTCGCCCGAGATGACCATGTCGTCGGAATGGTCGGCCATCACTTCGCTGCCTGCCTCGACCGCCGCCTGCATCAGCCGTCCCATTTCGTTTTTCAGCTGATTGAGTTCGCCCGACAGGCGCACCCGCACGTCGTCGAAGGACAGGCCGCCGTAATTCTGGTTGATGTAGTTGGCGCTCTGGATCAGCTGGCTCGGGGTGTAATCGCTGTCGGTCAGCAGCAGGCGGTTTTGCACGTCGCCGCGCGGATCGACAATCACGAGCAGGATGCGTTTTTCGGACAGGCGCAAAAATTCGATCTGCTGGAACACCGATTCGCGGCGCGGACTCACCACCACCCCGGCAAACTGCGACAGCGAGGAGAGCATCTGGGCCGCGCTCGAAATGAGCTTTTGCGGCTGCTGCGAGGGCAGGCGCATGCGCGCTTGCACCGACTGCTCGTCGATGTGCTGCACCGTCAAGAGGGTATCGACAAAAATGCGGTAGCCGCGCGGCGTGGGCACCCGTCCGGCCGAGGTATGCGGGCTGGCCACGTAGCCCATTTCCTCGAGGTCGGACATGATATTGCGGATGGTGGCCGGCGACAGGTCGAGTCCGGAGATTTTCGACAGCGCGCGCGAGCCCACCGGCTGGCCGTCGGCGATATACCGTTCGACCAGGGCTTTGAGCAGCGTTTGTGCACGGGTATCGAGTTGCATGGTCTAAATAAAAATGTCCGCGGAGTTCTATTACATCATTATGCACCCTGCACGCGCCCTTGCGGGGCAATGGCGGGCGCCGAGGCATGCTCGCGCTTGAGCCAGTCGAGCAATTCGTGCAAATTGCTACACATAAAGTCGGGGTTCACCCCGTGTTCAAGATGTTTGCTGCTGCCGGTGCGGTTCATCCACACCGCGCGCAGGCCGGCGTCCTGGGCGCCCTTGACGTCGAGCAGGATGTCGTCGCCCACATATACTGCCTGGGCGGGCGCCACGCCGAGCTGGCGGCAGGCTTCGTGGAAAATGGCGCTGTCCGGTTTGGCGCTGCCGAATTCAAAGGCGGCCACGGACACTGCAAAATGGTGCGCCAGCCCGATCGCGCGCAAGTCGGCGTTACCATTCGAAACCGAACCGACCAGGGTGCGCCCCTTGAGCTGCATGAGCCCGGGCAGCACGTCGTCATAGGGCACCACCGCATTGCGCGCGGCGAAAAAACGCACCATGGCCAGTTCCACCTTGTCGATGTCCTCGCCCGCCTCCTGGAAGGCGGCAATGAGCCCCTCGCGCCGCAAGGCGCCCAGGTTCATTGCGAATTCGGGGCGGCTGGCCAGCAGGGCCAGGCGGGCCTGGCGCAGATTGTCGATGGAAAAGCGTTCCGCCACGCGCGGCGCGTGGGTCTGCAGCCAGGCGTGCAGGTCCTGCTCGGCCTGGATAATCACGGGCGCGATCGGCCACAGGGTATCGTCCAGGTCGAACAGGACCGCCTTGGGCCAGACGGGTCGCAACAGGGAATGCATGACAAGCCTTGCTTAAATGTTATCGATCAGGCATAGCATAGCGAGGCCCTGCGCTGAAATCAATGGAACGCCATATCGCGCGTGCAATCGGCGCCCCAGTTACAGAAAGACACAAGACTTGAGCCGCCCCGTTGGCAAATGAACTAAAATGTCGTCCAATTCTGTCTGTCTTGTGGCGCCGGCACCAGCCTTGCCCCCTACCCTGCACGTTTTTGGAGAAAGCATGAAAAATTTGTACCTGCGTACCTGCGTGGCGCTTGCGTGCGCACTGAGCCTTGGCGGCTGCGGCGGCGATGAAGCCGACCTGCTGCTGCAAGTTCGCAGCATCACTAATCTGACCAAGGACGGCTTGACGCTGAGCCTGAACGGCGCCGCCCCGCGCGCCGTGCCGGCCAACTCGCAGTTTTATAATTTCCCTGAAATGGTGGCGCGCGACACCAATTTCGAGATCAAGATTGTCGGCCAGCCGCCCAATGCCACTTGCGAGATTTTCGACGGCAAGGGCAAGACCGGCGCCATTTCCCCGCAAACCATCCGTATCGTCTGCGCCCTGGTCACCTACGACCTGGGTGGCACCATCGAAGGCCTGGCGCTCAACGAGAAACTGATCCTCAATAACGGCAGCGTGCGCAAGGAATTCACCGGCGCGGCCACCAGCCCGATCGCTTTCACCATGACCACCACCGCTGCCGACACCACCGTCAACGGCAAGGTACCAGAAGACTTCTCGTACGGCGTGACCGTGTTCCAGGCGCCTGCGGGCAAAACCTGCACCGTCACTAAGGGCACCGGCACCATGCCGGCCCGCGCGGTGACCGATATTGCTGTCAAGTGCGTCTGATCGCGCTGCCCCTCACACTCTGGAGAATCGTATGAAGTTTTCGTTTTCACGCTACAAGCTGGCCCTCGCCCTGTCCGCCGGACTGTTGCTCGCTGCCTGTGGCGGCGGCAAAGCCACGTTTGACATCAAGGGCGAAATCCAGGGTGTGCAATACACCGGCCTGGTGCTCACCAACGTCAAAAATGGCGATACCCTGGCCGTGCCGGTGGGCGCCACCACCTTCAAGTTCGCCAAAAATGTCGAATACGGCGAAGAATACGACGTCCAGATCCTCAACAACGCCAACCCGCTGCACCAGACTTGCCAGGTATTTAACGGCAAGGACACGGCGGGACGCCTGGCCACCATCAGCATCGGCGTATCCTGTATTTTGAACGAGCGCTTCCTGGGCGGCAAAGTCTCGGGCCTGACCACCGATGGCCTGATCCTGACCAACGGCAGCGACGAGCAACTGCCGATCGCCAAGGGCGCCACTACCTTTACGTTTGGCCGTCCGCTGGCCTTCGGCGCCTCGTACGGCGTCACCATTCTCAAGCAGCCGGCCGGCAATTTGTGCACGCTGAGCAATGGTGTGGGCACCATGGGCGACGTGGCCATCGACACCATCACCGTCAGCTGCCTGTGAGGCTAGCGAGGAGATATATCGGCAAAGCATAACGGACATTCTAAAGATAAATTAGATTTATGTTCCGCGGCGCAGCATACTGATCCCGTCTCCTCCAACTCTCCTCAAAAAAGAATTGGATTTTAGCCCGCCCCGTGCGGGCTATTTTTTTTGCGGCCACGCCCTGCCCCCTTGGCTTTACGTCATCATTTTGTCATCCCCGCGTCATGGCGCGGTCATCTGCGCTTCATAGAATCGCCCTGTTCATTCAACCCTGACCAGAGGCATACCCCATGACCAAGCGCATCGATCACGATGACGTCGACACCAATGTGTCGAACAACGAACACTTCAACACCGTACTGGCAGCGCGCCTGAGCCGCCGCAGCCTGCTGCGCGGCGGCTTCGCCTCGGCCGCCAGCGCGGTTCTGGGCGGCGTGGCCCTGGCCGGCTGCAGCAGCAACGACCCGGCGCCAGTGCAGGCGCCAACGCCTGCACCCGTCCCCGTGCCGAACCCCGCCCCGCCCGAGAAGCTGCTCGGCTTCGGCGCGGTGGCCAAGAGTCTGGCCGACGTGGTCAGCGTCCCGGCCGGCTACACTGCCTCGGTGATCTACGCGCTGGGCGACCCGCTCACCGCAGCCACCCCGGCCTACAACAACGATGGCAGCGATAGCGATTTCGAGAATCGCGCCGGCGATCATCACGATGGCATGGAGTTCTTCGGCCTGTCGGCCAGCGGCGCCGCCTCGAACAGCAGCAACGAGCGCGGCCTGCTGGCTATCAACCACGAAGCCACCACCGACCAGACCCGCTCCTCGTTCTTTTTGCATGCCAACGGCGGCGTGACCACCCTGCCACGCCCGGCCGCCGAAGTGGACAAGGAAGTGGCGATCCACGGGGTGGCCGTGGTCGAAGTCAAAAAGACCGGCACCAGCTGGGCCTATGTGAAGGATTCGGCCTTCAACCGCCGCGTGACCCCGCTCACCGAAGTCGACATCAGCGGACCGGCACGCGGCAATGCGCTGATGGTCACGCGCTATTCGGCCAACGCCACCAAGACCCGCGGTACGCTGAACAACTGCGGCACCGGGCGCACGCCGTGGGGCAGCTTTTTGACCGGCGAAGAAAACTGGTCGGGCTACTTTGTGCGCGGCGCGGCCGACGACGCCGCGCGCGCCAACGACAAGAGCGTGGCATCGCTGCGCCGCTATGGGCGCAACCAAGGCGCCACCTCGCGTCACGGCTGGGAAACCGGCGGCGTGGAGGACAAATACGCGCGCTGGGACATCAGCAAAAAGGGCGCCTCGCTGGACGGCAGCGACGACTACCGCAACGAGATGAACACCATGGGCTACATCGTCGAAATGGACGCCTACGACAAGACCCGCGCCGCGAAAAAGCGCACCGCCCTGGGCCGCTACGCGCACGAAAGCGCCGCCTTCGGCGTGCCGGTCGTGGGCCAGCCGCTGGCGGTGTACATGGGCGACGACTCGCGCAATGAATACATCTACAAGTTCGTCTCCACCGCGGCCTGGGCGGCAGCCGACGCCAACCCGGCCGACCGCATGGCCACCGGCGACAAATACCTCGACAGTGGCAAGCTGTATGTGGGCAAGCTGGCGGCCGACGGCAGCGGCCAATGGATCGAACTGGCGATGAGCAATGCGGCGATCCAGAACTACGCCCTGTACAAATTTGCCGACCTGGCTGACATCGTGGTCAATGCGCGCCTGGCCGCCGACGCCGTGGGCGCGACCCGCATGGACCGGCCCGAATGGTGTTCGGTCAACCCGGCCAACGGCGAGGTGTACTACACCATGACCAACAACTCGAACCGCGCGGTGGAACCGAGCGGCTCCTCGCAACTGGCGCCGGACAGCGCCAACCCGCGCGCCTACACCGATCTCAAAGGCACGGCGCCCCAGGCTGGCAATCCGAACGGGCATATCCTGCGCCTGAAGGAAGGCGCCGGGGGGCAGGCAGCCACGGGCTTTACCTGGGACGTGTACCTGTTCGGCGCCGAGAGCGGCGCCAACGGCAGCCTGGTGAACCTGTCGAATCTGACCGCGGACCAGGACTTCTCGAGCCCGGACGGCCTGGTGTTCAGTCCCTACACCGGCATTTGCTGGATCCAGACCGACGACGGCGCCTACACAGACGTCAGCAACTGCATGATGCTGGCGGCGGTGCCCGGGACGGTGGGCGACGGCGCCAAGACCACGCTGAACTACCCGAAGGCCTCGGGTGGCACGCTGGCGGTCGATACCTATGTGGGCAAGAAGCCGACGGCCGACACGCTCAAGCGCTTCCTGGTCGGCCCGGTGGGTTCTGAAATCACGGGCCTGTGCGAGACGCCGGACGGCAAGACGATGTTCATCAACATCCAGCATCCGGGCGAGAACACCAGCCAGGCCAATCTGGCCGACCCGAGCAAGTACACCAGCCAGTGGCCGTCCAATGCCGGCTATGGCGCCGGCAAGCGGCCACGCTCGGCGACGATTGTGATTACCAAGAACGATGGGGGACGGATCGGGACTTAAGCGAGAACCTGCCTTCCCCGCGAAGGCCGGGCCCATAGCGCATCTGATGAGCATCGTTGGCCGCTACCCTTACCCCGTCTTCCCCGCGGAGGCGGGGATCCATAGCACTGTGATTTAGTGCTGGATTAATAAACGTTTGTTGGCTTAAACGATGCGCTATGCCGCCCCGCCAAGGGGGCCGCCGAGGCCGGGGGCGACGGGTTTGCGGATATGTGTGGGTAAACCTCGGCGCACGGGGGGTTCCATAGCGCATCTCATCAACAGCGCTATAGGCCCCTGCCGCCGCGCCGGAGACGGCCTGTTGATTACACAGGCTTGAGCAAATTACTCAGGGCCACATACTGTTCCAGCCCGACCGTCTCGGGCCGTGCGGTCGGATCAATGCCCGCTTCCACAATCTGCGCCTCGGTAAACATCCCGGCCAGGCAATTGCGAATCACCTTGCGGCGCTGCGAGAACGCTTTCATCACCACCGCTTCGAGGGTGGGACCGTCGCAGGCCAGCTTGCTCTCCACCGGCACCATGCGCACGATCGCCGACTCCACCTGCGGCGGCGGATCAAAGGCGGTCGGCGGCACGATGAACATCAGCTGCATCTTGTAGCGCCATTGCAGCATCACCGACAGACGGCCATAGACCTTGCTGCCCGGCGCCGCCACCATACGTTCGACCACTTCCTTTTGCAGCATGAAGTGCTGGTCTTCTATCAGGTGCGCGAACTCGGCAAGATGAAACAGCAGAGGGCTCGAAATGTTGTACGGCAGGTTGCCCACCACGCGCAGTTTCTGCCCGGCGGGCACGGGGATCTGGCCAAAATCGAATTTGAGCGCGTCGCCCGAGTGAATCGTGAGCGCTGTGCGAGGGAACTGCTTGTCGAGGCGCGCGACCAGGTCGCGGTCCAGTTCGACCACGTGCATGTGCTGCAGGCGCTTGATGATCAGCGCGGTCATGGCCGCCAGGCCCGGCCCGATTTCGACCATCGCCTCACCGGGCTTCGGATCGATGGCGTCGATGATGTTATCGAGGACGAATTTGTCGGTCAAAAAATTCTGGCCGAAGCGTTTGCGGGCTACGTGTTTCATATTTTTCTTTTGGTTGAATTTAATGCCATGGCCAGCGCAGTGCGGATTGCTTCTTCCATGCTGGCGCAGTCGGCCCGCCCCAGGCCCTGGGCAGCCAGGTCGAGCGCGGTGCCATGGTCGACCGAGGTGCGGATCACGGGCAGGCCAAGCGTGATGTTCACGCCGCGCCCAAAGGTGGCATGCTTGAGCACCGGCAGGCCCTGGTCGTGATACATGGCCAGCACGCAGTCGGCATCCTGCAGGTACTTTGGCTGGAACAGGGTATCGGCCGGATAAGGACCGCGCGCATCGATGCCGCGCGCCTGCGCCGCCACAATGGCAGGGCCGATGGTGTCGATCTCTTCGCGCCCGAGGTAGCCGTTTTCGCCCGCGTGTGGATTGAGGCCGGTGACCAGGATGCGCGGCGCTGCGATGCCGAATTTTGTCTTGAGGTCGGCGTCGATGATGTCGATCACGCGCGCCAGCCCAGGGCCAGTGATGGCGTGCGCCACATCCTTGAGCGGCAGATGGGTGGTGGCCAGGGCCACGCGCAGCGGCGCGCTATTCGGACCGGGCGCGCCGGCCAGCATCATCACGACTTGTTCGGTCGCGGTTTTCTGGGCCAGGTATTCGGTGTGGCCCGAGAAGGGCACGCCGGCGTCGTTGATGGTGCTCTTTTGCAGCGGCGCGGTGACCATGGCGTCGAACCAGCCGGCATCCAGGCCTTCGAGTGCTAGATCGAGCGTGGCCAGCACTGCGCGGCCGTTGGTGGGGTCGAGCACGCCCGGGGTCACGTGCGCGGCCAGCGGCACATCGATTACGGCCACACGGCCCGGCCCGAACTGCGGCAGCCCGCTATTGCGCAGGGCTTGCACCGAAAGTGCGGCCAGCTGGATATCGGGGTCGATCAGGCTGGCCGTGAGGGCCAGGAAGGCGGCGTCGCCCAGCAGCACGCAATTGACTTCCTGGCGCATCGACCAGGCGGCCCGGATCGAGATTTCAGGACCGATTCCGGCCGGCTCGCCGACTGTGACGGCGATCGCGGGCCGAACCGGGTTAAGCATGATTACTTCTCGTCGCGGAACTCGACGTAGGCGCGGTCGCGGACCTGGCGCTGCCAGTCGTCGACGGCTTCGGCCAGCTTGCGGTCGCGGATGACCTGGCGCGCAGCCAGGCGGCGGCGTTCCTTGGACTGGTCGTCGCTCTTGCGCTCCATCACCTCGATCAGGTGGAAGCCGTAGGGAGTTTCGACCACGCCGCTCACTTCGCCCGGCTTGAGGCCGGTCATGACGGTTTCAAACTCGGGCACCACGTCGCCGGGGAACAGCCAACCGAGGTCGCCGCCCTTGCTGGCCGAGCCGTCATTCGAATTGGCGCGCGCAAGGTCTTCGAACTTGGCGGTCTTGTTATCCAGCGCCTTCTTGAGTTCTGCCAGCTTGGCCTTGGCGTCGTCGGCCGTCATGGTCGGGGTGACCTTGAGCAGGATGTGACGGGCGCGGGTCTGCTGTACTACCTGTTCCTGGCCGGCTTCGGCCAGGCTGCGCTTGCCGACCAGCTTGAGCAGGTGGAAGCCGGCGGTGGTGCGGATGACCTCAGTCGTCTGGCCTGCCTTGAGCTTGCCCAGCGCTTCGGCAAAAATCGGCGGCAGGCGGTTAGGGTCGCGCCAGCCCACTTCGCCGCCCTTGAGCGCGTCGCTCGATTCGGAGTAGGTGGCAGCGGTCTTGGCAAAATCGGCGCCGGTGCGCAGCTGGCGCGCCACTTCGTCGGCGCGCGCCTTGCGTGCCGCGATCTGCTCGGGCGAGGAATTTTCGGGAATGCGGATCAAGATCTGCGAAATGTTCAGTTCGAACTTGTCAGCCGCGGCAGCCTTTTCGGCGGCCAGGTAGGTGTCGACCTCGGCTTCCGAAATCTGGATCTTGTTGTCGACTTCATGCTCACGCAGGCGCTGCATCATGATTTCGTTGCGAATTTCTTCACGGAAGGCGGGGAACGGTGTGCCTTCCTTTTCCATGGCGTTGCGCAGTTCGGTGACCGACATTTTCTGGGCTTCGGCGATGCGCCCGATGGCGCGGTCGAGCTGGGCGTCGTCGATGGGGCGCATGCCCATGTCCTTGGCCAGCTGGAACTGCGCGCGTTCCACGATCATCGATTCGAGCACCTGGCGCTGCATGTCGGCCGAATCGGGCAGCGGGGCGTTGCTGGCCTTCATGCGCTGCTCGACAGACTTGACGCGCGCTGCCAGCTCGTTACGGGTGATCACTTCGTCATTGACGACCACGGCGATCGAATCGATCACATTGCCTTTCGAGGCGGAGGCCGGAGGAATGAATCCCGCGCTTGGCTTGGCGGCCGGGTCCGGACGGCCTTGGGCGGCCACCTGGCCTGCCGCAAGGGCGCACAGCACGACGACTGCGATCTTGATCTGGTGCATACTGACTTTACGCATAATCTTGGGAAGCACTTATAGTTCGGTGAATAAAAAATCCGGGTACTGCTCTACTTAGCGGCCCACGCCCGGGTTCAGGCGCGCGTAGCCGGGAATGCTCTTGTAAAACGTCTCGAGCGCATTGCCGGGGCCCAGCTTGGACAGACCGTTTAATTCCAACTGGAAAAAGATCGGCGTCGAGGTATTGCGCAGCGTGGTCACGAAACGCTGCGCGCCCATGCGAAACACCCAGCAATCGGCCTGGTATTCCAGCCCGACCAGGCTTTCAAGGATCTTTTTATCCTGCAGCGAATAACTGATGCGCCCCACGCCATACCAGCGTTTCGACAGCGGCCATTGAGAGGATATATCGATATTCTTAAAACTGTCTCGAACGTAGCGATATTCAGCGTTGACAACTTTTTTCTGGCCTGGCGTCCATTGCACTCCGTAATTGGAGGTCACGACACTGCTTTTATTCGCATTGTATTGTATCGCGCTGTCGAAGCTCCAGTTATCGGAGATGCGCCCCGAAGCGGCAGCCAGCACGTCAGAGCGGCTCTCGTCGATGGGCTGCACGGCGCTCAGCTGCACGCGCTGCTGGGTGAGGTAAAAGCGCTGCCCCAGCACTACGCGCATGCGTTCGGCGCCATTCGATTCGAGAAAGCGCGATACCACGGCGGCGGTGACCTGGTTGGCATCGGCCACGCGATCCGAACCGATGAAGCGGTTCTCGTTGAAAATCTGGGCCAGGTTGAAGCTAGCTTCGGCCGAGTCGAAATTGGGAAACGCGCGCTGATCCTTGTAGGGCGTGTAGACGTAGAACAGGCGCGGCTCGAGCGTTTGCACCATGTCGCGCCCGAGCAGGGTCGAGGGACGCTCGAATACCAGGCCGCTGTCGACCGAAAAGGTCGGCAGTACGCGGTTGAGCGTGCGCGGCGCGATGGCCGAGGTGCGCTCGAGGGAATACGCGCTGGCATGCAGGCTCAGCTTGGGCGTGATGTGGTAGCCGGGACGCACGATGGGGTAGCTCACTTGCGGCACCACCACCATCCGGTTGCCGCTTGGCAGATCAGGGTGGGAGAAACGTGTCATTTGCGCATCGACATTCCAGTCGAAACCGTTGACATCGAAGCGCCCGGCCGTCAGCACCACTTCAGGCAGGCGATCGTAGGGGCGCTGCACGAACAGGGTGGGATCGGTGGCGGCGGCCGGATCCTGCAGCACCTGGAAACCCTGGGCGCGCGCGGACAGGCTCCAGAATTCCTTGCGGTAGTCGACGCGCACTTCGCGCAGTAACTGGCGCTCGGCGCTGGTGGCGATGGACTTGGAGAAATCGCTTGGGTAATCGTCGTCCGATGCCGCGTTCAGGTTCCAGCCGAAGGACAGGCCGCGCGCCAGCGCCTGGCTGTGGGTCGAATTGACCAGCCAGCGGTTGGTATTTTTTTCCTTGTCGTTAAGCAGCAACTCAAGGTGGGTACGGCCCTCGTAGGAACCGGCCGCAGTTTCACCGATATAGCGCCCGGTCGCGCCCATCTGCAGGCCGCGGTCGAGCATGATGCGCGGGAACAGGGTCAGGTCGCGATTGGGCGCGATGTTGAAATAGTAAGGCAGGGTGGCGTCGAAGCGGCCCTTGGAACCGAAGCCGATGTCCGGCGGCAGCCAGCCCGAGCGGCGCGCGCCCGACAGCGAAAACGACAACGCCGGCGCGCCCAGAATCGGAAAATCCTTGAAATACAACACGGTCTGCCCGGCAACGCCCACATCCCGCCCGGCGTCCAGGCGCAAGGTACGCGCTTTCAGGTACCAGTCCGGCTTGGTGCCCTCGCAGGTGCTGTAGGTGGCGTTGGTGACGAAAGCCTCGTCCTCGCTAATGAAGTCGAGACGGCTGGCTTTGCCTTGCGCATTATTGAGCTCCATCTTGTACGTCGGATTGAGCACGTAGCCCTTGCCCGATGACAAATTGAGCTTGAGCTCATCGCCCGTGTAATGGTCGCCGAAGCGCCACATGAACACATTGCCGCTGGCGCTGACTTCGTCTTCGACCTGCTTGAAACAAGCCGTCTTGGCCACCACGCGGGTCGCGCCACGTATCAGTTCGACATCGCCGGTGAGCACGATTTCGCGGTCAGGACGGCCGGTAATTTCTTCGGCGCGCGCAATCACCGTGGGGTTGGGATCCTCCACGCGCTCGGGTTTTTGTGCGGTCTGGGCGTGAACGGGCAAGGCACTGGCAGCGGCGAGCGCCGTCAGGGCGCTAGCCCAACGATGAGAGGGGGAAGTAGCCGAAAACCAGCTCATGAAAAGAGGGGACGAAACACCATGACAGGCGATTTTTTGAGTTGAATCCCTTATTATATGGGAATTGCACCCTTCCACCGGATTCCACAGGCGCTTCATGTCATCTTTGTCTACAACACCCCCCTCCGCAACACCCGACGAGCGTCTCAGCCGCTTATGCAGCTGGCTGGACACCCTCGGCCTGGTGCAGCTCGAGAGCCGGCGCCCTGCTTCGTCCGATGCCAGTTTCCGTCGCTACTTCCGCCTTGACGTGGTCCCGGCCATGCGCGCCAAGCTGGGCGACACGCTGATCGCCATGGACGCGCCGCCCGAGCGCGAAAACGTGCCGGCCTTCTTGCACGTGCAGGCTTTGCTGCTCGAGGCCGGGGTCTCGGTGCCGGCCATCGTGGCCAAGGACGTCCCCAACGGCTTTTTGCTGCTCTCGGACCTGGGCACCACCACCTATTTGCAGCGCCTCACGGTCGACAACGCGCCCTTCATGTACTCGGACGCGGTCGACGCCCTGATCAAGTTCCAGCTGCACAGCCAGCCCGGCGTGCTGCCCGAGTTCGACCGCGCCTTCGTGCTGCGCGAGCTGAATATTTTCCCCGAGTGGTACATCGGCAAGCACCTCGGTATCACGATGAGCGAGGAGCAGACCCGCCAGCTCAATGAGGTGTTCGAGACCATCGTCGCCAACGTGCTGGCGCAGCAGCAGGTCTTCATGCACCGCGATTTTCATTCGCGTAACCTGATGTTCATGGACCAGGGCAATCCGGGCGTGCTCGATTTCCAGGACGCCGTGTTCGGCCCCATCACCTACGACCTGGGCTCGCTGCTGCGCGACGCCTATGTGCAGTGGGACGAAGAGATCGTGCTCGACTGGGTGGTGCGCTACTGGCAGGCTGCCAAGAAAGTCGGCTTGCCGGTCAACCCCGACATCGACGCCTTCTACCGCGATTTCGAATTCATGGCCCTGCAGCGCCACATCAAAATCCTGGGCATCTTCTGCCGCCTGAACTACCGCGACGGCAAGACCAACTACATGGCCGACCTGCCCACCGTGAGCGACTACGTGCGCAAGACCGCCAACCGCTATTCCGCGCTCAAACCGCTGGTCCGCCTGCTCGACGCGTTCGAGGACACGGCGCCGCAGGTGGGCTACACATTCTGATTTCGACGCAAGGCAATCCATGAAAGCTATGATCCTGGCCGCGGGCCGCGGTGAACGCATGCGCCCGCTGACCGACACCTGCCCCAAGCCCCTGCTCAAGGTGCGCGGGCGCCCGCTGATCGTGTGGCACATTTTGAACCTGGTCCGGGCCGGCATTACCGAGATCGTGATCAACCACGCGCACCTGGGCGACATGCTCGAACAGGCGCTGGGCGACGGCAGCCAGTTCGGCGCGCAGATAGCCTATTCGCGCGAAGCCACGGCGCTGGAAACGGCGGGCGGCATCGCCTACGCCCTGCATCTGCTGGGGGACGAACCTTTCCTGGTACTGTCGGGCGACATCTACTGCCCCTACTTCAATTTCGAGCAGGTCAAGGATGTCATGGTCGACAAGGACGCGCTGGGCAATCCCATCCCGTTCGAGGAACGCGATATCTGCTGGCTGTACCTGACGCCCAATCCCTTCCATAACCTCAAGGGCGACTTCGCGATCAATATGTATTCGCTGTCGAACCAGGGCGAGCCGAAGTGGAACTTTTCCAACATCGGCGTCTACCGTCCAGAAATGTTCAAACACATCGTGCCCGGTGAGAGCGCCAAGCTGGGACGCCTGATCATGGACTACTGCGACAAGGGCCGCGTGGGTGGTGAAATCTACGAAGGCGAATGGGTCAACGTGGGCACCGTCGCCCAGCTCGACGAACTGAACGCGCCGCTGGGCGCGAAGGCAAAGGCTGGCGCATGATGCCCTATGCGCCACGCCGCGCGCGCCTGTGCGCGCGCATGCAGCCCGGCGCCGTGGCCATCCTGCCGACCGCGCCCGAGGTGGCGCGCAACAGCGACACCGATTACCCCTATCGCCACGACAGTTATTTCTACTACCTGACCGGCTTTACGGAACCTGACAGCGTGCTGGTGCTGGTGGCAGCCAGCGGTGATAGCCCCGACCAGGCCATCCTGTTCTGCCGCCAGAAGAACTTGGAGCGCGAAATCTGGGACGGCTTCCGGCACGGCCCGGAGGGAGCGCGCGCCGCCTTCGGCTTTGACGCCGCCTTTCCGATCGAAGAACTCGATACCGAAATGACGCGCCTGCTGTCCAATGCCAGCGCGGCCTGGTATGCGCTGGGCCATAGCGCGGCGCTGGATCTGCAGATGAAGACCTGGCTGGGCAACGTGCGGCGCCTGGCGCGTACCGGCGTGTCAGCGCCGACCGTCGCCCACGACCTGCTGGCCGTGCTCGACGAAATGCGTGTGATCAAGGACGACGTCGAGCAATCCATCATGCTGCGCGCCGCGACGATTTCGGGCCAGGCCCATGCGCGCGCGATGCGCTTCTCGCGCCCCGGCATGTTCGAGTATGAAATCGAGGCCGAATTGCTGCACGAGTTTCGCCGTCACGGCGCCCAGTTCCCTGCCTATACCCCGATTGTGGCAACGGGCGCCAACGCCTGCGTCCTGCACTACAACGCCAACAATGCGCAAAGCCGCGATGGCGATCTGGTCCTGATCGACGCCGGCTGCGAATTGGACGGCTACGCGGCCGATATCACGCGCACCTATCCGGTCAACGGAAAGTTCAGTGCGCCGCAGCGGGTGCTCTATGAACTGGTGCTGGCGGCCCAGCAAGCCGCGCTAGCGGTGATCCGACCCGGCACGCTCTACAGCGCCATGCACGACGCCGCGGTGCAGGTGCTGGCCCAGGGCATGCTCGACACCGGCCTGCTCGACAAAGCCAAATACGGCAGCGCCGACAACGTCATCGCCGAACGCGCGCACCAGCAGTTCTATATGCACGGCACCGGCCATTGGCTGGGCATGGACGTGCACGACGCCGGGGCCTACCGCGACGTGCAGGCCGAGGGCAAGCCCTCGCGCCCGCTGCAGGCTGGCATGGCGCTCACGGTGGAGCCGGGCATCTACGTGCGGCCTGCGGAAGGTGTGCCGGAGCAGTTCTGGCACATCGGCATCCGCATCGAAGACGATGTCGTGGTCACGCCAGGCGGCCACACGGTCTTGAGCGCCAGCGCGCCCAAGACCGTGGCCGACATCGAACAACTCATGCGGCAGGCCGGATGAAGCCGGGCGACCAGCGGTTTGACGTTGCCATCTGTGGCGCCGGCCCGGTAGGCATGGCGCTAGCCGCACTGCTAATTGGGCGCGGCGTTCAGGGCGATCGCATCGTGCTGATCGATGCCAGGGCGCTGGGCAGCGCGATCACCGATCCGCGCTCGATCGCCCTGTCGTTCGGCAGCCGCATGCTGCTCGAGGAAATTGGCGCCTGGCCTATTCCGGCCACTGCCATCCATGAGATCCACGTATCGCGCCGCGGCCGGTTCGGGCGCAGCTTGATGACGCGCGACGAGCAGGACGTGCCAGCGCTGGGATACGTGACGCGCTACGGCGAACTGGTAAGCGCCCTGTCGCTGGCGGTGGAAAGGGCCGGGGTGAATGTCATGCGTCCTGCCCGCGTGAGCGAGCATGTCGAGCACGCCGATGGCGTCACGCTCACGCTCGACAACGCCAGCAGCATCGATGCGGCGCTGGTGGTCCAGGCCGAGGGCGGCGTATTCGGCGAGCAGGACAGCAAAGCGCAAACGCGCGACTATCACCAGAGCGCGGTCATTGCGCGCGTCTCGTGCAGTGCGCCGATTGCGCACCGTGCGTTTGAACGCTTCACCGGCGAAGGTCCGCTGGCGCTGCTGCCACAGGACGGCGACGATGGCCACCAATACGCCCTGGTGTGGTGCGCGCGGCCCGAGACCGCTGAACGCCTGGCAGCGCTGGACGACGCGCCGTTCCTGTCGGAACTGGGCACAACTTTTGGCACCCGCCTTGGGCGCTTCACGGCCGCCAGCGCGCGCGCCTCGTACAAGCTGGGATTGAACGCGGATCCCAAGGCAAGCGCGCGCACGGTGGCGATCGGCAATGCGGCCCAGACCTTGCATCCGGTGGCTGGCCAGGGCCTGAACCTGGGACTGCGCGACGCCGCAGTACTGGCGCGCCTGCTCGCGGTTGCGGCCACCCCGGCGCAGCTGTCCGGCTTTACGGCGGCACGCCAGGCCGACCGCCGCATGACAGTGGGCCTGACCGACGCCATGGCGCGCGTATTCGCCAACGACGGTCCCGGTCAGGCGCTGCTCGGGCTATCGCTGGGCATCCTGGACACGGTGGCCCCGGCCCGCACCCTGCTGGCCGAGCTCATGATGTTTGGGCGCCGCTAAACCCCAACGGGGGTCAGGTCCTCCATTTCCACACGAGCCCGACCGTAGCGAACGCTACGGTCGGGCTCGTGTGGAAATGGAGGACCTGACCCCGGATGCGTTACTTTAGTGGCCGTGCTGCTTTTCGTATTCGTCGGCTTCGGCCTTGGTCTTGTGGATGATGCCGTCGGGGTGCTCGGGCGGGGTGTACAGCGTGTACAGGCGCATAGCTTCGGTGCTGGAGGTATTGATGACGTTGTGCTCGGTGCCGGCCGGGATCACCACCGCCGTACCATCTTCGAGCTTGTGCTCCTCGCCGTCCAGGATGGCAATGCCTTCGCCTGATTCCACCCGGATGAACTGGTCGTGGCCGGTGTGATGCTCCATGCCGATTTCTTCACCGGCCTGCAAGGTCATGATGACGAGCTGGCTGCGCTGGGTGGTGTACAAAACTTCCCGGAAGTTATTTCCAGCAAGGGTCTTTTCCTCAATATTAATGCTGTAGCCCGACATGGTCGCTCCTTGAATGTGGTTCAAGCCATTCTAGGGCAAGTTCGGCGTTCCTGCTGACGGGGCAGTCCATACGACTGCGTGCAGCAGCTTATGCAAACGCGCACCGCGCGCCGGATTGACCATCGCCGCGTAAGCCACCCTGCCAGTAAGCCAGGCGCGGAAGTCATCGCGGCCTTCGCGGTTTTGCGTTTGCGGACCATGGCGCACGCAGTTCGTAAGAATGGCCTTGAGCGCGTCGAACTGCGCGCGCGGCAGGTTGGCGTGCGCGTTCACCACCACGCCCGTGACCTCCTGCCGCGTGCCCTGGCGCATGCCCCTGGTTTTGCGGGTATTGACCGCAAAGCCTTCTTCCAGCGCAATCGCCGCTACCTGAATGTGGAAGCGCTCGAGCCCACGCGCGAGCTCCGATCCGCCCGAGAACACCAGGTCGTCGGCATAGCGGCTGTAGCTAGCCAGCATCGACTTGGCGAAAGAATCGAGCCGCACATCGAGGCGGAACGCGCAGGCATTGGCCAGTGCCGGCGAACAGGGCGAGCCCTGTGGCAGGTGCGGCGTACGCAAGGCATGGCGTTCGGAGAACGACAGCGCGGCGGGGCTGGTCAGCGCCGCGCCGGCGGGCGTGCGATTCACGCACAAGCGCGCCAGCACGCCCGCCACGCCAGCGCCATACCCAAGCCGCGCGAACATGGCCTGCACGCGCGAGGCAGGAATGCTGGGAAAAAAATCCTTCAGGTCCATCCGCAACACCAGCTGCCGGCCCGTATGCAGCGATGCATGCGTGAGGCAGGAGCGCCCGCGCCGGAAGCCATGCGCAGCCTGATGCGGCGGCACATGGTCAAGTATCCCGCGCAGGATCTTCTGCTGGAGCAGGCGCAGCCGCTTTTTGGGAATTTCGATCAGGCGCGCGCCGCCGCTGCGCTTGGCCATCCAGCGATAGTGGTAGTGCTGCAGGGGCGACTCGGCGCTCGAAGGCACGCGCCATTTGTTGGCGAACCATGCCAGCTCGTCGGGCCGGATGTCGAGCCAGCGCGCCAGCTCGCCCACCGTGGCCAGCGCAGGGAGCGACAAGGCTGACAGCCAGGCCGGCGCCGGGGCGGAGAGCGGCTGCTCGATACAGTAGCGGACAATCTGCGGCGCCACCTTGCCCGGCTCAAAGGCGGCGCCAAAGACCTCCTGCGCGAGGATGATGTCGGCCAGTTCCTTGCGGCTGAAGGCATGGAAATGTTCGCCGCAGCGTTCGGCGATGGCGGCGCACAAAGCGGGTATCCATGGCAACTGCGCGTCGAAAGCCCACACTGCCCCCGCGGCCATGCCGGCCACGCTGCTGTCGCGCGAGAGCAGGGTATCGGCAAGGGCAAGGGCGACGGCGGACTTGGGTACCATGGTCGGCAAAGGGGTGGCGGAGAGCCGTCAACGAGTCTCGTGATGCGTGAACAAACTCGCGTGGTAGCGACGCCGTTCATGCGGTGAAATGCGCAGCAATAATTTCCCACGGGGTAACCCCGCAGAGGCAAACAGTACACAAGGTAAGGCTTGCCAGCTTGACGGATCCGCCGCAACACACAGTAGGGGATTTACGCGGGCGCGTCAACCTGAGCCTGCAAGCCGCACGGCGGGCGCCGTGCGGCATGGCATGATTTAATCGACGGCCTTGACCATCGCCTCGATCACTTTCTTGGCGTCGCCAAACACCATCATCGTGTTTGCCTGGTAGAACAAATCGTTGTCCAGGCCCGCATAGCCGGAGGCCATCGAGCGCTTGTTGACGATGATGCTCTTGGCCTTGTAAGCCTCCAGGATCGGCATGCCGGCGATGGCCGACTTGGGATCCTTGGCCGCCGGGTTGACCACGTCGTTGGCGCCGAGCACCAGTACCACGTCGGTCTGGCCGAATTCCCCATTGATGTCTTCCATCTCGAACACCTGGTCATACGGCACTTCGGCTTCGGCCAGCAGTACGTTCATGTGGCCCGGCATGCGCCCGGCTACCGGGTGGATCGCATACTTGACGATGACGCCCTTGTGAGTCAGCTTTTCGACCAGCTCCTTGAGCGAGTGCTGGGCGCGCGCCACCGCCAGGCCGTAGCCTGGAACGATGATCACGGTTTCGGCATTGCTCATGATGAAAGCTGCGTCGTCAGCCGAACCGGATTTGACCGGACGCTGCTCCTGCGCGCCGCCGGTGGCTGCAGCGGCATCGCCACCAAAACCGCCGAGGATCACGTTGAAGAACGATCGGTTCATGGCCTTGCACATGATATAAGACAGGATCGCACCCGAGGAACCCACCAGCGAGCCGGCGATGATCAGCATCGAGTTATTGAGCGAGAAGCCAATGCCGGCAGCGGCCCAGCCGGAATACGAGTTGAGCATCGACACCACGACCGGCATGTCAGCGCCGCCGATTGGGATGATGATCAGCACACCGAGAACAAAGGACAGCACCGTCATGATGATGAACGGGGTCCAGGCCGGCGCCACATTGTCGTCAAAACAGAACACCAGGCCGAGCGCCACGATGGCAATTGCCACGGCCAGGTTGATCATATGCTGGCCGGGGAAGCTGACCGGCGCGCCCTGGAACAGGCGGAATTTGTACTTGCCCGACAGCTTGCCGAATGCGATCACGGAACCGGAGAACGTCACGGCGCCAACGAAGGTACCGAGGAACAGCTCGAGGCGGTTACCGAACGGCAGCGCTTCGCCGAAACGGGCGATGTTGAATGCCCATGGCTCCGAGACTGCAGCAATCGCTATACACACAGCGGCCAGGCCGATCAGCGAGTGCATTGCCGCGACCAGTTCAGGCATCTTGGTCATCTCGACTTTTTTGGCCGCGAAGGCGCCGATGCCGCCGCCGACCACCACGCCGATCAGCACCAGGCCGAAGCCCAGGCCGCCGTCAGGCTGGGCCATCGATTTGAGCTTGAGGATCAGCGCCACGGTGGTGACGGCGGCAATGGCCATGCCGATCATGCCGAAGGCGTTGCCCTTGCGCGCAGTCGATGGCGACGACAGTCCCTTGAGCGCCTGGATGAAGCATACCGAGGCGACCAGGTAGAACATCGTGACCATGTTCATTGTGATGAAGTTCATGTGTGATCTCCCGACTTGGCAGCCTTCGGTTCCTTCTTCTTGAACATTTCGAGCATGCGCTGGGTGACCAGGAAGCCGCCGAACACATTGACCGCCGCCAGCGCCACTGCCAGCGTGCCGGTGACCTGGCCGATGATGCCCGTGGTCAGTCCGGCGGCCAGCATGGCGCCCACGATGATGATTGCCGAAATCGCGTTGGTCACCGCCATGAGCGGCGTGTGCAGCGCCGGCGTGACGGTCCACACCACGTGGTAGCCGACGTAGATCGCCAGGACAAAGATGATGAGATTGATGATGGTAGCGCTGACTTCCATGGTGCCTCCCTAAAGTGTTTGGGTACTACTTTTTCATTCCCGTGATTTTGTTATTGCCATCGACGAATACGACTTTCGGGGTGTATTCCTTTGCCTGGTTCTCGTCCATCGGCCCGTAGGTGCAGATGATCAGCAAGTCGCCCAGCTGGGCCTTGCGGGCTGCCGCGCCATTGAGCGAAATGCAGCCGCTGCCGCGCAGGCCGGGAATGGCATAGGTCGCGAATCGTTCACCGTTATTGACGTTGTACAGTTCGATTTTTTCGTTCACCCAGATATCTGCCGCTTCCAGCAGATCCTCGTCGATCCCGCAGGAACCTTCGTAGTGCAGGTCGGCCTGGGTGACAGTGACGCGGTGCAGCTTGGAGCGCAGCATTACTCGTTGCATGGACATCGAATACTTCTTTCGTTTAGTTGGGATTAGTTACTTGCGCAGCACTTCACCGTCGGCGCAGACCAGGGTCGGCTTGAGAATTTCGTCCTCGCGGTCGATCACCAGCTGCTCGTCCTTGTCGATGATGAGCTTGAGGAAGTCGAGCACATTGCGCGCGTACAGGGCCGAGGCGTCGGCCGCCACGAGGGTAGCCAGGTCTGGCTCGCCGATGATGTGTACGCCGTGCTTGATGACGGTCTTGTTCAATTCCGACAGCGGGCAATTGCCGCCCTGCGAGACTGCAAGGTCGACGATCACGGAGCCGGGCTTCATGGCCTTGACCGTCTCTTCGGAGATCAGCACCGGCGCCGCGCGTCCCGGAATCAGGGCGGTGGTAATGATGATGTCGGCCAGCTTGGCACGTTCGTGCACCAGTTCGGCCTGACGGCGCATCCAGTCGGCCGGCATGGCCTTGGCATAGCCGCCGGAGCCTTTGGCGATTTCCTTTTCTTCCTCGGTCAGGTAAGGCACGTCGAGGAATTTGGCGCCCAGCGACTCGACCTGCTCCTTGACGGGCGGCCGCACGTCGGACGCTTCGATCACCGCGCCCAGGCGCTTGGCGGTGGCGATGGCCTGCAGACCGGCCACGCCCACACCCATGATCAGCACGCGCGCAGCTTTCACGGTGCCGGCGGCAGTCATCAGCATCGGCATGAAGCGCTGATAGGTGTTCGCGCCCATCATCACGGCCTTGTAGCCGGCGATGTTGGCCTGCGAGGACAGCACGTCCATCGACTGCGCGCGCGTGATGCGCGGCACCGCCTCGAGCGAAAACGCACGCAGCCTGGACGCTGCCATTGCCGCGATGTTGTCGCTATCGAAGGGGTTGAGCATGCCGATCAGGACGGTATCGGGCTTCATGAGAGCGCGTTCTTCCGCGTTGGGCGCGCGGACCTTGAGCACCACGTCGCAGCCGAAAGCATCGGCGGCGCTGCCGACGGTGGCGCCGGCGGCAGCGTAGGCCTCATCGATCACGGAGGCATTGATCCCTGCGCCCGATTGCACGACCACCTGGTGCTTGGCCGCGAGCTTTTTGACCGTCTCGGGGGTTGCAGCAACACGGGTCTCTCCCGACCGCGTTTCGGCCGGTATGCCAATTCTCATGAACGCCTCCT
>JAZKGU010000067.1:0-118346 GCA_040385745.1 Pseudomonadota bacterium
TTGAAAGTTCTTTTATGGCAACAGGTACAGTTAAGTGGTTCAATGATTCCAAAGGTTTTGGCTTCATCACTCCAGATGACGGCGGCGAAGATCTGTTCGCGCACTTCTCCGCAATCAACATGAACGGTTTCAAGACCCTCAAAGAAGGTCAAAAAGTTCAATTCGAAGTCACGCAAGGCCCTAAAGGCAAGCAAGCTTCCAACATCCAGTCTGCTTAAGCAAGTCCCGATGTGAAAACCCCGCTACCGGCGGGGTTTTTTTTCGCCCCGACAAATTGTTGCCTGAGCAGTGCAGACGCGCCCCGCGTGCTAGGATGACGTATCGTCTCAACCAACCGAAGAGCATGCTGTGGTGCAGACAGACCTTGCGGCCGATATCGCCTCCATTCAGTCAATTTCATCCGTGGATACCATCCTGGAAGCTGTCGCGGCGCTGACGGGGCTGCGCTTTGTGTGCATCGCGCGCGTGACCGACAATTCCTGGACCACCTGTGCGGTGTACGACAAGCTTGGCTTCGGACTCAAGGCCGGCGATGAGCTCGATGTGAGCACCACCCTGTGCGAAGAGGTGCGCGACACCAAGAACGCCGTCATCATCGACGACGTCAGCTGCGATCCGGTCTACATTAATCATCACACGCCACGCATCTATGGCTTCCGCAGCTATATTTCAATCCCTGTTTTTCGGCCCGATGGCGGCTATTTTGGCACCCTGTGTGCGCTCGACCCGGAACCGGCCAGCCTGAAGGGCAAAGCCACGCTGTCGAGCATGACGCTGTTTGCCCAGCTCATCACCAAACACCTGGAAACCGAGCGCAAGCTCATGGAGTCCGAAATCGCACTGCTCGACGCACGTGAGACAGCGGAGCTGCGCGAACAGTTCATCGCCGTGCTCGGCCACGATCTGCGTACCCCGCTCGGCTCCATCATGCTGGGCGCCGATCTGCTTGAATCCGAAACGCTCTCGCCCAGGGGCGCGTCGGTGGTAACGCGCATGCGCCGCAGCGCCCAGCGCATGGCGGCCCTGGTTGGCGACGTCATGGATTTCACCCGGGGGCGCATGGGCGGAGGCATCGGGGTGAATCTGCGCCACGAGTCATCCTTGCGTAGCGCACTGACCCAGGTGATCGACGAGCTGCGCAGCGCGTTTCCCGAGCGCGCCATCCGGGCCGATTTCCAACTTGACACCCCAGTCTACTGCGATGCGCAACGCATTCAGCAGATGCTGTCGAACCTGCTGAAAAATGCGCTCATTCATGGCGACACCGAGGCCGAGGTACTGGTACGGGCAGCATCGCAAAACGGCTTGTTCGAGCTGTCGATCATCAACAGCGGACCGGCAATGGAACAGTCGACAATCGACCAGTTGTTCAAGCCATTCTGGCGTGCGGGCGGCCCAGCCGCCAACGAGGGACTGGGACTGGGTCTGTTTATCGTGTCCGAAATTGCGCGCGCGCATGGCGGAAAGCTCGACGTGCATTCGTCCGACAAGGCTACCCGCTTCACCTTCCACATGACAGGCAAGGAGTTTGCCGAGCGGCGCGACAAGAACAAGCTGGCACAGCGGCGCCCTGCCACCGCCGAACGTCGCTCTGCATGGGAACAATCGCCCGGCCAGTAAAGCTGCGCCAGCGCGGGCCAGCCAGGCGCCAGCGCCGTGCATTCCAGGCATTCAAATGGCTGGCTGCCAACAAGCGGCATATCAAAACTTGACACGACGCACGCCGAATTAGCACAATATCAATTACGCTAATCTCAACACTGGTGTCGACGCTGGGAGGACGACGAATGGAAGAGAAATCGGGCATTGAAAATACAGGCGCCCATGATGTATACAAGGCCTTCGTTTCTGGAGCTAAATTTGGGATGATCGTCGCTGTGGCTACCCTCCTCATTGCCAGATTTAGCTATCTATAGAATATCCACAATCAGTAATTGGAGCAGAATGAACATTTTTAGTCGTCCGGTCCTGAAGTCCGATCGTGGCATCCGGATCTTCCTGGTAGTGCTGCTCACGCTCACGCTGGGTATTTTATTGATGAGCAATTCGTACGATCTCGGGTACAAGCTGGGGCAGAGTCTCTACCACCTCACCCACTAAAGTAATGTAAAGCACTGACACCCGGCACGTTCAGTGACCCGGGTGCCTGCCCCATGCCGCTCGCCCTACGCTGTTTCGTCGCAATCTAGGCCGACTCGTCGCGCCGCCTGACGGTTTCGTCGCTTTTCGTTGGCAGAAGTACACCCTTCGCAGCTAATCTCCCCGTGCTTTGTTGCTGCAATCGCGCAGCATGTCATTTCGGGAGAAGCCATGAAAAAAATCGCACACCTCATCCTGGTCCTGCTCATCCTGTTCGTTGCCGGCAGCGCCATCTACAACTACGGCTTCAAGCCGCTGGGCTGGAACTTGCCGCCGCCGATGAAGTTCAATTACCAGACCCACTGGCTCGGCATCTACACCCACATCTTCGCGTCCGTTATCGCCTTGCTGCTCGGCCCCGTGCAATTCTGGGCGCGACTGCGTCAGCAGCAGCGTCAAGTGCATCGATGGCTGGGGCGCGTGTACCTTGGAGTCGGCGTACTGTTAGGCGGCCTGAGCGGCCTGTACATGTCTCTGTTTTCCCTGGCAAGTCCGGCCGCAAGGCTCGGTTTCGCCTGTCTGGCTTTGTGCTGGCTGTACACCGGCGTCAGGGCCTACCAGACCATCCGGGCCGGCGACATCGTGCAACACCGGGCCTACATGGTGCGCAATTTTTCCTTGACCCTGGCCGCCGTCAGCCTGCGCGTCTACCTGCCCCTGTCAATGATGGCCGGGATGGACTTCGGGATGGCTTATACCGCGATTGCCTGGCTGTGCTGGATCCCCAACCTGGTGCTGGCCGAACTGATCTGGAACCGCAGCGCCAGACCTCTCGCGCTAGTACCGCCGGGTTCGGCAAACGCCTGATTGCTTGCCCAATCATGGGAAAAGCCCCGTCTCTCGCGAGAACGGGGCTTTTGTGTGCGACCCGGCAAAAGCAGGGGCGAAAATTACATCTGCTCGATCATCACATCGCCAAAGCCGGAGCACGACACCTGCGTTGCACCTTCCATCAGGCGCGCAAAGTCGTATGTGACCCGCTTGCTGGCAATCGACTTCTGCATCGATTCGATGATCAGGTCTGCCGCTTCGATCCAGCCCATGTGCCGCAGCATCATTTCGGCCGACAGGATCAGGGAACCGGGGTTCACATAATCCTTGCCAGCATATTTCGGCGCGGTGCCGTGGGTGGCTTCGAACATGGCGACCGAATCGGACAGGTTGGCGCCCGGCGCGATGCCGATGCCGCCCACCTGCGCCGCCAGCGCGTCGGAAATATAGTCGCCGTTCAGGTTCAGGGTCGCGATCACGCTGTACTCTGCAGGGCGCAACAGGATCTGCTGCAGGAACGCGTCGGCGATCGAATCCTTGATGACGATCTCGCGACCGGTCTTGGGATTCTTGAACTTGCACCATGGGCCGCCATCGATCAGCTCGGCGCCGAATTCTTTCTGCGCCAGTGCGTACGCCCAGTCACGGAAACCGCCTTCGGTGTACTTCATGATATTGCCCTTGTGGACAATGGTCACGGAAGGCTTGTCGTTGTCGATAGCGTACTGGATCGCCTTGCGCACCAGGCGCTCGGTGCCTTCGATCGAGACCGGCTTGATGCCCAGGCCCGACGTTTCCGGGAAACGAATCTTGGTCACGCCCATTTCCTTGACCAGGAAATCCATCAGCTTCTTGACGCCTTCGGAGCCCTGCTGGTATTCGATACCTGCATAGATGTCTTCCGAATTCTCGCGGAAGATGACCATATCGGTCTTTTCCGGCTCTTTCACGGGCGAAGGCACGCCGGTAAAGTAACGCACCGGGCGCAGGCAGACATAGAGGTCGAGCTGCTGGCGCAGCGCCACGTTGAGCGAACGAATGCCGCCACCAACGGGCGTCGTCAGCGGACCCTTGATGGAGACCACGTAGTCCTTGAGCACTTCCAGGGTCTCTTCGGGCAGCCATACGTCGGGGCCGTACACGGTGGTCGACTTTTCGCCGGCGTAGATTTCCATCCAGCTGATCTTGCGCGCGCCGCCGTAGGCCTTGGCCACGGCCGCGTCGACTACCTTGATCATGACCGGGCTGATGTCAACGCCCGTGCCATCGCCTTCGATGTAGGGAATGACCGGATTATCTGGTACATTCAGCGAAAAATCAGCATTGACGGCAATTTTATTGCCCTCGGCAGGTACTTTGATATGTTGATACATCGTGATCTCCGAAGTGGACGTTCTAGCAGGCAGCAACACCGTGGCGGCTGTCAGGCGGTTTGCAGAAGCAGGATTAGATACTTACATGCGACAAGGGTTGCAGTCTTCTATAAGACATAAGACGCGCGTTTCATATTATGCACCAGTATTTTACTCAGCGCTACGGATTTGCAACACTGGCAATTGGCCATAAAACCTGACCTTTTTACCATTCACGTTCTATTATGCCCCTCATTTTGTTCAACAAGCCGTTCCAGGTGCTGTGCCAGTTTTCACCGCAGGAGGGACGCGAGTCGCTGGCCGATTACGTCAAGATTCCTAATGTGTATCCAGCCGGAAGACTGGACGCCGACAGCGAAGGCCTGATGCTGCTGACCGATGACGGTCGCCTGCAGCATGCGATTGCCCATCCCGATCACAAGGAAGCAAAAACCTATCTGGTGCAAGTAGACGGCGAGCTCGACGCCAGCGCGCTGGCCCGTCTGCAGGCACCACTCGACCTGGGGGACTTCGTCACCAAGCCCTGCAAAGCGGTACAGATTGCCGAGCCGGCCTGGCTATGGCCGCGCAACCCGCCCATCCGGGTGCGCGCGGACAAACCCACCAGCTGGATTGCAATCACGCTGCAAGAGGGCAAAAACCGCCAGGTACGGCGCATGACCGCAGCCGTGGGATTGCCCACGCTGCGCCTGGTGCGCAGCAGCATCGGGCCGTTTTCGCTGGCCACCCACCCCCTGATGCCAGGCGATTACGCGGAAGTACCCGCCACCGGCATCAGCAGCTAGCGTCCGCGCTATTTCTTGATGATTCTGGCGCCCGCCAACTGGGCCACGCCTGCCAGGGTAGTTTGCGCAGCATTCAAGCCGAGCCTGAAATCCTTGTCCGAATACGTGGCGTAGTTATCGGTGGGCTGGTGCCAGTTCGGGTTCCACCCGGCGCCGATGTGCATGCCGCGTTCGTTCTCGCGCAGGGAAATCGAAGGCACCAGTTCCTGGAACGGCACCGAGTCGGTATTGGTCATGTGCGGACCCACCGTGGCCGGATAATCAGTAGCGTACTTGTTGTTGGCAGCATGGAACACCCAAGCGAGCTTAGCCGAAGCATCCGCCTGCGCCGATACCGACTGGAACTCGATGTTGACATCCGCTTCGCGCCGTTGCTCGGGCGGTGACACGAACACTGGCTGGCCTTTGGCGTCGCGCTCCTGCTTGCCGGCGGCGTCGAGCTTGGGCACGGGCATGCCGTGGTCCCACAGCAGCATGTCGTGCTGGATCACGCCCAGCCACTTCGGTTCAGGGTAGCGGCCCGAACCCTTGGGCGACTCGATCCCCTGCAAGTCCTTGCGCTGCTCCACGTAGGCGCGGGCGCCATTCAGGCCGGTCTCCTCGTTGTTCCAGAGTGCGAAGCGGATCGAGCGCTCGGTCTGCACGCCTGCTGCGCTGAACACGCGCGCCAGCTCCATGACCAATGCCGTGCCCGAGCCGTCGTCATTGGCTGCCTCTCCCCAGCCGATGCCGTCCATGTGCGCGCTGACGATATACATTTCGTCGGGCCGGGTAGTGCCAATCTTGGTGCAGTACACGCTTTCGCGCGCCGAAGTGCCGACCGGAGTCGGCTCGGCATTGAGGGCGCGCAGCCGTTCGTCGGGCTGCAGCATCGGATTGTTGTTCACGCCGATAGGCGCGCGGTTGCCGAACAAGGTGCTGCCGCCCTGCCCTGGCGGGCCGCCCAGGCCGCCGCTGGGAATACCGGGCGGGCGCGGTGGCGCCGGCACGCCCGGGGCACGCTCGGTGTATTCGTATTTGACCCGTTCCGTGTTGGTGCAGCCGTAGGACTTGAGTTTGGCTTCGATCCAGTCCAGCGCCTTGCGGTTGCGCTCGGTGCCCTGGCGGCGGTCGCCGAACTGGGTCAGCCCCTTGATGGTGGCCTTGTATTTATCCAGATCGAGCTGGGCGGTCAGGGCAGCGACCACATCCGGATCCGTGGGGCCGGGGCCCTGGGCCAGGACGGGAATGGCGGGAACCAAGGACAGGCAAATTGCTAGGGCAAGGGGTTTCATGAAGCTTCCTCAAGTGGCGATGAGCGAATATAGCCGATTCGATACGCCCTTGCCGCAAACGCGTGCGCAGGCCATTCCAAACAGTTTGTTTCCGCCCTTGACGCGCCAACGCCGCCCGTGGCTTAATCGGCCCATGAAAAAACTGCTCGCCACCTCCCTCCTCGCACTCGGCACCGGCTGCGCCATCGCCCAGGCCGCTTTTCCGACCACTCAGCTGTCCGCTGGCATGCACCTGATTAAGGCCGAAGTGGCGGCGACGGATCCTGCGCGTCAGCAGGGACTGATGTTCCGCGAAAAAATGGCCAATAACGCAGGGATGGTGTTTGTGTTTGACGAGCCGAACCCGCAATGCATGTGGATGAAGAACACCCTGCTGCCGCTGTCGGTAGCTTTTCTCGATGCCGACGGCAAGATTATCAATATCGAGGACATGCAGCCGCAAAAGCTGGATAGCCATTGTTCCACAAAACCCGCGAAATACGCACTCGAGATGAACCTGGGCTGGTTCAAGCAAAAGAATATCAAGCCTGGGATGAAGATTGGCGGGCTGCCGGGTGTGAAGTAAGGCGGAAGATTGGTGCAGGCCGCCTGGCTGTAACTCTATTCGGATGTGCTATGGACACCCGCCTGCGCGGGTGAGACGGGTTTGTGCGTGGATGTGAGTCCGTTCTCCCGCAAGCGAAAAAACCCGCCGTGAGCTAGTCAGGCGGGTTTTTTATCATGCACACGCTGTGCGGCGGACCAGGTCCGCCGGGGCAAGCGGCAATTAAGCCGACAGTGCCTTCAGGGCAGCAGCCAGACGGCTCTTGTGGCGAGCTGCCTTGTTCTTGTGGATGATTTTCTTGTCAGCGATGCTGTCGATCTTCGACACGGAGGTCTGGAAGATCGTCGTTGCAGCAGCCTTGTCGCCAGCCTGGATAGCCTTGCGAACAGCCTTGATTGCGGTACGCAGGGTCGAACGCTGCGACGAATTGTGAGCGTTTTGCTTAACTGCTTGACGAGCGCGTTTGCGCGCTTGTGCGGTATTTGCCATGGAATTTCCTAGATCGGGTCAAGTTGCGTTTGCAAACATTAGCGTCTGCTAAACATTAGTGTCTGCGTAACAGAATTCTGTACAGCCTTCGATTATAGCGAATTAATCCCGGCTCCGCAATTCCCAAATCGACAATTGTTTGCACCCGCTGGGCAAACGCGCATTTTCCCAGCCTGTTGCCGGGCTATAATCCTGCCCCATGAACCTGCTCAAGACCCTCGCCGCCATCTCCAGCATGACCATGATTTCGCGCGTTACCGGCCTGCTGCGCGAGAGCCTGATGATGACCTTTCTGGGCCGCTCGATCTACACCGACGCCTTCCTGGTCGCCTTTCGCCTGCCCAATCTGCTGCGCCGCCTGTTTGCCGAAGGCGCGTTCTCGCAAGCCTTCGTGCCCCTGCTGGGCGAATACAAGATCAAAAACGGCGAGGCCGAAACTAAAAAGCTGGTCGACCACACCACTACCTTCCTGGTTTGGAGCACGCTCATCATCAGCGTGCTTGGCATCGTCAGCGCGCCGCTCTTGATTATCTGGATCATGGATTCCAAGGACCAGACAGCAGCAAGCTACAAGGCGGCCGTCCTGATGACGCAGATGATGTTCCCGTATATCGTCTGCATGTCCTTCGTGGCCTTGGCAGGTGGCATTTTGAACACCTGGCGCCAGTTCAAGATTCCGGCCTTCACCCCGGTCTTGCTCAATCTGTCGTTTATCTTCGCCACCCTGTTTCTGACGCAATGGCTGGCAACGCCCGTCTACGCGCTGGCCATCGGCGTCATGGTCGGCGGCCTGCTGCAGGTCGCGATCCAGATCCCTTCGCTCATCAAGATCGGCATGCTGCCACGCGTCGGTCTCAATCCGCTGCGCGCGCTGCGCGATCCCGGCGTGCGCCGCATCCTCTCTAAAATGGGCCCGGCGCTGATTGGCGTGGGCGCCGCGCAGATCAGCCTGCTGATCAATACCTCGATCGCCGGCGGCCTCGGGGCGGGCAGCGTCACCGCGCTGACCCTGGCTGACCGCTTGATGGAGTTTCCCACCGCCATGCTGGGCGTGGCGCTTGGCACGATATTGCTGCCCGGCCTGGCCAAGGCCAATACCGAACAGGACAGCGCCGAATATTCCGCCCTGCTGGACTGGGGTCTGCGCCTGACCTTCCTGCTGGCCCTGCCCGCGGCGGTGGGCCTGGCGGTGCTGGCCGAGCCGGTCATGGCCACCCTGTTCAACTACGGCAAATTCACCCGTGCCGACACCATCGCCTCGTCGCTGCCGCTGATGGCCTACAGCGCCGGCCTGATCGGCATCATCGTGGTCAAGATCCTGACCCCCGCTTTTTTTGCGCGCCAGGATTTCCGTACACCGGTGCGCATTGCCATTGGCGTGGTCATTGCCGTGCAGTTGATGAACTTCCCGATGGTGTATTTCCTCGGCCTGTCCGGCCTGGCCCTGTCGATCAGCATGGGTGCCTGCATCAATGCCGGCGCCATGTATTTCTTGCTGCGCAAGCGCGAGATCTTCGCGCCCAAGCGCGGCTGGCTGCCTTTCTTCATCAAGCTGGCGATCGCGGTCGCCGCCATGGGCGCCGTCGCCTGGTTCGGCCGCGGCCTGTTTGTGTGGAGCGGCGGCCCGGAGATCAGTGCGCTGCTGCGCGGCGGCGTGCTGGCGCTGCTGGTGGGCGTGTGCGCGCTGGTCTATTTCGCCGTGCTCTTCGTGCTCGGCTTTCGCATCCGCGACTTCAAGCGCAGCGCCCGCTAGCGGCGGTTGACCGGGCGCTTGACGGGCACCTTGGGATCTTCCTTCGGCTCGTCCTTCCGCTCCGCCTTGCGCGTCTCGTCGACGCGACCGTCATCGGGGGGCGCAGGGTTGGCCTTGTCGTCGCCGTCCTTGGCTGGCTCGTCCTGGTCGGGCGGCGGCTCCATCGGCTGGTCGTCGGGCGGCGCTTCGGGCGCAGGGGTCTCGGGCGCCTGCGCCGGCGGCGTCATCGGCGTGCCGGACGGCGTGCCCGTGCCCTGACCAAACAGCGATGGCGGTGTGGGGGTGGCGCCAGCGCCGGCGGGGGGAATCGGTGCCACTGGCGCGAGCGGCGGCAGCAGCGCGCCCGCCCCGGCCATCGTGAACTTCCACTCCGATAGCTTTTCCTTGTTCTCGAAATTTTGAAAGCGTGCATCGAAATTGGCTACCTTGAGCGGGCGCTTGTCTGACAGGCTGTACACCGCAACGACGCCGCGATCGCCGCCCAGGTAGGTGACGCCCCAGCGATCGCTGCCGGTTACCGGGTCGATGAAGATCTTGCGCAGGTGGCGCGTTGGATTGGGAAAACGCGGATCTTTCAGCAATTCCTGCAGCGTGGGCGGCTGCGCCACCTGGCCTTTTGGCGTGGCGGCGGCGTAGCTGCGCAGGGCCTGGCTGAACTGTGCCCCGATCTCGAGCAGCTCCTCCTCGGCCGCGGCGCGCTGCATGACGGTGCCCATCTTGATCCCGGCCGCCGCCACCAGGCCCATCACGGCCAGCAGGATGATCAGCCCCAGATAGGTAAAGCCGGCGCCGCGCCGCGCACTACCAGTCGAGATAGGGTTTGCCATTGCGGCCATTGCCGGGCGCTCCGCTCTTGATGTTGTAGACCGAACCACGGGTGGTGTCTTCGGGCGGCACCAGGATCCAGGTGTCGCTGCTTTCCGTGATCGGGTCCACCGGCAGCACCCGCAGGTAGCGCTTTTCGACCAGCTGTTCGAGCGAGTCGGGATAGCGCCCGCGGTCGGCGTAGAACTGGTCGATCACGTCGCGCGTGTGGCGCAGGTTGTCGGCCAAAATGGTTTCGCGCGCGCTGTCGATCTTGGGAAAAAAACGCGGTACCGCCAGCGTCAGCAGCAGCGCCACGATCCCCAGCACGACCAGCAGTTCGATCAGGGTAAAGCCACGGCGCGGAGGAAGTGAAAAGCGCATGGTCACCACTTTTTGTAGGGAACGTCGTTCAGGCCGATGCGCTCGGAGGTCGAGTAGACATCGTAGACGTCCTCGCCTTCGCGCGGCTCGGCCGCCTCGCTGGCGTAGCTGCGCTTGCCCCAGGTCTGCGCTTCGGACAGCTCGCTGTCGCCATTGAACGGGTCGCGCGGAATCCGGCGCAGGAAAAATATCTTGGCCTTTTTCGGATGGCGCAGGTCGGGTACACCGTCGACCAGGGTTTCCAGCGTCTTGGGGTAGCCAGTCGAATTGAGCACGCGTTCGATGCGGCCTTCCTCGAACGCTTTCTTGTATTCGTCGATGCCGTTGCGAATCTCGCGCAGCGCGCGCCGCAGCTCCTGCTCCTGCTTGCGCTGCACCGTGACCTGGGTCACGGGCACCACCAGGGTGCCGAGCAGGGCCAGAATTGCCAGCGTCACCAGCAATTCGATCAGCGTGAAGCCGCGGCCCGTACATCTTGTCATGATCAGTTCTTGACCGGTGTGGCGGGATCGGGCGCGGGAATCGGCGTCACCACGGGGCCCTGTGCCGGCTGGGTCAGCGGCACTGGCTGGGCCGGAACCGGCGCCGTCACCGGCTGGGCCGCAGGCAGGACCGGCGCGCGCGCGCCGGGACTGGCCGGCAGCACGGTCGGAGCGCGCACGGCGGTATCGGGCCGGCGCCGGAAACTGGTCTCGGTGCCGGCGGCAAATTCCGATGCGCTGGCCGGTGGACGCTGGATATTGCGGATCAGGCGCGGCGTAATCGACAGTACAATTTCGGTCTTGTCCTTGCCATCGGTCTGGGTGCCGAACAAACGGCCGACGATCGGCA
Source organism: Pseudomonadota bacterium (assembly GCA_040385745.1). GTDB lineage: Bacteria > Pseudomonadota > Gammaproteobacteria > Burkholderiales > Burkholderiaceae_D > Telluria_A. Next base: position 11,148 of record JAZKGU010000067.1, read on the forward strand.
GGTCGCCCAGGCCGGGAATGCGGTCGCCGCTGCTGCGGTCTTCATTGTTGATCAGGCCAGCGAGCACCTGGTTCTCGCCGTCCTTCAGCTGCAGCATGGTGGTAGCTTCGCGGGTGCCGATCTGGTAGGCGGTGGTGCCCGAGGCGGTGGTCATCGAACTGACCAGGTTACTGACCTGGAGCGCGATGCGGATGGCTATCTCATTGTTCAGGTAGATGGTCGGCTCGACGTTGAGCGTCAGGCCCACGTCGAGATAGACCACCGATTCCGAGGCGAAGCCATTGGCGCCAGGGGAAATCGTGGTGGTGATGTTGGGGACCTTGTCGCCAATGACCACTTTGGCTTTTTCCTTGTTGCGCACGCGGATGCGCGGATTGGCCAGTGTCTTGGAGTCGCCATCGGTCTTGTTGGCCGACAGCGTGGCCGAAATGCCAGAGAGCCCGATATTGCCGCGGTTGAGGTCACGCAGGGTATCGATGGTGAGTGGACGCCCGGTCACGGTCAGCGGCGCCAGGGCCACCGAGTCGGGCCAGTTGATGCCAAGTTCGATCAGGCGGCTGCGCTTGATCTCGAGGATCTCCACTTCAAGCATGACCTCAGGCTCGGGCACGTCCTGCAGCGCGACCAGTTTGGCCGCCAGCTTGATGGCTTCGGGGCTGTCGCGTACGATCACGAGATTAAGCTTTTCATCGACTACCACGTCGCGCGTCTTGAGGATGGCCTTGAGCGTGTTGGCCACGACCTTGGCGTCCGCATTGGCCAGGAAAAAGGTCTTGATCGTCATCTCCTGGTATTCCTTGACCTTGGCCGGAATGTTCGGATAGATGAGGATGGTGTTCCCATCCATGACCGCCTGCTCCAGCTGATTGGTCACCAGCAGGAAGTGAACCGCCGATTCGATCGTGCTGTTTTTGAGGAATACCGAGGTGCGCTGGTCGGTCTTGACGTCCTTGTCGAACAAGAAATTCAAACCCGAGCGGCGAGAAATCACTTCAAACACCTGCTTGAGCGGCGCGTCGCGAAACTCGATCGTGATCGGCTGCCTGAAGGCTGCGGCCAGAGCGCTGTCGGCCGCAGGCGGGGCCAGCGCATCCATGGCGCGCTGCTGCAGCAGGCGCGCAGCTTCATGGCCGGGGCGTTCGGTCAGAATGGCGGCAGTACGGATGCGCGCCAGCTCGTACTCCTTGCGCTCCATGGCGGATGTAGCCTCGTCCATCATGCGTGCGTGGCGGCCGTCGGCCTCGATGGCGCGCAGACCTGCGCGGGCACGCTCGTTGGCCGGATCGATCGACTGCGCGCGCTGGTAGTACTGCAGCGCGGGCCCGGCCTGGCCGTCGGCCAGTGCGCGGTCGGCCAGGTCGAGCATGCGGATGCTGTTGCGATCGCGCGCCTCCAGATAGGCCGCCTTGTAGACCGGATTAGCCGGGTCTTGCGTGACCGCCAGGCGGAACTGGACCAGCGCTGCTTCGATCTGGTCTTTCTCGGCCAGCGCCTGACCGTCGCGGTAGGCCATGTGGCCGCTGCAGCCGCCCAGTATCAGCAGCGCCAGGGGCAAAGCCAGGCGGCGTGACAGTTGCAGGCAGCGCGTGCCCAGTGCTTGGCTAGCCATCAGTCGAGTACTCCAATATTGAGCTGTTGAACCTGGTTCAACGGCAGGTAGGTCAGGGTCAGGTTGGGCGGGGCTATGGCGTCGACGCGGTAGGCGCCGTCGATCACATCCTTCTTGCGCACCACATAGGTTTTGTCACCGCGCGCCAGGAACACTTCCCATTCGCCTTTTTCGGCGGCCTTGCCGAGAAACTGGAATGGCAGCGGCGGCGCCATTGGTGGCGGCGGCGCAGGTTCGGGTCCGCTGCGCTTGGGTGGCGGCGGTGGCGGCGGGGTCCAGTCCTGGCGCCCGAACAATGCGCCTTCCATCGATTCGTCAGCGCTGCCGATCAGGGTAGCGCGCGGCACCAGCGCCAGGATCGCGGGGCCGCCGGCGGGCGCTACCCGGGCCGGCGCAGCCGCCACGGCCACCACCTTGGCCGGCTTGCGTTCGACCGCTTCGGCGAGGCCCGAGTCGGGGCTATTGTCACCGAAGTAGACCAGCGCGGCGGCCGCGAACAGGCCCGCGCCCAGGGCGAGATGGCGCGGCTTCATCGCTGGGCCCCATGTGGACGCTCGGCCAGGTACAGGGTCAGGCGCAGGCGCGCCTCGACGGCCGGGTCGGTGATGTTGTCGCGCCTGAAGCTGATTTCGTCGAGCGAAGCGAACGGAATGGCCATCAACGCCGACAGAACGAACTGCCACACCTCGAGGTAGCTGCCCTTGACCGGCAGGGTCACCTGATAGGTGTACAGGCGGCCGTTGGCGTCATAGGCGCTTTTGTATTCGCCCTGGCTGAGCGCCAGCCCGGACTTGGCGGCGATGCCGAATAAAGTCTTGACCTGCTGCTCGGCGTAGCGCTGCTCGCCGAGCGCATCGTAAAAGCGCACCAGGTTGAAGTTGGCGCTGGGCGGGGCCGGCGCCAGCGCGGCGCCAGCGGGCATGCTGGCCAGCCGCAGCGCGACCTGGTGTTGTTCGGCCTGCAGGGCGCGCTGGGGCACCAGCCATAGGAGCGCGGCCGCGCCCAGCAGACACAGAACCAGGCCGGCGCAGCTCACCGGCCCCATTGCGCGCAGCGCCAGGTGCGCGCGCAATCCCAGCGCGGCAAGATTGAGCGGCTTCATGGCGCGCTCCATTGCGCTTCGATCTGGAAGCGGATCGGCCGGTTGGGATCCTGCTCGTTGATTTCGTGGCGCACCAGGTTGACGCCGGCGAACAGCTGCTGCTGCTTGAGCTTTTCCAGGTAGCCGATCATATTGTCGCTCGAACGCGCCTCGGCGGTGATCTTGATGCTACGCTTGCGCGCATCCGGTTCCAGCGCCAGCAATGCCACCGCCGCCGGTGTCGCCGCGCCGATGGCGTCGTGCAGCGCGCGCCACGGCAAATTAAGCTGCATGACAGCGCCGTTGACGGCCGCGGCCTGCTGCTCCGACACGCCCGGCTGGGTCGCCACCACCACGACGGGCGGTGCGCCCAGGCGCCGCTGCAAAGCTGCCAGCTCGGCTTCATTGGCTTGCTGCTGCGCCAGCAGGCGCCAGCCCAGCAGCGCCGCTACAACGCACAGCAGCGTACCCATCGCCAGCAAGGCCCACATGGCGGGCCGGGTGCGATACAGGCTGCGCGCCAGGCCAGGTGCGGCGAAATCGATAGCCAGCTGCTTCATGCGCGGCTCCCGGTCAGCGCCAGGCGCACCGCATCGGGCCAGTCGGCGCCCTGCCCCGGCGCGAGCAAGGTGCAGGCCAGGTCCCCGGCGCTGCTGTTCCACGCCAGCGGCGCCGAGCCCGCAATGGCGATGCGGACTGGCGCCGCCACATTGAGCCGCAGCGCCTCGCGCGCCACGTGCTGGCCCAGCCAATCAAGGCTGGCGCCGTCCGGCAGTGCGGCCGCGCGCACCGTACTCAGGGCCCGGCCCTCGACCACGCCCATGGTCAGCACGCGCTGCTGCACCTGCGCGTACCACGCGCCAGGCTTGAGCGCATGGCGCCACTGGTTCCAGCCCGCCACGAACTGGGGCGCGATGGCGACCAGATCGACCTGTTGCTCGCGCGCGGTCTGTTCGAGCAGCGCGAGCAGCTGGCGCGGCATGGCAGCGGCCAGGAATGGCTGGGAGGCGTTCCAGCCGGCGGCCATGGTCCATGCTGCCGGGTTGTCGCCAAACAGGGTGCGAAAGCGCAGCGCCGCTGCAGCTTCCAGATCGGCCAGGCGCGCAGCGCCGGGCGGTGGGGCCACCTGCCACATGCGCACCAAGTCGTCGGCCAGCACCACGCTGGCCTGCCAGCGCGCGCAGCCGGTATCGAGCAGGAGCCGGCGCACGCCGGCCGCCATGCCTTCGTAGCCCGGCATGTCCGCGGCGCCGAAGACTAGCTGGCCCAGCACCTCGGGCGCGGCCGCGCCCCAGCGCCTGGTCTTGACCAGCGCGAGCCCATGGCGCGATACGCCGATGCGCAGCATCTGTCCGAAGCGCTTACGCATGCAGGGTCACCCGTTTGATTTCCGCGAGCGTGGTCGCGCCGCGCTTGACCAGGTCGAGCGCGGCCAGGCGCAGGCTGCGGGTGCCGTTGTCGTAGGCGGCCTGCTTGATCTGGCGGATCGGACGCTTGTCGACGATCAGTTCGCGAATCTCGTCATTGAGCGTGAGGATTTCGGCGATCGAGCGGCGTCCCTTGAAGCCGGTGCCGCGGCAGTCGCCGCAGCCTTTGCCCTGCATGAACAGGTAGTCGTGCACGTCCTTGCGCTCTAGGTTGACGGCGGCCAGCTCGGCGTCGTCAGGCACGTACAGGGTGGCGCAGTGCGGGCAGTTCATGCGCACCAGGCGCTGGGCCCAGATGCCGTTCAGGGCCGACACGAAAGCGTAGGGGTCGATGCCCATGTGGGTGAAGCGGCCAAACACGTCGAACACATTATTGGCGTGCACGGTGGTGAGCACCAGGTGGCCGGTGAGCGCGGACTGCACCGCTATTTCGGCAGTTTCGCGGTCGCGGATTTCGCCGACCATGATCTTGTCGGGGTCATGCCGCAGGATCGAGCGCAGGCCCTTGGCAAAGGTCAGGCCCTTCTTTTCATTGACCGGGATTTGCAGAATGCCGGGCAGCTGGTATTCGACCGGGTCTTCGATGGTGATGATTTTTTCGCGCCCGTTATGGATTTCGGTGAGGGCGGCATACAGCGTGGTGGTCTTGCCCGAGCCGGTCGGCCCGGTCACCAGCAGCATGCCGTAGGCTTCCTGGGCCAGGGCGCGCAGCGATACCAGGCTGGGCGCGTCAAAGCCCAGCGCTTCGAGCGTGAGGGCGCCGTAGGCTTCGATCATGGCGCGCTTGTCGAGAATACGGATGACCGCGTCCTCACCGTGAATGCTGGGCATGATCGAGACGCGCAAATCGATTTCGCGCCCGCCCGATTCGACCCGGAAGCTGCCATCCTGCGGCACGCGCCGCTCGGCGATGTCGAGTTCGGCCAGCACCTTCAGGCGCGAGATGATGTGCTCGGCCACTTCGATTCCGTTGACGGAGGTGGCGTGATCGAGCACGCCGTCGACCCGGTATTTCACCGCCAGGCCGCCGGCCGTGCTCTCCAGGTGGATGTCGGAGGCGCCGGCCTTGAGCGCATCGTACAGGGTCGAGTTGACCAGCTTGACCGCCGGACTGGCAGCCTCCGAGACTGAGGCGAACGACAGCACGGCGGCGGTCTTGCCGTCGCGCCGCGCTTCCGACACCCCGGCCACCAAGGTGTCGACCGCGCGCGCCGATTCTTCCTGGCGCGAGAGGTAGGCCTGGATGTCGGACTGCAGGGCCAGGCGCAGTTGCAGCGCTCCGGCGGCGCTGGCGCCGGCCCGGGTTTCAAGCCAGGTCTGCAGATCCAGGTCGAACGGGTCGGCAATCACCCCTGTCAGGTAGCCGTCGGCGCAGCGCAGCAGCACGCAGTGGCGCCCCAGCGCCTGCGCCAGTGGCAGCAGGTCGAAGGCCGGCGCGCAGGCCAGCATCTCGGCCGTCTCCATCACGGCCAGGCCGAACGGGCGCGCCAGCTCGCGCAGGATCAGGCGCGGATCGAGATCGGACAGCGCTTCGAGTTCGGCCATCAGGGTGCGCTGCGACTGCAGGCTGGCGCTGCGGGCACGCGCCAGCAGCGCTGCGTCGATCATGGCCGCGCTCACGACATGTCTCCGGCCAGATCGAAAATGGGCATGTAGAGCAGCACCACGATGGCGCCCACGACGATGCCGATGGCCGCCATGAGCAAAGGCTCGAAGGTGCGTGTGAAGCGGTCGATCCAGCGCGTGATCTCGCCGTCGTAGAAAGCGGCCGACTGGGTCAGCATGGGTCCCATGTCGCCGGTGCGCTCACCCACGCGCAGCATGCGCAGCGAGATCGGCGTGGTCAGGCCGTGCATTTCAAATGCGCTCGACAGGGGCAGGCCGGATTCGACGCTCGCCTTGGCCTGCAGCAGCGCACTGCGCATGGCGGGCGACACCATGGCCTGCACCGTGTCGATGGCATGCACAATGGTGATGCCGCCCTCGCTCAGCATGCCCAGCGTGAGGTACAGGCGCGAGAGCTCGTAGACGCGCATGCGTTCGCCAATGCCGGGCAGGCGCGCGACCATGCGCATCAGGGCGCCGCTGCGGCTCAAATGGCGCCATAGCAGCACCGCGCCGAGCGCCAGCGCGCCCAGCCCGGACAGCAGCAGCGCCGTGTGGCTGGCCGCAAACTGGCCCCAGCCCAGCAGCACCTGCGACATCCACGGCAGGTTGCGGCCCGCGCCCTGGTAGACCTCGGCGAAGCGCGGCACCACATAGGCAATCAGAAACAGACTCACGCCGGCGCCGACGGAGAGCAGAATCACCGGATAAATCGAGGCGCTGACGATCTTCTTGCGTACGATGTCGATGCGCTGCTGGTAGTCGATGAAGCGCGACAGTGAACGCGGCAGATCGCTGGTGCCTTCGGCGGCGCGCACGATGCCGATGTACAGCGGCGGGAATAAATCGGGCTGTTCGGCCAGCACGCTGGAAAAGCGCTTGCCTTCGCGCAGTCCGCCCAGCAGGCGTTCGAGCACGCTGCGCAGCACCTGGTTGGCTTCTTTCTCGAGCAGCGCTTCGAGCGCCTCGACAATGCCCAGGCCGGCCGTGAGCAGCGCCAGCAGTTCCTGGCTGAACAGCACCAGCGACAAACTGCCGCGTCGACGCCCGGCCTGGCTGACCGCCTCGACTTCGCTAACGAACAGGCCGCGCGACTCGAACTGGCGGCGCGCGTCGGCCTCGTCGACGGCGTCGACGACCTGGCGCGCGATCGACAGGTCAGGCGCGAGGGTGCGGACGGCGAACTGCATGGGAGAGCTTGCTGCGCCTGGCGCTACTGCGAAACGATGTCGGCGTTTTCGCCGCTGCCGCCCTGCTGGCCGTCCTTGCCCAGCGAGATCAGTTCGTACTCGCTCTTGGCGCCGGGCGAACGATACTGGTAGGGGTTGCCCCAAGGGTCGGCCGGCACGCCCTTTTTGAGGTAGGGGCCGTTCCATTTGGCTGCGCCGGTGGGGGGCGCCGTCATCAGCGCGCCCATGCCTTCTTCGGTGGTGGGATAGCGCCCAACATCGAGGCGGAAGGTGTCGAGCGACTTGTCGAATGCTTCCATCTGGGCCTTGGCGACGACGACTTCGGATTTGCCCAGCTGGGCGAAATACTTGGGGCCGACGTAAGCGGCCAGCAGTCCGATGATTACGATGACGACCAATAATTCGAGCAGGGTGAAGCCACCTGGCGCGACGCGCTGGCGACCGCGAAAATTCATTGCTGCAAACATCCTGCCGACTCCTCAAAAGACTGCGTTTAGCTCGCAAGGCTACCATGCCACCTGCTATTGCGACAACAATTGTTTGGCCGTACGCCGAGCCTGGTCAATGGTTCCCGACCTGCCGCTTTCCCTACTATAACCGGCAACTCTTAAGCCGGACTGATCAGATATGCCGGGGTCAGGCTGCGCGCCACTGCCTCGGTGCGGTTGCCAACGCCAAGCAGGCGATACATACGTTGCAGGTGATTTTTCACGGTGAGCGGGCTCAGGCCCAAAATCGCGGCGATCTCGGCATTGGTCCTGCCTTCTCGCAGCCAGTGCATGATTTCAGCTTCACGCGGACTCAGGGTGCGCGCAGCACCGGTGCGCGGCGAGCGGCGCGGCGCCTCTGCCCGCCGCTCCAGGCGCAGCAAGGCAAGGTGCAGGTGCGGCAGCAGCAGCGCCAGAAAATAAGCCTGGCGCGGCCCCGGCCGCAGCGGCAAGCCGAACAGGGCAAACACGGTGGCGCCCCCGGCCACCATACCGCTCCCGTGCAACAACAGATTGGCGTGCCCGCTGGCGCGCAGCCGGACCTGGAACTGCAACAGCGCCGGTGGCACGCTTGCCGCCGTGTCCATCATGCTGGGCAAGGAGCCGCTGACGCTGCAATGACGGGCAGCCTGCACGGCCAGCCCACGCTGGCTGTCGCACAAGGCGGCCAGGGTATCGGCGTCCATCACATTGCCGTGCAGGCATTCGAGGCGCACCAGGGCATGGGCCTGGTCGAATTGCATGCATACCAGCACCTGGTGCGGCAACAAGGCTTGCAACTGGCCCTGGGCCCACAGGAATAACTGGCTGGGCATGCGGATTTGCAGCGAAGACTCGATGGTGTGCAGCAGGTACTCCTGCTCCAGCTTGCTGAGAATGACCAGCTGGTCCATGCGCGGCAGGTACTTCAGGCAGCGTCGGCCAGCCAGGCCACGAAGCGGTAGCCGCTGCCGCGCACGGTATCGATGCGTTGCTGGTGGCCGCTTGGCTGCAGCGCGCTGCGCAGGCGTCCCACGTGGGCGTCCACGGTCCGTTCGTCTAGGAACACGTGGCTGCCCCATACCTGGTCGAGCAGCTGGGAGCGGGTATGCACGCGCTCGGGATGGTGCATCAGGAAGTTCAGAAGGCGAAATTCAATCGGGCCGAGCTCAACCCGTTGCGCACCGGCGGTGACGCGATGGGTGACCGGATCGAGGCGCAAGCCACCGAGCTGGATGGTGGCGGACCCGGCCACCGGAGCGCGCCGGCGCAGCAAGGCGTGGATACGGGCCAGCAGTTCGCGCGGGCTGAAGGGCTTGGTCACGTAGTCGTCGGCGCCGTTTTCCAGCGCCAGCACCTTGTCAGCCTCGCCGCAGCGCGCGCTGAGCATGATCAGGGGCAGATCGCGCGTGCGCGGGTCGGCGCGCAGGCGCCGGATCAGCGCGATGCCGGGCTGTCCCGGCAGATCCCACTCGAGCACGATCACATCGGGCACCTCCGCATCGAACGCCAGCAGGGCCGCATCGGCGTCAGCCACGCAGTCGACCGCGTGGCCCGCGCGCGCCAGGTTCAGGCGCAACTGCTCCTGCACCTTGCCATCAGCTTCGATCACCAGAATATGCGCTGCCATGTTCAACCGCCTCCACAAACTCACACAATCCCACGAGAAAGGCGACTATGCATGATGGGGATACGGACAACCAATATGATTTAAATGAGGGATTCAGTCGAAATTGGAATAAATATGCTTGCCAGCTGCACATGGCTCGCAGCGAGAACCGGGGCGATGAATTGTGGTTAAAAAAAACACATTGTCTTTTGCAGACAATGTGTAATTTTTACCACACGCATTTAGAAGTTACCGCTAAATATTGAGTTGGTAAAGTCGATGGTGGCTTGACTCGGGTTGCTGAAGCGGACCGGAACTGTCATCTTGCCGCCCGCCGGGATGGTAGTGCGGTGCAGAATAATGTAGGGCGCGCCATCCTTGACGCCGTTCGCGTTGACCAATGTAACCCCTGGCGTCAGCTCATTGAAAGTGACATAGAACGGACCGCTCAGTGGCGCGCTGGTGCGATTGGTGAACGTCATGACCGCGGTAAACGAGAGCCGGTCAGGCTCGGCGAACGGGTCCGGCCGGGTGATCGTCAGGCTGGCCGTGAGATCAAGGGGCGGAGTCGGCAGGTTCAGCGACACCAGCACGGGATCATGGTCCGACGAACGGTAGGCATCGCTGGCATACAAGGCCTGGGCCGCTGCATTCTTGCGATCGGTATTGTAGTCGAGCACGGTCGGCTCGTCCGCATTGGTGTGCCACTCGCTAGCAGCGATTACCTGGGCGCTCAGCGTGGGCGACGCCAGCACATGGTCGAGGTAGCCTGACACCCCGTCGAACACATAGGAATAGGGAATGCCGTGCGGCCGCACGAAACGCTCGAGCTGGTTGACGTAGCCAGCCTGCGTGATCAGATGGATCGGGTCCTCGAAACCGTGGGCGTTCATGTCGCCGATGATCAGGACGTCGCGGTCACCGGCGGCGGCGACGACTTCGGGCACGAAGTAGCTCATGAGGCGGGTAGCCTGATTCACGCGGATGGCATTGTTGCAGCCTTGGCCGTCGCCAGTATCAGGCGTGCCGCTCGACGAGCACGCCTTGGCGCGCAGGTGATTGACGATCACCGAAAACTTGGCGCCATTGCCGGCAATGAAAGTCTGCGCCATCGGGGCGCGGTTGTTCACGGCGTCCCCATCCGACAGCGCGGCCCCCACCAGGCTCAGCTTGGCCGGCTTGTAGAGCATGGCGACGCGGATGGCGTCGGTCCCGCTGGCGGGCGGACGCGGCACGTAGGCGTAGGTACCGGCCCCGGCCACGGCGTTGAGTCGCTGTGTCAGGTAGTCAACCGCGATATCGCCGTTGTTCTGGATTTCCGTCAGGCCGACCACGTCGGCATTCATGGCCAGCAGCTGGGCTACCACCTTGGCGTTCTGGCGCTCGAATTCGGCTGCATTGTCGGCGCCGCGGCAGTTGGAGGCCCGCACGCTGCTGCCCAGCGCACAGCCCTGGCCCGACTTGCCGAATACGTCGGTGCCGTCCAGGAAGGTGGTGAAGTAGTTCAACACATTCGCGCCCGCCACCTTGATGTTGCCCTGCGCCAGGATTGGCGTCGCAGTGCGCGGGTTGGTGCGCGAGAACACCGGCGCCATGGTTGGCTGCAGCTTGAAGCCCGCCCCGCCGCCGCCGACCGAGCCGAAGTCGATCACCCCGGTCAGGCCCGTGACGGTATCGCCAGCGCGCACGGTGCCGCTGGCGCCCAGGTAAGGCACGGTGGCCGGCGTCACGAACAGGCTATCGTCGAGCACCAGTTCGTTGTTGGCGTTGTCGGCCGCCAGCGCTAGCGCTTCCGGCGCTCCCGGGCGGAAGCGGTTGGTCGCGTTTTCGCGCCGGCCCACAGACAGCGTCAGTTCGCCGCGGTCGCCCAGGTAGCTGGTCTGATTGACGGTGAGCGCATTGGTGATGTTGACGAGCATGGATTCAAGGCGCGCCAGATCAGCGTTGCCGGCGAAGTCGATATTGGTCGGGGTGATCGTGCGCCCGCTTGCCAGCACCACTGTCTCGAGCACATCCTTCATCTCGGTATAGGTGCGCGGCGCGCCGGCGGGCCGGTATTCGGTGATGGTGCCGGTCACGCGCACCAGGTCGCCCACCGCAACGTTGTTGGGTGCGTTGGTAAAGATGAACAGGGCGTCGGAGGTGGTCGGATCGCCGTCGCCGACGGGGTCTTGCAGGAAATAGCTGGTGCCGACCTTGTGGGTGACGACACCGGTGGTGATGACCTGGGCGTTGTCGTAGGCGCTGGTCAGGCCGGCTCCCTGGATCGTCGGAATCGAACGCGGCGAAAGCGTCCGCACGCTGACCGTGCAACTGGCTTCCTGGCCGCCGTCGCTGGTAAAGCGCACCACCACGGGATATATGCCGTCGGCCAAGGCGCTGCTTGCTATCAGTTCGACGCTGCCGCTGTGCCCGTCGGCGGCGGCGACATAACCGCCCAGGCTAATACCGGGAACGGCGTTGCTGGCAATGGCTGCCCCCAGCAGCACACTGTCGGGATCGATGGCCGACAGGCTGGCGCGGCCCTCGCTGCCCAAAGCAAAGCTCAGGCTCGCTGGGCAGGTGGCTGCAATCGGCTGGGCAGTGACGCCGCCGCACAGATTGCGCGGCGAATCGCTGGTGCGCGGCGCTGGCGCCGCAGCGGCAAAATCGGCCTGATTGTTATCGGAATCGGTGCACCCGGCGTCGGCCCGGAACACGGCCAGCGTATTGGACGTTGCTGCCGTGGGGCCTGCGCCCTCGAAGCCGTTGGCCGCCCCATAGCCGACCAGGTCGACCACATTGCTGGTGGCCGGGGCCACGCCGGAAATAGTGACCGCATCATTGACCAGGGCAACTTTGCCTGCAGCGGCCGCCATGCTGAGCAGGCCGCTGGTGGGCACGATCACTGGCTGAGGCAATGCCGGGGTGGTGGCATTGCTGCCGATGGCTTGCTGGATGAGCACATACTGGCCGGGCTGCACGGTAAAGGTCGGCAGGATCGCCTTGCCAGTCCACGCCGCCGTGTTGCCCGCCGCGCCATATTGCAAGGTCCAGCCGGTTGCGGTGACAGCCGTCGAGCCGCGATTGAAGATTTCGACGTAATCGTGACGATAGGGGTTGGTGCTTGCATTGCCACCGGCGCCGTAAATCTGGCTGATTACCAGGTTGGGCGAGGCAGCCATTACGGGCGCCGACAGCGTAGAAAGCAAGGCCGCAAGCAGAGCGGGACGGCCGGAATAGCTGAAATTCATCGAGAATCCTGCAAGGAGAAATGGGGTGAGCCGCCTGGGACCGCGCGCGGCGCGCTCAATGAGCCAATGTGGCAATGTGCCGATGGTAATAGGAGCAGATGACGCGGTGATGACGCTGCATTGAGCCGAACGGATCAACGCAGTCAGCGCTGGCGCCGGTAAGGCGCGGCCAGCGGTTCGCCGATAAACACGCCTTGGGCGGGCCAGGCCACGCTGCGCCAATAGGCTTCGATGGCTGTGCTGCCGCTCACGTAGTGCTTGAGCAGTACTGAGGGCTGGGGGAATTTCTGCCAGTGATTGCAGGGCTCGCTGACGGTGCCGTAGCTGGCGGTGGCGCCGGCCTGCAGCCAGCGCAGACTGCTCATCTGGCTGTTGCCGAGCAAGTCGCCGCCGAACGACGTCAGATGATCGGCCAGCGCGCCCGGCACAAAGCCCAGGGTATCAAGCTTGGCGACGCTGGCCATGCCAGTCTGGTAGATCAGGATGTCGCGCGGACCGTCGAGGGCGTCGGCGTGCAGGCGCGTGACGGTGAGCTTCTTGGCAGCCAGCACGGCCGGGCGCGGAAAAAACCGGGCCCTGGCGTTACGCGCCTGCTGTGAAGTGGCCAGATAGTAGGCCGTAGCCGGCAGCACCCGAAAGCCGCTGGCCGTGCCGCGGTCGATCAGGGCTTTGGCCTCGGCCACCGACTCGGTGGGCAGCAGCATCGACAGGCGCATGCCCCGATTGCTGAAGGGACGCGCATCGTCGGCGTTGTAATAGCTGCTGGGACGGCCGGCGGCGCAGGTGCTGCGGCATTGCGCCGCGTCGTAGCCCATGGTGTAGGCAGCAGTGATGCCGTTGCAGCCTACCGCATAAGGCGCGGTCCAGACCATGAGCACTGCCTGGATGGCGGGCCCCAGTCGGCTGTCGATGTGGCGTCGCAGCGCATCGAACGGGGCTGGGTCCAGGCGCTGCGGCTTGCCCGGAATGTTGACGTGCACCACATTAGCCGGAGGGATATTGCGCACCCGGCGGTAGTACTCCCCTACTTCCACACTGTTGGGATCGGCGTCATTGATGACGATGGCCAGCTCGGCGCTGGTGAGGGCCGGTGCTGCAAACTGGGCGTGCGCGTGCTGCGCGAGGGCAAAGAGCAGCAACACGGCGGCGCGCACGTACATGGGAGCCTCGGCTCTTGAGATGGTGGCGACGACTGTAGCACCGGCACGCTAGCGGCCCGGTAGCACACGCAACGCGAACGTGCGCGCGATCAATCGATGAATTCGGGCGGGAACTAACTGAGCGGAGCCTTAGAGCGAGGCTACACGCTGCTCGCACAGGACGGCTTCATGGCCGGTAGTATCTTCGCACCCGGGACTTTGCACCACGCCGGCGCGCGCATTGGAGGCGATGCGCGCTTCGCGTTCGAGCTGTTCGCTGTGGCGCCGGTTCATTTCCAGCGACATGGCGCGCTCAGTATCGACCATGCGCAATGCTTCGGCCTGGCGATCGCTCTCGCTGGCCGACGAGACCAGCACCTTGGGCGCCGGCGCTTGGGCAGGCGCGTGCTGCACCGCGGCGCCATGCTGGGCAGGGGTATACACCAGTACAGTATCGGTGACGGTCGGATCGCTCCCGCCGCATGCGCTTAGCAACAACATCATCGTCGAGGTCAGCAACAATTTGCACACTGGGGTCAGCATCTCATTCACTCCGCGTTCAACACAGAGTAAATTGTATCCCACGGGAAATACTTTACGTGCGGAAAATGTGACGTAACGATGGCAGGAATACCATTTTGTGTCGCATTTCCGCTGAACCACGCGCGACCAGTTTGCAAAGAATTAAGACTAGCGTTGGCTGTAAGCCCGGGAGACGACGTCGTCATGCGATCTCATCAATAAACCAGAAAGGTTAAATTGTAGAGCGCAGGAAAAATGAGGTGAGGAAATTTTGTTAAAGAAAGTAAGCTAGCTGGACATAGCAAACAGTCCAGCTAAAGCCGGCCGTTATCCGCCCGCAAGCGCAATAACGGCGGCCTGGCTACTCAAGCGCGCTTGTAAATATCTTCAAAGCGCACGATATCGTCTTCGCCGAGGTAGCTGCCCGACTGCACCTCGATGATGTGCAAGGGAAGTTTGCCCGGATTCTCGAGGCGGTGGTTCATGCCGATCGGGATATAGGTGGACTCGTTTTCGGACAGCAGGCTGACCTTCTCGCCACAGGTCACGCGCGCGGTGCCGCTGACCACGACCCAGTGTTCGGCGCGGTGATGGTGCATTTGCAGCGACAGTTTTTCGCCCGGCTTGACCGTAATGCGCTTGACCTGGAAACGGTCGCCCGCGTCGATGCCTTCGTAATACCCCCACGGGCGATAGACCTTGGTGTGGTGCAGGTGCTCGGTACGCTCCTTGGACTTGAGGTGATCGACCACCTGCTTGACGCGCTGGACCTGGTCCTTGTGGGCCACCAGCACCGCGTCGGGCGTTTCGACCACGATCAGGTCCTTGACGCCAACCACGGCCACGATGCGGCTTTCAGCGCGCACCAGCGAATTGGTGACGCCGTCGAGATAGACGTCGCCGCGCTGCACATTGCCGTCGCCATCGCCATGCTGGACCTGCCACAGGGCGGACCAGGAACCTACATCGCTCCAGCCGATATCGGCCGGCACGACCACCGCATGGCTGGTGCGCTCCATGACCGCGTAGTCGATCGAATCGGACGGGCACAGGGTGAACGAAGCTTCATCCAGACGGCAGAAATCGAGGTCGCGGTAACCCAGGCGCACGGCCGCTTCGGCTGCTGCGGCAATGGCCGGTACGAACGACGCCAGCTCTTCGAGGTAGCGCTCGGCGCGGAACAGGAACATGCCGCTGTTCCAGTAGTAGCCGCCATCGTCGACAAAGGTCTGGGCAGTGTCACGGTCGGGCTTTTCGACAAAGCGGTCGACCTGATAGCAGTCGTCGGCGCCCTCGGCCAGGGGGCCGCGGTGGATGTAGCCGTAGCCGGTTTCAGGCGCCTGCGGCACGATGCCGAAGGTGGCCAGGGAGCCCGATTCCACCATGCGCGCGGCCGTGTTGACGGCGGCCTGGAAGGCGGCGTTCTTTTCGATCACGTGGTCGGCTGGCAGCACCAGCATGACTGCATCGGGATCGATAGCGTGCAGGTAATTGGCCGCGGCCGCCACGGCCGGCGCGGTGTTGCGCCCGACCGGCTCGAGCAGAATGCCAAGCGGGGTGATGCCGATCTCGCGCAGTTGCTCGGCCACCATGAAGCGGTGTTCATTGCCGCATACTACCAGTGGGGCCATCAGTTGTGGCCAGCCGGCCACCCGCAGGACGGTATCCTGCAGCATCGTTTTGTCCGAAACAAGCGGCAACAGCTGCTTGGGCATGACCGCGCGCGACAAGGGCCACAAGCGGGTGCCGGCGCCGCCGGACAAAATGACTGGGTAAATTTTCATGTTCTGCCTTCGTATTATTATCTGATCGGTTCAGCTGCAATCTCTGTTCGCCGGCTCTGGCGCCGGTCGCGGGCATTGAGCCACTCGTCGGCATCGTAATCCGACACGTGGCGCATCTCGCCATCGCGGTCCACACTGTAATCCTTATAAACTATCTTTTCATGCAAGTTTACATTATGCAACACTCGGGTGTATTCGAAGAGCACGCTACGCACCACCTCGGCGCCGGCGCAGATATGGCTGCCGTGGCCGATCCAGCTGGGGCCGATGATGGTCGCTCCCGCCTCGATCCGGGTGCCCGAGCCGATGTAGACGGGACCTTCGATGGTGGTGCCCTCCCAGTCGATGCGGGTGTTCAGGCCCACCCATAAGCCGGTTTCGATCTGGGTACCGGGCACGTCGAGCTGGGCTTCTTCGCCCAGCAGTACGTTTTGCAGCACCTGCCAGTAATCGGACACGGTGCCGATGTCGATCCAGTTGAAGGAACGGGCCTGGGCAAAAAACGGCAGGCCGCGTTCGGCCAGCAGGGGAAACAGTTCCGAGCCGATGTCGAAGGGACGGTCGGCCGGAATCAGGTCGATCACCTCGGGCTCGAAAATGTAGATACCGGTACTGATGAAATTGGATTTGGCCTCCGCTTGCGAGGGCTTTTCCTGGAATTCGGTGATGCGCCCTTCGGCATCAGTGACCACCACGCCGTAGCTCGATACTTTGTCCCACGGCACTTCCTTGGTGATGACGGAGGCTAGCGCGCCCTTGCGGCGGTGTTCGAACAAGGCCGATTTGAGGTCGAGGTCGATCAGCGCATCGCCGCACAGCACCACCGTGGTCTCGTCGAAAAAGCCGCCGAACTCGTGGATTTTCTTCATGCCGCCGGCCGAACCGATGGGCTGCGGCACCACTTCGCCGAGGTCGTTGGTGTAGCCCTCGAAGGAATAGCCGATCTGCACGCCGAACTGGTGGCCTTCGCCGAAATACTCTTCGATTTTCTCGTGCAGGTAGCTGACGTTGACCATGATTTCGGTCACGCCATACTTGGCCAGGTGCTCGACCAGGTATGCCATGACCGGCTTGCCCAGGATGGGAATCATGGGTTTGGGCAGATCGTAGGTCAGGGGACGCACACGGGTGCCCTTACCGGCCGCCAGTATCATCGCTTTCATTGCTGCTTCCTTTGTTGTTACTTGGGCTGGGATTGCCAGCGCCATGAATCGGCGCACATTTGCGCCAGATCGCGCTCGGCTTTCCAGCCCAGCTCGGTCTCGGCCAGTGTCGGATCGGCGTAGCATGCGGCGATGTCGCCGGGACGGCGCGCCACGATCTGGTAGGGAATCGACTTGCCGCTTGCGCGTTCAAATTCCCGCACCATTTCGAGCACGCTATTGCCACGTCCGGTGCCAAGATTGTACGTAACAACACCAGGGCCTGTCGCCAGCTTGTCGAGCGTGCGCACGTGGCCGAGCGCGAGGTCGACCACGTGAATATAGTCGCGCACGCCGGTGCCGTCCGGCGTCGGATAGTCGCCGCCGAAGACCGACAGACGCTCGCGCCTGCCATCGGCCACCTGGGCGACAAACGGCATCAGGTTGTTGGGAATCCCGTTAGGTTCTTCACCGATCAGACCGCTTTCGTGCGCGCCCACCGGATTGAAGTAGCGCAGCAGCGCAATGCGCCAGGTGGGATCGGACACGGCCAGGTCGCCCAGCATTTGCTCGATGATGAGCTTGCTGCGGCCGTAGGGATTGGTGGCCGCCAGCGGGAAGTCTTCACGGATCGGCACCGAGGCCGGGTCGCCGTAGACCGTGGCCGAGGAACTGAACACGAGCGACTTGACGCCATGCCTGCCCATGCTGTCGAGCAGCACCAGGGTGCCGGTCAGGTTATTGTCGTAATAGCGCAAGGGCTGGGCGGTCGACTCCCCCACCGCCTTGAGGCCGGCGAAGTGCACCACTGCATCGAAATCATGGGCGCCGAACGCGGCGTCAAGCGCGGCGCGGTCGCGGATGTCGGCTTCGATGAAGGGCAGCGGCTGACCCGTAATGCGCTCGACGCGCGCCTGCACCGCCAGCTGGGTGTTGGACAGATTGTCGAGAGCGACTGGCTGGTGGCCAGCGGCGATGAGTTCAACGCAGGTATGCGAGCCGATGTAGCCCAGGCCACCGGTAACGAGAATTTTCATGTGATTCCACTGTGAATGGTTAAAATCGATGCGCTCACCCGGGAGCGCCCTACCCTGCAGTCCGCCGCACGCAGCGCACGGACATCATAAAGGCTGGATGGTGTTAAGTCAGCCATCCGCGCCCAGCTTTTTTGATTTTTATAGCCAACAGACCTTGTCAGCGGCGCACTGCCTCTTTTAAAAAAAGCCACACAAACGCCATATCGTCGATGAAGTAGCGCCTGAACATGCGGCGTGGTTCTTGGAGAAAGCGATAAAACCATTCCAGGCCCGACTTCTGCATCCACAAGGGAGCGCGCTTGACCCGCCCCACGGCCACGTCGAAGGTGCCGCCCACGCCCATGGCGAAGGGAACCTGCATCAATGCCTGGTATTGGCCCAGGAACTGCTCCTTTTTTGGCGAGCTGATGGCCACAAACAGCAGGTCGGCCCTGGCCTCGGCGATCTGGCGCACCACGTCCGGTTCCTGGTCCGGGGTCCAGTAGCCGTTGCGGTATCCCGCCACTGTCAGACCGGGGTATTTCTGTTCGTAGCTGCGCTTGACGCCGGCCACGACTTCCTCCTGCGCGCCCAGCAGGAACACGCGCCAGCCTTGCTGCGCCGCGCGCCCCATCAGGGCTTCGAACAGATCAATCCCGGCCACGCGTTCCTTGAGCGGCTTGCCGAGCAGGCGCGCGGCCCACACCACCGGCATGCCATCCACATTGATCAGGGCGCACTGGTTGATGATGCTACGCAGCTCGGCGTCGCGGCTGGCCTTGACCAGCTTGTCGACGTTGACCACCACATGCTGGTGCGGACGTCCCGAGGCGATAAAGGCTTCGATGCGCCCCAGCGTCTCTTCCATGGTGAGATTGTCGATCTGACAGCCCATCATGGAAATGCGTTGCATTACTGGAGTTCCCTGGTCAACACGGCGACGATGCGTTCGGCCGCCTTGCCGTCCCACAGATGCGGACGGCGCCCTTGCTTGCCTTCGCCGCGCAAGACCTTTTTTGCCTCGGCAACGATGCGCGCCGGATCGGTCCCGGCGAGCACGTTGGACCCTTCGTCGACGGTGACGGGACGCTCGGTGTTTTCGCGGATGGTAATGCAGGGCACACCCAGCGCCGTGGTTTCTTCCTGCATGCCGCCGCTGTCGGTGAGCACCACGGCCGCGTCCTTCCACAGATTGAGGAAGGCCATGTAGGCCTGCGGGCCGACCAGGGTGATATTGGGACCGAGATCGATGCCGAAACTGGCCAGGTTGGCGCGGGTGCGCGGGTGGACAGGAAACACCAGGGGCAGCTCGCTGGCGATCTCGCGCAGCGCGCCTGACAGCTTCGTCATCATGGCCTGATCGTCGACATTACTGGGGCGGTGCAAGGTGATGACGCCATAGCGCCCGCCCTTCTCGGCCTGGGCCGCCTTGAAGGCGCTGGTTTCAAAACCGGAGGTATCGGCGCCAGTCAGCTTGTCGGCCTGGAACAGCACATTGTCCACCATGACGTGGCCGACATAATGAATGGCAGACTCGGCCTTGCCCTCGCGCTGCAAGTGCTTGACCGCGGACGGTTCGGTGACGAAGAACCAGTCGGTGATACTGTCGGTAACCAGGCGGTTGATTTCCTCGGGCATGGTCATGTCGCCGCTGCGCAGGCCTGCTTCGACGTGCGCCACCGGAATGTTGAGCTTTTTGGCCGAGATCGAGCAGGCCAGCGTCGAATTGACGTCGCCCACCACCAGCACCGCCGCGGGCCGCTCGGCAAGGCACAGCTCTTCGAAAGCGACCATGATTTTCGCGGTTTGGGCGGCATGGCTGCCCCCGCCCGCGCCCATGAAGACATCGGGCTGGGGAATGCCGAGCTCTTCGAAAAATACCTCGTTCATGTCGCGGTCATAGTGCTGACCGGTATGGATGATCTTGAAGCTCAGTGCATCCTGGGCCTGCAGCGCGCGGACGATGGGCGCAATTTTCATGAAATTGGGACGTGCGCCTGCAACTAGATAGATCAGAGCCATGATTGTCGAGGATTTATCAAAATCGCAATTATAGAGGGAAATACGAAATGCCCGCCTGCTCTACAGTGCAAGCGTGCGCGGGGTTCTGGAACGCTCATCATGGCGCCACCTCTACTGCATCCTCAAGCAGTTGGCTGACCTTGTCGACCCGCAGCACAAAGCGGTGCTTACCATTGTGAATGGCTACGAAGGCCCGGTTGACGGCAAAGCGCACGCGCTCGAAGACGAGGGCCCGGCCGATGCGTTCCAGGTAAGGCGGATGGGCAAAAGCGGGGTCGCTGCATTGGACAATGACGGCCAGTTCGGTATCGTCGTAAATGACTTGGAACGCGCCGATGCGCGCATCTTCGCGGAACAAATGGGTGAAGAACTCGGAATGGACAGCGTTGCCCCGGGCGTCGATCACCATGTCGTTGCTGCGACCGAGCACGGATTGAATCAATGGGAAGCCGCGTCCACAAGCGCACGGCTTGGGCGCCATGTCGACCCGATCGCCGGTGTCGTAGCGGGGCAGGAAAAATGCGTAATTGGCCAGGTCGGTCGACACCAGGCGCCCGTCGGCAAGCACCTCGAAGTAGGAGCGCTCGGTAATGAGATGAAAGCCGTCGCGCCGTTCGCATTCATAGGCCGAGACACCGGCGTCGTTGCAACCGTACTGGCTGAAACACGGCGCCCCGAAGGCGCGCTCGATGGTGGCGCGCATGGCGGGGGTGAGCACTTCGGCCGTACAGACCACGCCGCGCAGCACGAAGGCAGGCCTGGCGCCGGTCTGCAGCAGGTGCAGCGCCAGATGGTGGATGGCTGAGGCGTAGCCATACAGCAGGCGGCACTTCGAGCGGGCGATGGCGCCTGCGTAGCCGTCGAGCCTGGCCGCCGACAGGTCGAAAGCTGAAAACAGGTGCACGTTCATGAGCCGGTAATACAGTTTTTGCTTGTAGCCGGTGCCGAACAGCGCCGTGCCTGCAAGGAAGGCGACCGGCTCGCCCAGCCGATACCCTGCTACCCGCCAGCTCAGCAAAATGGCGGCCCACAGATAGGATTGGGCTAGCACCCCGGTGCTGTAGACGAAAGGCTCGCCGGTGGAGCCACCGGTTTTTTTGCGCACCACCTTGCCGCGATAGACCGGGTTGAGCAGGCGCTCGCGGTGGGCGTTGGCGAAGGCTTTGTCGATGACGGGAAAATCGGAAAAGTCGGCATAGCCTGCATACAGGGGGCTGGCGGCGCGCACCGTGCGCGCATAGCGCTCGAGCAGCGCTTGCTGGCGCGTGCGCAGCTGCTCGGGCGCGGCGAACTGCAGCGTTTCGAGCTCGCGCAGCAGGGACAGCGAGCGAGTTCCACGGATCAGGTCGATGAGGCCGAAGCGCAGGCGCCCTGTCCATTGTTGCAATCGATCGCCCGCGTCCAGCATGCCTGCCTCCCGAGGAAGATTACTGTACCGTCACATCCGCATCCGTCACTGTAATCACGCGCCCGCCCACATGAATCGTGGCGCCGGAGGCGATAAAACTGATGTTCTCTTTCGGCGTCTGGCAGTTGGCGCGCAATACGGAAACAATGAGGCCCTTGGTCTTTGCCGTGGTAAAGGCGAACTTGTTCCAGTAATGCGGCGGCGTCGGCACCGCCGGGGCCGGGTAATAGCCCAAGCTGGTCGTCATGGCCAGCGCATCGGGCGAGGCTACCCGCCCGCACAGTTCCGCCGGTAGATTGGACGCTCGAAAGTCGACAGCAGTTCCGCTGAGTGGCATCGGCGAGTGCAGGTTGTACTCATATTTGCGCGCCGTCAGGCTGTTGAGCTGATCAATGGTGACCAAGGTCGACGGACGGACGAAAACCAGGGTGCGTTTGGCCTGGGTCAACTGGCCGGCATATGCCGCCGTCGCGTCGCCGCTGGTGATGTCATACCCGGAAGTCTGAACGAACTTGGTCAGCCGTCCCGCGGCATTGCGGTCGCCCAGGCCCGTAGCTCCCAGGCTTTGTCCATAGCCGCCATTGAAGGTGATGGCGTTGTGCGCCCTGGTCTGCTTGTAATAGGTGCGCCAATGGGGCGAGTTGTAATAGTCGTAGACGCCGCTGTCCATGGCCAGCACTTTGCCCTTGGAATACAGCACAAAGCTGTTTTGATCGGCATGCGAATGGTTGACCGAGCCGAAGGGGCTGCTCTTGAAAAAAACCGAGGTACGCAGGCGGTCGCTCATTGCGCTGTGCATGGCGGCCCAGCCCACGATGGGAAAGTAGGCGCCATTGGGCTGGGTGGTCGGCAGCGTCACGCTCGCGCCGTATTCGCGCGGACTGAGCAGAATGTGCAGGCGGGCGTAATCCTCGCCGCTCTGCTGCTTGACGTACCAGCGCGACAGGGTTGTGTCGGAGCGGTTCATGATGGCTTTGCCGAAGCGGGCCCAGTCTTCAGCGCGGTGCATTTCAGCGCCGTCGCCAAACACACCTGCCGGGGTGCCTGGCGGCAGCGCGTAGGCTATGAAGCGGGCAAATTCAGTCAGCCAGGGCTTGCGATAAAACGGCACCCCGAGCACCCGTTCAATCAGGTCCCAGAACACCAGCGATTCGCCGGCGTCCCACTCGGCGTAGGTTGAGCCGTTGGCAAAGCCGCCGTCATTGCCGCCCCAGGGGCTGACGCTGTCGACATAGGTAGGAAGCGCGGCGCGCAGCCAGGGATTCATCTCTGGCATATCGCCGCGCACTATCAGCATCGCGCCCACGAATTTTCCCAGCGCGTTGAACGCAATGCCGTTCTCGGGATAGTGGCGCACTGTATCGGCCACCTTGGCCAGTCCGGCGTTTCCGCAGCGGATCAATACATCCTTGACCTGCTGACGATCGGCGCTGCTCATGCCGGTGTAGGCGAAATCGTAGGCCAGCGCGAAAAACCACACGTAGTCGCGCGTTTCGGCAACGTCGCCGCTGCAGTTGCGGCTGATGACCGAGGGGGCGAACAGCTGCATGCGGGCGCGCATTTCAGTCAAATACCAGGAATCGCGCGTGACGTACCAGGCCACGGCCGATTCGGCCATTCCCTCCAGAATTCGGTTCTGCTGCCACCAGCTCGACATGCGCACCGATTCAGTGGTCGAAGCTATCTGCGCTCGTAGGGAATCGCTCAGGTAGGCCACGGAGTTGCGGCGCAAATAGCCACCCACAGCGGTGATGGACTTTAACCGTTCGGATTTCGTAGCAGCAACAATTCCAAGATAATCTGCTTGTCCTTTAAATAACCTAGGATGGCCCATGCGGGGCGACGCGGCATCGAACTGATCGATGGCACTATTCAGGGCGGTCACGCTCAATGCGCTGGCATTGGCGGCGAGTTCGGTGGGATTGTAGCTGGTGACGGTGGGGGTGAACTGGGCGGTGACTGGGAAGCTTACTGTCGAAATAATGAACACTGCAAGAACAGGCAAAACTTTTATCATGCTGCTAATTCCTCATAACGTCGCTGAAGTCTCTGCAAAACGACTTCAACCATATATTCGGACCTGGCACGCGCAAGTCCGGATACAGAATACATATCCGCAAGGATATTGTCATCCATTATGCATAAAATTGCGCTTGCAAGTTTGGCACTGTCCCGCGCGGGCACCAGCTTCCCCACCCCGCCATAGAGCAGCATTTCGGGGATAGCCCCGACGGCAGTAGCGACAACGGGTGTTCCGGCGGCCATCGCTTCGAGAACAACAATTGGCATTTGTTCATGCCAAGATGGCAATACAAATACGGCAGCGCGGGCTAGCAGCGCAGCGCGCTCAATGTCACCAACCCAGCCGGGCAGGACGATGCGATCAGCGATGCCAAGGTGGCGCGCGTGCGCCAACACGGCATCCTTGTTGCCCTCCCCTGCCAGAATCAGGCGCGCGGTCGGATGGGTGAGCAGAACTGCCGGAAAACTGTCGAGCAAGTCGAACACGCCCTTCTTGCGCTCGAGGCGTCCGATGAACAGCACCTCCCTGGCCGGAGTGCGCGGCATGGCCGCTGCGCAATCAATCGGATTGGGAAACACGTCGACCTTGGCAAGGCGGCAGCGCTGGCGCAGCCAGTGCGCCGATTCGGCCGTGAGCGCCAGCGCGCCGGCGCAACGAGCAACAAGACCGCAGGCAAGACTGCGGCGCCAACCGGACAGGCGGCGCTCGACAAAGTCGATGAATTCGCCGCCGTGCAGGTGGAACAGGACCGGGACCCCGAACATGAGCGCGAGGCTAATGAAGACCGACTTGCGCCAAAAGCTCATGCCGGAGGCTACATGCACGTGCAGCAGGCCGACTCGCCCGGCAAGCAGCAGGCCGATGAACTGGCAGCAGGCGGCGCCCGCCCTGCATGCCTTGCGCAGGGTGCTGCCATCGACCTGGCTGGCAATGAAGCGGCAGCGCGGGTTGTCGCAGTAACCGTGGCGAAGCAACAGCGCGATCACGCTGGCCATGCCGCCGCGAGACAGCGGCGAAGGCCCGATCATGACCACGGATTTCACGCCTGTGCTCCGGAGAGGGGAGCGCACGCTGCACGCCCCTGGGCCAGGGATGCAAGCAGCAGTTCGTAGCGCTCCAGCATGCGCTCGATGCCGAAGCGCTGGTGCACGGTATGCAAGGCTTGCTGTCCCAGGCGGGCGCGCAACGCCGGCTCGGAACAGCGAACCAGCGCGGCGGCCAGTGCTGCCACGTCGCCGCCGGGGTAGAGCAGCGCATTGCGCTCGTGCTCGAGCTGCTCACGCAAGCCACCGACATCGCTGGCGACCACGGCTTTGCCCATCGCCATATATTCAAGGGTAGCGATCGGAAACGTTTCGGTATGGGAGGTCAGCACCATCACATCACACTGGGCAATAAAGGGCCGCACGTCATCCTGGCGTCCGGCCAGCACGACAGCATCGTCCAAGCCGAGCCTGTCGCGGCAAAGCTCGATCGCGGCGCGCATGGGGCCCTCGCCCACCAGAAGCAGGCGCGCGGGCACACCCTTGCTCCGCAGCAGGGCCAGCGCTTCAAGCATGTCCAGGTGGCCCTTTTCTTCGCGCAAGACCGCGCACATGCCAATCAGTAATTCCTTATCGCGCATGGAGGGTGGAGGACGCGGGACAAACCATTGCAGGTCGACGCCGTTATGCACTACCGTGCAGCGGGCCGGTGCAATGCCGATCCCGGAAAAAAAAGCACGCTGGAGCTCGCTGACGAAGATGAGGTGATCGGCATGGCCATAGAACCAGCGGTAGATCAGGAAGCGCAGCCGCGCCCCCGCCCCGCGCTGGACCATGCCCATGCTGTGACAGATAAAGGCGAGCGCAGGCGGGCGCCGTGAGCGCAGACGGGCCAGCACGCCGAACATGAGCGAGTACTGCGAAGTAGCAACCATCACGGTGGGCGCTTCCAGATCGATGATGCGCGCCAGCGCGGCGATCGCGGCAAGATCGAGCCCGCCGCGCGAATTGCAGCAAGCTATGCGCTCTACCCCGCCCTGGCGCAGGGCGTCCAGCAGGTCATCGCCGGCCTTGATGCCCGCCACCGCGACACTGTGACCGCGCGCCGTCAGGCCCGTGGCCAGAGCCACCAGGTGCCGCTCCGCGCCACCAAAGCTAAGCTGGTCGGTCAGGAACAGGATGCGCAGCGGGACGGCGACCATCATGGCCCCGCGCGCGCCAGGGCGCCCGGCATAGCGTGACAGCGTGAAATGGCAGTGCGCAAATGCTGGCGCAGCGTCCCGCTCACTCGATCAGGAGCGAAACGGCGCACCAGCTCCTCGGGACCGCTCCAGACGCCGGGCCCATCGAGCGCGGCCAGGCCGGCCTGCAGCATGCGCACCACGGCGTCAAGATCGTTCGGCGCGGCGCAGGCCTGGGTGCCTCCGGCCCATTCCGCAATCAGGTCGGCCGAGGTTCCAGGCGGCGTGATGCCCCACACTGGCCGGCGCGCGCCGATGTACTCAACCAGCTTACTGGGCAAAAACACGCTCTCCTTGTCGCTGGGAGCGTCGATTACCAGCAAGGCTGCTGCGGTGCGCGCCAGGTGCTGCGACTGGGCATAGCCAAGCTGGCCGCGCAAGTGAACCAGATTGGGCGGTAGCGCCCGAAACTGCGGCGTGTCAAGAAACACGGGCGAGACATGTCCCACGAATTCAAACACCACATCGTCAAGCGCCTGCGGGCTGCGCTCGAGGATACGCCCAAGGGCTGCAAATAGCGGCAGCGGCGAACGCGCTCCATAACATGCGCCGATGTGGCGGATCACAAAGCGCTTGTTCGCCACGGTGGCGGATGGCGCCGGGGCCGGCCCCGCGCAGCAGGCCATGTCCCACGCATGCGGAAGAACGGCTGCCCTGCTGCGCCAGCTGGCAGGATACTTTCGCATGACCAGCTCCAGCGTGCGCTGGGACGTAAACAGCAGCTGATCGGCTTCGGCGATCACGCGCCGTTCCAGCATCAGGTTGACCTGATGCTCCAGCCTGCTGGTGTCGTGGAAGGGATTGTCGGCCCAGGGATCGCTGAAATGAGCGAGCCACGGCACCGCAGCGCGGCGGCGGATGGCCAGCGCCAGCAGGTGCGCGCTCATGGGCATGCCGAAGCTGGCCAGCACCTCCGGGCGCAGCACGTCGAGTTCGCGCATGGCGCGCGCAAGAGCGTGACGCCGCCAAGGCCCCAGCAGGTCCGGACAGGCGCCGTACAAGGGCACAGCGCGCAAGGCGGCGCGGTGCAGCATGCCACTGAGCGGCGGGCCCGGGTTGGGAACAGCCAGCGAGATGATGCGCTGGTAGAAATCGGGGTACTGATCGAAGCCTTGCGCGCACTGCGCATCGAGTCCATGCAGCAGGTGCACGCTCGCGTCGAGGTGGTACAACTGGCGTCCGATCTGGATCGACTGCGGCGTCAACTGTGGCGGCGCGTAGTAGCTGATGGCGAGCACTTTCATCGAAGCTCCGCAGCGCTGGCAAGTGCATGGAGAATGCGCGGACAGGCATGGCCATCACCGTAAAAATTTCCTCCTGCACCGTCTGGCTCGGCACCGTCAAGCAGTTGCGCCACCGCCTCGATGATGCGGTCGCGGTGCGGTCCGGCCAGGTGCACCATGCCAGAGGCGGCGCCCTCCATGCGCTCGGTCAGGTCGCGCATCACGACCACCGGTTTGCCGAGGCTGGGCGCCTCCTCCTGGACCCCGCCCGAGTCGGTGAGCACCACGCTGGCGTTGATCATCAGCGACACGAACGGCAGGTAGTCGAGCGGCTGGCACAGGTAGAGATTCGGCCCACACCCGGTCAGGTGGCGGTCGACCGCGCTGCGCACTGCCGGGTTGGGGTGGACCGGGAACACGAACGCCACTTCGGGAAAACGTGTGCACAAGGCGGTAATGCCGGCGCAGATAGCGTCGAAGCCCTGGCCGAAACTCTCGCGCCGGTGGGCTGTCACCAGCACCAGGCGGCGATGCTCTGGCGCCAAAGAACGCAGGCCGTGTTGCTCCAGCGCTTTGCCTACGCTGGCGCGGCAGTCCGGATCGGCGCCGAGCCGATGGCGCACCAAAAACAGCGCGTCGATACCGGTGTTTCCGGTGACGGCAATGCGCGCCTCGCTTATGCCCTCGCGCAGCAGATTGTCGCGCGCCCGGGCTGTAGGGGCAAAGTGCATGGCCGCGATGGCGCCGACCAGCTTGCGGTTCATTTCTTCGGGAAAGGGAGCGTAGATATTTCCGGTCCGCAGACCTGCTTCCACGTGGGCGACCGGCACCCTTGCATAGAAAGCAGCCAGGGCTGCGACGAAAGCGGTGCTGGTATCGCCCTGCACCACCATCCAGTCGGGCCTGATCTGCTCGAGCACCGGCGCCAGGCCTGCCAGCACGCCGACAGTGAGCTCGGTCAGGGTTTGGCCGGGCCGCATGAGATCGAGATCCATGTCAGGCACGATGGCAAAAAAGGCCAGCACGCTGTCGAGCATTTCGCGATGCTGGGCACTGACCACCACCACCACCTCGAACCCGGCGTGCGCGCGCGCGGCCAGCACCAAGGGGGCCAGTTTGATGGCCTCGGGACGGGTGCCAAAGACGAACAGCAGTTTGCACATTGGCGCCATGGTCAACCTTTATCGCGGGCGAAAAAACAAGGCGCGGGCTTCGGGCAGCACGCCGGCCAGTCCAAGCGTGCCAAGATAGAGTAGCGCGAACACGGCGCCGATCAGCAGCGCCTCGGGCAGCAGTCCGCTGATCAATTGCGCGCGGTCGAGCAGCACGCACACACTGGCCGCGGCGAGCGTCGCCAGCAGGATGCGCAGCAGCGTCCCCCATTGCTGCAGGCCCGCCACACCGACGCCGGTTACCTGCGCCACGCGCCAAAAGCTGAAGGCATTACCGGCAGCGAGCGTGATCACATTGCCAAGCGCGGCACCGGGCAGACCCCACAAGGCCGCGCCGATGCAGCCCGCCGCCACGCTGACCGGTAGCAGGAATGCGTCGCACCGCAGCAGGAATCTGCCTTGATTGAGCACCACTGTCAGGGTGCTCACCTCTACCGCCACGCCAAGCAGGGCCAGGCAGTTGATACGCATGACGTCGGCAGCGGCGATGTATTTCTCGGTGTAGACCAGGGTGACGATGTGAACGGCCAGCACGGTGGTCAATGCAAGCATCGGCATCAGCACCATGGCGGCGCCGAGGTTGGCGCGCTGGTTCAGGCGCAGCATGCCTGCCTGATCGTTGCCCGACTCGAGCGCGGACAGGCGCGGGGCGATCGCGTTGCTGACACTGTTGCGCAGCAGGGCGACCAGCGGCATGATGATGGCCCCGATCGAAAATGCTGCAAAGCTCGCCGCCGGAAATAGCGCCGCCGCCACCCATTGGTCGGCCTGTCCACGCAGGAGAAACAATGCCGAAGCGAGCCCCAACGGCAGCACATACACTAGCTGCGTGCGCAGCGTTGCGGGGCGGATGGGGAACACCCGCCAGCCGTAGTGTAGCCCGATGTGCAATAGCACCAGGGCAAGCTTGATGGCCGCGTAGGCCACCAGCGCGCCGAACACGACCTCTGCCCGTCCCGACATGGCCGCTAATCCCACCAGCGCCACGCGCAGCAGGGCCAGGGCGACGATGAGACGGGCCTGGCCCTGTACTTCGCCGCGCGCGTTGGGCAGGAACTCGGCCAGGCTGGCTGCGACCCACAAGCTCAGGAAGACAGGCAGGAACCAGGCCGCGCCGGCCAGTGTGCGCAAGCTAGCCGGCAGCAGTCCATTCCACGGACCAAGCAGCAAGCCGGCGCAGACCCCACTGAGCAGCATCAGCACCAGGGTCTGGTGCACATAGGCGGCGCGGGTCCCGTCCTCGCTGCGCGGCACAAAATAGAACAGGCTGCGCGGGAGGGCGAACGGCGCCAGCGCCATGGCGGTGCCGATCGCCAGCCAGGCCAGCCGGTAGTCGGCGAAGGCGCTGGCAGGCAACAACCGCACGAGTACCACCGGCAGCAGAAACTGCAGCCCGAAATCGAGCATATTGGCTGCCGTCAGCGTAATGGCGCCACGCTTCAAGCCTGCACTACTCATGAGGGCGCCCGGGCTATGCATCGGAGTAATCGCAATATTCGACATAGCCCTTGCTGCCCTTGGTCGAAATGACCCGGGCCGGGTTGCCGACAGCGACGGCGTTGTCGCACAGGTCGCGCGTGACGACCGAATTGGCGCCGATCGCGCTGCCATTGCCGATCCGGATGGCGCCCACCACTACCGCGCCCGGGCCGAGATAGACGCCCTCGCCGATGACGGGAACGCCCTGGCGCTCGCCCCGGTTGGTCTGGCCGATGGTGACGCCATGCGAAATATTGCAGTTGCGCCCGATGCGCGCGGCCTCATTGACAACAATGCCGCCGAAGTGGCCGATGTAAAACCCGGGGCCGATCTGGGTGGTGTACGGGATCGAGATGCCGAATTTGAAGCGCAGCCGCCGGTGCATCAGGCGCGCGACGCCATGGGCGATGCGCCACAGACCGCCGGAGGCGCGTGTCATGGCCGCCAGGCGCAGCCAGAACATGAATCGAAAGCCCGGCACCAGGCGGTAGGCGCGCAGGCCGGCCTTGAGTCCCTGGCGGCCGCCCAGGTGCCGGTACAGATCGGCGCGCCACTGCATGCGCAGGGCCGCGCGCTGAAGGCGGTTCATGCCGGCACCATCGCGGCAAGATAAGGCGCCGATACCTGTTCGGGCGCAAGCTGCGAGAGCGCGTAGGTGCGGCAGCGCGCACTGCAGCGGGCCCAGCCAGACGGATCGGCGAGCAAGGCGCGGGCACCTGCGGCTGCCTGGTCGGGCTCGGTAACAACCAGGCCAAGCCCGCGCGCGGCGATGATCCCGTCGGGATCGAAGCTGGCAATGACCGGCACCCCGTTGGCCCAGGCCTGCAGATAGGTGTTCGGAAAACCCTCGAAGGAGGAGGTATTGATGAAGATACGCGCATCGGCGAACAGCGCGCGTGTAGCCCCGAACTTCACCTGGCCTAGAAAGCGCAGATTGGGAAGCGCCGCGCTGTCACGCAGAATACGCTGATACAAGTCGAGCTCGTCCGGATGGGCACCGCCGGCCATGGCGCAGGCCAATTGCGGCGTCTGGCGCACGATATCTAGAAACCAGTCGGGGCGCTTCATGGAACGCATATTGGCAAGCCACAGCAGATCGGTACCGCGCTCCTCAAGACTGCGCACGCGCTCGGGCAGTTCCGAAAACATGCCGGCCACACGCGCTTGCAAGCCGTAATGCTGGCGTAGCAGCCTGGCCTGCAGCTCGGTTTGGGCCAGGATGCTGTGCGCGCGCCGCAAGCCGTAGTGATACAGCAGGCGGTCGCGTACATTGCCGAGCATCAGGGTATGGGGCGCGCAGTCGGCATCGGAGGCGATGCGAAACACAAAACGGCGCCCGTAGCGGCGGCAAAACTCGGCCACGATACCGACCATGGCGCCAGCGCAACTCACGTAATAGGTATCGGCGTCGGCCACCTTGAGCGCCTGCCATGTCGAGCGGACGCGCGGCATGAGAAAGCGCAGCCCCGGCACGCCATCCGATAGCCTGAAGGTTTTGCGCACGCGCACCCCTTGGATATCTTCAACGGGGCGCTGACCAAAGTCGCCCACAAGCGAGGTGACTTCGTAGCCGCGCTTGGCCAGATAGCGCGACAGCAGGGCATGCTGCACCTCTTCCCCGCCGATGTGCACAGCCTTGCCCTCCAGATCGGCAATGACGCCCCAGGCATAGTAATTGAGCATGCAAATGCTGCCAGCCTTGCGCTGCGGCGTCCGGGCCGCGCTCACGATTTGACCGCCTTCTTGCGCTCGTCCTCGCGCGGATCGTGGACCCACGGCTTGGCGAGCCGGGACTTATTCGGCCTGGCTTGCGCATCCTCGGCGCTGGCAGGACTGCTGCGCAGCGTGTCGCGGTACAGGCCGCCGCAGCCAATCAGCACCCCGAGCGCAATCCAGAAGTAGGATTGCGAAAAAGTCGGGGTGAAACGGTCATCGGTGAGACCCTGCACAAACCACAGCGGCACCAGCAAGGCGCCACCCGCGAACATACCTTGCAAAGTGGGGGCGACCTGGGTTCGCGACAGGCGCAGGAATTCGCGCCGCACCAGGAGCAGAAAAGCCAGCACAAAGCCGAAGCCGATCAATCCCAGGTCCATCAGGCTCCCCAGCCACGCGCTATGGGGCTGGGCCACCGGCAGCATTTTGTTCAATCGCACTGGCGTGCTCCATAAAATGGAATAGATCCCGTGCGGCAGTACCGGCTCGGCCAGCACATAGGGCAGCAGCGGCAACCAGATGCCGTCAAGGCGGCCGGCAGTCACGGCGCCGCGGTCGCCACCGGCTACGCCCGTCATTGCCCGTTCCAGCAGGGCGTCGAACACGAACGGCCCCACGCAAGCGGTGACGATCAGGCCGACGATCACGGTCTTGACCGAGAGCCGCTTCCAGAAATAGATCAGGTTAATCAGGAAGAAGCCCAGAAAGCCGCCGCGCGAAAAGGTCATCAGCACTGCCAGGCCAAACACCACGGCAGAGATAAACAGCATGTTTCTGGCCATGCCGGCGCGCAGGCCGCGGATGGAAAACAGCGTAAGCGCGTAGAGCATATTGAGCAGCAGGCTCATTTCATTGGCGTGCATGCCTAGCCGGCCAAGAAAGGTGCGCGCCAGCGGCGAAGCCAGTTCGCGCAAGGACATACCGCTGGCGAGCAGCAGCCAGGCCACCAAAGTACAGAACACCCAGCCGGAAACGAGCATCAGGTAAAGGAAGCGTTCCGGTTTTTGGCTGTGTCGCACCGCCAGTGCCACCAGTAGCGAGAGCAGGACCAGGAACTGCGGCTTGAAGAAGGCATCGCGCAGGTAGCCAATACCGTCATTGAACAAAATCAGCTTGTCGGCGGCGAAGCGCGCGGGAATGAGACCCACGCTCGACATGCCCACCACGGCTGCGATAGCGATGGGCAGCACGTACCAGGTCAGCAGCCGCACTGGCACCAGCGGATCGTGCCAGCGGCGCAAGCCTGCATGCACGATATAGGACAGCATGGTGAGCATCAGGATGACATTGAGCGGATTCAGACCACGCACACCAAACATTTCGTGCGGGAAGAAGGTCAGTGCCGACAGCGGCATCAGCACAATGGCAAAGGCGACCCCGGCCCGGAAGTCGAGCAAGACCCACAGCGAGAAGCCTGCCATGATGGCCACCAGGGGTACCAGCCATCCCAGGAGCGGCACCGCGGCCCCGAACAGTGCAGCGAGCAGACCAAGCGCCAGCGTAGCGGCAATCAGGCTGCTCCTGTCGACTGCCCTATGGTAGCGGGACTGCGGCGCTGGCTTGGTGATCATGCTGGTGGTTCCCGCTCGGCCTAACCCGCCCTCAGGCGCCAGCGCCAAGCAGCTTGGCGCGCACTTGCGGATCGAGGGTTTTCATCAGATCGTTGATGAACGCTTCCTGGACGCGAAACGAGGCTGCCGCGTTCTCGTCGATGGTGGAGACCCGGAACAGGTAGCCGTCCGGGATGAAATCGGATAGTGCATATTTCAACTGCGCCACCTGGCGATCGAGGTAGCTGCGCACCACGCTGCTGCCCATGGTGAACCAGTACGTGACGGGTTCCACGCGCGGACCGTTGGAGGCCACCATGCGTGTCACGGGGATGGTGGCGCCGTTGACTTTCAGCTCGTCGCTGCGCAGCGACTCGACCTGGAATCCCTGCGCCTTGTAGCATACCTCCTGACGGTGAGCGCGCAATTGCTGGGTCTGGTTTGAGCCGTAGGCGATCGACAGCATGACGCGCTCGCCGCGGCTGTTCATGTAGGTGCGGCTCAGGGTCTGGCTATAAATCATGGCGATGCGTTCCTGCGCCACGCTGGAGGGCACCATGGCAGCGGTATCGGGGTCGACTTTCCAGTCGCCGAACTCCTTCGGGACACTGTTTTCGAGCACGATGCGGGGCGTGGCATCCGCCAGCATCTTGCTGGGCTGGAATACGATAGTTGCCACCACCGCCAGCAGCATGAGCAGGCCGGCCGGCAGCGTTTTGCGCAAGGGACCGAAGGCCAGCGGCGCCATGCCCCGCGCCGGGCCTTGATCGCGCGAGAAAATGGGCAGCGCGTCTTCGCGCACGCCAAAACGCAGCACCGAGTCGGCGCCGATGATGAGCAGCAGCGCACTGACGAACAGCACCATGCCGGCAAAACCGTGCAAGAAACCCTGCCCGGCCGCGTCGCCCAGGTGATAGGTGATGAGCGTGAGCACGATGACCCGGATGACATTGCTGATGAAGGAAATCGGCACGATCAGGATGGCGAGCGCGATGTTGCGAAACAGCGAATTATGGCGCACGATGTTGAGGTAAAGCAGGCCGAGCGCCTCGAGCGTGAACAGGGTGTGCAGACCGGCGCAGGCATCGGCCACCAGCAGCTGGTACTGGCCGATTTGCAAAATGACGCCAGTACGCGAAATGGGATAGCCTGCCGCGAAGAGCACCTTGTCGACCACCCACGATACTGCAGTTTTCATGGGCAGGGTGAGCAAATCGACCAGGGAACCCGGCAGGGGCAGCATGAACAGCATGAAAAAGAACGGAAACCACAAGGCGTGCAGCGCGCGCCGCCCGCGCGTCATCAGCAGCAGGGCCATGAGCGTCGTGATGAACGAGCCAATCTCGAAAATGATGATGCCCTGCGAGCGCCCCAGAAAGTAGACGCATACGCTCAGTACCAGCAAGGGCCAGCCCAAGGCGCTGGGCGGATCGCCCTCGCTGGCGTCGAGCATGCGGCCCCAGTTATGGTAGATCAGCCACAGGGAGATGGCCAGAATGATGGGCCCGTGGGCCTGTTCCTCGGTTGACCAGACCCCGCGAAAGATGTCGATCAGGCTGGGCACATACATGAGCGGCACGGCCAGCGCCAGTGGCGCCCACGCGGGGAAGCCGGCGCCGCGCGGCAGTCCGGGATGCAGGGCTGGCTTGGTCGAGGTAGTCATTACTTGAAGTCCACCAGGACCGAACCGACGACCTTGGCGCCGTTGTTCCCCACCTGCTCGGCCAGCGCATTGATATCGCCAAGGTGGGTTTTGTTCTTGCGCGCGACGATCAGCACGCCGCCCGTGCGGGCCGCCAGCACCAGCGCGTCAAGCCCCCGGGAACTGGCCGCCACGTCATAGAGCACGATGTCGTAACGCTGCTCGATGCGCGCGTTGAGCGCGGCAAAACCAGCGCGCGCAAGCAGCTCCTGCGG
Source organism: Pseudomonadota bacterium (assembly GCA_040385745.1). Classification (GTDB taxonomy): domain Bacteria; phylum Pseudomonadota; class Gammaproteobacteria; order Burkholderiales; family Burkholderiaceae_D; genus Telluria_A. Next base: position 45,706 of record JAZKGU010000067.1, read on the forward strand.
ATTGGGCGGCAAGGTACCGGCCGGCAGCAGCGACAGGTCGCTGAAGGACTCAACCGGCTCGACCGCCTCGAGGTCGGCGCGCCCGGCCAGGATGTCGGACAAGCCCTGGCGCGCGCGGATATTGAAAACGCTGTGCTGCGAGGGGGTGCGCAAATTGGCGTCGACCAGCAGCGTGTTTTCGCCAAGCTGGGAAAACACCACCCCAAGATTGGCGCAGAACAGACTGGCGCCATCACCCTGGTCGATCCCCACCACCGTCAAGGCTTTGTGTCCGCGCGCGAACCAGCGCAGCATCAGCTGACTGCGCACTGCGCGCAAGGTTTCAACCTGCCGGCTGAATGGATCGTAAGCAGCCACCAGGTGCGGCGAGAGCCCACCCTCGCCCGGCTGCAGGTAGGGATAGTCGAACTGGCGTGCCAGCACCTGCTGAATGTCGGCCTCGTTGAGGAGGCCCATGCGCTGGGCGGCTTCGCCAAATCGGATGCCCAGCTCCTTTTGCAAACGCAGCACCCTCTCGGTGTTCTCGGGCGTCAGTTTGCCCGATTCGAGCAGCAAGCCGCCGATACTGGAATTGGCGCGCCGCATCTGCTCGGAGGCGGCAAGGGAAAGTTCGGATTGGGTCATGGAAGTCCTGTCAGGTAAGGCGCAGACGCTGTGGCAGGAATGCTGACAGAGCCTTGTACCTGGGCCGTGCCGGCTTGTTCCAGTCGATGACGCCAAACACGGGCATCTGCAGCGCTTCGGCCAGGTCATTGTGGGATCGCACGCGGCGGTCGATCATTTCGGCCAGCAGCGCAAAGCCAAGGCCCAGCAGGATCCCAAGGAAGGCCGAGAGCAGCGTATTGAGCAGCACGCGCGGGCCCGCTTCGGTCACGGGCGCCGTGGCCGGATTGAGTACCGATATGTCGGACTGTTCGGACTGGCCCTCGATCTTGGTCTGGGCAAAGCGCTGGGCGGCGGCATCGAAAGCCCGCTGGGCGCTTTCCACGTCCTTGACCAGCACGCCGAGTTCATCACGGCCGCGGTTCAATTCGAGCACCCGGGTTTTCTGGGCCGCCAAGGCTGCGCGCACCGCCGCTTCGCGAGTCTGCAGCACCGAGGCGTTGTTGCTGACACTGTTGGAGGCCGAGCGGGACTGGTCGGCCAGCGTGGCGCGAATCTTGGCCACCTCCGCGCTCACGCTCACGTATTGCGGATGGTTGCGGCCCAGGCGGCCGCCCACTTCGGCCAGGCGCGCCTCGGCTCCGGACAACTGCACTTTCAGGTTCTGCACTACCGGGTTGGAGGCCACGTCCGGCGACTCCCTGCCCTGCCTGCCCAGCGCCATGCCTTGGCGCGAACTGGCTTCCATGGCCTGTCCCTGCGCCATCACCAATTGAGCCGACAGGTCATTGAGGCGGTTCATCTCGAAGTCGACCCGGTTGTCGATGCTGACGATACCGCGTTCCTGCTGATACTTCGACAGGCGGCTCTGCGCGGCTTCGACGTTATCGCGTAGCAGTTTGGTCTGCTCATTGAAATAGGCGGAGGCTTTTTTCATGGGCTCCGAGCGCAGTTCGGTGGACAGGCGCTGGTACTCCTCGGCGAAGGTATTGGCGATGCCGGCCACGAAGCGTGGATCCGAGCCCTTGAAATTAATCTCCACTACGCTGCTCTCGCGCGAGGGCACCACGTCGAGATTTTTGAGCAGCAGCTCGGCCAGCCAGTCGCGCACAGTGCCGCTGCCGCCGGTGGCCGAATGAAAGCGCGCCACCACGTCCGGGTTGTGCTCGAGCTTGAGCTGATCGACTACGCGTGCGGCCACGTTCTTGCTGCTGATGATATCGATCTGGGTCGCCATGTAACCCGGCAGGAACTGGCTTGGCATGACGATGCCGGTGAGCGGATCCATGCCTTTGTAGTTCAGCAGCACCGATGCAGTAGCCCGGTAGGTCTTGGGCAGCAGCATGCTGACCAGGAAAGTCAGCGACACGGTCACCAGCAAGGTGGCCAGAATGATGCGCTTGCGCGCAAGCAGTATCAGCAAGAACTGGGAAATATTCATGGGCAGGATCTCTCAGGGTGGGTCGGCCGGCGATTTAGAACCAGCTTTCCTTGACATAGACCACGTCATCCACCTGGATCAGGTCGTCGGCCCTGGCCTTGATGGTTTGCAGCTGCCCCTGAGCGTCCTTGCGCTTGATGACCAGGCCGCGCTCGGTGCCGCGCAGCGACAAGCCGCCGCCGGCCGACAAGGCCTGCGTCACCGTCATGGCGCGTTCCAGGCGCACCGCGCCGGGGCGCTGCACTTCACCGTAGATGTAGAACTTGGGCGCGCGTTCGACGAACACCACGTCGCCGCCGACAAGGGTGTAGTTTTCGTTCAGTTCGCCCGCGCGCATCATGCGCACCAGGTCGATCTCCTCGCGCACGGTCTTGCCATCGCGCTGGCGAATCAGGCTCACCTTGTCGGCGCCGTCGGTGGCGATGCCGCCCGCCACGGCAACCATATCCATCAGGCTGCGCCGGCCCTCGACCGGATAGCGTCCGGGTCGATTTACCTGGCCCAGCACTGAAATGGTCGAGCTTTGCACCTGGGTGACGATCACGTTCACCTGAGGCTTTTTGACAAAGCCCCCGGCATCGAGCGCCTGGGCGATCTTGCGTTCGGCCTCCTGGGTGGATAGCCCGGCCACGGCCACCTGGCCGATCAAAGGGAAGCTGATGCTGCCACCCTCGCTCACGCGCGTTTCGAGCGTGAGGTCGGGGCTGCCGTAGACCGATACCTTCATGACGTCGCCCGCGCCAAGCGGCAGGTCGGCCGCGAGCGCCCCCATGTTCATGGTCATCAACAGGGCCAGCATGGCTTGTACGATTCGCTTCATGGTCTCACCTCTTGAGGAGTAAATTAAGCTGGACTTACTTGAGGCCGGCGACACCGCGGGCCGTGGCTTCGTCGGCGGCGCCAGCGGCCGGGCGCGCCGCTGCCGGCGCGGCCGCACCTGGCACGCCGCCAGCGGGCATGGCGGCCATGCTAGCCGCCTTGTTCAGGTATTCGATCTTGGCGCTGGCACGCAAGCGCGCCAGTTCGGCATCGGCAGCATCCTTGCCGCGTTTGGCGAGCAGGAATTTTTCAATCTGCGGCGCCGCAAGTTCGAGCGATGCCGGATTGTCCTTGACGTCGGTAATGCTGACGAACATGCTGCGCTCGCCCTCCTTCACAACGAACAGCTGCCCCTTGGCCATGGTCTTGAGCCTGGCCGACATTTCGGGCGAGAGGTCCGAGGTAGTGCGCGAGGCCTGGGTGCGCAGGTACTTGACCTTGCGTTCATCGAAATAGGCGGCCACGTCGTCGAGCGACTTGCTGGCGTCGAGCCGGCGCTTGACGTCGTCGGTGAGGTGGCGCGTGTCGATGACGAGCTGCTTCATGTCGAACTGTTTTCGGTTGACGAAGAAGTCAGGATGCTTGTGATAGTAGTCGGTCACTTCGGCCTGGGTGGGCTTGGGGATGCCGCCGATTTTATTTTGCATATAGGTCTGGGCGATGATCAGGGCCTTGGCCCGTTCGATGGCCTGCACCACTTTGGGATCGCGGTCGGTATTATTTTTGGCGGCCTCGTTTTGCAGCAGCTGACGGTCAATCAGGGCTTCGAGCAGCGGCCTGGTGGCGGCGTCGGCCTGCGACTGCTGCACATTGGCGCGCTGCAGTTCGTCGTTGAGCTGCATGGCCGTGATCTCTTTGCCGTTGACGCTGGCAAGCGCCTGGCCGGAGCGCGGCGGCGCATCCTTGTCGCCGCACGCGGCCAGCGCGGTGCAGGCGCCGATGACCAGCGCGCAGCCGGCGCGGCGCAAAAATACATGGCGGGAAAGCGGGAAAAATGGTGCCAACGTTGCTGTGTTCACGTTATTACCTCATCTCGTAGTGGCGCTTGATAAACCCACAAAAGCTTTGCCAAAGTATTACATAGCTAGAAAAACGTCGCGTGCGAACGGCAGAGTATTCCGCGCTGCATGAATATCAAAGAAAGCCAGTCCTCATAAGGCTTACTTCGACGCGCATGCCCTGAAAAACGCAGGTGCAAACCGATCGCAAGACAGTCCCCAATAACGTTCCCTCACTTACCTTGACAGGTCTCAAATTCATCGCGATGTGCCCGCCAGTTCAGGGCCAGGAGTCAATCCGTTTAATGTGCGTTCTCGCGCGTGAGCACCACCTTGACCGTCTTGACGATGATCCACAAGTCCAGCCACAGCGACCAGCTGCGCAGGTAGTCGAGGTCGTACTGTATGCGCGCCTGCATCTTGTCGAGCGTCTCTGTCTCACCGCGCATGCCGTTCACCTGGGCCCAGCCAGTAATGCCCGGCTTGACCTTGTGGCGCAGCATGTAGCCCTTGATCAGCTTGCGGTACTGCTCGTTGTGAGCGACAGCGTGCGGACGCGGCCCCACAATGCTCATGCGCCCTTGCAGCACATTGAAAAACTGCGGCAGCTCGTCGAGCGAACTGCGGCGCAGGAAGGCGCCGATGGGCGTCATGCGCGGGTCGTTCTTTTGCGCCTGCAGGACGCAGCTGCCATCCTCGGCCACCGTCATTGAGCGAAACTTGTAGACGATGATCTCCTCCCCATACAGGCCGTAGCGGCGCTGCCTGAAAATCACCGGCCCGGGCGAGGTCAGCTTGACCGCCACCGCCACCGCCAGCATCACCGGCAGCAACAGCAGCTGGATCGCCACGCCGAGCACGATGTCGCTACCGCGCTTGATCATGCTGTTCAAGCCCATGAAAGGGGTCTCGCAGATCGCGATGACGGGCATGCCCCCTACATTGTCGAAGCGCGCCTGCATCAGATCGAAAATGTAGATGTCGGGTAAAAAATAGACCGAGGCGGTAGTGTCCTGCAGCTCGTCGAGCAGCTTGCGAATGCGCGGCTGGGCCGAGATGGGCTGGCTGATGAAGATCATCTTGACGCCATGTTGGCGCACATAAGCTGCAATATCGCCCATCTTGCCCAGCACCGGATGGCGCAGATTGTGCGGATGGCGCGCATCGAGGCGGTCGTCGAAATACCCGTCCACCTCCATGAACAGATTGGTGTGGCGCTCGCAGATGCCGGCGAACTTGATGCCCACATCGTTGGCGCCCACGATCACCGCCGAACGCACCTCGCTCTGCTTGCCCTTGCCGACCGCGCCACGGCGCACCGCCAGGTGGCTCACCAGGATGACCAGCGGCACCGCGATGAACCAGGCCAGCACCACGCGCTCGTTGTAGTAGTAGCGCAGTCCGCTGGACGATCCCAGCAGCAGCAGCACCGCTACGGTGATGCCCCACCCCACAATGGTGTCGCGCGCATAGGCCAGCATGCGCCCGCTGCGCCAGGTGCGGTAGGGATCGATGTGCTGGTACACGGCCGACGACACAAAAAACGCGAGGAGCATCAAGACCAGCGAGTAGCCGGTGAAGGGCTCGTCGTAATACATGGACGCCAGGTACAGGCTCCCCATGATGATCAGGGGATCGAGCACGCGCTGGAAGAACGAGATGAGCGGAATGTCGTTGACAGTCATGGGCGCCTTTAAAACTGGGCGTTGACATTGACCGAGACGAGGTTGGATTTGAAACTGCCGTTGCCGAGGAAAGCGGCTCCCGTGCGCCGTTGGTGGGTAAGCGCCGCGTTCAGTTGCACGGTGGGGCGCAGCGACCAGGTTGCGCCCAGCGAGGCCTGGCTCAGCGTGTCTTTCAGGCTGACCGGCGCCGCATCGGTGCCTGCCAGCCGCCCTTCGTAGCCGCGTCTTTCGCGGCTGGCGCTGGCGTCGACGCGCAGCTTGGCGCTGGCGTCCCAGGTAGCGCCTACGCTGACGCCACGGTTCAGACTGTACGTGACGAGGGTACTTTCGATGGGTGCGAACTCGCGCCACAGCGCCGCATTAAGGCGAATTTTCTTGCGCGGATTCATGCTGACGCTCATCCGGCCGTTCAGGCCGCTTTCATCGCGCGCACCCAGCACCTCGTGCCTGCGCCTTGCATAGCCAGCCAGCAAGCCGATGCTGGTGATGCCGGTGACTTTCCAGTTGACCTTGACCTTCAGTTCGTCCTGCGTGAAATCGTCGTTGAGCGGCGCCCCGGCAATGATGCGCTTGACATCGTACTTGCCCTTGATGCGGCGCGCCACCAGGCCGGCCGTACTGCCGCTGCGCGGGGTATAGTCGAAGCCGACCTCGACCATGTCCTCGCTGCGGTCATGGAAGCGCTGAATCTCCAGCTCGTAGCGATAGGTGTCGCGCGCCGCGCCGGCCCGCACGCGGTAGGCTGGATGGAATTTCCAGGCGCCGTCTGCATGCTGTCGCTTATGCACGCGCAAATTGCGCTCACGGCTGCGAAAATCGATGTAGGGCGCCAGGCTCTGCTCGTAGGTGGCGCCGAGAGAACCTTCGAAACGGTTGCCCAGTTCCCAGTTCCACAAGCCGAGCAGGTCCTTGCCGTCGTAATCCAGCTGATCGAAACTAGAAAATTTCACCTTCGACAGCTTGGCTTGCAGGTAGATCTTCTGGCGGCTATAGCTTCGGTCAAAGAACATGCCATAGATGCCATACCTGGCAGAATCGCTCAGCCTGGATTCCTGTGGCAGGCGAAACAGATTGTCATCGTGGAAGTAGCCCACACCCGCATAGATATGCAAGGCATCGGAGGGAGCGGCCATCGCGGCCGGGGCGGCGCAAGCGCCCGCCAGCGCCGCCAGCATGGCAAGCCGGGGCGCGCGCGCGGCATGCCACGGAAAGCAAAACGAAAGGGTCGTCATTGTGTTCAGTCCCCGCGTTGAGGTCGACAAGCAATTGAAAATCCTACCAATATGTCCAGCTTGCTGAGCGAACTATCCAGACCCCGAGCACGGCGTTGGTGACAGCATGGGCGACAACCGCCGACCATAAATTGCCCTGCCACTTGTAGAGCATGGCGTAAGCAACACCGGCAACAATGCCGGCGAACCATAAGTTGTGTTCGAAGCCAAATAGCACGGATGCGATTGCCACGCTCGACCAGCGCACCTGCGCCGGGTCCACGGATTGAAAGTCGCTAGCATCGATCCAGCGCATGAGAAACGAGCGCCAGAATAGTTCCTCCATCAGCGGCACCACCAGGGCTGCGCCGCCAATGCGCAGCGCCACCATGGTCCAATCGATGCGCCCCTGATTTCGTGGATCGAAACCCTCGGGCGAGCCGATCAGCATCCAGCCAGTACTCAGGTGAATCCACAGCACAAATACCAGCAGGCCGGCCAGCACTGCGATTGCTGTCCATGTCGGACTCAGGCGAAGGGTGTGAAGTTCAGTGTAGTGGCGCCAGAAGATGAGCAGGGTCAGGGCGACTGCAAAGATTTTGACGCCGTAGAGCCAGCGCAACTGCTGGGCGTCGATCCCGATGCGGCCGAGCAGGTCGGCCAGGACGACAAACAGCATGTAGACAAGAAAGGGGATGCAGCGCACCCAGGCCGCGCGGCTGAGCAAGGGGGAAGCGGCGCCGGAGGCCTGGAGCGGGGACTGCGGATCTGGATCAGTCATGGTGCTCCGAGGTCAGGCCGGCGCCTGTTAATAGTCCTGGGGTTAGCCCTTGGCTCTGGCCTCGATCAACTCCCATTTTTCGAGCGCCTCGATCAGCAGCTGATCGATTTCTTCGAAGCGTGCATTGATGCGCTTGGCATCGGCCGGATTGGTCTTGTAAAAATCCGGCGCGTTCAGTTGGGCGGTGATCAAGGATTGCTCGTCTTCCAGGCTGGCGATGAGCAGGGGCAGCTCGTCGAGCTCGCGCTGTTCCTTGTAACTCAGCTTGACCTTTTTGCCAACGGGAGCCTGCGCGACATTTGACGCAGGCTGAACCTTGTTCGACTGTTTGGCCGGCGCGGCGGCAGCCGCTGTCGCGATCTGGGCCTTGGTGCGCTCCCAGTCGGTATAGCCGCCAATAAACTCGCGCCACTTGCCCTCGCCCTCCGACACGATCACCTCGGTGACCACGTTGTCGAGGAAGGTACGGTCGTGGCTGACCAGGAACACGGTGCCGTTGTAATCTTCCAGCAGTTCTTCCAGCAATTCGAGGGTATCGATGTCAAGGTCGTTAGTCGGCTCGTCGAGCACCAGGCAGTTGGCCGGCTTGGCAAACAGGCGCGCCAGCAGCAGGCGGTTGCGTTCGCCGCCCGAGAGCGACTTGACCGGCGAGCGTGCGCGTTCCGGCGCGAACAGGAAGTCGCCCAGGTAGCTCATCACGTGCTTCTTGGCGCCATTGATCTCGACCCAGTCACTGCCCGGTGCGATGGTTTCCATCAGGCTGGCTTCTTCGTTAAGCTGGGTGCGCATCTGGTCAAAGTATGCAACCTGCAATTTGGTGCCGAGCTTGACGCTGCCGCTGTCTGCAGTCTCTTCGCCCAGGATCATCTTGAGCAGCGTAGTCTTGCCGGCGCCATTGGCGCCAATCAGGCCGACTTTGTCGCCACGCAGGATGGTGCCGGAGAAGTCGCGCACGATGACCTTGTCGCCATAGCTCTTGCTGACGTTCTCGAGGTCGGCCACGATCTTGCCGGAACGCTCGCCCGAGGTCACCTCCAGCTTGACCTGGCCCTGCTGCTCGCGGCGTGCTGCACGTTGCAGGCGCAGCGCTTCCAGGCGCCGCACGCGGCCTTCGTCGCGCACCCGGCGCGCCTTGACGCCCTTGCGGATCCACACTTCTTCCTGCGCCAGGAACTTGTCGAACTTGGCAGCTTCGACTTCCTCGTTTTCCAGCTGCTCGCTCTTGCGCGTCTGGTAGGCGCTGAAATTGCCCGGATAGGACAGCAGCTTGCCGCGGTCGAGTTCGATGATGCGGGTGGCCACATTGTCGAGGAAGGAGCGATCGTGGGTAATGAACAGGACCGAGCCCTTGAAGTCGCGCAGCAGGCCCTCGAGCCACATGATGGAGCGGAAATCGAGGTGGTTGGTGGGCTCGTCGAGCAGCAGCACGTCGGGCGCGGAGACCAGCGCCACGGCCAGGGCCACGCGCTTTTGCATGCCGCCCGACAGCGTGCCCATCAGCGAAGCGCCGGCCAGGTTCAGGCGGTCAAGCGTGGTGTCGACCTTGTTTTGCATGCTCCAGCCGTCGGTAGCGTCGAGCTTGACTTGCAAATCGTGCATGCGCTCCATCAGCGCATCGTCGTCGCCCTGGCCGAACTGGCCGGTCAATGCCTCGTATTCGGCCAGCATGGCGGCCTGCTCGCCCATGCCGGCGGCGACGGCGTCGAACACGGACATGGATGGATCGAAAGTCGGCTCCTGCTCGACGTAGGCGATCTTCAAGCCTTGTTGCTGCACCAGCAAGCCGTCGTCGAGCTTGAATTTGCCCGAAATCACCTTCAGCAGCGAGGACTTGCCCGTGCCGTTACGGCCGATGAGGCCGACGCGTTCGCCAGCTTCGATGGAAAATTCCGCATGATCGAGCAGCGCGACGTGTCCGAACGCAAGTTGCGCCGACGAAAGAGAGATGACAGCCATAATGAACTCAGGGTTGCAGGCCCGTGACGAGCGGCCGAAATAAAAGGGAAGGCAGCATTGTACCGGGTTGCGCGGGCAACATCGCGCAAGGAGCGGCATTTCGCGGTCAGGGGAAGCAGTGCGGCGAGGCAAGCAACTGGTATCGCCAACAGGAATCGAACCTGTATCTAAGTCTTAGGAGGACCTTGTACTATCCATTGTACTATGGCGACACACTCTTGTTGCAGGGCGGGATTGTACCAGTGTCTGGCCACTTCAACAGCGGCGCGCCCGCAAAAAACCCGAGTACAAATCCCTTAGGGCGCTATTGACGCCTTCAAATCGCGTGGGAAGTGCCGGAAATCGGAGCGAGGCTGTAGAATCTCGGAAAAATCTCAACCGAAAGGATTTACCGTGAGCTCAGCAGACAACAGCATCAATGTAGAAGTCAACAAGAAGGGCGAATTTCTCGTCAATGGCAAGGTCGTGGCCGGCCTGGAAGCGGTACAGGCGGTCATTGCCGAAAACGCCAGCAAGGCCGAGGTGCCGAAACTGACCATCGTGGCAGGACCTGAGCATGTGGTCGAAGTAGGCAAACTGGTGTCCGGCGCGCACTTTGCTGGCTATCCAGGCGACAAGATAGAAGCGCGCGCCTGGGACCTGTAAGCCGCTCAGCCTCTCCCAAGCAGCCACTCCCGCAGCCATTCCCGGCCGCCCCCCGGCCGGCGGCAGATCCAGGCGGCCCCACCATTGGGCGCCGCCAGCGCGCTGCGCTCGATCCAGACAGCTTCCGTGAACGCATCGGACAAGACCAGTGACTGGCCGGCGCGCGCGCTGGCAATAAACCCTCGCCGCTTCGTTATAATTGCTACTATAAACGTAGCACAAGGACGATCATGGGCGTAGCAAAACCGGGCGTGCCGGAGCAAGGATCGCGCACGGGCAAGCCGATCATGGCCTTGCTGGACCTGCTGGGCAGGCGCTGGCTGGCGCGCATCATCTGGGAATTGAACGACGGGCCGCAAACGTTCCGGGCGCTGCGCACCCGCTGTGACGACATGTCGCCCACGGTGCTCAACGCGCGCCTGAGCGAGCTGCGCGAAGTGCGGCTGGTCGAGATCGGACCCGACGGCGGCTACGTCCTGAGCGTGGCCGGCAAAGCCTTGCTCGATGCGATGCTGCCCCTGATGGACTGGGCCAGCGACTGGGACCGGGCCCTGGCCGGTCCGGATTAGTCAGGAACGATCGCGGTGACCTCGATTTCGACCCGCGCGCGGTCCTCGACCAGGCCGGCCACCTGCACCGCCGTCATGGCCGGAAAATGGCGCCCGATCACGTCGCGGTAGGCCTGCCCTACCTCCTTGTGCGCATCCAGGTACTCCTTCTTGTCGACCAGGTACCAGGTCATGCGCACTATATGCTCGGGGCCGGCCCCGGCCTCGGCCAGCACCGCCACCACGTTCTGCAGCGCCTGGCGCACCTGGCCCGCAAAGTCATCGGTGTGGAAGCGGCACTGCCCGTCCCAGCCGATCATGCCGCTCACGCACACGGTGCGCCCGCGTGCCGCCACGCCATTGGAATAGCCTCGGGCGCGCGCCCAGCCCTCGGGTTGTAGGAAATCCATGCTGGTCCTTTCAGGTGGCCGCAGCCGCGTCGCGCAGCAGTTCGCGCGCAATGATCAGTTGTTGAACTTCGGTGGCGCCCTCGTAAATGCGCAGCGCGCGAATCTCGCGGTACAGGCGTTCCACCGGATGCTCGCTCACCACCCCCAGCCCGCCGAACAGCTGCACCGCCGCGTCGATGACTTTCTGCGCCGTCTCGGTGGCCGTCATCTTGGCCATAGCGGCTTCGCGCGTGACTTTGCGGCCCTGGTCGCGCTGCCATGCAGCGCGATAGGTGAGCAAGGCGGCGGCGTCGATGGCAGTCGCCATATCAGCCAGCTTGGCCTGGGTCAGCTGGAAGTCGGCCAGGGTCTGGCCGAACATTTTGCGGGTAGTGGCGTGCTGCAGCGCTTCGTCAAAGGCGCGCCGCGCAAAACCAAGGGCGGCGGCGGCCACCGAGGTGCGGAACACGTCGAGCGTGGCCATGGCCACCTTGAAGCCCTGCCCCGCCTGCCCCAGGCGCTGAGCGGCGTTGACGCGGCAGTTGCGAAAGGCCAGGCGCGCCAGCGGATGCGGGGCAATCACGTTGATGCGCTCGGCGATCTCGAACCCGGGCGTGTCGGCATCGACAATGAAAGCGCTGATGCCACGCGCCCCCGGCGCTTCCCCGGTGCGCGCAAACACCACGTAGAAGTCGGCGATGCCGCCGTTGGAGATCCAGGTTTTCTCGCCATTGAGCACATAACTGTCGCCGTCCTGCACCGCCGCGCACTGCATGGCCGCGACATCGGATCCGGCTTCGGGCTCGGACAGGGCAAAAGCTGCAATGGCCGCGCCACTGGCCACGCGCGGCAGGTAGCGTTGCTTGTTGGCCGCGCTGCCGAACAGCGAAATCGCGCCCGAGCCAAGTCCCTGCATGGCAAACGCGAAGTCGGCCAGGCCGTTATGACGCGCCAGCGTTTCGCGGATCAGGCAAATGGCGCGGGTATCGATGGCCCCGCCGTCCTGGCCCACCGCATGCGCAAGCCAGCCACCCTCGCCTAGCTGGCACACCAGCGTGCGACAGGCTGCATCCACGTCGTGCCCGTGGACGTCGCGCACATGCCCGGCGGCCCAGGCGTCGAGCGCGCGTTCGAGCGCCGCATGTTGCGGGGTAAAAAACGGCCAGTCAAGATAGGATTTATCGGCCATATCAGTCGCCCTCGAATTGCGGTTTTTCCTTGGCCACAAAGGCGTGGTAGGCGCGGTGGAAGTCATTGGTGGCCATGCAGATGGCCTGGGCCTGTGCTTCGGCTTCGATGGCCTCGTCCACGCCCATATTCCATTCCTGCTGCAGCATTTTCTTGGTCATCCCGTGCGCAAAGGTGGGTCCTTCGGCCAGCGACCTGGCCAGCGCGCTGGCGTTCTCCAGCAGCGCCTCCGGCTCGCACAGACTGTTGAAAAATCCCCAGCGCTCGGCCTCGGCCCCGGCCATGGAGCGGCCCGTGAACAGCAGCTCGGCGGCGCGGCCCTGACCGATAATGCGCGGCAGCAGCGCGCACGCGCCCATGTCGCACCCGGCCAGGCCGACCCGCGTGAACAAAAAGGCGGTCTTGCTGCGCGCGGTGCCCAGGCGCAGGTCGGACGCCATTGCCAGGATGGCCCCCGCGCCCGCGCAAATGCCGTCGATGGCGCTGATGACCGGTTGCGGGCAGGCCCGGATCGCCTTGACCAGGTCGCCGGTCATGCGGGTAAAGGCCAGCAGGCCGGGCATGTCGAGTCGGGTCAGGGGGCCGATGATGTCGTGCACATCGCCGCCCGAGCAGAAGTTCTCGCCGGCCCCGGTGATGATCACGGCCTTGATATCGTCGGCATAGGCCAACGCGCGGAACAAGTCGCGCAGTTCGGCGTAGGAATCGAAGGTGAGCGGATTCTTGCGCTCGGGGCGGTTCAGGGTCAGTGTCGCCACGCCGGCGGCGACGGCAAATTGAAAATGGCTGGCTTGGTAGGCGGCGAGTTGGGAACGGTTGCCGGGGAGCTGCTGCGGCTGGCCTGGGAGATAACGCATGCTTGTCCTTATGCTTTGGTGTCGTCGGGCGCGTTGAGTCGATGCTTCATGTGCGACAGCAGCTCGATCAGGGTCGATTTATCGTCGGGCGAAATGTCCTGCAGCAGTTCGGCGATCCAGCCCTCATGCACAGCCGCCATGTCCTGAAATGCTGCGCGCCCGGCCTCGGTGAGCTTGACGGTGTACACGCGCCGGTCCTTGGGATCTGGCACGCGCAGCACCAGCTGTTCCTGCTCCAGCTGGTCGGTGATGCCGGTGATATTGCCGCCCGTAACCATCATGCGGCGCGACAGCTCGCCCATGCGCAGCCCGTCGGGATGGCGCTCGAGCTGCGCCATCAGGTCAAAGCGCGGCAAGGTGATGCCGAAGGTGGTGCGCATGCGGCTGCGAATCTCGTTCTCGATCCGCACCGTGCATGACAGCATGCGCAGCCACAGCTTGAGCGACTGGTGGTGGTCCTGGGTCAGGCGGCTGGCAAGGTCCAGGCCCTGTGCGTCTTCTTGTCGTGGTCCTGGCATCAGCCCTCCAGCAGTTTGGCAGCGACTTGCTGCGGGGTGAGTCCGGCGCCGGCGGCGGCCAGCTGGCGTTCGCGCTGGAGGTTGCGTTCGAGCTGCTGTTTGCCCGGCTGGTACTGCTTCGGCCAGGTGACGGCGCCAAAGCCGATTTTGGCCGCTTCCGTCAGCGTCCAGGCCGGGTTGGCGAGGTGCGGCCGGCCGACCGCGCACAAGTCGGCGCGGCCGGCGGCGATGATGCTGTTGGCATGGTCGGCCTCGAAGATCGAGCCGACCGCAATGGTGGGAATTTTCGCTTCGTTGCGCACGCGGTCGGCAAACGGAGTCTGGAACATGCGCCCGTAGAGCGGCCGTTCGCGCTTGCTGACCTGGCCGGAAGAGCAATCGATCATGTCGGCGCCGGCCTGCTTGAACAGGCGCGCTATCTGCACCGCGTCGTCGGGCGTGATGCCGCCGTTGACCCAGTCATGGGCCGAGATGCGCACGCTGATCGGTTTGTCGACCGGCCAGGCCAGGCGCACCGCGGCGAACACGCGCAAGGGGAAGCGGCAGCGGTTTTCCAGGCTGCCGCCGTATTCATCGCTACGCTGGTTGGTCAGCGGCGAGATGAACGAGGACAGCAGGTAACCGTGGGCGCAATGCAGTTCCAACCAGTCGAAGCCGGCTTCGGCTGCGGCGCGCGTGGCGCGGGCGAAGTCGCGCGCAATGCGCGCCATGTCGTCGGCGCTGGCTTCGCGCGCCAGCTGTGATACGTCTTTCAGATACTGCTGGGGCGAGGCCGACACCAGCGCCCAGTTGCCTTCATCCAGAGGCTGGTCGATGCCGTCCCACATGGCGCGGGTCGAGCCTTTGGCCCCGGCGTGGCCCAGCTGGATGCCAATCTTGGCGTCCGAACTGGCATGCACGAAATCGACGATGCGCTTCCACGCCGCCGTATGCTCGGGCGCGTACAGGCCAGGGCAGGCCGGCGTGATGCGGGCCTCGGCCGACACGCAGGTCATCTCGGCAAATACCAGGCCAGCGCCACCGAGCGCGCGCGCGCCCAGGTGCACCAGGTGATAGTCGCCGGGCACGCCATCGGTGGCCGAATACTGCGCCATGGGCGAGACCACGATGCGGTTCTTGAGCGTGATGCCGCGCACCCTGAACGGCGTGAGCATGGGCGGCACCTTGAGCGCGGCCGGAGCCGCCATGCCGGCCTGCGCACAGGCGCGAGCGGCAATCCACTGCTCGAAGCCGGCCACGTAAGCCGGGTCGCGCAGGCGCAGATTCTCATGCGAGAGGCGCTGGCTGCGGGTGAGCATGGAATAGGCAAACTGCGGCGCCTCCATCGCGCTGTAGCGCTCAACGTTCTCGAACCACTCCATCGAATTGCGCGCCGCGCTCTGGATCTTGAGCACCTCGATCGCGCGCAGTTCCTGGTAGACGGCGAGCGACTCGCGCACGCTGCGCCCCACGCCGAAACAGCGCGCCAGCTCGATTGCGTCTTCCAGCGCCAGCTTGGTGCCCGAGCCGATCGAGTAATGCGCAGAGTGCGCGGCGTCGCCCATCAGCACCACCGGGACCTGGCCGTTCCAGTGGATCCACTGTCCGCACACCACGCGCGGAAACGTGATCCACATGGCCGAGCCGCGCAGATGCGTAGCGTTGGACATGAGCGCGTGCCCGTCCAGCTGCTCGGCGAACAGGCGCTCGCAAAACGCGATGCCCTCTTCCTGGCTCATGTTCTCCAGCCCGCACTTGCGCCACACCTCTTCGGGCGTTTCGACAATGAAGGTCGAGGTGTCGGCATCGTACTGGTAAATATGGGCCTGGAACCAGCCATGCTCGGTTTGCTTGAAGGCGAAGGTAAAGGCATCGAACTTCTTGCGCGTGCCCAGCCACACAAAGCGGCAGCGGCGCGCTTCGACCTGGGGCTGGTAGGTGGCGGCATAGCGCTTGCGGATGCGGCTGTTCAAGCCGTCCGAGGCGATCACCAGGTCAGCCTGGTAGCGCTCCGCGACGGCCTGGTCGTCCTCGACATCGCACTCGAACTCGAGTTGCACGCCCAGCGCTTCGCAGCGGCGCTGCAGAATATTGAGCAGGCGCTTGCGCCCGATGCCGCAAAAGCCATGGCCCCCCGACGTGATCTTTTCACCCTTGAAGAAAATGTCGATATCGTCCCAGTGATTGAAGGACTGCAGGATCTCGCGTGCGGTTTCTTCGTCGGCGTTGACCAGATTGCCCAGGGTCTGGTCGGAAAACACCACGCCCCAGCCAAAGGTGTCGTAGGGACGGTTGCGTTCGATGACCACGATCTCGTGCGCGCGATCCTGCTTTTTCATGAGCAGGGCGAAATACAGCCCGGCCGGGCCGCCGCCGATGCAGACTATCTTCATGGCGCCTCCCGCAGCTTGAAGCGCTGCAGCTTGCCGGTTTCAGTGCGCGGCAGCTTGTCGTGAAACTTGAGCGAGCGCGGATACTTGTACGGCGCGATCTGCGCCTTCACGTAGTCCTGCAGCTCGCGCGCCAGTTCGGCGCTATGCGCGTAGCCGTCCTTGAGCGACACGTGGGCCTCGACCACCTGGCCGCGCTCGTCGTCGGCGCGTCCCACCACCCCGCATTCGGCCACCGCTGGATGGCGCAGCAGCACATCCTCGACCTCGGCGCCGGCGATGTTGTAGCCGGCCGAGATAATCATGTCGTCGGTGCGAGAACGGTAGAAAAAATAGCCGTCGCCGTCCATTTCGTAGGCGTCGCCGGT
The DNA here is from genome assembly GCA_040385745.1 of Pseudomonadota bacterium. Taxonomy (GTDB): domain Bacteria; phylum Pseudomonadota; class Gammaproteobacteria; order Burkholderiales; family Burkholderiaceae_D; genus Telluria_A. The sequence goes on from JAZKGU010000067.1 coordinate 62,082, forward strand.
CAGGTTCCAGCCGTCGATCACGTAGTCGAGCTGGCGCGGGTCGGCCAGGTAGCGGCACCCGGTCGGTCCCTTGACCGCCAGGCGCCCGATCACGCCCGGCCCCACCGCTTTGCCGTCGCCATCGAGGATGCAGGCCTGGTAGCCGGCGATCGGCTTGCCGGTCGCACCGGGGCGAATCTCAGCGTCGGCGGCGGAGATAAAAATGTGCAGCATTTCGGTCGCGCCGATGCCGTCGATCATGCGCAGGCCCGTGGCCGCCTGCCAGGCCTCGCGCGTGGCAAGCGGCAGCGCTTCGCCCGCCGATACGGTTTTGGCCAGGCTGCCCAGGTCATGAGCGGCGGCCAGCGGCGCCATCTGGCGGTAAAACGTTGGCGCGGTAAAGCAGATCGTGGCGCGGTATTTTGCAATCGCCGCCAGCAGCGTTTCGGGGGTGAGCTTTTCAAGCAGGACGCCGGCCGCGCCCACCCGCATGGGGAACAGCAGCAGCCCGCCCAGGCCGAAGGTAAAAGCCAGCGGTGGCGTGCCGATGAAAATGTCGTCCGGACCGCAGCGCAGCGTGTGGCGCGGGAAGCAGTCGCAGATGGCCAGCACGTCGCGATGGAAGTGCATGGTCCCTTTCGGCACGCCGGTGGTGCCGGAAGTGAAGCTGATCAGGCACACATCGTCGGCGGCGCTGCCGGCGGCCGGGAACGGATCGTTGTGATGGGCCATGCGCTGCTCGAGCGCATGCGGATCGCCCGCCGCGTTGAAGAACACCACGTGCGGCGGCAGGCCGGCCATGGCGTCGATTTCGCCGCGCAGGCTGCCTGCACACAGCACCGCGTTCACACTGGACTTGTCGGCGATGATGCTCAATTCACGTGCACGCAGCAGCGGCATGGTGGGCACGGCGATCAGGCCGGCCTTGAGCACGGCCAGAATGCAGGCCGCCATCATGGGGGTATTGGCGCCGCGCAGCAGCACACGATTGCCGGTGACCAGGCCCAGGTCGCGCCGCAGCACGTGGGCAATGCGATCGACCTGGACCTGCAGCTGGGCGTAGGTCCAGCTGGCGTCCTGGCCGATCACGGCCAGGCGCTCGCCCCTGCCCGCCGCCACCGGCGCATCGAGCAGCTCGGCCACGCAGTTCAGGCGCGCCGCATACTGCAGCTCGGGCAGATCGAACAGGAAGTCGGGCCACTGGGCAGGCGGCGGCAACTGCTCGCGCGCGAAGTTGTCCTGGTAGGCAGAAGGACTTAATGCGGCTGGGTGCATGCGTGTCATGGTCGCCCCGATGCGGGTTCAGTCAAAGTTGAACTACTTTAGACTTAAACAATCACAACATCAAGCGAAATCGTATTGACGAGGCGCAGGCGTACTCTCAGAGCGGGAGGCGCCTGACGGCATCGCTCTGCTGCGTCACCGCGCGCGCCGTATCAACCAGCACAGCTTGCAGGCGCGCGCCGTCGACCCCGGTGGCCACCAGGGCTCCGATCGCGGCCGCGGCGCCCACCAGCCCCAGGGTCTGGCAGCCGGCTTGCAGGCGTTCCAGGCGCCCGCGCGCAGCATCTGCTTCTCCGCGTGCCAGCAAGGGCGCAAGCTCGGCATTGGCGGCCGCCAGCTGGGCCTGAAATCCGCCCAGATAGACCAGCAGGCGCTCGCTGCTGATACCCAGCCGCTGCATGGTCGCCTGCGGGGCCTCGGCGGCGCCAGCGGCGCCCTGCCCCTGCTCGGGCGCGACCAAAGGATCCATGTAGACCCTGACCTGGGCCGCCTGGAACGGCTTGATCAGATAGCCGGACGCACCCAGGCCGACCGCCTGGTCGATGGTCGCATTGTCGTTGGCCGAGGTGACCAGCACGAACGGCATCTCGCCGATGTCGGGATGGGCGCGCACCTTGGCCAGCAGCTCCATGCCCGACATGCGCGGCATGCGCAAATCACAGAACACAATCGCCGGGCGCAGGCCATTTTCGAGCTGCTCCCACGCGTCCTGGCCATCTTCGGCCTCCAGGATATCGAATTTGCCGCAGCCATCGATCAGGTGCATCAGCACCATGCGCGAGACCACGTCGTCGTCGGTCACCAGAACTTTCATCTCACCTCCCTAAAAATAGCGCCCGTCTCATGTGGGCGACGGCGCAAATCCATCGAGCAGCGCGCGCAGGCGCGGCATGCCGTCCTTGATCGCCTGCCAGTGCTGGGCATCGGCTGCCTGTTCCAGCTCGCTGCACAGCTGGTGCAGTTCGGGCGCGTCCAGATAGGCCGCGCTGCCCTTGATCCCGTGCAGCAGGCGCCCGGCCGCCTCGTGGTCAGCACCGCGCACGGCCGCTTCGAGCTCGCTGCGGCGCCCCGGCAGATCGCTGGCAAAGGCCGCGCGCATGCGCGCCTTGAGGTCGCCCTGGCGCCGCCCCCGATTGTCGCGCCCCGGGGTGGCCGGCGCCAGCGCCGCGGTCGAAACGCCAAACATGGCATCCAGTTCCAGGGTGCTCGGTCCAGGCGCCATCGGGCTCAAGGCAACCCCGCGCCACAGCTGGCGTTCGATGGCGCGGCTCAGCTGCAAATGCAGCGCGTCCTGGTCGATCGGCTTGCTCAGGAAGTCGTCCATGCCGCTGCCGAGATAGCGGCTGCGGTCTTCCTCGCTGGCGTTGGCGGTCAGTGCCACGATCATCATCTCGCGGTCCTTCACCGGGGCGGAAGGCGTCCCACCGGCGCGGATCAGGCGCGTGGCGGTGGCGCCATCCATTTCGGGCATGCGCCCATCCATCAAAATCAGATCGTAGCGGGTGGTGGCGCAGGCCGCCACCGCCAGCGCGCCATTGTCGGCGATGTCGACCCGGTGTCCCAGCTCTTCGAGCATCATGCGGATGATGATCTGATTGGTCGGGAAATCTTCCGCGCACAGCACATGCAGGCGATGGCTGTGCGGGTGGCGCGGCGCCTGCACCACCAGCGGTGGCGGCAGACCGTCGGCCAGGGGCAGCACCACGCTGAAGGTGCTGCCCTTGCCGATGGTACTGCTCACACTGATCTCGCCGCCCATCAGTTCGACCAGCTGGCGGCAGATCGCCAGCCCCAGGCCGGTGCCGCCGTAGCGGCGCGTGGTGGTGCTGTCGGCCTGCTCGAACTTCTGGAACAGGCGCTCCACCGCTTCCTGGGCGATGCCGATGCCGGTGTCCTGCACCGTAAAACGGATCAGGTTGATGCGCGCGGCGCCGCCTTCGGCGCCACCGTCATGCGCCAGCGGCTCGACCAGCAGCCGCACCACCCCCTCGTTGGTGAACTTGAAGGCATTGCCGACCAGGTTGACCAGCACCTGGCGCAGCCGGGTCGGGTCGCCCACCACGAACTGCGGCAGGCCGGGCGCCAGTTCGATGGCGAAGTCCACGCTGTGCGCGGCGGCCTGCTCCTCGAACAGGCTGACCACGTTTTCGATCATGGCAGCGAGCGCGAAATCGATATTTTCGATACTGAGCTTGCCCGCCTCGATCTTGGAAAAATCCAGCAGGTCGTTAATGATGGTCAGCAGCGACTGCGCATTGGCCTGGCCGCGCTCGATCTGCTCGCGGGTATTCTCGCCCAGCTGGCTGTCGCGCAGGGCAAAGCCGAGCATGCCGATCACGCCGGCCAGCGGGGTGCGCATTTCATGGCTCATATTGGCCAGGAATTCGGACTTCTGGCGCGTGGCATCTTCCGCCTTTTGCTTGGCCAGGCGCAGGCGCTCGTCGTTTTCCTGAAGCGCCCGGTTGGCCAGGGCCAGCTCGCCGGTATTGTGGCGCAGCGCATTCTCCTGCTGGACCAGGCGCGCCTGGGTCTCCTCGAGCTCGCGGTAGGCGCGCGCATTGTCGAGCGCCACGGCAGCGTGCGCCGCCAGCGTCTGCAGCATATCCAGGTGCACCCGGCGGTAAGCGCCCTGCTCCACGCTTTGCACGCACAGCACCCCCATCATGCGTTCCTTGACGATCAGCGGCACGTACATCAGCGCCAGCGGCACCGAGCGCGCGCTGCCGTCCACCCGGCGTACCGGGGTCAGCGTACTGCTCTGGCGCGCGGGCAGATAGTTGGCGTATTCGGCCTCGAGGTCATTGATGAATACTTCGCGCCGGTGATGCAGGCACCACACAGCGAACTGATTGGGGTCGCTGAGCGGGCGGCTGTAGAACTCGCTGCGCACGCCCTGGTCCATGGCAAACGGAAAATCGATGACGCCCGCTTCGATATCGTAAAAGCCGATGCCGAAAATGCGCGCATCCATCAGGTGGTGCACGTGGCGGTACACCGTCATCATGATGGTTTCCATGTCCAGCGTCGCGGTCAGTTCGCGGCCGATTTCAGACAGCACCGAGATGTTGCGGTGGGCCTGCTCCACGTTTTCCTTCTGGCGCTCCACTTCGGCCTTCTGGCGCTCGGCGTCAAGGCTGCGCTGCTCGGCCTCGGCGCGCTGCTGGTCGGCGTCGCGCCGCTGCGCTTCCAGCTCGGCCTTCTGCAGCTCGAGCAGGTGGTTCTGCTGTTCGATCTCCACCGTGCGCGCCGCCACCTGGCGCGTGAGCAGCGCGCCCTGGCGCTGCAAGCCCGACAGGCGCACCCGATAGACCAGGTAGGCGCTGCCCACAATCGTCAGCACGGCCAGGGTGCGGAACCACCAGGTCTTCCAGAACGGCGGCTCGATATTGATCACCAGCGTCGCGCCCGACGAACTCCATACCCCGTCCTTGTTGGCCGCGCGCACCCGGAAGGTGTACTGGCCGGGATCGAGATTGGTGTAGGTGGCAAAGCGCTTGCTGGCGTCGGTCTTGACCCAGGCCTGGTCGAAACCTTCCAGCTGATAGGAAAACAGGTTGCGCTGGGGCGCGGCGTAATGCAGGGCCACGAATTCGAGCGAGAACACCGAATCGGCCGACGACAGCGTGATCTCGCGGGTGGTCTCGATCGGTCCCTTGAGCAGGCCCGGATGCGATTCATGGGCCGGCTTGTTGAAAATCTCGAAGCCGGTGATCATGGCGCGCGGCGCAATCAGATTGTCGCTGATGGCGTCGGGCCGGAAGGCGGTGATGCCATTGAAGCCGCCAAAGTACAGGGTGCCGTCGGCGGCGCGCAGGGCCGAGCCGTCAAAATAAGCGCCTTCGATGGTGCCGTCGCCGGCGCTGTAGTTGCGCCAGCGCCCGCTGGCCGGGTCCAGCCGCGAAATGCCGGTATTGGTGCTGATCCAGATGCTGCCCTTGTCGTCTTCGAGCATGGCCGCCACGGCGTCGTCGGACAAGCCGTCGCGCACCGTATAGCGGGTAAAGCTGATGGCCCCGTCCGGGCCCACTTTCATGCGGTTCAAGCCGCCCGCCGTGCCCACCCACAAGGTGCCCTTGCGGTCCTCGAGCAGGAAATGGACTTCGTCGTGACTGAGGCTGTCGGGCCGGGTGGGGTCGTGCCGCACATGGCGAAAGCGTCCGCTTCTGCGATCGAGCAGGTCCAGGCCATGGAAGGTGCCGATCCACAGCTGGCCGCGGCGATCTTCCAGCATCGGGCGCACCACGTCGTCGGACAGGCTGGCGCTGTCGGCAGGGTCATGGCGGTAGGTCTGCACTTCGCCGCTGGCCGGATCGAAGCGGTGCAGCCCGCCGCGCGAAGCCACCCACAGCAGCCCCGCGCGGTCGTGCAGCAGGCCGCGTACATTGTTGCTGTCCGGGTCGCCGCCGGCAAAGGAGTGGCGCGTGAAGCGCCCTGCGCGGGTGTCAAAACCGGTAATCCCGGCATGGCTGCCGACCCACAGCATGCCGTCGCGCCCCCGCGCCAGGGCGCTGGCGGGCAGTCCGGCCAGACTGTTGGGATTGGCGGCGTCGTGGCGGTACAGGGTGGCCGCACCGCTTTCCGGATCGAGGTGATTGAGGCCGTTGTTGGCGCCCACCCACAGCTTGCCGTTGCCGTCATCGACAATGGCGCGCACCTTGTTGTCCGACAGCGAATTGGGCATGTCGGCCTGGCGCACCAGGCGCGCGAAACCACCGCTGTTGAGGTCCACCCGGCTCGCGCCTGCGTACCAGGTGCCGACCCAGAAAGTGCCCACCCGGTCGCGGAACAGCGAGGAAATCTGGTTGTCGGCCACACTGTGCTTGTCGCCGGCGACGTGGCGGTAGTTGGCGAAGCGGCGCGCCCGCTCCTGCCACACGTAGAGGCCATCATCATGGCTGCCGACCCACACATTGCCTTCCACGTCCTGGTACAGGGTGATGATGTAGCGTGCGCCCAGCCCCTCGTTCTTGCCGAAACGGCGGCGCTGGGTGCCGGATTTGCCGATCTTCCAGGTTTCCAGTCCGGCCAGGCTGCCGATCCACAGCGTTTGCGAAGCGTCGACGAGCAGCGACTGCACAGCGTTGTACTTGAAGTCGGCGCCCAGGGCCGGGTGGTGCTCGAACTTTTCCTGGCCCGGCGCCAGGCTGTCCAGGCCCGACGCGGTGCCGATCCAGAGCTTGCCCGCTGCATCGACCGCCAGCGCATTGACCTGGTCGTCGACCAGGCTGTTGGGATCGTCTTCCTGGTGGTGCCAGGTGCGGAATTTGCCGCTGGCCGTGTCGAAATGCTGCAGTCCGTCCTTGGTGGCCAGCCACAGACCATGCTTGCCGTCGTCCGCGATGGCGCGCACATGCAGGTTGCCGTTGCCGCGCCGGGCGGGATCCTCGGGCCGGAAGTGAGTAAAGGTCTGGGTAGCCGGATCATAGCGGTCCAGCCCACCGTCGGTGCCAACCCACATGCGGCCCTTGCGGTCCACATGCAGCACGCGCACCCAGTTGTTGCCCAGGCTGCGCGGATCGCTGACGGCATTGCGGAAGGTGGTGAAGCGATAGCCATCAAAGCGCGACAGGCCGGCCTGGCTGCCAAACCACATGAAACCGTCAGCATCCTGCACCGTGGCCAGCACCGACTCCTGGGCCAGGCCCTGCTCGACCGACAGGTGCTCGAAGCGCAGCGTGCGCGCCGGTCCGGCCTGGCCGACGGCGGGCAGCATGCAGCACAGCAGCACTAACCAGGCGGCGAGGTGGCGCAGGGACTTCACGTCAGTCGCCAAAAAAACGCAGAACTTCGGCCTTGCGCGCATGCGTGTCGCGCTGGCCCAGTTGAATCAGTTCGCGCGTATAGCTCGATTCGAACAGCAGGTAGGACGCCAGTGCGGCGCCGCGCGTTTCGGTAGCACCGATCCCACCCAGCATGGTACGGATCGGGGCCGGCAGGCTGCCCACGTGGCGGCTGGCGATATCGTCGAGCCGCTCGGACGGCGCGATCACCAGCAGTTCCACCGGTTTGAGCGGGGTCTTGTCGAGGTACTCCGGCGGCAGCAGCGACAGGGTCAGGTTGATGCGGTTGAGGCGCTCGATGTCGACCGCCAGGCTGTCGAGAAAAATCGACGACATGGCGTGGCCGGCGATCTGCGCCAGGCTGGGGTAGCGCACCTGGCTGACGGCGCCCGCGGGCGGCTCGGCCAGGCGCCCCGCGCCCACCACCAGCACCCGCGTCGCGCCCAGGTGAATGGCCGGCGAGATCGGCGCCAGCTGGCGCATCGAGCCGTCGCCGCAGTACTCGCGCCCGCTGCCCATGTAGAGCGGCACAGCCGGAAAAATAAACGGAATGGCCGAGGAGGCCAGCAGGTGCTCGACCCCGATCTGGTCCTGCAGGGCGATGCGCTGCATGCGCACCCAGGGGGCAATCTCGGCCGCGGTCTGGTAGAAGGTGACGTGGTTGCCCGCGGTGTAGGACGAGGCAGTGACGGCCAGCGCATGCAGCAGCCCGTCGGACATGGCCGCGTCCAGGCGTGGCAGGTCGAGCATGCGGTGCAGCAGCCCGGCCAGCGGGGTATTGTCGAGCAAGGACATGGGTGGCGCGGCGTGCCACTTGCGCAGCAGCCAGCCAAACGAAAGCAGCGAGAGCCAGCGCGCGCCCGAGCGGATGACGCCCAGCGAGTCGGCCCGATAGACCTGGGCGACGCTGAAGTTTTCCCATACGTCGAGCAGCTTTTGCACGCCCTCGGCGAAATTGTCGGCGCGGCAGGCCAATGCCACCGCGTTGATGGCGCCGGCCGAGGTACCGCAGATGATGTCGAAAGGATTGCGCGCGGGACGCCAGCCTGCTTCCCACAGGATCTGGGAAATGGCCTGCAGTACGCCGACCTGGTAGGCGGCGCGTGCCCCGCCGCCGCTCAGGATCAAGCCTGTCTTCTGTTCTATTCCCATACAGCAAGCGTATCAGTATTGACTCTGATTGGGGGGAGAAACATTAGTTGCCAGGCAATTTATGCCCAAGGATTAGTCTCCCTTTGCAACACCTTCCCGGCGCGGATCGGCGCCGCCGAACCAGCGCTGTTCGCCATGGATGGCAATGCGCTGTACCCCATGCAGCCCGGAGGTCATTTCATAGCTGCGCACCGCGTGCCCGCGCGCCTTGAGGGCATCGACCACGGGCTCGGCAAAGCGTCCGGTTTCAAGTACGGTGGGGCCGTTCATGCTGCCAAAGTTGGGCAGCGCGATGGCCTGCTGCAGGTTCAGGCCCCAGTCGAGCGTGCCCACCAGCACCTTGGCTACGTAGTTGATGATGGCCGGCCCGCCCGGGGAGCCGATCGCCAGCACCAGTTTCTTGCTGGCGCGGTCGAACACGATGGTGGGCGACATGGCGCTGCGCGGACGCTTGCCGGCCTGGACCCGGTTGGCCACCGGGCCGCCAGCGTCCACCGCATCGAAGGAAAAATCGGTCAACTGGTTGTTGAGGATGAAGCCGCGTACCATCTGGCGCGAGCCGAAGGCGTCTTCCACGGTGGTGGTCATGGACAGTCCCGCGCCCTTGGCGTCGACCACCACGAAGTGCGAGGTCGATGCAGTTTCGATGGCGTTGTCGGTGCCCCAGGCTACTTCCATGCCGGGCGGGGTGCCTGGGGGAGCCACGTTCATCGAGCGTTCGCCGATCAGGGCGGCGCGCTTGGCGAGGTAGTTCTTGTCGATCAGGCTGGGCACGCCGCGGCCCGGCAGCGGCACGAAATCGGTATCGGCAGCGTAACGGTTGCGGTCGGCGTAGGCCAGGCGCGCAGCTTCCGAAAACAGGTGCAGCGCATCGGCGCCGAGCACGCCGTCGACCGGCGCCAGCGCTGCGAGATTGCGCGTTTCAAGTATGCCCAGCATCTGGGCAATGGCGATGCCGCCCGACGACGGCGGCGGCATGCCGCACACCGTGTAGGAGCGGTAATCGGAGCACACCGGCGTGCGCGTCTTGGGCTGGTAGCCGGCGATGTCGGCATAGGTGAGCGTACCCGGATTGCTCGGGTGGGCTGCGACCTTGGCCGCGATGTCGCGCGCGATCTGGCCCTTGTAGAACACTTCGGCGCCGCCGATGGCGATCTCGCGCAGCGTGGCGGCCAGTTCCGGGTTCTTGAGCATGTGCCCGACCGGCCAGGCCTGACCCTGCGGGTTGTAAAAATAGGCCGCGCCGGCCGGATCCTTGCGAATATGCTGGTCGTGCTGGAGCATGGCATGCATGCGCGGGCTCACGGCAAAACCGTTGACCGACAGGCGGATGGCCGGCTCGAACAGGGTGCGCCAGGCCAGTTTGCCGTGCGTCTTGTGGGCCATGGCCAGCATGCGCAGCACGCCAGGCGCGCCTACCGACCGCCCACCCACCACGCCTTCGGTGCGCGACACCGGAGTGCCGTCGGGCTTGAGGAACAGGCGCTCGTTGGCGGCGGCTGGAGCGGTTTCGCGGCCGTCGTAGGCCTGCACATTGCTGCCGTCGTAATGCATGAGGAAGGCGCCGCCGCCGATGCCGGACGATTGCGGCTCGACCAGGGTGAGCACCAGCTGTACGGCGATGGCGGCGTCGATTGCCGCGCCACCCTTCTTGAGGATCTCGTAGCCGGCTTCGGTGGCCAGCGGATTGGCCGCCGAGACCATGAATTTTTTCGATATCCAGCCCGTCTTGGCGGCGTAGCCGGTGCCGATTTCGGGTGCTGCCTGTGCTGCGTCCTGGGCTGCCGCCGGAGCGAGAGCGAACAGGCTGGCGAGGGCGCCTGCGAGGGCGAGCGATGTGAACTTGTGCATGCACTTCTCCAAATGAAAACGCGCAGCCAAGGCCGCGCGCTTGAACATCTGTATCGTACAGTAAATGCGTTATTTCGGCTGCATGCGGATGGCGCCATCAAGGCGGATGGTTTCGCCGTTGAGCATGGTGTTCTCGATGATGGCCTTGGCCAGTTGCGCGTATTCGGCAGGACGGCCGAGGCGCGACGGGAACGGCACCATATTGCCCAGCGAGGTGCGCACTTCTTCGGGCATCCCCATCAGCATCGGGGTTTCAAAGATACCGGGCGCGATCGTCATCACGCGCACACCGCTGCGCGCCAGGTCGCGCGCCATCGGCAGCGTCAGTCCCACCACGGCAGCCTTGGAGGAGCCATAGGCCGCCTGGCCGATCTGGCCGTCGTAGGCCGCGACCGAGGCGGTATTGATGATGACGCCGCGCTCGCCCGATTCGCCCGCCTCGGTCTTGCCCATGGCATCTGCAGCAAGGCGCGCCATGTTGAAGGTGCCGACCAAGTTGATGTTGATGGTGCGCTGGAATACCTCGAGCGGATGCGGACCATCCTTGCCAACGGTCTTGACAGCCGGCGCGACACCGGCGCAGTTGATCAGGCCGCGCAGGGTGCCCATGGCGGTGGCGGCAGCGACAACGGCCAGGCCGTCGGCTTCCGAGGTCACGTCGCACTTGATGAATTTGCCGTTCAACTCGGCAGCGAGCGCCTCGCCCGCCTCGACCTGCACGTCGGCCAGCACGACCTTGCCTCCTTCGGCCGCCAGCATGCGCGCGGTGGCCGCGCCCAAGCCCGATGCGCCGCCGGTGATGATGAATACATTGTTCTGAATTTGCATGGCGAGTCCCTTAAAGTTCTTTTTAACGTTTACGTAAACGGAAAGTAAGCGAATTGTATCGAACTTTGGGGCAAAACGACACCGGGTCAGGCTTAAAAACAGCTGACCGTGGCGCCATTGTTATTGCATAGTCGTCCGCTCGGGCTGAGCAGCGTAGTGCCCACGCCCCCGTTATAGCGTGTGCCGCCGGTATCGGTGCAGCTGGCGCCGACGCAGCTGCCAAGCGGCACGGGCGAAGTGGGCGTGACGCTAGGCATGGGCAAGGGGCTGGGCGGCGCAAGGACCGGGCCATAGCTGATCGGCGGCCGGGGAGCTGGCATGCCGTCGACGATCTGGTGCACGGCGCGGCGCTTGATGGGCGCTTTCTTGCGCTCGTCCTTGGTAGGATTGCCCTTGGCCGGCTCGGTTTTATCGGGCTCGACAGCTTTTTCGGTCGGGGCCTGCTGCCCCTTGGCGGGGGGGACCGATTTTTCAGATGGCGGCTCGCCCTTGCGCACCGGGTCGACCTTGGTTTCGGTCACGGGTGAGGCTTCCACGGGCGGTTCACGGGTCTCGCCCACCCTGGGCGGGCGGTCCTGCGCCATGGCGTTAGCACATGCAATTAGCGCGATGGCAAAAAAATAGCGGATGGCAGACATGATTGACCTCGCAAGCAAGAGTTCAGTGCATTATGAGGCAGGCGACCCCGCGCTTCGATTGACGAAACAACTGCTTACTTTAGCCGGTCCGGTGGTAAGCAAGTGGTCAGCCTGTTTGCCTAAGATGGTGTCCTCTGTAAAGGAAATCGCCATGCGAAGTGCCTACGAACAATATCAGGACAAACGCAGCACGCCGACCGAGGCGCTCGACCTGTTGCGCGACGGCGACATGATCATCGTTCCGACCGGGGTGGGTGAACCGCCGGCCCTGCTCACCGCCCTGTCCGAGCAGCGCACGCGCTTTCACGGCATTCGCGTCGCGCAGATCCTGGCGCTGCGCAAATTTGCCTATTTTGATCAGGCCACGGCGCAGCACGTGCGCCACGCTGCGCTGTTCTTCGGCGGCGCCTCGCGCGCCTCGGGCCAGGGCGGCTGGTGCGATTTCATCCCCAACCATTTCTCTGAAATCCCGACGCTGATCGAGCGTGGCCTGATGCCGGCCGACGTGGTATTCGCACTAGCCTCGCCAATGAACGAGGATGGCATGTTTGCGCTCAGCCTGGGCGCCGACTACAGCATGGCGGCCGTGGCCAAGGCGCGCGCCGTGGTGCTCGAAGTAAACCCCAACGTTCCATTCGCCTTCGGCCCCTGCCACGTGCATGTCTCGCAAGTGACAGCGCTGGTCGAAAGTGCCGAAGCGGTGCTCGAAGTGGGCCTGCCAGCGATCGGCCCGGTGCAGGAAGCCATCGGCAAGTACGTAGCCGACATGATCGATGACGGCAGTACCCTGCAGATCGGCTATGGCGGCATTCCAGATGCCGTGGTGATGCAGCTGGCGCACAAGCGCGACCTGGGCATCCACACCGAAATGCTGGGCGACGGCATCCTGGCGCTGCTCGATTGCGGAGCGGTGACCAACCAGCGCAAGAATTTCATGCCGGGCAAAATGGTGGCCACTTTCGCACTCGGATCGCAGCGCCTGTACAGTTTCATGCACCACAATCCGGTGCTCGAGATGCATCCGTCGAACTTCACCAACGATCCCTTCATCGCCGGCCAGAATGACAATCTCATGTCGATCAACGCCAGCCTGCAGATCGACCTGCTGGGCCAGTGCGGCTCCGAGAGCATCGGCCACCTGCCCTATTCCGGCACCGGCGGCCAGAGCGACTTTGTGCGCGCGGCCAATCGTTCGCGCGGCGGCAAGTCCTTCATCGTGCTGCCGTCGACGGCCAAGGACGGGGCTGTCTCGCGCATAGTTCCCGTGCTCGCGCCGGGCACCCATGCAAGCACCAGCAAGAACGACGTCAATTATGTCGTCACCGAATTCGGCGTGGCGCAGTTGCGCGGCAAATCGGCCAGGCAGCGCGCCCAGGAACTGATCGCCATCGCGCACCCTGATTTCAGGGAGGAGTTGCGGGCCGAGGCCAGGCGCATGTGCGTGTTCTGATCGCGCGAACGCCTGAACGAGAACGTCCCGCAGGGCGGGACGTTTGATTGATGCTATGGGTAGGCAGCCACTGGCCGCTTGCCCACATGAACAGACCTAGTTGAGCGGCTTGGGCTCCGCCGTCTCCGACGTCGGCGCAGGCGCGGCCGGCACCGACACTGGCGCTGCTGTCTCGCTGGTTGCTGGCGCCACCAGAGCAGGCGTTGCAGCTTCGGCAGCAGGCAGTTCAGCCGGCACAGGCATCGGCATGGCCGCCGCCGGCGCCACGATGGCGGGAGCATGCATCGAGCCGGCCGGCGGATTGACCGAAATCCAGCCGCTCTCGGACAGCAGCGGCACCATCAGCAGGGCCACGATGTTGATGATCTTGATGAGCGGGTTGACAGCCGGACCGGCGGTATCCTTGTACGGGTCGCCCACGGTGTCGCCGGTAACGGCGGCCTTGTGCGCTTCCGAACCCTTGCCGCCAAAATTGCCGTCTTCGATGTACTTCTTGGCGTTGTCCCAGGCGCCGCCGCCGGTGGTCATGGAGATGGCAACAAACAGACCGGTAATGATGGTGCCCATCAGCAGGCCGCCCAGCGCGGCAGGTCCCAGCAGCAGGCCGACCACCACCGGCACGATCACCGGCAGCAGCGACGGCAGAATCATTTCGCGGATCGCCGAAGCGGTCAGCATGTCGACCGCCTTGTCGTACTCCGGCTTGCCGGTGCCGTCCATGATGCCCTTGATGTCGCGGAACTGGCGGCGCACTTCGACCACCACGGCGCCGGCTGCGCGCCCTACCGCTTCCATCGCCATGGCGCCGAACAGGTAAGGAATCAGGCCGCCGATGAACAGGCCGACAATGACCATCGGGTTGGACAGATCGAAGGTGATGTTCATGCGGGCCGATTCGAGCGCGTGCGTGTAGTCGGCAAACAGCACCAGTGCGGCCAGACCTGCCGAACCGATGGCATAACCCTTGGTGACCGCCTTGGTAGTGTTGCCGACCGCGTCGAGCGGGTCAGTGATGGCGCGTACCGATTCGGGCATGCCCGACATTTCGGCGATGCCGCCGGCGTTGTCGGTAATAGGGCCATAGGCGTCCAGCGCGACGATAATGCCGGCCATCGACAGCATCGAGGTAGCGGCAATCGCAATGCCGTACAGGCCACCGAGCTGATATGAGGCGAGAATGGCGGCGCACACTGCCAGCACTGGGTACGCGGTCGACTTCATCGACACGCCGAGACCGGCGATGATGTTAGTGCCGTGGCCAGTGGTGGAGGCTTCGGCGATATGCTGCACCGGCTTGAATTCAGTGCCGGTGTAGTACTCGGTGATGTAGACCATCAGGCCGGTGAGCACGATGCCGACGATCGCGCAGCCCATCATGGACATGCGCATAGCGTCCTCGGTCCAGACCATCCAGGTCACGCCGGCAAAGCCGATCAGCGACAGGCCGGCGGCCCACCACAATCCGGTGTACAGGGCTGACATGATCTTTTTACCCGGCTTGGCCTTGACCAGCGAGCAGCCGACGATGGAGCCGATGATCGACACGGCGCCCAGCAGGAGCGGATAGATGACCGGCGTGGTGCCGGCGTTGGTGATCATCAGCGCGCCGAGCAGCATGGTGGCGATCAGCGTGACGACATAGGTTTCGAACAGGTCGGCGGCCATGCCGGCGCAGTCGCCGACGTTGTCGCCCACGTTATCGGCGATCACGGCCGGATTGCGCGGGTCGTCCTCGGGGATGCCCGCTTCGACCTTGCCCACCAGGTCGGCGCCGACGTCGGCGCCCTTGGTGAAGATGCCGCCGCCAAGGCGCGCGAAAATCGAAATGAGCGAGGCGCCGAAGGCCAGGCCGATGAGCGGCTTGATGACGTCATGCGGCGACAATGTGCCGCCGGCTGCCTGGACCACGAGCATCCAGTAAAACAGCGTGACGCCCAGCAGGCCCAGGCCGACGACCAGCATGCCGGTAATAGCGCCGCCCTTGAAGGCGACGTCGAGTGCTTCGTTCATGCCCTTGGTGGCAGCTTGCGCGGTACGCACATTGGCGCGCACCGACACGTTCATGCCGATGAAACCGCAGGCGCCGGACAGCACTGCGCCGATCGCAAAGCCGATCGCGGTATTCATGCCGAGGAAGGCGCCGATGGCGATCATGAGGACCACGCCGACGATGGAAATAGTACGGTACTGGCGCGCCAGGTAGGCCCCGGCGCCTTCTTGAATCGCCTGCGCGATTTCCTGCATTCTGGCGTTGCCAGCGTCTTGCCGAAGAATCCAGCCTCGTGTCAGAAGACCATATAAAACGGCGATCACGCCGCATACCGTCGCGAAAATCAGGTAGTTTGCTGCCATATTGTCCCCTTAGCTTTTTTTTAATCAAGTAACACAAAAACACAAACGAAAGACCTGCTGGTCAAACATGCTGCGTACTGCAAAACTTTGAAACAAAAACTGGTGCGAGGGATGGCAGCGGCTAGGCTAGTGGCATCCGAATTAAAAAAGCGGACCAGTGGTCCGCTCCTTTGACAGCTTATTCAGACAGCGCCGCGAATGCCGCGTCACGGATCTGTTCAACAGGTCCGACACCGGCGATACGACGATATTTTGGCGCGCCAGGCAGACCCGATTTGGACCACTCGTTGTAATACCCGAGCAGCACTTCGGTCTGGTTGTGATACACGGCCAGGCGCTTCATGACGGTTTCGGCCTTGTCGTCGTCGCGCTGGATGAGCGCTTCGCCGGTCAGGTCGTCGACATTGTCCACTTTTGGCGGATTGAATTTGATGTGGTACACGCGGCCCGAACCCGGGTGCGAGCGGCGACCGCTCATGCGTTCGACGATCGACTCGTCGGGCACGTCGATTTCGAGCACGTAGTCGACATGGATGCCGGCGTCCTTCATGGCGTCAGCCTGCGCGATGGTGCGCGGAAAACCGTCGAACAGGTAGCCGTTCTGGCAGTCGGCCTGCTTAAGGCGGTCCTTGACCAGGCCGATCATGATGTCGTCCGAAACCAGCCCGCCTGCGTCCATTACTTTTTTTGCCGCCATGCCCAGTTCGGTGCCTTCCTTGATTGCCGCGCGCAGCATGTCACCGGTGGAGATTTGCGGGATATTATATTTTTCCTTGATGAAGTTAGCCTGGGTGCCTTTGCCGGCGCCGGGAGCTCCTAACAGAATGAGACGCATGAAAATTCCTAGAACGTTTTTTAAAATTGGTGGTGATGCATACGGCTACCTTGGTACGAAACTTACCACAAAAGTGCCGGAAAACGCCAATCCGGGCCTGAATTGGCACTTTTTTGATTGATCTGGCGCAGGGCTGACGCCGTTTGCTTTAAACAACGCAGCCATTGCTGCGCCGCCACAAAGATCAGGAGGAAAAATGCAGGCGCACCCGCGCCAGATCGTCGGGCGTGTCGACGCCGCCGGGCGGCGCGGAGTCGGTCACGTGCACCGCGATCGGGTAGCCATGCCACAGCACCCGCAGCTGCTCGAGCGCTTCGATCGCCTCCAGCGGGGCCGGCTCGAGCGTCGGATATGTTTGCAGAAAAGCGTTGCTGTACGCGTACAGGCCAATGTGGCGCAGCGGCTGGTACGCGGCCGGAAGTGCGGGCGGCAAGCCGGCGGCGGCGCTGGCGAAGGCATCACGATGCCAGGGAATGGTGGCGCGCGAAAAATACAGGGCGCGCCCGTGCTTGTCGAGCACCACCTTGACCACGTTGGGGTTGAAGGTATCGGCCACGTCGACGATAGGATGGGCGCAGGTGGCCATGGGAACCTGCGCCGAAATGCGCGCGGCGCAGGCGGCCAGCAGCGCCGGGTCGATCAGCGGTTCATCGCCCTGCAGATTGACCAGCACCGTGTCGGGCGCCAGGTTCAGCGCGCGCGCCACCTCGGCAATGCGGTCGGTGCCGGACGGATGGTCGGCACGCGTCATGCGCACTTCGACCTGGTGCGCCATGCAGGCGGCGGCGATTTCGGCATGGTCGGTCGCGACGATCACGCGCTCGGCGCCCGATGCCTGGGCCCTTTCGGCCACCCGCACCACCATCGGCTTGCCGCCCAAATCGGCCAGCGGCTTGTTGGGCAGGCGAGTCGAAGCCAGACGCGCCGGGACGATAACGATGAAGCCCATTTATACCGGCTCGATCTTGCGCGCTTCGTCGGCCCACATGATGGGAATGCCGTCGCGGATCGGATAGGCCAGGCGGTCCGGCTTGCAGGTCAGTTCCTGCGCTTTTTTGTCGTACTCCAGGGGCCCCTTGCACAGGGGGCAGACCAGGATATCAAGCAGTCGGGCATCCACGGCATTTCTCCACAATTTGTTCGGCCAGCGCGGCGTCAAGTTGCGCCGTCACGGGCACGACCCACAGTCTCGGGTCGAGTTTGAGATGTTCAATTTGCTCACATTTTACTGCATCCTTCTCGGTGATCAGGATGATGTCCGCATCGAGCGCGTCAAACGGCCGGTCCAGGAAATCGTGGTGGTCGGGCAGCGCCAGCTCGCCGATCTCCAGGCCGGCGCCGCGCAGCATTGCAAAAAAACGCCCCGGATTGCCGATGCCGGCCGCGGCCACGATACGTTTGCCCTTGAGCGCCGCCAGCGGCACGCCCTGCCCCGCGGCGCGCAAGGGTTCGGCGCAGGCGCCGGTCAGCTGCATGCGGTAGGGTTGCCCGCCCACGGCGGCGGCCAGCTGCGGCGCGAGCGCCGGCGCGTTGACGATGGTGAAATCACGGCGCCGCGTGGCCAGCTCGCGCAGCGGTCCGGCCGGCAGCAGCCAGCCGTTGCCGGCCCCGCGCGCGTCGAACAGCATCAGTTCGATATCGCGCGCCAGCGCGTAGTGCTGCAGGCCGTCATCGGAAATAAGAATGTCGACACTGGGATTGGCGGCCAGCAGTGCGCGGCCGGCCGCGACGCGGTCGCGCCCCACCACCACCGGGCAGCCGCTGCGGCGCGCAATTAACAGCGGCTCGTCGCCCACCTCGCGCGGATCGGATGCTGCGTTCACATGGCGCGCCAGGGAAGCGGCGGCGCCGTGCCCGCGCGAGATCACGCCCGGATGGTAGCCTGCCTCGCGCAGCACCTGCGCCAGCCAGATGGTCAAAGGGGTCTTGCCGGTGCCGCCGATGAAGATATTACCGACCACGATGACCGGCACCGGGAGCTTGTCCGCGCGCAGCACGCCACTGCGGTACAGCAGGCGGCGCGCCCCGGACAAGGCGCCGAACAGCAGCGACACCGGCCACAGCGCGCAGGCCAGCGCGCCGCGCCGGAGCCAGGCGCGGGTGAGGGTCGATTCGAGGGAGGCAGGCGCGGGCATGCGGCGGCGGGCCGGGGTGGGCGGCCCGCGCGGTCTACTTCTGGGTGCCGGTCTGCGCGGCGAAGGTCAGCTTGTCGTAGCCGGCGATGCGCGCAGCTTCGAGCACGTTGATCACCATCTGGTGCATCGCAAACTGGTCGGCATTGACGATCACCACCGGGCTCGGAGCGTCAGCCGCCGGCTCCTGGCCGTTGTTACCGGCGCGCGCTGCCGCCTTCATGTCTTCGGCCAGGTCGGCCACGCTGCGAAACGACACAGGCGTGTTATTGACCGTGTAATTGCCCTTGGCGTCGACGGTGACGTTAATTTCAAACGGCTTGTCCACGGCCTTTTCGGCGTCGGCCGTTGGCAGCGTGATTTGCAGTTCCGTGAATTTGCTGTAGGTCGTCGAGACCATCAGGAAAATCAGCACCACCAGCAGCACGTCGATGAAGGCGATCAGATTAATTTCCGGATCTTCGCGCTTCCGGCCGCGGCGGAAATCCATCATTTGCGGGCTCCGTGCACGATGTCGACGAATTTGACGGCTTGCAGTTCCATGTCGATGATGAAGCTGTCGACCAGGGCGCGGAAGTGGCGGTAGGCCACCAGCGATGGCATGGCAATGGCCAGGCCGAAACCGGTGTTATACAGGGCCACCGAAATACCATGTGCCAGAGCGGCCGGGTTGTTGCCAGTGGCGTTTTGCGCGCCGAAAATTTCGATCATGCCGACAATGGTGCCGAACAGCCCCAGCAGCGGCGCCAGGGTGGCGATGGTGCCGATGGTGGTGAGAAAACGCTCAAGCAGGTGGGCCACGCCGCGCCCTGCTTCCTCGATCGATTCCTTCATCACTTCGCGCGGCGCTTCAACGTTGCGCAAGGCCGCTGCCAGCACCGTACCCAGCGGCGAATTGGTCTGGAGCTTGTCGATGATGTCCGGTGTGATTTTGCCGTTGTGATAAACCCGGATCACTTCGTCGAGCAGCTGCTTTGGCAGCAGCTTGGAACGTCGCAGGTAAATCGTCCGTTCGATGATCAGCGCCACCGCGATGATCGAGGCAATCAGTAACAGCCAGATAGGCCAGCCTGCAGCTTGGAGAATGGCGAGCAAAACGAACTCCTGAAATAAAGGTGATGGCGGATCGAAACGAACCCCGGCAATGTAACGTGTTGCCAGCGAACCGGCAAGTAAAGTTCTACACACCTTTTGTGGATAAGATTGTGCGCAAGAATGCCGGAGCTGCCGCAGCGCCTTGATTCGTATGAGTAATTTGACTTTGCGCGAAAACGAGGCAGTCGAAAAATCCTCAGCGCGCGCAGTTCTGAACAGATTCTGTGGATAAGATTGTGCGCAAGCGAGCCGGTCTCGGCCGAAGCCCTTGATTCACAAGGAGATTCCATACCTGCGCAATTTAAGGGCAAATGCATGGAAACCACGAGATTTAGTGCGAATTCGAATAAATCTAGCGCTAACACCTTGCCGAAATCCACAGGACTATTCCGACAAAATGTTCTGCACACAAAATGTGGACAACTATGTGCGCAAGCTGCTCAACGCTATGTCAAGCCATTGATTTTAAAACGGAAAATTTCAGTGCGCAAAAAACTGGCAGCAGTGGACAAGCCAAGTTTTGCACAAAATCTGTGGATAAAATTGTGGGGAAAGTCCTACAAAGCACCTAAGTCCTTGAAACCTAAGATTGTTTTTCCTGAGCTCAATTTTTATGCAGATCCGGAACAGTTCAGGCTGGCGTCACGGAAGCAAAGAGACCAATTTCTTCGGCGCCTTGCGTTTCCAGCTTTCGCGCAGCAACAGCTCGACGCTGCTGCGCGCGGCCGGCAGTTTGATCTTGACGCCGACTACTTTCGCACCCCACAACAGCGCGGAAAACTGTTCAGGATTGGCCGCAATGAGTGGATCGCGCAGCGCTTCGTCGACGAAGACATGCAGAAAGGCGCCATCGGGTGGCGCACTGGCGAAGATCTTGCCCCGGATCCGGAACGAGGTGAACTCGAAGTGGGCCTCCTCGCTCGCCTCGGGCAGCGACATGGCATAGGCCCGCGCCTGGTTCAGATTCATTCTCGCTCCTTGACAAGCACAGCTGGTCGATGCCGAACGATGGGAGCCGATGCTATGATCGCTGCATTTATCTAAGCCCGCGGAGTATCTCATGCTTAAAGTTCTTGTTGCGCGCCTTGCAGTCAGCAGCGCCCTGGCGGCCTCCCCGCTCGCCTATGCCGCCGCTCCCGTCATCGATGTGTACAAGACCGCCAGCTGCGGTTGCTGCACGGCCTGGGTCGATCATCTAGCGAGCAATGGCTTCAAGGTTCATGCCCACAATGTGGAACAGCCAGGCGCGATCCGGGCCAAATTCGGCATCGGCGAGCAATACGGTTCCTGCCACACGGGCGTAGTGAACGGCTACGCCATCGAAGGCCATGTGCCGGCGCAATCGATCAAGAAACTGCTCAAGGAAAAGCCCAAGGCGAACGGGCTGGCCGTGCCCGGCATGCCGATGGGTTCGCCCGGCATGGAAGGCCATCGCAAGGATGCCTATGACGTGCTGTTGATCGGCAAAAACGGCAAGGCCAGCACCTTCACCAGCCACAAGGGCGACTAGTCAGTCGGCCGATGGGGCGCGGTCAGGGCGCATGCCCCAGGTGCTCGTACAGGATGGTGCTGCCGATGGCGATCAGGATCATGCCGCCGATCAGTTCTGCGCGGCGGCCGGCGATGTCGCCCAGAACGCGTCCAAGCATGACGCCGATGGTCACCATCAAAAAGGTCGAGAGCGCGATGGCGACAGCTGCAACAACGATATTGGCGTCCATCAGCGCCAGCCCCACGCCAATGACCAGGGCGTCGATGCTGGTGGCCAGCCCGGTAAAGGCCAGGATCCAGAAACCATGGCGCTGCGCTTTTTCTTCCTGCGCCTCGGGCGCCGCCAACCCTGACTTGATCATCAGCAGGCCAATACACCCCAGCAGGGCGAACGCCAGCCAGTGGTCCCAGGCCATGACGTAGGGGGCTGCGGCCTTGCCGGCCAGCCAGCCGATGAGCGGCGTGATGCCTTCGATGACCCCGAAAATGAGCCCGGTTCGCAAGGCTTCGCGCCACTGGGGCTTGTGCAGTGCCGCACCTTTGCCGATGGCAGCTGCAAAGGCATCGGCGGACATGGCGAAAGACAGGGCAGCGGTAGCGGCTAGATTCATTGAACTGTGTGGACGAAACCGCAACTGACGCGGCTTACAAGAAATGTGGAACGCGATTATACCGGCAGACGCCGTTCCCCGAGCTGCCGAGCAACACGCTAGCGCCTGCTACGAACGCGCTGAAGCTACCCCGCCGCGCCGGCAGCGTTCCGAGCAAAATTTAACATTTTCCCAATCGCGCTCCCACTTTTTGCGCCATGCAAAAGACAGCCCGCAATGGGCGCACAGCTTTGATGGCAGTTCGGTTTTTTTGCGCATTTTCATGGCGTAGCCGGGCAGAAAAACAATCCACACAATCTGTGGATAACTTTGTGATTAAGTCTGAAGACTTTGCCCAAAGTCCTTGATTTTGAAGGCTTTTTGGGCTTTGCACCTAAAACCGGCAGCGCTCATTTGTCTTTTAAAATCAAGCACTTACAAAAAATACTTCCATTTCTCGCGGATTTGTGACATAAGCATGACCGCGCCAAATTTTTGTGGATAGCTTTTCCCATGCTGACTGATTTCGACACCGATTCGAGCTTTTCCGCCCCCCCGGTACTGACAGTGACTGTCCTGAATGCACAGGTGGCGCGCTTGCTCGAACGGTCCTTTCCGCTGAGCTGGATCGGCGGCGAAATATCCAATTTCACCAAGGCAAGTTCAGGCCACTGGTATTTTACGCTTAAGGATGATGCTGCCCAGGTGCGGGCGGTGATGTTTCGAGGGAAATCGCAGTATGCCGGCTTCATCCCGCGCGAGGGCGACAAGGTCGAGGTGCGCGCGCTCGTGACCCTGTATGGCGCGCGCGGCGACTACCAGATCAACGTCGAGCAGATCCGGCGTGCCGGCGTGGGCGCGCTGTACGAAGCCTTTCTCCGCCTGAAAGACAAGCTGGGCGCCCAGGGCCTGTTCGATCCCGAGCGCAAACGCGCCCTGCCCCTGTTCACGCGCAGCATCGGCATCGTCACCAGCCCGCAGGCCGCGGCCTTGCGCGACATTCTTACTGCGCTCAAGCGGCGCGCGCCCCACGTCCGGATCGTGCTGTACCCGGCCCCTGTCCAGGGCCAGGGCGCAGCCGAACGGATTGCCAACGCCATCGCACTGGCCTCGCGCCGGGCCGAAGTCGACGTGCTGCTGGTGTGCCGCGGCGGCGGCTCAATCGAGGACTTGTGGAGCTTTAACGAAGAAGTGGTGGCCTATGCGATTGCCAATTGCAGCATGCCGGTCATCGCCGGCGTGGGGCACGAAACCGACTTCACCATCGCCGACTTTGCCGCCGACCTGCGCGCGGCAACGCCTACGGCTGCCGCCGAACTGGCCGCTACCTCCCGGGCCGACTGGGTCGCCTCGCTAGGGGCGGACGCGACCGATTTGCGGCGCGCCATGCTGCGTAGCCTGAACGAAGCGGGCCAGAGTCTTGACAATCTGTCGCGCCGCCTGCTGAGCCCTGCCGCCCAGATCGGCCACCAGCGCCTCAAACTGGTGGCGCTGTCGACCGCGTTGTCGCACGCGGTGCGCGCGCCCGTGGGGCGCCAGGCCTATGCGCTGGCGCAGTTGCGCGCGCGCTGGGCCGCGCACCGTCCCGACACGCGCGCCCTGCGGGCCGACATTGGCCACCAGCAGCGCCGCGTGGCCTCGGCCATGGCCACCCAGCTGCGCCAGCGGCGCCAGGCGCTGGGGGCGCTGGAAGCCCAGCTCGAACTGCTCAATCCCCAGCGCACGCTCGAGCGCGGCTACGCCATCGTCAGCGATGCCAAGGGCCAGGTGCTGCGCAATCCGGCCCAGCTGAAGGCCGGCGCCACCCTCCAGGTGCGCCTGGCCGAGGGCAGCGCCGCGCTCGGTGTGGCGAGCGTGCAAAGTACGCTCGAGTAGGCCGACAATGCCCGCGGCGTTTGCCGGCGCGAAGCAAATATGCAACGTCGGCGCAGACGAATTACAATAAGCGTCGTTTCAGAAGAAATAACGCTTTCCCACACAATCAAGGACAAAACATGGAACATACCCTGCCGCCTCTGCCGTACGCGATGGACGCCCTGGCGCCAACGATTTCGAAAGAAACGCTGGAATACCACTACGGCAAGCATCACCAGACCTATGTGACGAACCTGAACAACCTGATCAAGGGCACCGAGTTCGAAAACATGTCCCTCGAAGACATCATCAAGAAGTCCTCCGGCGGCATTTTCAACAATGCTGCCCAGGTGTGGAACCACACTTTCTACTGGAACTGCATGAAGCCGGCAGGCGGCGGCGCCCCTACCGGCACCCTGGCTGACGCGATCGATGCCAAATGGGGCTCGTTCGACAAGTTCAAGGAAGAGTTCAGCAAGTCGTGCGTCGGCAATTTCGGTTCGGGCTGGACCTGGCTGGTGAAAAAGGCCGACGGTTCGGTCGATATCGTCAACACTTCCAACGCAGGCTGCCCGCTGACCAGCGGCGACCAGCCTCTGCTCACCTGCGACGTCTGGGAGCACGCCTACTACATCGACTACCGCAACCTGCGCGCCAAGTATGTGGAGTCGTTCTGGGGGCTGGTCAACTGGGACTTCGTCGCGCAAAGCGCAGCGTAAAACCCATTTCGCCTCCAAAAATCGCGCCTTCGGGCGCGATTTTTTTTGTCTCGCCAGCCGCACATGTCGGAAAAATGTATCGATTTGTCCGTGCCAGCTGGCAACTTCCCCACGGCGGCCATGCTCTTATACAATGGTCGCCGAGGAGAATTTGCTATGTTTCGAGTAATGTTGGTGGAAGACGATGCGCGCTTGGCGCAACTGGTCATGGAGTACCTGAACGGCTATGAATTCACGGTCGACCTGGTCACCCGGGGCGACACCGCGCTGGACAGTTTCAAGGCCCTGGCGCCCGACATTGTGGTGCTGGACCTGATGCTGCCCGGCCTG
Organism: Pseudomonadota bacterium; assembly: GCA_040385745.1. Taxonomy (GTDB): domain Bacteria; phylum Pseudomonadota; class Gammaproteobacteria; order Burkholderiales; family Burkholderiaceae_D; genus Telluria_A. The sequence goes on from JAZKGU010000067.1 coordinate 86,442, forward strand.
GACGGGATGGTAGTGTGCCGCCAGATCCGCGCCGTGAGCGAAGTGCCGATCCTGATCCTGACTGCGCGCGAAGATTCCTACGACGAAGTGTCGGGACTGGAACAGGGCGCGGACGACTTTGTCAATAAACCGGTGCAGCCGCGCGTGCTGCTGGCGCGCCTGCGCGCCCTGATGCGGCGCGCCCACGGCAAAAGCGAGGCCGAAGACGGGCCGATGGTATTTGGCGCGCTCACCATCACCACCAGCGACCGCAGCGTGACCTGGCGCGGCGAGCACTGCGTGCTCAGCAATACAGAATACAAGTTACTGCTGGTGCTGGCCGAGGCGGCCGGCCACGTGCTCTCGCGCGACGCTTTGCTCAAGAAAATGCGCGGTATCGAGTTCGATGGGCTCGACCGCAGTATCGACAACTGCATTTCCAAGCTGCGCCGCAAATTCGACGATACCGATTCAGAAAAAATCAAGACGGTGTGGGGCGAAGGCTACCTGTTCTCGCCGTCAGCCTGGGGCTGATAAGGCGGCAGACGGCGCGCCGTCCGCGCTGAAAACGACGCGTGAGCAGCAGCGCTGCTACTCGTACAGCGCGCTGATTGCCAGCGGCACGCTGCGCGTGACGATCTGGGCGGCGTTGTCGCCGAAGCGGTAATCTACCACCCGGAAACCCTCCGCCACATCGCCGGCGAAGGCCGCGCCATCGCTGGCCGGCAAGGCTGGGGAATCTCCCTTGCGCAGGCGCACTCCTGGATCGCCCGCGCCTTTCGCAAACGCAAAACGCACACCCACGCAGCGCTTGCCCGCCAGCGCGCGATTCAGATAGCGTTCGTACGCGAGCACCTGTTCGCAGGCCGCGCGCAGATCGGCCGCCTCGTACAGGCCGTCCGGCTGCACCTGGATCGATACGCGCGGCTGAAACTGGTACAGGCCTGCCTTGCGATTGAGCGTGAGTACTGCATTGTCATCGTAGGCGGCCTTTTGCAGAGGAAAAACCGCGCGCCCGGTGGAGTCGAGCGGCAGATCAAGGCGCGTGGCGCTGCCGACCAGGGTCAGCTGCAGCCCGTCGAGCGTGCCGGTTCTGTCGCGCGGCACCACCTGCAGCTGGTGCTGGATCAGATTCTTGGCCTTGCCGTACTTTTCAAACACCACCATCTTGCGATAGGCATCGCGGTAGCTCACCCAGTCGCCGCCCTGCGACTGGGCCGCGGCAGTACCTGCCGTGAGCAACAGCGCGATGCATGCGAAAAGGTGGCGTCGAAGGTTCATGTCAGAAGCGGTAGGCCAGGCCCATGGCAATCGATACATCGTTCTGCCGCCGCACCAGCGGGCTCTTTTTTGCTTCGTCCTGCAGACGCGCGAAGCGGGCCGACGAGGTCAGCATCCAGCGCGGCGACAGCAGCCAGTTCCAGCGCGCGGCGACATACATGTCGCGCATGCCGGCTTCCGGATAGAAAGCTGCGACCGCACCGCGATCGAATTCGACGTCGGTGACGCCGAAATAGCTTTGGTTGTAGCTGCGGTTGACCATGTTTACGCCCAACGAAGCCGATACGCGGTGATTAGGCGCAAGCTCGGCGGCGATGTGCTGCAGCCCGATATTCCAGATGACGCCTTTGCGGTCACGGCCGGAGCCGTACTGCAGGCTATTGGTGATACGCCAATCCGGAGTCAGGTAGAAGTTGACGAAGCCACCTGCCTGCAGGCGCGAAGGAACGCTGTCCAGGCCGTAGAGAAGGTTGCCGCCACTGAAATCGATACCGGCCCGGTCGCCCGCACCGGTAATCGGTCCCAGGGTCGGGCCTCCGATTTCGCTGATGCCGCCGGCCCCGCGCGCGGTGCCGTTGTAGTCGCGCCCGGGCGCGATCGAGACCAGCGGGCCAAACTCAAGCGAGGGTTCGCGCGACAGATGCATGCCCAGGCTCATTCCGGAAACGAACACGCCACTGCTCCATTCCATCTGGATCAGCGGCTGGGCCGAGGTGTCTCTTTTTACCGAACCCTGGTATTCAGGCGCCGACAGAACGCCAAGCCCGACGTACATATCGCGGCTGCCGTCGGGCATGGGGTTCGCGGCGGGCGTCTGTGCAACTGCACAACCGCAGGCGCCAGCCAGTATGTAAAAAAGAAACGTTTTCATCGTGACCATAGTGAGAATGCAGACTTCAACATTTTACCCTGCCGTCTGCATTCCTAAATGCATCCTTACCGGTAGTAACGGGTCTGTGTCAGGAAGATCACCGGAGCATCGGTCTTGTCGATAGCGACCCAGTGGGCCGGGAACGTCAATGCCTGTGTGCACGCGATCAAGCCGTCCGGCGCGGGCCGCGAGCGCACAATATTGACGTACACCGTGCCGGCGCTGCGGTAGATATTCTTGATGCCCATGCCCTGGCAACCATCGGTGCCGGTTCCAAAAACGGCGATCACCATCTGGCGCCCGAAGTCCACGGCTGGCTTGCCGCTGTCGGCGTTACGGCGGCGCTCCCATTCGAGGTCGAAGGTCGCGGCATCCTTGATGACCAGGTTGGCGTCCGGGGCTCCGAGCGGCATGGCGTAGCCGGTGGAATACAGCGTGGCGAAAGGCAGGAACTCGGCATCCATGCGCTGGAAGCGCACGCTCTGCTTACTCAGAGGCACTGCAATTATATGGACCGGGTTGGTGATCGCAGCGATACAGATGGTCTGGGCATTGATGTCGCGGTGAATGTAGTCAACCACGATCCCATCGGCGCCGTTGGCGACCCGGTTCACTTCGAACTCCTGGCAGCCTTTGGAGTTGCCGGCGAATAGAGCCAGCACCATATGGGTGTTGAAATCGACGCGCGGCAGTTCTGGCCGCGGTGACATGGTGGCAGTGTGCTCGGCCCACACGCGGGCCAGATCGTCGGCGCTGGTAATGACGACGTTCTTGGGCTCCGCAACACCCGAGAACGCGGCTTTGACCAGGGTTTCGAAAGCGAGCGCACTGCCAGCTTTGCCCGGCACTTCGAGCGCCTTGACAGCATGAGTCGGACCCAGCCCCAGGTCGGCTTTGCCGAGGTTGGCACGAATGGTATCGAACATGGGGCGCACGCTGTCGTCCGTGCAGCGGACCACGGGGCCGGCAATGCTGTCGCTGGCGGTGCACAAGGGCGCGGCGGCATCGCTGCCCATCAGGCTGTGGCTGTAGGAATTGTCAGGGCAGTTACCGGCGCGATCCCAAAACACGTATTTGTTATCAATGACATACAGCTTATTGGTGCGATCGGCGCACTCGGCGTTTGCAGCCTGGCGCAAATGCGAGGACGTATCGAACAGGCCCGGGGTGGGCTCGCCGATCTGGATACCCGGCGACTGCACCGGCGGCATCGGCGCCGGCGCACTTTCCCCGCCACCACAGCCTGCCAACATCAACATGCCCAGTACGGGCAGAGCGCGCATCGCTCGTCCGAAATCCAACATGACAACCCCCTGCGAATAAAAAAAGCCCACGACGCCTGGCATCGGTGGGCAAACGGAAAACCGATGAGACCATGGTATGCAGTCGCAGAGAATTATTCCTCCTCGGAATGTCGAGCATTTGTCGCGTATTTGTATTCCCCCATCCGGTCGCGCGCTCTTATACAATGCTCCGCGGGGAGAAAAGTATGTTTTTTTTGGCAAGAATGATGGCTAAGGCTGGGTGGAGCGGGGAAATGCGGGCATGAATCGCATTTTTTTCCGCTTTTTCGTCCTGGTCATGCTGTCGATCAGCGTTGCCACCTTTGTCGTCTATTTTGTCATCAGCCGCCTGTTCGGCGATCCCCTCGATGACATCGCGCGGCGCCAGGTCGCGGCCCAGATTTTCCTGATCGAGCAATACGTGGATAAAGCCCCGGCCGACGAGTGGCTGGTACGCCTGAACAAGGTGCGCGAGGTCTCCGAAGTGAACCTGGAGCTGATCCCGTTTGAGACCGCGCGCGCGGCCCTGCCCCAGAGCCTGCACGACCGGCTGGCCTTGGGCGAGGTGGTGCTCGACGTGGGCAACAAGGCGTTTTACCGGCGCGTCGACCTGGGCGGCGAACGCTACATCGGCAGCAATGAGGAAGTCATCCATGCGCGCGACCTGCCGATCGACATCGGTCTGGCGCTCAAGATGGAAGCTGTGCGTTTCGTGATCGTGGCGCTGGCCCTGCTCATTCCCATCGCCCTGTGGTCGCGCTCGCACTGGACCGGGCTGCAGCAGCTCTCCAGGGTGACTGACGATGTGGGGGCCGGCAAACTCGATGCGCGCGCCAGGCTGCAGCCGCGCGCCATCATCTATCCGCTGGGCGAACGCATCAATCACATGGCCGGGCGCATCGAAGGCTTGCTTGAGGCCCAGCGCAACCTGCTCCATTCGGTTTCGCATGAGCTGCGTACCCCGATCGCGCGGCTCGAATTCGCCCTCGAACTGCTGCGCCCGAATGGGGACGACCCCAAGCTGGCGCAGCGCATCGACGCCATGCAGGGTGATGTGGCCGAGCTGAACGCACTGGTCAACGAACTGCTCAGCATGACCAAGCTCGATAGCAAACAGAGCTTGCAGCTGGAGGATATCGACCTGCACCAGGCGCTGCAAAGCTGTATCGATGCGCTGCCGCCCAAGCCGTGCAAGGTCAGCGCGCACCTTCCGACGGACCTGGGCCGGCTGCTGGCTGACCAGCGCCTTCTGTGCCGTGCAGTGGGCAATTTGCTGCGCAATGGACAAAAGTATTGCGAGAGCAGTGTGGTGCTATCGGCGCGTCGCGCCGAGCAGCTGGAAATCGTCGTGGAAGATGATGGCCCGGGCATTCCCGCGCAGGAGCGCGAACGCATTTTCGAACCCTTCTATCGGCTCGATCGCAGCCGCGACCGCCTGACGGGCGGCTTCGGGCTGGGACTGTCGATTGCCAGCAAGGCCGTGGCCCTGCATGGCGGGACTATCCGGGTAGAACAGTCGGCCCTGGGCGGCGCCCGCTTTGTGGTGACCTTACCTGTTTAAGGTCGGCCCGGCGTGGGATCGGCGGGGCTCAGGTGGGTCATGCCGTACCACAGATGTTGCCACCAATGATCGCGCGAGCGCACCACCTGCATGCAATGCAGGTCCACATCGCCCTTGAACACCGGGTCGGCGCATTTCTTGGTCATCAGGGCATGGCGCTGGTTTTCGGCATTGATCAGCGCAATGGCGAGCCACATTGCCAGGCCCGCCATGACGACCGCCAGCGACCACGCGTAGTGGTTCACGTGGCTGGTGTTGAACAGGTCCTCTTCGACCGGCAGCGAGCCGTCGAACATCTTGAGGACCTTGCCTTCTTTTTCTACATCGCTCATTTGCTTGCGGTTTTGGCCGGGGCGGGCTTGACTGCAACTGGCGCAGCCGGACCGTAGCCCTTCTCTTTCTGCACCTTGGCGACCAGCGCATCGATGGTGGCCATGGTGGTATCGGGCAGCGCGCTGCGCGGCAGTCCCTTGTTAGCCGCATCGACCGTCGATGGCGAGGTCAAGTACTTGCCGTCGACCACGAACGATGGCGTGCCATCGACCCGATAGGCCGACACCAGCGAAGGCAGACGCTTGAGCTTGGTCAGCACGCCGAAGGAATTCCACATTTCGAGGAATTTGGCTTTGTCCAGGCCACTTGCAACTGCCCATTCGACGATGGATTTTTCGTTCACCAGGCGCTTGCCTTCGATATGGAAGGCGCGAAATACGCGCGAGTTGTACTGTGCGCTCTTGCCCATCGCTTCAAGCGTCAGGAACAGGTGCGCTTCTGGATCGTTAGGGCCGGAAAACGCCACGTGGATCTTGCGGAAGTTGATGTTCTCGCCCTGTTTTTTTACCCAGGCGTCGACATAGGGTTCCATGGCGTTGCATGCCGGGCAGTGATAGGCGATGAACTCGATGACTTCAACTTTCTTGCCGACGACCTGGGCGGGCTGCGGCTGGGGGATGGTGATGTAGTCCACCCCGCTTTGCATGGCGGTGGGCGAGGCGAAGGCGCTCGAGGCGATCAGACTGGCAGCTGCGAAGGCAAGACGGAGGGAACGCATAGTGATCCTTGTTGAATTTGGTTGAGCGAACGATCGCGAGATTACCACTTTTTTCGGCCGTTCTCAGGGCCAGGGCCCCATTATTGCAATTGCTTACCCATTTAACGCGGGCTTAACGCCGGCGTTGACGCGCCAGCTCGAGTTTTTCGCACATTTCTGTCGCGCCATCGGCCAGACGCAGGCCGGCGCGGGTGAGCTGCTCGCCGTTGACTGTGAATACATTACCGCGTTTGACCGCCAGCATGCTGGTAAATGGCTTCCATACATTCAGGCCGGCGTCGACCCTCTCCTGCTTGTCGCCGCCCAGGATGACTTCGGGATCTTCCTTGATCACTGCCTCGATGCTCACTTCCGGCGCCTTGACCAGCAGCTGGCCGAACACATTGACGCCGCCGCACACGCGCATGACGTCGCTCGCGATCTGCTTGCCGTTGAGGGTGTACAGCGGCCGGTCCCAGATCTGGTAAAAGGTGCGCACCGGCGCGCGCTTGCTGTACTTGTCTTCCAGCGCCGCGATTTTGGCCCGGAAGGCGCCGGCGGCCGCGCGCGCAGCAGCATCGGTGCCCATCAGCTGGCCCAGCCGCAGCACGCTGTCGGCCACCTGATCGAGCGAGGTGGGCTCGCTGTAGAACATGGGGATGCCGAGCTGGCGCAGCTGCTCGAGCTGGCGCGCCGTGTTCCCGCTTTGCCAGACTACCAGCAGATCGGGCTTCAGGGCGATCATGCGTTCCATGTCGAGCTGACTACTGCTGCCCACCAGCGGGATCTTCTTTGCAGCCTCTGGATAATCCGAAAAGTTCATCGCGCCAACCACGCGCGCGCCGCCGCCGGCGGCAAACAGCAGTTCGGTCACGTGGGGCGCCATCGAAATCACGCGTCGCGCAGGCTTGGACAGCGTGACGCGGGTGCCGTTGTCGTCGATGACCGTCACGGCAGCTTGCGCCGGGGCTGCAGCCAGCGTCAGGCTCAGGCTGGCCAACAGGACCAAGGCCGGCGCGCGGCGTTTTGCGGAGATGACATTCATAAGGTTCACTTCGGATCCGGGCAGGCGAAAAAAGCCGAATTATAAACCTGCCAAGGGCGGCCGACAGCATTACGTCGCCGTTTTGGGCGCCTATGTCGGATCGATGGCTATTTCAGAGCGTTGTCGATATAGTATCGCCACATCGAAACCGGTTCAACCGAGGAGCCTGACCATATGGAAGTACGCTTCAACCGATCGCGCATCGTCAAGACGCTGTCGATCGCCACGCTGCTCGCTGCAGGCGCCGTGTTCCACGCGCAGATCCTGGCGCAGGCCGATGTCATCATCAACAAGATCCCCTACCCCATGGCCGATAGCGGCATCGGCTTTGCGCCAGCCGGCGCGGGCGCGGTCGCTACGCCAAGTGCGGCGACGGCCTGGGGCGGCGTGCGCAGCGGCCAGGAGGCCACCCTGTCGGACCGGGTGGTGAACTACCAGATCGAAGCCACGCTCGACCCGGTCAAGCACACCGTGGACGGCAAGCAGAAGCTCACCTGGCGCAACCGCAGCGCCCTGCCCGTGAGCAGCGTCTACCTGCACCTGTACATGAACGCTTTCGAAAGCGGCAACACCACCTTCGGCATCGAGGAACGGCGCGGCAATGGCAGCCGTGATGGCGGCTCGCTCAAGGACGGCGAATGGGGCCACATCACCCTGCGCAAGGTCTTGCAGGGCACAGCGCCGGTGTCGTGGTCTTTCGTCCATCCCGACAACGGGCCCGAGACCGACCGCACGGTGGTGCGTTTTGATTTGCCGACCACCGTGGCGCCGGGCGCTTCGACCACGTTCGACATCGACTTCCTGACCCAGCTGCCGCGGGTGGTGGCGCGTACCGGCTACTTCGGCAGCTTTCACCTGGTGGCGCAGTGGTTCCCCAAGATCGGCGTGCTGGAACTGGCGGGCGAACGCGGAGCCACCAAGCCGCGCTGGAATGTGCACGAGCACCATGCCCAGTCCGAGTTCTACGCCGACTTCGGCAATTTCGACATCAAGCTCACCGCGCCCAAGGACTATACGGTGGCGGCCACGGGCGAACTGCAGGGCGCGCCGGTCGAGAACAAGGGCATGCTGACCCACCACTACGTGCAGGGCGACGTCCACGATTTCGCCTGGATGGCCGACAAGCGCAGCGCCAAACCGCTGCAGGACACCTGGACAGGTCCTGGCAGCCCGGTAGTCAAATTGTCGGTGATCTACACGCCCGACCGCGCCGCCAGCGCCGCCCCGGCCATGCAGGCAACCAAGGACGCGCTGAGCTACTATTCGCGCACGCTCGGGCCCTACCCCTACAAGACCGTCACGGTGGTGATTCCGCCCTATAACGCCGACGCTGCAAGCGGCATGGAATACCCCACCTTCTTTACCGCCACCGGCCACGAACAAAACGCCCCCGGCACGCTGGACCGGATGGAGCTGGACATGGTGACCATTCACGAATTCGGGCACGGCTATTTCTACGGCATTCTGGCGTCGAACGAAGTGGAAGAACCGTTTCTGGACGAAGGCCTCAACGAATACTGGAACCTGCGCATGCTGCGCGATAACAAGACCGAACACCGCCTGAGCACGCCCTTGCTCAAGTCGCTCGGCTTCGCACCGCTGATTGACGGCTTCGGCATGGAACGCACCGGCACACCGCGCGAAGAGCCGGCGGATGCGATCGGCGCCAATGCGTGGGAACGCCTGCAGGGCATCGGACCGGTCTACACGCGCAGCGCGATCATGCTGCGCGACCTGGAACACCAGCTCGGCAAGGAGGCCACCGAGCGCGCCTACAAGGCTTACTATCAGCGCTGGAAATTCCGCCACCCGAGCATCGCCGACCTGCGCGAATCGCTGGCCGAAGCAAGCGGGCAGCGTGCTATCGTCGAGCGCGTGTTCGCCCAGCAGGTCTATGCCACCGCCAAAGTGGACGACCGCATCGACAAGTTCAGCAGCGTGGCCGAAAAGCCGGCGCCGGGGACTAGCCTGGTGAACGGCAAGCGCATCGAGGAGACCGAAGACGCACTCGACGAGCGCCTCGACAAACTCGACGACGCCTGGAAGAAGGCCAATCCCAACGCCAAAAACGGTACTGGCGCCTTCCCCTTCCGCACCACGGTCACCTTGCGCCGGCGCGGGGCCAAAGTGCCGCAAACGCTGCTGGTGAAATTTGCCGACGGCAGCAGCGAAACCGTCAGCTGGGATAACGACCAGCGCTGGCAGCGCTTCACCTGGCTCAAGCCGGTCAAGGCCGTGTCGGCCGAACTCGATCCCCAGCGCGTGCACTACCTCGACACCAGCAAGCTCGATGACACGCGCACGCTGGAGGCCAACGGCAGCGCCGCGCGCCGCTGGAGCGCCGACCTGGCCGCCATTGTGAGTGTATTCCTGTCCCTGATTGCGACCATCTGATGAACAAGCAAGCGACTTTCACTTTTGCCGCGCTGCCGCGCGCGGCGCGCTCTGCCCTGCAATGGCGCCTGCTGTTGCTGTGGGTGCTGGCCATGCTGATACCGACCGCGATCCTGACGCTGCCCGTGTGGCAGCTGTTGAGCGCCAACCTTGACTACTCGGTGCATGCCGACGCCATCGCGCGCCAGCTCGACGCCACGGTGTTCGCCGACCTGATGGCCGCGCACGGCAAGAGCAGCGCGGCCTTCACCAGCTTCATGTGGATGGCGCTGGCCGCCACCCTGCTGCTGTCTCCACTGCTGTCGGGGATGACAGTAACGGCGGCGCGTGCGCGCGACCGGCTTGGCATGGGCGCGTTGATGAGCGGGGCATTGGCCGAATATCCGCGCATGCTGCGCATGCTGCTGTGGGCCGTGGTGCCGCTGGGCCTTGCCGTGGCACTTGGCAGCATGGCCATCGACGCGGCCGATGACAAGGCGCTGGCGGCGCTCACCGCAGCCGATGCTGACTTGCCCGGCACCTTGGCGATGCTGCTCATGGCGCTGCTGCTGGCGCTGGCCAATGCCTCGCTCGACGCCGGCCGCGCCACGCTGGCGGTGGACCGGCGGCGCAGCTCTGCGCTCAAGGCCTGGTGGCAGGGCTGCACACTGCTGTTGCGGCGCCCATTGGCCGGCTTGGGCGTGTACATCGTCATCAGCGCGGCGGGCCTGGCGCTGGCTGCCGCGCTATCGGCGGGCCGCTTGAACGTGGCCGGCGCCGGTGCCGGCGGCTTGATCGCCGCGCTGGCGCTGACCGTGCTCACCGTGCTGGTGATTGGCTGGATGCGCAGCGCGCGCCTGTTTGCGATGGTGGAGCTGGCGCATGCGCAGGAAGTCAATGCGATGCATTACCGGGGTAACTAGATTTTGTTGCCCAAAATAACAAGTTTGTCATATGATTCAAACTCGTCTTTACAGAGAGGTTTCCTATGATCCGTTCCGCCCTGTCCGTTCTGATTCTCGCCGCCTTCAGCAGCGCCGCCGTGGCCCAGGTGGCCGCGGCCCCGATGTCGCCAGTACCCCTGATCGAACGCGCTAAATTCTTCGGCAATCCCACCAAGACCGGTTCCCAGATCAGCCCTGACGGCAAGTGGCTGTCCTGGATTGCGCCGCGCGACGGCGTCATGAACTTGTGGGTGGCGCCGCTGGCTGACCTGTCCAAGGCCAAGCCGCTCACTGCCGAAACCAAGCGGCCGATTCGTGGTTCGTTCTGGGCCCCGGACTCAAAATCAGTTTTGTATGTCAACGACAAGGGCGGCGATGAGAACTTCCTCCTGTACGGCATCAATGTCGACACTGGCGAGCAGAAAAGCCTGACGCCGTTCGAAAAAACCCGGGTCCAGGTGACCGCTATCGGGCGCAACGTCAAGGACCGCATTCTGGTGGGTGTGAACAACCGGGATCCCAAGTGGCACGACGTGCACAGCCTCGATCTAAGCACTGGCAAGCTCACCCAGGTCTTCAAGAATGAGGGTTTTGCCAGCTTCATGGCGGACGAAAACCTGAACTTGCGCATGGCGACTAAATCGCGCCCCGACGGCGGCACCGATTACTACACCGTCACTGACGGCAAGGTCGCGGATACGCCGCTTACCAGCGTTGGCCTGGACGACTCTCAAACCACCCAGCCGCTGGGCTTTACCAACGACGGCAAAACCATGTACTGGGCCGATGCGCGCGGACGTGATACTGCAGCACTGATCGAGCAGGATATCGCTTCGGGCAAGACGCGCGTGATCGCGCGAGATGCCAAGGCCGACATCAGCTCGGGCATGACCGATACCCGTACCGGCCGGGTGCAGGCCTACCTGGTCAACTACCTCAAGGCCGACTACGTTGCACTCGACCCGGCGGTCAAGGCCGACTTCGCATTCCTCAAAAAAGAGGCGCGCGGCGCGTACTGGATCACCTCGCGCAGCGAAGACGACAGCAAGTGGATCGTGGCGATCGACCGCGTCACCGAGCCTTCCACCACCTACCTGTATGAGCGCAAGAACAAGCGCCTGACCAAGCTGTACACCGCCCGCCCTGAACTCGAAGGCGCGCCGCTGGTACAGATGCTGCCCAAGGAAATCAAGTCGCGCGACGGCCTGACCCTGGTGTCGTACCTGACGCTGCCCAAGGACGCCGATCCCAAGTCGACTGGCAAGTCGACCAAGCCGGTGCCGATGGTGTTGCTGGTGCACGGCGGCCCATGGGCGCGCGATGGCTACGGCTACAACAGCGCGCACCAGTGGCTGGCCAACCGCGGCTATGCGGTCCTGTCGGTCAACTTCCGCGGCTCGACCGGCTTCGGCAAAAAATTCATTTCCGGCGGCGACATGCAATGGGGCCGCAAGATGCATGACGATCTGCTCGACGCGGTCGACTGGGCCGTGGCCGAAGGCGTGACGACCCGCGACAAGGTCGCCATCATGGGCGGGTCCTACGGCGGCTACGCCACCCTCGCGGGCCTGGCGTTTACGCCCGACCGTTTCGCCTGCGGTGTGGACATCGTCGGACCGTCCAACCTGAACACGCTGCTGGGCACCATTCCGCCGTACTGGGAATCGATCAAGCAGCAGTTCTACAAGCGCATGGGCGACCCGACGACCGAGGCGGGCAAAGCGGTACTGCGCGAACGTTCGCCACTGTATTCGGCCGACAAGATCATCCGGCCTTTGCTGATCGGCCAGGGCGCCAACGATCCGCGCGTGAATGTCGCCGAGTCGGACCAGATCGTCGATGCCATGCGTGCGAAAAATATCCCGGTCACCTACGTGGTATTCCCGGACGAGGGCCACGGCTTTGCACGGCCAGTCAATAATATCGCGTTCATGTCGGTGACCGAGAACTTCCTGAGCAAGTGCCTCGGCGGCAGGGCCGAACCGATTGGCGGCGCGGTCAAGGCCTCGACGGCGCAGATCAAGCATGGTGCGGAGTTTGCACCAGGCTTGAAGGAAGCTATGTAGAAGTTACAGTTAGTGCGCCCGGGCTGCGGCCCGGGCCGCCGTGTCAGGTGCCGCGCTTGCCGCGCGCAGCATCGGCCACCTTGGCGGCGACTTTCTCGGCCGCGATGCGATTTTTTTCCGCCATCTCGGCTGCGTGCTGCACCAGGCGCACGCTGCGCGTTTCCGGTGTCTCCAGGCTGATGCGGCCGAGCGCGCCGCTGCGGTAGTCCTGCAGGAAGGTATGCGACGCCTTCTCGAAATCCAGGTCACCGCCCTTTTGGCGGAAGCCGCGCCGTGCGGCCACCCCCTCCACCACCGCAATGCCGTCCATGCCCTCGGTCTTGAAGCCGTAGCGCGCGCTCAGCAGCGCGGGATAGCGTTCCAGCAGCACCTCGGCCAGAAACACGGCGACTTCTTCTTCGATCAGTGCATTGGCCCCGACAGCATGGCTGGCCGCGAGCATCAGGCCGTCGCTGGCCAGCGCGATCTTTGGCCACAGCATGCCGGGCGTGTCGACCAGGATGATGTTTTTGCCCAGGTAAAGCTTCTGCTGCATCTTGGTCACGGCAGGCTCGTCGCCCACCTTGGCCACTTTTTTCTTGAGCAGCGCGTTCATCAGGGTCGACTTGCCGACGTTGGGAATCCCCATGATCATGATGCGCAGCGGCTTGGTCGGCACGCCGCGGTGCGGCGCCAGCGACTGGCACAGGTCGGGAATTTTCGCGACATCGGCCGGTTTTTTGGTGGTCATGGCGTACGCCGTCACGCCCTCCTGGGCGTTGTAGTAAGCGCTCCAGGCTGCGGTGGCGACCGGATCGGCCAGGTCGACCTTGTTGAGGATTTTCAGGCAGGGACGCTGGCGGAACAGGCGCAGCTCTTCGACGATCGGATTGCAGCTGGCCTCGGGCAGGCGGGCGTCGAGCACTTCGATCACCAGGTCGGTGTTCTCCATCTGTTCCGCCGCCTTCTTGCGGGCGGCGTTCATGTGGCCCGGGTACCATTGTATCGACATGCTGTGCTCTCAATTGCGCTAGTGAGCCGCTATTTTACGCGGCTCAGGGCAGGCAGGCGCTTTTCGGTACCGGCAGCGTGGGATCGAAGCTGGCATAGGCGGCCTGTGCCAGCACCACATCGTTCTTGAATTCGACCAGGTGGCGGGTCCTCACTTCGCTCTGCCATTCGGCGTCCGAAAAGTTCTTCAAGGGGTAAGACTTGCCGGTCAGGACCTTGCCCTCCAGGCGCGGCATCAGGGCCCGGTCCGGGTCCACATTTTCCTTGAGCAGGTAGCCGTCCACATCGCGCAGCGTGAGCGGCAGCGCCGGCTCGGCATCGTGCAGCAGTTTGCCAAATACCATCAGCCTGATCTCGACCGGCCCTGGGGGGAGCACGTCGTTGAAGGTGGCCAGGGCGAACGGTTTGCCGCTGGCGTCGTCAACCCGGCCATTGACGATGTAGCGTCCGGCCTTGCGGATGTCAGCCTTGAGCAGGTACACCAGCGAGCCGTCCTCGGTCACTTCGCGTACAGGTCCGCTCCACACGGCCGGCTGCTCCGGGCTGTAGATCACGTCGAACAGCACGAATCCGGATTTGCCCGCCACCGTGTAGCGCACCTCGGTGCGGATGGTGCCGGCGAAGTTGGCCAGCCCGGTCTGGGCGGGCGCCAGCACGCCGGCAAAGGCGCCGTCGCCGCTGACCGGATCGACGCCCGCGCCATCATCGGCAAATGGAATCGTCACCTGGGCCGTCGGGCGCGCGCCCTGAAGGGTAATTCCCTGGGCCAGCGCGCGCGTAACCACGGCAGGCAGCACCTTGCCGTCCTTGTCGATGGCGCGCACCGAAAACACCACTGCTTCGCCGGCGGCCATGAACACGCGCGACTGCGAGGTCTGGAGCTGCACTTCGGCGTCGGAGCGCCCATTCCCGGTTCGCATCGGATTGGTCTCGGTGACCGGCGCATTTGGATACACCTGGTCGGGATGCTCGGACATGGGGCGCGAATGCTGGGGGTACTTGGTGCCGGCCAGGTAGTCGCAATAGGTCTTGTCGACCAGCTCGAACTGTTCGCGCAGCAGCTGCACGCGGGCGGCGCGCTCCGACGGTACGGCCAGGCCGGCGCCGCCGGCCAGCGGCCCGAATATCTGCTGGCCGGCGCCGGCAGCGGTCGCGCCGGCGGCAGGGGCGGCGCCGCGTTCATCGGCGCCGCCCCACCATGCCAGCCCGGCTGCCAGGGCAACCGCCCCGGCGCCGGCCAACCACCAGCCCTTAGAGGGCACTGTTCACCACGGCGTTGCGCACCACCCCGACGATGCCGCCCCAGTTGCCGGCGGCGTAATGGTTGTAGGTCTCGTTATCGTCGCGGAACACCACGGAATGGTAGCTCCACTTGGTCGAGCCGCCTTCATTGGCTGCCGTGCCCAGCGTCAGGTCATTGCAGAACCAGTCGCTCGGGTTGCACAGGCCCTGCCCGCCGCTACCGGCCACGCCGCCCGAGCTGTGATAGGCGATCGCCTCGTCATCCTGGCCCGGCAGAATGCCCGAGTAGGCAGTACCCTTGGCGCCGGCGTACATGTAGAACCAGACGTTGGCGGTGGCGTTATGGTTATACATGGCGCGCGCGGTCGAAGTCTTGAGGTCCTTGACCAGCGGTTCGCCCACGGCCCAGGAACCTGCGTCGGACAGTTCGGAACCGCCGCCGGCGCCGGAGGCGGCGCGGACCCACTTGATATTCCAGCCGGTCTGGGTGCCGCCGTCGCTGTTGCCGCAAGTGCCGGCCGAGTTGGCGATGGCGTTTTTCTTGTAGCGCGCCGAAGCGCCGTAATTGGCCAGGGTGTAGCCCATCATCAGGTCGCCGGCGCTGTGGGTGGCCACGTAGCACCAGTTGGTGCCGGTGCAGAAGCAGTCGAGGGCGTCGCGGATCTTGCTGTTCTGGGAAGCGATGCTGTTGTAGCCGTCCCAGTTGACCGATTTCTTATTGACCCCGGCGGCGGTGGTCGAAGGACCCCAATAGGTCCAGCTGGCGTAATTGCCAACCTGCCCGCCGCCGGTTCGCCCGTTGATCCACAAGGTGTAGTTCGCCGCACTGGCGATGGTCGATACGGCGGTCAGGGAAACCAGGCAAACCGAAACTAACATGCGCATGAATCTACTCATTCATTCCTCCTTGTGGGTACATCGGCTGGAAATAAAATAGAACGACCGTGCTAAGCGGCGTTCAACAAATTTACAGATGACATTTATGCACGTCAAAAGGTGTTTTTGGAAATATAGAGTTTGTGTACAAACTGAGACAATTCGAGAGAATTACTCAACACAATCATGCAAGAAAACAACGCATGTATAGGCAACTTGCTGCGAAAACCTAGTCGAGTTCGGCCAGTGCCTTGATGTGCGCGACCACGCTGCGGGCCAGCGCCGACAGGTTGTAGCCGCCTTCGAGGCAGCTCACGATGCGCCCTTTGCCGTACAGCCGGGCTATCTGCATCAGTTCGGTGGTTATCCACGCATAATCGGCCTCGACCAGAGCCATGCCGCCGATGTCGTCCTCGCGGTGGGCGTCGAAACCGGCGGAGATAAAGATCATTTCCGGCTTGAACAGGTGCAGCGCCGGCAGCCAGTGCTCGGTGATCAAAGGACGCACCACGTCGCCATTGCTGTTTGCAGCAACCGGGATATTGACCCAGGTGCTGGTGCGCGGCTCGGGCGGGGTGTAGGGATAGAAGGGATGCTGGTAGAAGCTGGCCATGAGCACGCGCTCGTCGCCGCGGAACGCATCGGCCGTGCCGTTACCGTGGTGGACATCGAAATCGATGATGGCCACGCGCTCGAGCCCATGCGAATCCATCGCGTGGCGCGCGGCGATGGCGACATTGTTGAACAGGCAGAAACCCATCGGCTCCCCCGGGCGTGCATGGTGGCCGGGCGGACGGATCGAACAGAAGGCATTGTCGATGCTGCCGGCGATGACGGCGTCAGTGGCGGCCAGCGCGGCGCCTGCCGCGCGCAGGGCGGCCTGGTAGCTGTGACTGCACAGCAGGGTGTCACCGTCGAGCGGGTAATGCGCGCCCTCAAGCAGCGGCACGTTATCGCGCACCATCGCCAGCGCGCCTTCGGTGTGGTTGCGCAAAATGGCGGGCAGCTCGGCCAGCGGCGCCTCGCGCCGCTCGATCAGCCCGTCAATACGGGCCAGGATCAACTGGTCTTCGATGGCCTGCAAACGCGCCGGCGATTCGGGGTGCCACTCGCCCATGTCATGCCGGGCGCAGTCAGGGTGACTGAAGATTGCTGTACTCATGCTCGTGGTTTCTGTAGCGCCGCCATCAATGTTGCACCAGATGCGCCGTTCTCGCATAAAATCATCTGAACGGGTCGTGATGGCGAATAGGTAATGTGCCGATGGCGCTAATCTACCATGCCGCATCACGAACCGGGCGCTGCGCGCCGGTTTGGTGCAGAACTGCCTGATGATCGATTCGTACAACCAAAGAAAAATTCATGTTCAATAAACTGCATGCAGTGGCAAAACAGGTCAGCGGAATTGTAGTGGGCAAGGACTTGCAGGTGCGCCAGGCGCTGACCTGCCTGCTGGCCGGTGGCCACCTGCTGGTCGAAGATGTGCCGGGTGTGGGCAAGACCACCCTGGCCCACGCGCTGGCCATTTCGCTGGGCCTGAAGTTCAACCGGGTGCAGTTCACCAGCGACCTGCTGCCGGCCGACGTGGCCGGGATCTCGGTGTACGAACGCGAAAAGAACGGCTTCGAATTCCACCCCGGTCCGATCTTTACCCAGGTGCTGCTGGCCGATGAAATCAATCGCGCCACGCCCAAGACCCAGTCCGGCCTGCTCGAGGCCATGGAGGAACGCCAGGTCACGGCCGACGGCGTGACGCGGCCGCTGCCCGAACCGTTCTTTGTCATCGCCACCCAGAATCCGCTGCACCAGGTGGGCACCTTCGCCCTGCCCGAGTCGCAGCTCGACCGCTTCTTGATGTGCCTGTCGCTGGGCTACCCCGACGCGGCCGCCGAACGTGCCCTGCTGATGGGCGAAGACCGGCGCAGCCTGCTCAAGGCGCTGCCGGCGGCCATGCAGCCAGCCGAACTGGCCGCAGCCCAGGCCGGCCTGCGCCAAATCCATACCTCCTCCTCGCTGGTGGACTATGTGCAGGCGCTGGCCCAGGCTTCGCGCCACAACGGCCTGTTCGCCGACGGCCTGTCGCCGCGCGCGGCGATTGCGCTGCTGCAGGCGGCGCGCGCCTGGGCTGCGCTCGAAGGACGCGACCATGTCCTGCCGGAAGACGTGCAGGCGGTGCTGGTGCCGGTTTGTGCGCATCGCCTGCGTCCTCTCAAGTCGGCCAACGGCACCGCTCTGGCCAGCCGCGACCTGGTGCTGCAACTGCAAAAATCCGTACCGGTCTGAGTCGCCCGCGCATGCTCGCCTCGATCAACAAGCTGGTACGCCAGAAGACCGACAAGTGGCTGTTCCAACTGCGCGAGGCCGAAGCGGGCGAAGTGTTCCTGCACCAGCGCCGCGTGTTCATCCTGCCGGCCGGCGCCGGCATCGGCTTTGCAGTGCTGCTGCTGGTCCTGCTGGTGGGGGCGACCAATTATTCGCTGGGCCTGGGGTTTGCCCTCACTTTCGTGGTGGCCTGCTGCGGCATCGTCGACATGTACAACACCTATAAAAACCTGGGCCAGCTGCACCTCCAGCCGGGCCGCGTGCATCCGGTATTCGCCGGCGAGGAAGCGCAGTTCGAACTGATGCTGGTCAACCGCACCGGGCTTGACCGCTACGCGCTGTGGGTCGATTTTCTGCAGCGCGGACGGACGGCGCGCTATGTGGCCGATGCGGCAGCTGGCGGGCGCACCACGCTGCTGCTGTCGGCGCCCACCGCGGCGCGCGGCTGGCTGGTGGCGCCGCGCATCCGCCTATCGACCCGCTTTCCGCTCGGCCTGTTCGAAGCCTGGAGCTACTGGCAGCCCGACCTCAAGGCCCTGGTCTATCCGTTTCCCGAAGACGTGGCGCCACCGCTGCCGCTGGCGGCGGCCGGCGGCGAGGAAGGCGGCGGCCACGTGGGCAATGACGATTTCGCCGGCATCCGCAGCTACCAGCCGGGGGACCCGCTGCGCCACCTGGCCTGGCGCCAGATTGCGCGCCTGGATCCCTCCAACGGCGGCCAGCTGGTGACCAAGCATTTCGAAGGCGGCGCGCGCGAAGAACTGGTGCTCGACTTCGAGGCCCTGCCCGCCAGCATGGACCTCGAACTGCGCCTGTCGCGCATGACGCGCTGGGTGCTCGACGCCGAACAGCGCGGCCTGCCCTACGCCTTTCGCGTGGGGCGCCACCAGTTCGAACCGTCGACCGGCGCGGCGCACCAGGCCGCCTGCCTGCGCGTGCTGGCCCTGCACGGCCTGGCCGGAGCGGACGCTTGAACGCCGCGACCCGTCTGGCGCGTCTGGCGAGCGGCCTGTCGCGCGACAAATCGGATACCTTGCTGCTGCTCGGATCGGCGCTGCTGGTGCTCGCGCCGCATGCAGCGCATTTGCCGTTCTGGGTCAGCGCCCTGTGCACTGTAACGCTGGTGTGGCGCGCCACCGTGACCTTTCGCGGCACCCGCATGCCGCCTTCGCTGCTGCTAGTGCCGATGGCCTTTGCCGCCATGGGCGGCATCTACCTCACGTTCAGCACCGTCCTCGGACGCGAGGCGGGCGTGGCGATGCTGGTCATGCTGGTGGCCTTCAAGATGCTCGAGATGCGCGCGCGGCGCGACCTGTTCGTGGTGATTTTCCTGTGCTACTTCCTGTTGTTGACGAATTTTTTCTACTCGCAGAGCATCGGCACGGCGTTGATGATGGTGGCCTCGGTGCTGGGCCTGCTGACCGCGCAGATATCGTTCCAGTTCACCGGCGCGGTGCCGCCGCTGCGCACCCGCATCGGCATGGGACTGAAAATCCTCGCGCTGGCCGCGCCGCTGGCGCTGGCGCTGTTCGTATTCTTCCCGCGCATTCAGGGCCCGCTGTGGGGCCTGCCGGGCGACGCCAGGAGCGGCTCGAGCGGCATGTCCAAGTCTATGTCGCCGGGAAATATCTCCAGGCTGGCCCTCTCCGATGAAGTCGCCTTCCGGGCCAAATTCGACAGCTTCGTCCCGCGCCCCTACCAGTTGTACTGGCGCGGCCTGGTGCTGGCCGATTTCGACGGGCGCACCTGGACCCAGGCTGTGCGCACCAGCGGCGAACGCCGGCCGCGTCTGCCAGTGACCCTGGTCGATCCGGGTGTCTCCTACGCCGTCACGCTGGAACCGCATAATGAACGCTGGGTGTACGCCCTGGATCTGCCGGCCGGCGCGCCGGAGGTCAGCGGCAATCTGAGCGGCATATCGAGCGAAGCTGAAATCCTGACCCTCAATCCGATCAGCCAGCGCTTGCGCTACAGCGCCCGCTCGCACCTGAACTACCAACTGCAGCAGGACGAGCTGCCGGACCGCGAACGCTGGGTCGCGCTGCCGCAAGGCTTCAACCCGCGCGCAATGCAGGAAGGCCTGGACCTGCAGCGCACCAGCGATCCGGCCCAACGGGTGGCGGCCCTGCTGCGCCGCTTCGCCCGGGGCGGCTTCACTTACACGCTCGAGCCGCCGGCGCTGGGCGTCAATTCGGTCGACGAGTTCATGTACCAGACCAAGCGCGGTTTCTGCGAACATTATTCGAGCGCGTTCGTGTTCATGATGCGCGCGGCCGATGTGCCTGCGCGTGTGGTCGTGGGTTACCAGGGCGGCCAGATGAATCCGGTGGACGGCTACATGACGGTGCGCCAGCTCGACGCCCATGCCTGGGCCGAAGTGTGGATCGCCCAGCGCGGCTGGGTACGCGTAGACCCGACCGCCGCGGTGGCTCCGGATCGCATCCAGCAGCAGTCGACGCGCGCCGCCCCGCCCCAGAGCTTCGGCATGCAAACCCTGGGTTCGCTGATCAAGCTGGATGAAAATTCCTGGCTGGCGCAGCTGCGCTTTCGCATCAGCGCCATCAACAACAGCTGGAATCAATGGGTGCTGAACTACACGCCGGAACGGCAGCAAGGCTTCCTGGAGACGCTCAAGTCGATGTTCGTCAACTGGCGCACCGCGGGCGCTGTGGTGCTGTTGGCGGTCTTGCTCGCCGTTGCGCGCGTACTACATTTACGCAGCGAAAAAGATCCGGTCGATGCGCTATACTCGGCGCTGTGCCTGCAGCTGGGCCGGCTTGGGATCGTGCGCGCCAGCGACGAAGGCCCCAGCGCCCTGGCCGCGCGCGTTGGCGCTTTCGACATGGCGCCAGAGCGGCAAGCTGCCATCGTGCGCTTTCTCCAGCTCTACAGCCTGCACAAATACGGCCCCGCCGCGCCCGATCCCGGGCTGGTCCCCACACTCAAGAAGCTGTTACTTAATTCTCAATGAAATTACTGTATCCCCTCCTGCTTGCCAGCGCCCTTACTGTCGGCGCCGCTGCGCACGCAGCCCCGGCAAACACCAAGTCCAGCGCTGCGGCCAAGGCCCGCCAGGTGGCCGCCGCCGAAGCCAAGCGCCTCAAACTGCTGCGCACGCGCGTCACGCCGCGGGTCGACTACGCCGGCGAACAGGTCAACTTTACCCAGTGGCAGGCGGTCAACGACTTTGCCGACGAAATCGCGCTGCGGCACGGCATTCCGCGCGCCGAACTGACCGAGCTGATCGGCAAGATTCGCTTCATCGAATCGGCCATCCAGCTGGTGCGCCCGCCCCCGGTGGGCAAGCCGAAGGACATGAATGGGGTGCGCACCCTGATGATCGAGCCGGTGCGGGTGAACGCGGGCGTGAAGTTCTGGAACGAGCATGCCGCCACGCTGGCGCGCGCCGAGGCCGAGTTTGGCGTGCCGGCGGAAATCATCGTGGGCATCATCGGCATTGAAACCGTGTATGGCCGCAATACCGGGCGCTTCCGCGTGCTCGACGTGCTCGCCACGCTCGCTTTCGCCTATCCGGAGACGCCCAACAAGGAGGCGCGCATGCGCTTTTTCAGGGGCGAACTCGAGAACGCCTTGCTGCTGGCGCGCACCAGCAATATCGATCCCTTCTCCATGCTGGGCTCCTTCGCCGGCGCGATCGGCATGCCGCAATTCATGCCCAGCAATGTACTTGCCTATGGTGTCGATTATGACAACAACGGCCAGGTGGACCTGCGCAACTCGCCTACCGACGTGATCGGCAGCGTCGGCAATTTCCTGATCAATCACGGCTGGAAGCGCGCGGAAAACGGTCCCCTGGTGTACCGCGCCCAGTTGAGCGAGGACCGTAATCTTGGCGGTTTTCTGAACCAGGGCCTGGCCGCAAAATTCAGTATCGATGCGCTGCGGGCCGGTGGCGTCGGCGGCGATGGCGCGCCTGCCGGGCAGCGACTGTATGGCCTCGTCGATTTACAGAATGGCAAGGAAGCAACGGAATATTGGTTGGCCACGAACAATTTCTTCACCATCACCCAATACAATCGCAGTTATTTTTATGCGATGTCGGTCCTGGAACTGGGCGCCGCCGTGCGCGACAGCCGCGGTTCCAGTGCTCGGGCCAGCCTCGGAAGTTTGTAAAGAAATGTAAGAAATTTTCCTTCCGGGATACTGATTCACAGAGGCATCCCCACCTGTTGGCCCATGCTAGTCATGTCGGGCAGACGGTTTTTCCCGGGCTAGCAGGCCGAAATCCGCGAATAAAGTGCTTTCGGACCAGTTATCGCTGGTATGGTGCAGCGAGGGCTGCGCAATTGCTTTAGAATTAAGCTTTCTCTGAAAACAATTAAATTTTTCGTGGTTTTATGAGAGAATTGCACTGCGGCTATGTTGCAACCCGACAACATCCTGTCCAGCCATTTTGTAATCTTTTATTGCTTATGAGTATTAGATTCAAAAAGGGTTGTACAATTGTGTATATTTTTTAAAAACCGTTTCCCCGGATAACATTTGCTCACTGTGCTGCACTAGTACCGACTACAAGCAAAGTCCGCGTTTGCGAGCACGCGAACGACTCACATTAGGAATTAACGACATGACAAACCAAGTCGGCATTGATATGAACAGCGATTCGGATTCCGATGATCTGCTGCAATACAATCCAAACAGGTTGCTCGACACCCTGATCGAGAACCTGCGCCTGAAGAACGACGCTGCGCTGTCGCGTGCCCTCGAAGTGGCGCCGCCGGTAATCTCCAAGATTCGTCATCACCGCCTGCCGGTGGGGGCCTCGCTGCTGATCCGCATGCACGAAGTGAGCGACCTGTCGATCCGCGACCTGCGCTACCTCATGGGTGATCGCCGCAACAAGTTCCGCATCAGCGACAAGCAGTTCAAGCCAAAAGAAGGCGAACCACAGTCCTGATCATGTGCTGCCACGGCAGCGCTTCAGGCAGTGGATACTACAAGGGCCTCAGCGCCATGCTCAGCATGGCGCAAGGCCCTTTTTGCTTGCGGCGCCGGACTTGCGTCAGGCCGGGAAGACCCCGGTCGACAGATAGCGGTCGCCGCGATCGCAGACGATGAAGACAATCGTCGCATTCTCGACAGTTTGCGACACCCGCAGTGCGATTTCGCAGGCGCCCGCCGCCGAGATACCGCAAAAAATCCCCTCTTCGGCGGCCAGCCGGCGCGCCATGTGCTCGGCCGCGGCCTGGCTCACGCCTTCGATCTGATCGACCCGCGCCTTATCGTAAATCTTGGGCAGGTAGGCCTCGGGCCACTTGCGGATGCCCGGAATTTGCGAGCCCTCCTCGGGCTGGGCGCCGATGATGCGGATCGCCTCGTTTTGCTCCTTGAGATACTGCGACACTCCCATGATGGTGCCGGTGGTGCCCATGGCGCTGACAAAATGGGTCACGCGGCCCTCGGTATCGCGCCAGATTTCAGGGCCGGTGCCCTCGTAGTGGGCGCGCGGATTGTCCTCGTTGCCGAACTGGTCGAGGATGATGCCCTTGCCGTCGCGCTGCAGCTGGTCGGCCATGTCGCGCGCGTACTCCATGCCGCCCGTCTTGGGGGTGAGGATGATCTGGGCTCCGTAGGCGGCCATGCTCTGGCGCCGCTCGATGGACAGGTACTCCGGCATCAGCAGCAGCATTTTGTAGCCGCGGATGGCGGCGGCCATTGCCAGTGCAATGCCGGTATTGCCGCTGGTGGCCTCGATCAGGGTGTCGCCCGGCTTGATCTGCCCGCGCTCTTCGGCGCGGCGCAGCATCGACATGGCGGCGCGGTCCTTGACCGAACCAGCCGGATTGTCGCCTTCCATCTTACCAAGGATGATGTTATTGCGGGCCTCGGCGTCGGCCCCCGGCAGGCGCACCAGGCGCACCAGGGGCGTATTGCCGATCGTGTCTTCGATGGTTTTGTAAGGCATGGGTGCTCTTTTGCTGGATCAGAACCATCATTTTAATCCAGCGCCGAATGCAACGTATGAGAGGGGTCAGCTTGGCCCCATCAAAAACGCTACCCGCCCAGCAGCGCCAGCAGCCCCCCGGCCACCACCAGCACCACCAGCGCCGCGATGATCATCTGGCTGCCCGGGCGCGCAGCTTGGCGGGTGGCAGGCGCAATCGGCGCCGCGCGCGCAGGTTCGGCTGACGCGGCCTGCTCGACAGGCGCCTCGGCGGCCGCGTGCAGCAGGCCGATCACCTCCCTGGTGGCGTCGTCATCGAACAGGTAAGGATCGAAGCTGCTCATGCCGCGCCGGCGCAGCAGCGCCGTCATGGCCTGCTCCACCGGTACGTACTTCATCGACCAGTCCTGGAAGGTGGGCGCCGCGATCGGCTTGCGCGAGATGATCTTGAGATCGCGATGGCGCGGATCCTGCTCGAGCTTCGCATACAAGGTGTCGACCGCGCTCTGCTCGCCCTCAAGACACTGGAAAAAGCAGCCGTCGCCAAAATAGAGCACGCCGACCAGACCATTTTTGCGATTGTTCGCGCGCGATTTCGCCAGGATACGAGCCACCACGGGATCGACGGCGTTTACTTGACGCTCCGGCAAACTCGATGCCCTGCTGATGTAGATGATCTGGACAAGCTGGCTCATTTCTTCTTTCCTTGAGTGGTTGAACGGATGCTTGTTCGAGGAAATCTCGAAGCAAACATTTCCGATGGGGAAAAAAGCGTAGCAGACAATTCAGTAAATTGCTGCTCGACTGAATTCCTCCTATGAGCCGTAGCGCCCGTCGCAACAAGGTAAACACGGTTGCACACATGGACAAAAAACCCCGCTATTGTGCCTACAAAAACGCTGCGACTATTTGCCCAACCCTGGCCGCTGACCAGCTGCTAGACTAACAACAAACGACTTCCTGGACCCGGCCATGGCACACCTCCCCTTCCCCGACTTCGTCGAAGACGCGAGCATCAGCGAGCGCTTCCAGGATTCGCTCGACAAACTGGAAGCGCGCAGGCCGCAGATGTTCCCTGTCTTGACCAGGGCCGAAACCGATCGCCTGCGCCGCTTCGGCACGCTCAGACGCTGGGATGACGGCGAGACCATTTTCAGCGCGGGTGGCAAGGAGCCGGGGATGATGGTGATCCTGTCGGGCCAGGTCACGATCACGCAATGGGACGGCATGGGCAACCGCAACAAGATCGTCGACCACGGCCCGGGTGAATTCACCGCCGAAGTGGGCCAGCTCTCTGGCGCCCCGGCGCTGGCCAGTGCGCACGCGCTGGGCGCGGTCGAAGCGCTGCTGATCCCGAGCGAATCCATGCGCGCGCTGGTGGTGGCCGAAGCCGAACTTGGGGAACGGGTGATGCGCGCGCTGATCTTGCGCCGGGTCGGACTGATCGAGTCGGGCACCAGCGCCCCGGTGCTGGTGGCCCCGCCAGGCGGCGCGGACCTGTTCCGGCTACAGAGTTTTTTGGCCAGTAACGGCCATCCGCACATGGTGCTCGACCCGGCCACGAGCGCCAATGCCGCTGCGCTGATCGACATGTATGCGCCCGCCGAGCACGAGCTGCCGCTGGTGGTATGCCCCGACGGCGCGGTCAAGAAAAACCCCAGCCTGGCCGAGCTGGGACGCTGCCTGGGCCTGCTGCCAGAGCTCGATCCCGACCATGTGTACGACGTGGTGGTGGTCGGCGCCGGGCCCTCCGGCCTGGCGACAGCGGTCTACGCCGCGTCCGAAGGGCTGTCGGTGCTGGTGCTGGAGAACCGCGCATTTGGCGGCCAGGCCGGCGCCAGCGCGCGCATCGAAAATTACCTGGGCTTCCCGACCGGGATCTCGGGACGGGCGCTGGCCGGACGCGCCTTCGTGCAGTCGCAAAAATTCGGCGCCCAGATTGCCATCCCCGGCAATGCGGAGCAGCTTCTGTGCGATCAGTACCCGCTGCGGGTGCGCATGTCCGAAGGGGTGCAGGTGCAGGCGCGCGCGGTGGTGCTGGCATGCGGCGCGCGCTACCGCAAACCAGCGCTGGCCGAGCTGGCCAAGTACGAAGGCTGCGGGGTGTTCTACTGGGCCTCGCCGCTGGAGGCCAAGCGCTGCAAGGACCAGGACGTGGTGCTGGTCGGCGGCGGCAATTCGGCCGGCCAGGCCGCCGTGTTCCTGTCGGCCCATGCAAAGCGCGTGCACATGCTCATCCGCGGAGAGGGCCTTGCCGCCAGCATGTCGAGCTACCTGATCGAACGGATAGCGGCCACGCCCAACATCGAACTGCACCCCCATACTCAGCTCACCGCGCTCGAAGGCGACGAGCATTGCCTGACGGGGGTGCGCTGGCAGACCGGGTCGCAAGCGGAAGTGAGCACCCCGACGCCAAGCCTGTTCTTGTTCGTGGGCGCCGATCCCAACTCGGCCTGGCTGGCCGACTGCGGCGTGCAGCTCGACCAGCACGGCTTCGTGATGACGGGCACGGATGTGATGATGGCGCGCTGCCGCGTGACCGGGCAGATGCTCAATCCCGACGGCACCCTGCACGGTCATCTCGAAACCACGGTGCCGGGGGTGTTCGCCATCGGCGACCTGCGCGCGGGATCGACCAAGCGCGTGGCGGCGGCAGTGGGCGAAGGCGCGGCTGCGGTGGCGCAGCTGCACGCCTACCTGGCGGCGCGCGCCTGAGGGTTTGATTAGCGCAGCGGGGTTGGATAGGTCGCCACGCTCACATTGCCATCCTTGTCGACCGCCTGCACCCCGAAGAAGTAATTGTCCTTGGAGAGCTTGACAGTGGCCTCGGTCACGTTGCCCACATAGAGTGAACCCTGCCACTGGGCCGCCGTGGTCTCGCGCCACACGATCCGGTAACCGGCCAGGTCGGGTTCGGCGTTGGCCTGCCACACCAGGGACGAATCATTCTCCAGCTTGGCCGTGCGCATCTGCACCTTCTGGGGCGCAGCCGGCGCCAGCGACAGCGCGGCCAGCGCGGCAGCGTTGACCCGGGCCACGTGCGCGATGTAGTTGTAGTCGTTGAACTCGGGCAGATCGCCGATCGTTACGCCGCCCTCCTTGCGCACATTCTGATGCTGGTGATTGAAGTCTTCGTTCGGCTCGGTGAAGCGCAAGGCAGCAAAGCCGCGTTCGAGAAAGGGCATGTGGTCGCCGCCGCGCAGGTAGCGGTCGCGGCGCTGGATCACATTGACCTTAAACCCCGGCACATAGCGCTCGCCCACTTCCTTGACGTGGCGCGCCAGCTGGCGCGTGATCGAATCGTTTTCGCCGCCGGTGGCCAGCAGTGCGCGATTGATGTCGCTGTTCTCCTTGAGCGCCGGGATGCTTTCGGCGAACAGGCGCACCTGGGCGTCGTCGACGCGGCCGTCGTCGGCGCGCGAGCTGCCGATGATATCGTTGGTGAACATGCCCGCGACATTCCAGCCCTTTTGCTTTGCCTGTTCGGCCCAGTGGGCCGCGCCCAGCAAGCCCTGCTCTTCGGCGGCCACGGTCATGAACACGATGGTGGCGTCGAACTGGTGGCGCGCCATCACGCAGGCCATTTCCATCACCGCGGCCGTGCCGGAAGCGTCGTCATTTGCGCCGGGCGATGCTCCCTTGGCGTCCATGATGTCGGTATTGCGCGAATCGTAATGACCGCTGACCACGTACAGGCGCTCTTTCGATGCTGCCTGGCTGCCAGGCAGGGTCGCCACCACGTTGACGATCTCGGTCGGCGTGGAGATGCGCGCCGAAACCGGAGTGACGTGACTGTCGAAAGCGACCGTCATGCGATTGCCGGCTTGCGCGTTGCAGCGATCGAGTTCGGCCTTGATCCAGCGCCGCGCCGCGCCGATACCGGTCTTGTCGGAGACCGTGTCGGACATGGTGTGGCGCGTTTCAAAGCTCACCAGCTTGCGTACATAGGCTTCGATACGCTGCGGGGAAATGTCGGCGACGATTTTGTCGATCTGGGCCTGGCGGCGCGCGAGATCGGGCGCGGCAGGCGTGGCGGCAAATGCGGTGGTGGCAAACAGGCTGGCAAGCAGCAGCGCGGTAGACTTCGGTGCCATGAGTGGTCCTTCAGGATAAGGGCGGGTGAAAAAGGTCGCCGTTATCTTCTCATGGCACGCACCGCGCGAGGCGTCCATACATGCAAAAATAGTTCTGCATGGGGTGCGCCGCGAACACGGTGCCGGTAGTGCATCCTTACATATTGGTGGCCGCTGCGGCCTTGTCGGCCGGAGCCTGCTTGCCCGAGGCTTTGGCCGGGGCTGGCTTGCTCATTGGCGCATTCTCGACCGACTTGCCGGCCACCTGCAGTCCCGCTGCCGACAGCTTGGCGGCGCGCTTGTCGCCCACGCCCTTGACGCGCTTCATGAAGTCGCCCCAGTCCTTGAATTCGCCCTTGGCGCGCTCGTCGAGGATTTGCTTGGACATCGCCGGGCCCACACCCTTGACCGAATCAAGCGCGGCCTGGTCGGCCTTGTTGACGTCGACCTGCGCAAAGGCCATGCCCATGGTGGCGAACATTGTGGCAACTGCCAGCATCAGTTTCTTGATCATAGATTTCTCCGTTGTGATGAGACGCGGGGCGGCACATGCCGTCCCCTGCCGCAGAACGGGTGGCGCTTGCGCCGGGTTGACCCCGACGATTGAGGCTCATCAATACAGAAAAATCAGCTGCCGAACAACTCCGCGCGGGTCACCGTTGCGGTGCCGAGCTTGCCAACCACGATGCCGCCGGCGCGGTTGGCGGTGATGATGGCGTCATCCATCGGCATGCCCGCGCCCAGCATGGCGGCCATGGTGGCGATCACGGTATCGCCCGCACCCGAGACGTCATAGACCTCGCGCGCGTCGGCATGCATGTGCAGCACTTCGCTCGCGGTGTACAGGCTCATGCCTTCTTCGGAGCGGGTCAGCAGCAGGGCGTCGAGGCCGAGCTGCTCGCGCAGGCCCTGGGCCTTGTCTGTGAGTTGCTCTTCACTCTGCCAGCTGCCGACGATGCGGCGCAGCTCGGACTTGTTGGGCGTGAGCACGGTCGCACCGGCATACGGGCTGAAGTCTTCGCCCTTGGGATCGACCATGACGATCTTGCCGGCCGCGCGCGCGGCGGCGATCATGTCGCGCACGTTGACCAGGCTGCCCTTGTTGTAATCGGACAGGATGATCACGTCGTAATCGGGCAGCAGCGCGTTGAACTGGGTGAGCTTGTCTTGCAGCACGGTATGGCTGGGTGCGTCTTCGAAATCGATGCGCAGCAACTGCTGCTGGCGCCCGATCACGCGCAGCTTGATGATGGTCGAGATAGCTTCATCGCGTTGCAGATAGCTGTGTATGCTCGACTCCTCCAGCAGCTGGGCCACCTGGGCGCCGGCCTCGTCCGCTCCCACCACGCCCAGCAGGCCGCAGTGCGCGCCCAGAGCGGCAGCGTTGCGCGCCACGTTGGCGGCCCCGCCCAGGCGCTCTTCGCGTTTTTCAATACGCACCACCGGCACCGGGGCTTCCGGGGAAATGCGGCTGACGTCGCCAAACCAGTAGCGGTCGAGCATGACATCGCCGACCACGAGCAGGCGTACGCGGCCCAGGTCGGGCGCGGCGATGGAAGGATGGCTGGCGGAAGTCAGGAGACGGCTGATCATCATCAATTCATTACGTTGAGTTCTTCGGTACGACGCGGCGGATAGGTTTCCCATTGGCTGCAGCCGGGGCACTGCCAGTAATACTGGCGCGCCTTGAAGCCGCATTTGCCGCATTGATAGCGCGCCAGTTTCTGGGTGTAGCCGTGGATCAGGTTCTTGACCATCGACAGCTCGTCCCAGATCTCCGGCGGGGCATCGCGCAGGCGCGCCTCGAGCAGCTTGTCCAGGCCCAGCAGGGTTGGATTGCGGCGCAGTTCCTCCACCACCAGCTGCTTGGCAGCATCGACGCCGTCGAGTTCGATCACGGCCTTGAACACCTCTTCCATCAAATCGATCGAGGACGCCTCGGCCAGGTAGGAGCGCAGCAAGTTGATGCCTTCCTGCGGACGCGCCACTTTGCGGTAGCCGTCCATCAGGCGTCCGGCCACCAGCGCCACGTGTGGCACGCTTTGCTGCTCCACACGGCGCCAGGTGACCAGCGCGGCCTCGGTATCGCCCTGGGCCATCTGGGCGTCGCCGCTGAGCATGGTCGCGCGCACGTTCTTGCGGTCGGTCTGGAGCGCCTGGTCGAGCAGCGCCAGCGATTCGGCAGTCTTCATCTGCACCAGCGCGTCCTGGGCCAGTTCGCAATAGAACTGGGCAATTTCTTTTTGTCGCGCACCGGCACCTGACTCCTGCAAGCCGCGCGCCGCTTCAATGGCGCGCACCCATTCCTTTTCACGCTGGAAAATCTCCAGCAGCGCGCGCCGCGCCTGCACCGCGTAAGAAGTTTCGACCAGGCCATTGAAGGTTTCCTCGGCGCGGTCCAGCAGGCCGGCCTTGAGATAGTCCATGCCCAGCTCGTACTGGGCCTGGGCCCGTTCGTCGGCCGGCAGATCGGCGCGCGCGAGCAGGTTCTGGTGCACGCGGATGGCGCGCTCGATTTCGCCGCGGCGACGAAACAGGTTACCCAGCGCAAAGTGCATCTCGGCCGTCTCGGGATCGAGCTTCATGATTTCAATGAAGGAATCGATGGCCTTGTCGGGCTGGTCGTTAAGGAGGAAATTGAGGCCCTTGAAATAGCCACGCGGCAAGGTGCGCGACTCGGAGACGAGCTGCTTGATGTCGACGCGCGCCGTGATCCAGCCCATCGCGAAAAATAGGGGGATGCCGATCAGCATCCAGGTTTCAAATTCCATTTGTTATTCTTTTTGTGTAGGGGCTTACTGCTGGGTATTCACACTGTCCGGCTGCGGCTGTGTGGGACCGGTGCGGGCCACGCTTTGCAGCGCCTGGATGGTGGTTTTATGTTTGGTGGTTTCGCGGCGGTGGCGAAATACTGTCGGCGTGACGGCCAGGATGCCGAGCGCTGCGCCGGCCACAAAAAAGGCCAGCAGCATCAGTACCAGCGGACCGCGCAGTTCATAGTTCAGGAAAAAATGCAGGTCGACTTCCTGGGTGTTTTTCAGCGCAAAGCCGAAGAACAGAATAAACAGAATGATTCCAACGATGGTGGAGACGAATTTCATCAGATTGGCCGGATTGGAAGGGGGTGTAAGGTTGGCATATTACACCATATTAATCTGCGGCCGAAGGGCAGTCGGCCGGTGTACCAGCGGGACTTGAACCCAGCCTCGTCACGCTCGAGGCCGTCTCCCCCGCGCAGGCGGGGGCCTATAGCGCGCCAACACAGAGTTGGTGCGCCATGGCCCCCCGCCTGCGCGGGGGAGACGCCGGGTTTGCGTTTTCTCGTCGGCGCAGCTTCGACTCTGGCGGCGCTGTTTGCCCACCGCGCCGGCGCTCGGGCAGGCGGGCACAAGGTGGGTGCATCGGGGGCTGCAAGATCTGCAGCAATCTCACAATGAAAAACGGCACCCTGAGGTGCCGTTCTTGTCAGTCGCCAGGCGACTCAGTCTTCAATAATCGGTTGCCCGACCATCGCATCGACGCGTTCGCGCAATTGCTTGCCCGGCTTGAAGTGCGGTACCCGCTTTTCAGGCACCATCACCTTGTCGCCGGACTTGGGATTGCGTCCGATGCGTGGTGGCCGGCTGTTCAATGCGAAGCTGCCGAAACCACGGATCTCGATGCGCTGACCAGTCGATAAAGCATTGGTCATTGCATCAAGAATGGTCTTGACAGCGTACTCCGCATCCTTGGCCACCAGCTGAGAATAACGCTCAGCAAGGCGGTTGATTAATTCCGACTTCGTCATCTGTCGATTCCGACTGTCTTAGTTCTTGTTGTCGAACTTAGCTTTCAGCAGTGCGCCCAGGCTGGTGGTGCCCGATGCTGCATTGCTGTCGGCGGTCGAAGCCATCTTCTGCATGGCTTCCTGGGTCTCGACATTGTCTTTCGCCTTGATCGACAGCTGAATGCTGCGAGCCTTGCGGTCAATGTTGATGACCAGGGCTTCGACGCTGTCGCCAACCTTCATGTGGGTACCGGCATCTTCAACGCGGTCGCGCGAGATTTCGGAAGCACGCAGGTAG
>JAZKGU010000068.1:0-8036 GCA_040385745.1 Pseudomonadota bacterium
GGCGCGCGCCAGATCGAATGCACCATCAACGGCCTGGGTGAACGCGCCGGCAATACCGCGCTGGAGGAAGTGGTGATGGCGCTGCGCACTCGGGGCGATTACTTCGGGCTCGAGCTGGGTATCGACACCACCCAGATTGTTTCGGCATCGAAGATGGTCTCGCAAATCACCGGCTTTGCGGTGCAGCCGAACAAGGCGGTGGTGGGCGCCAACGCCTTTGCCCACGCCTCGGGCATCCACCAGGACGGCATGCTCAAGGCGCGCGAGACCTATGAAATCATGCGCGCCGAAGACGTGGGCTGGGCGGCCACCAAGATCGTGCTCGGCAAACTGTCAGGCCGCAATGCCTTCAAGGCGCGTCTGCACGAACTGGGTATCGAGCTCGAATCGGAGGCCGAGATCAATGGCGCTTTTGCCCGTTTCAAGGAGCTGGCCGACGTCAAGTCCGAAATTTTTGACGAAGACATCATGGCCCTGGTGTCGGACGAAGAGCATGCGGGCGAGGGCGAGTACTACAAGTTCGTCTCGCTGGCGCAGCGCTCGGAAACCGGCGAAATCCCCGCTGCCAAGGTGGTGTTTTCCATCGACGGCAAGGAGTTCAGCTGCGACGGGCAGGGCGACGGTCCGGTCGACGCCACCGTCAACGCCATCGAAAAGCAGGCCAACAGCGGGGCCGAACTAGTGCTGTTTTCGATTAACGCGATCAGCAATGGCACCCAGTCGCAAGGCGAAGTGACCATGCGCCTTTCGCGTTCAGGTCGCATTGTCAATGGCGTCGGCTCCGACCCGGACATCATCGTGGCCTCGGCCAAAGCCTATTTGTCCGGGCTGAACAAGCTCCACTCGAAGGTGGAGCGGGTCAATCCGCAACAGTAGTTGCTGCGATCAGGGATTGGCCCACGCCAGCGACGTGACCAGTTTCTCGACCGCTGCCGAGGCGCTCGGGCCGCCGCAGTTGCACGACACCGCAATCGCGCGTCCGGTGGCTGGAATGATCATGGTCGACGAATAGTAGGTGCCGATGGTGCCGTTATGTGCGCTGTAGGCGCCGCCGTGCGCGGCATCGTTGCCAACCCCCCATCCGAAACCATATCCGCTAACCCCCGTGTGTATCAGTTTGAAGGTTTCCTGGCTGAGCAGGGTCGACTTGCCTTGCAAGCCTTGCAGATGCTCGTGCAGGTATTTGCCGTAATTGCCCATCGATACCATCATGCCGCCGGCCGGATACATCCATCCCAGCCGCAGACGATTCTCCGCACCGTACGGCGCCACCTGCCAATTGTTGGCCGAGAAGATATGGCCCGACATGCCGCCCGCGCCCGCGTCCTCCGGCAGCCCGAAGGTCGCCGCCATCGCCATCGGCCCAAACACCTCTTTCTGCATCAGGCTAGGGTAGGCTTCGCCGGTTACCGTTTCGGCCACCAG
Source organism: Pseudomonadota bacterium (assembly GCA_040385745.1). Taxonomy (GTDB): domain Bacteria; phylum Pseudomonadota; class Gammaproteobacteria; order Burkholderiales; family Burkholderiaceae_D; genus Telluria_A. The sequence goes on from JAZKGU010000068.1 coordinate 1,426, forward strand.
GCCCACGATCAGGTAGCCGATGTTGGAGTAAAAATACGCGCTGTCCGGGGTCAGTGCGGGCGGCCGGCCGAGATAGTATTTCCCCACCATCGCACGCTCGGCGCGCGTGTCGCCGCTGAGCTGAGTGTTAAAAAAGGCGGAGTCGACCTGCTCGATGTCGCGCTGGAGGCCGGCGCGGTGGCGCAGCAATTGCTGGACCGTTACGGTGCGCATCGATGGATTCATCTGGGCGCTCCAGGCCGGAAAAATCTCAGCCATACTTGAATCCCAGCGCAGCTTTTTCTGCTCCACCAGGCGCGCGATCAGGATCGCGGATGCTGCCTTGGACAGCGAACCTATCTGGAATTGGTCGGCGTCGCTCACCACGCCGGCGCTGCTCACGTTGCGCTTGCCAGTGGAGACGGTTTCTATGCGGCTCTGGTCGACTACGACCACTTGCAGGCCGGGCAGGCTATTGCTGGCACGCACCTGCTCGACTGCTGCCAGCAGCGCCGCGCCGGTGGGCAGCTTTGACTGATCGGGGATGGGGACCGGGACCGGGGCCGGGACCGGTACCGGCGAAACGGCGCCGCCACCTCCACCGCCACCGCCACACGCACTTAACAGGCCGCACAAGAGCAGACTCCCAACCAAGTATTTGAAGCGCATGACGATCCTCTTATTTAATTGGAAACACTTCGTTTCCCAGTGATGTGACACCATCATCCACCAAAACGAAGGGGAGCTCAAGATGTTGCTGAGAACGCTTGCCGTCCTGTTCACCACTTCTGCTGGGTGGCCGGTTGCTCGTCCGGCGGGCAGTTACTTTTCTTGGGCAGACGATTGGCCGTGAACACATCCTGTCCATCGTTGCCGCGGTTTGATTCGTGCGTCAGGCAGTAGGTCCCCAGCGCCGTAATCACGCGATAGCGGCGGCGTCCATACTGACCAGGGTCGATGATCTCCTTGACCTTGGGCGCCTCGAACAGGCCGGGCGGGGCCATGTCGTGTGCCAGTTCGATTCCCTTCTCCAGCCGGATCTGCGGTGAGTCCCCCGGCGCCTTGATCGGTCCGCCCGGATAGGCTTTGCGCAAATCCCTGTCGATCTTGCCAACGTCGCGCCGTGCTTGCTGCATGATGGCGTCGGCACTGGGCGTTGGCGCCCGCGGCGCCGCAAACGTTGCCGGCTCGGCTGGCGGCGCTGGTGGCGTAATTGCGAGCTTCGTGATGCTCTGCGGCGCCATCACGGGCGCCCGTGGCGCTGCGGTGCTCGGGCGCGGCGGCGCTTTGCTCGGCGCCGCCGCCGCGGGCTGCGGCCTTGGCGGCTTGAGAGCTATCAGGCGCAGTTCATAAGGTTCGTACTGCGCATGGGGCGACGGTGCCGATGCTGAGCGCGACATGTGCCACAGCGCCAGCAGGACCATATGCAGCGCCAACGTCACCGCGATGGGAATGCTGCGGCGTTGCGACGATGGTGGCGGGTAGGGTTCGAACATGAACGGCAGTATAGGCAAGCTGTTGTTTGCTTTGCCGCTTTTGGGCAAAGGAGCGCGGGGTGCTACCTTCCGGGGCGCCAGACGGTGCCTTGTTCACTTCTCGGTGAGCGTTTCCACCGCATCCCAGTCGTCGGCGGGCGGTTGCACCAGGTACTGTTCGCAGCGCGCCTGATACAGCCGCGCTACTTCGTCCTGGTCCGCCAACTTGAATCTAGCCAGGGCGGCTGAAAAATCGCGCGTCCGGTAGCACCGCAGCGACTCGGCATGGCACTCCAGCGCGGCGACCTGCGCCGGGTCCAGCTCCGCGTGCATGCCCACCGCTTCGAAAATGGCAACCGCCTCGCGCTTGCCCTTGACCCGCACCAGATCGAGTTCGCGAAACGCGATGCCGGCGCAGCGCGCCATGGTGGCCTCGCTCACGACGACGGTCACTCCGTAGTGCTTGCACAGACCCTCGAGGCGCGAGGCCAGATTCACAGTGTCGCCCAGGACCGTGTAGTTCAAACGCGTGGCCGAGCCGATGTTCCCCGCTACGACGATGCCGGTGTGGATGCCCACCCCGATGGCCAGCGCGGGCCAGCCGTCGCGCGCGAAGTGCGCATTGAGCGCGGGCAGGGCGCGCATCATTGCCAGCGCGGTTTCAGTGGCGCGCTGCGGATCGTCCGGCGTCACCAGGGGCGCGCCAAAGAGCGCCATCACGGCGTCGCCGATGTATTTGTCCACGACGCCATTGCGTTCGTCGACCAGGCTGCTGACCTTGGCCAGGTACTCATTGAGCATGGCCAGGATAGCGCTCGGCGCGCGCCCTTCACACAGGCTGGTAAAGGCGCGGATGTCGGAAAACAGCACGCTCACTTCCTGTTCCTGGCCGCTGAAATCGATACTTTGCGACAGCAGCTCCTCGGCGATGGCCGGCGACACCACTTTGCCCAGCATGGCACGCACCTTGTCGCGCTCGATCAGGCCGCGCACCATGCCGTCGAAGGAGCTGGCCAGCTTGCCCAGTTCGTCGCGCGCGCCGATGTCGCCCATGAACTCGTAGTTGCCTTCGCTGATGCGCGCTGCGCCCGCAGCCAGACGCTGTACCGGGCGCGTGACCCAGCGCGCAATGAGCAGCGCGGCCAGCGCGGCCAGCACGCTGGCAAACGCGAACACGGCGATCAGCTGCCAGCGCAGTTTGTAGTAGCCCGCCAGCGCCTCGTCGCGCGAACGCTGCAGCGCTGCCACCAGCACGCCGTCGGCGGTGTCGTAGAGCGGGCTTTCGATCGCCACGAAAGGTGCACCGGACATGGTCAGGATGTGGGTGGCGGTGCGGGGCGGCGCCGCGCTGCTCGAGGCCAGGTAGTCGGCCCGCTGCTGCTCATCGAGCGTAGAGGCGAACAGGGTTGGCCCTGCGCCGCGTCCACGCCACACCAGATTGACCCGGGTGTGGGTTTGCTGCTCCAGTTCCCCGGCCAGAAAATCGGTGATTTCGAAGCCGATGCCGACCCAGGCGATCGCCACCGGAGCCTGCAGCGGCACCACCACGATCTGGTAAGCCCTGTCGCCCACCACCTGGATGCTGGACGTTTCAAGCGCGGAGTTGGCGCCGGCTGCCTTGATCAGGTGCGGGTATTCGAAAGCGGCGTTGCGCATCTGCGGCTTGAGGGTATCGGCCAGCACTTTGCCGTCCATGTCGACCACGAACATCCAGTCGGCATTGAGGCGCTTGCGGTAGCTTTTGAACGCTGAAATGAGGGTGTCGTGATCGCTCTCGCTCACCAGTGTCTTGAACGCGAAGTCGTGCGACAGCAGGCGCGCGAATTTGCGCAGTATGCCTTCGCGCGCCGTCATGGTGTACTTCAGGGACGATAAGGTGACCTGCAGTGCGTCTTCACTGGCGCGCAGCGCGTTTTCGTTGGCTGCCACGCTGACCCGGAAAAACACCATTGCCTGCAGCGACAGCACCAGCGCCACGATCACGACCAGCAGTCGGGTGCGAAAGTGGCGAAAGGCGAAGCGATGGGCCATGGCGGAGCGGTCGGGAGATGCGCTCGCCGGGGTGGACAGCGCTGCGCTATCCTACCCCATGTCATAGGGAAACTTGCAGCAGATTATTTTGCGCCGCAGGCCGGGTGCATCTTCATGCGCTGATCTTCATCGCCGCCGCGCACCACCGCCAGCGCGAAACCGGCACGGTTCATGCCATTGGCGAAGAAGCGTCCGTCACCTGCCTTCGGGTTGCCTACGTAAGGATTGCTGGCGCCGAACTTGTAATAGCGCTTCTTGAGCTCGTCGTTGGCGAGCGAGCGTTCCTGGTTGCTGCTGACCCCGGCGTATTCGCGCGAGATCGTGGTCACTTTCCAGGCTTGCCGCGCAGCGTCGGGCGCCACCGGGAGCAGGCTGACGCCAACCTTGGTCTTGCTGCCGTCCGGCGAGACGAAAGTGCCGAACAACTCGTTGGCCTCGCAGGCGGCGACGGTGCGCGCCAGGCCGGGTAGCGCGCCCTGGTCAAACTGCCGGTTGTGGAAATAGGGGCCGGCCTGGGTCGGGTCAGGAAAGGTGCCCTTGAGCGCCAGCAGATCGCCATGGTTCAACTGGCGCTCGGCGGTCAGCACGGTCCTGTTGTTTACCTTGACCGGATTTTCAGCCGGCACCCACTTGATTTTCGACAGCTCAGGGATACTGTCGCCGAGGCAAATCTCGTCGACACAGGGCAGGCCGTTTTTTTCCAGCGGCCTGGTCTCGGTGGCGCTGACCTGGGACACCGCAATGATTGGCAGTGCAAGGAGGATGAATTTGACTGACATGGTAACCTTCGGAAAAGTTGGGATATGGTCAATAAATGCGCTTGCATCGTGCATCTAAGAAACAATCTAGGCCCAAGGTTTCCGTAGGTCAATTTTAAGAGCCGGACCTTTCTAATCCCGCAAAGCGTCGTTATATTCATACATGGGGTCGGGTCCGTTTTGCATCATTTGTACCACACCGGCAGTGTCAAAATGAACATGCATCATGGAGTTCCAGACGCCCGATTCCTTGTAGCGATAGGACCAGACTTCGTAATTGCGCATCGCCACCTGGGAGCGCTCGGCCGGTCGGCCCAGGGTGCGCAGCACCTGCTCGCGCGTGCTTGTGCCGATGCCGATGGTGGCGAATTTCTCGCTGGTGAGCACCTGTTCGAACGACAGCACCCGGCCGTCGGGGCCGATGCGGGCCATCCAGGTGTTCTGGCCCATGGGGCCGGTCGCGTATTCGAGCACCCGATCCGGGCCGTCGGGGTAGACCGCGCTGGGCTTGCCCCAGGCGGCCGTGACAGCGTCGACGCTGGCGCCGGGCGCGGGCAGGGCGGGCATGAGGGCCCCGCATCCAGCCAGGAACAGTCCGCCGGTGAGCGTTAACATTGTTGCAAATTGGCGCATCGCGAGGCTCCCAGGCCGGTAAAACGCCATGATGCACCTCCCCACAGCATTCTGCACTGGCGACGCGAAGCGTTTTCGCATATACTTGCGCGTCCAGTCATTTTGGCTGGGTTTAATCGAAGTTCACGGTACCGCGGGGTTACGACTCCTGTGCCGCATGTGAAAGGTAAGACCATGACCGTAGAAAACATCAACAAAGCCGCGATTATCGCGGACAACGCCCGTGCCCAGAACGACACCGGCTCCCCAGAAGTTCAGGTTGCACTGCTGACCGCACGCATCAACGAACTGAACGGCCACTTCAAGGCACACCAGAAGGATCACCACTCGCGCCGCGGCCTGATCATGATGGTCAACCGTCGTAAGAGCCTGCTGTCCTACCTGAAGGCCAAGGACGCTACCCGTTATCGCGATCTGATCGCCAAACTCGGCCTGCGCAAGTAATTTTTGCCGCCTACCGTTTAAACAGAATGCCTGCGCAGCTTGCTGTCGCGGGCATTTTGCATTGTTAGTCCGGATTATGTAGTAAGGCAATTTCCATTGCCTGTGGTGAGGTGAACGACAGCCCCTGAAAATCTGTCGGCAAATAGAAAGGGATTACCCATGTTTAATAAAGTTACGAAAACCTTCCAGTACGGCCAACATCAGGTCACGCTGGAAACCGGCGAAATCGCTCGTCAAGCTTCGGGCGCCGTCATGGTGTCGATCGAAGACACCGTGGTGCTGGCTACTGTTGTTGCACGCAAGGACGCCAAGCCAGGCCAGGACTTCTTTCCGCTGACCGTCGATTACGTCGAGAAAACGTACGCTGCCGGTAAAATCCCGGGCGGTTTCTTCAAGCGCGAAGGCCGTCCTTCCGAGAAGGAAACCCTGACCAGCCGCCTGATCGACCGTCCGATCCGCCCGCTGTTCCCGGAAGGTTATCTGAACGAAGTCCAGGTCATCATCCACGTGCTGTCGGTGAACCCTGAGATCGACCCTGACATCGCCGCCATGATCGGCGCTTCGGCCGCCCTGTGCGTGTCGGGCGTGCCATTTAACGGCCCGGTTGGCGCTGCGCGCGTCGGCTACGCCAACGGCCAGTACATCCTGAACCCGACCACCACCCAGCTCAAGACATCGCAGATGGACCTGGTTGTCGCCGGTACCGAAACGGCCGTGCTGATGGTCGAATCGGAAGCCGACCAGCTGTCCGAAGAAATCATGCTCGGCGCCGTCGTCTTCGGCCACGACCAGATGAAGGCCGTCATCGAAGCTATCCATGACCTGGTACGCGACGGCGGCAAGCCGGAAGTCGAGTGGACCGCGCCACCAAAGAACGAGCCGCTGATCGCCCGCGTCAATGAACTGGCCGGCGCCAAGATCAACGAAACCTACCAGATCAAGGACAAGGTTGCCCGTACCGCCAAGCTGAAAGCCACTTTTGCCGACGTCTACGCGGCACTGAAGGAAGACGCAGCAGCGGCCGGCACCTCGGCCCCTGACAATGTCGACGTCGGCAACGTCCTGTTCGACATCGAAGCCAAGGTAGTGCGTTCGCAGATTCTCAACGGCGAGCCACGCATCGACGGCCGCGACACCCGCACCGTGCGCCCGATCTCGATCCGCACCAGCATCCTGCCGCGCACCCACGGTTCGGCCCTGTTCACCCGCGGCGAAACCCAGGCGCTGGTCGTGGCTACCCTCGGCACCGCACGCGACAGCCAGAAGATCGACGCGCTGATGGGCGAGTACA
>JAZKGU010000069.1:0-16125 GCA_040385745.1 Pseudomonadota bacterium
TCCTGCCTGATCGCGGCCGAACTGGGCATGTCGGCCGAGGAGCAGGAATGCATCCTCAACGCTGCGCCCATGCACGACATCGGCAAGGTCGGCACGCCCGACCATATCCTGCTCAAGCCGGGCCGCCTCAATGGCGATGAAATGGAAGTGATGCGCCAGCATGCCCTGATCGGCTACAACATCCTCAAAAGCAGTGAAGCCACCATGCTGCAGCTGGCCGCCGAAATCGCCTATTCCCATCACGAGCGTTTCGACGGCACCGGCTACCCCAATGGGCTCAAAGGCGAGGCGATTCCCCTGGCAGGGCGCATCGTGGCCGTGGCCGACGTGTTCGACGCGCTGACCAATGTGCGTCCCTACAAGCAAGCCTGGTCGCTGGAGGCGGCGCGCAACTTCCTGCTCGAAAACAGCGGCAGCCATTTCGATCCCCAGTGCGTCGATGCCCTGATGCGACGCTGGCCGGCCGTGCTGGAAATCCGCGAGCGCTTCGACGACGGCGCGACGCGGGACGCGGCCTGATGTCTGCATGATGCGGCACAAGCGACTGTTGCGCGAGGTGCGGCGGGCGCTTGGCGTGTCCAGCGAGCGCGCCCTGCAAGACTTGCTGGCGGGTGTGCGCGAACGCGGCGACGGCGCCCTGGCCGACGGCCTGGCACTGCTGCTCGAGGCGACCGAGCGCAGCTACGAACAGTACGACCGCGATCTGCAGGTGCGTACCCGCATGCTCGAAATCAGCTCAGAAGAATTATTGAGCGCCAATGCCCAGCTGCGCGCCGAGGCCGCGCGTCAGCGCGAAGTGCTGCTGTCGCTGCAGGCCAGCGTGCAGCGCCTGACGTTCGACGCTTCCGGGGCTACGCCAGAGCGACGCAGTAGCGCCCAGGACGAAGCGGCGCGCGATCCCGAAACCGACCTGCTTGGCCTGACCCACGCGCTCGAGCAACTGGTGCAGCAGCGCGAGACCGCGCGCGAACTGACCGAGCAGATTCTCGACCAGTTGCCGATTCCCGTGTTCCTCAAGGACCGCGAGGGGCGTTTCGTGCGCTTCAACCGCCAGTTTGAAAAGTTTTCCAAGCGCGCCCGCGATGCCATGCTGGGCCACAAGATCGAGGAATTCGCCTCACCGCGCTGGTCCGCCATCACCCACCAGGAAGACGCGCTGGCCTGGCACAGCGGACGCATGGTCACCAGCGAGCGGCGCCTGACCAATATGGATCCGCCCATGGACATGCTGGTCAACCGCATCGTCATCACCAGCGGCGGCGAATCGTATCTGCTGGGCTTTTCGATCGACGTGAGCGAGCAGCGCGCCGCGCGAGACGCCATGCAGCGCGCCGTCGAACAGGCCCAGGCGGCCAGCCGCGCCAAGAGTGAATTCCTGGCCAATATGAGCCACGAAATCCGCACCCCCATGAACGGTATTCTGGGCATGACCGAACTGGTGCTTGAGTCGCGGCTCGAGCCCGAACAACGCGACGATATCGCGCTGGTCAAGGCCTCGGCCGACTCGCTGCTGACCATCGTCAACGACATCCTGGATTTTTCCAAGATCGAGGCGGGCAAGCTCGACCTCGAAGAAGTGCCTTTCGATCTGCGCAAGCTGGTGCGCGAAGCAGTGCGCTCGATGGCCCTGCGCGCCCAGCAAAAAGGACTGGTACTGCGGGCCGAAGTGGAAGCCCGCCTGCCGCGCACCGTGAAGGGCGATCCCGGGCGTCTGCGCCAGGTGCTGCTCAATTTGCTGGCCAACGCCATCAAGTTCACCGAGACCGGTTCGGTGGTGCTGGCGCTCACGCTAGGTGACGATACCGATGAACACTGCAATGTGACCTTTGCCGTGCGCGATACCGGCATTGGCATCGCACTGGACAAGCAGACCCTGATTTTCGAAGCCTTTTCGCAGGTCGACGGCTCCACCACGCGCCAGTTCGGCGGCACTGGCCTCGGGCTGACCATTTGCCGCCGCCTGGTGATCCTGATGCAGGGCGACCTGACTGTCGAGAGCGAAGCGGGCAAGGGCAGCGTATTTAGTTTCACCGTGCCGCTGCGCCACGCTCCGGTCCAGCTACCGGCCACGCTGGACCCTCCCGAGCCGCCCGATCAACTCAGTTTGCTGCAGCCTGCAAGCGCGTCCGAAATGGCCGCGCCGGTCCTGCCGCAAGGCGCGCCCCAGGGCAGCGGCCTGCATATCCTGCTAGCCGAGGACAACCCGGTCAACCAGCGCCTGGCGCTGCGTCTGCTCGAAAAAATGGGCCACCGCATCAGCGTGGCCGGCAACGGCATCGATGCGCTGGAGCGCGCTACCCAGGGCGGCATCGACCTGATCCTGATGGACGTGCAGATGCCCGAACTTGACGGCCTGTCGGCCACGCGCCGCATCCGCCAGTGGGAGGCCGAGCATGGCGGCCACCTGCCCATCATCGCCATGACAGCGCGTGCGATGGCCGGCGACCGCGAGCGCTGCCTGGAGGCGGGCATGGACGACTACCTGTCCAAGCCGATCGACAGCGAACGGCTGCGCCAGCTGGTGAGCCGCTTTCACGTGGAGCAGGCCGGACCGGTTCTGAGCTGGCGCAGCGCCATGCTGCGCCTGGATGGCGACGCCGCGCTGTTTCTGGAACTGGGCGCCATGTTTCTTGACGACGGGCCGCTGCTGCTTGACACCTTGTACGAGGCGCTCGATGCTGGCGATCTGCCGGCGTCGCAGCGCGCGGTGCACAGTCTCCAGGGCGTGCTGGTGAACTTCGGCGCCCAGCGCGCCATCGCCCAGACCGAACGTCTCACGGCCAGCCTGCACGAACCGGCCCAGGCCTCGCAGTGGCGCGTGCAGGCGGCCGAACTAGGCGCTGCCGTGGACGAGGTGTATCTGGCGCTGCGCGCCCTCATCAAGGCCGGGCCGGGCGCCATGGTCTAGCGCCGCCGACGTTCATTGGCGCAGGTGCGCCAGCTCCTCACTGGCGCCATACATGTAGCTACGCGACCAAGGAATGGACGTGGGCGCGCGTCCGGCCTTGCTGCACACCACCTGGTAGATGCTGATCCAGTCGTGCGCAAAGGCATAGGCGCAGCCGGCCAGGTAGACATGCCAGATACGGAAGTGCTTGGGATCGACCAGCCGCCGGATGCGTTCGGCATTGGCCTCGAAATTGTCGCTCCAGATGGCGCAGGTGCGCGCGTAGTGGCGCCGCAGGTTTTCCACGTCGAGCGCCTCCAGCCCGCCCTCCTGCATGGCGCGCAGCACCGTGCCCAGGTGCGCCAGTTCGCCGCGCGGGAATACATAGCGGGTGATGAATTCGCCCCCGCCCTGGGGCGCGCCGAGGGCCTGCACGCTGGTGCTGGTGATGCCGTGATTGAGGGCCACGCCATCGTCGGCCAGCAGCTCGCGCATGCGCGTGAAATAGGGCGCCAGCTGGCGCAGACCTACGTGCTCGAACATGCCCACGCTGGTGATGCGGTCGAAGCGTCCGCGCACGTCGCGGTAGTCTTCGATGCGGATCTCGACCAGGTGCTGCAGGCCGGCGCGGCGCACCCGCTCGCGCGCCAGGCGCGCCTGGTTTTCGGACAGGGTGATGCCCACGCAACGGGCGCCGTAGCGCTGCGCCGCGCGCACCGCCAGCGCGCCCCAGCCGCAGCCGATGTCGAGCAGCGACTGGCCCGGCCGCAGCGCGATCTTGGTGAGAATGTGGTCGATTTTTTTCAGCTGCGCCTGGGCCAGCGTTTCGTCGCCGGTTTCAAAATACGCGCAGGAATAGACCATGCCCGGATCGAGCCAGGCGGCGTAGAAGTCGTTGGAGACATCGTAGTGGTAGCGCACTGCCTCGGCATCGGCGGCGCGGCTATGCGCGCGCCCCGGCAGGAGACGGCCCAGCAGTTTGCGGCGCCGGCTCGGGTCGGCCGCCAGCGCGCCGACCACGGCAATCATGTCGGTGGCGCGCCCGCTGACTTCGAGCTCGCCCTCGACATAGGCGGTGCCGAGCCGGTAGAGCGAGGGGGCAAGCAGGTGGCGCAGCGCCGCAGCGCACGGCACGCGGATGGTCACGCGCGGTGGATCGGGCGAAAAATCGAGCTGCCTGCCATTCCAGAGCTCGATGCGCAGCGGAATTGCGGAGCTGCCGCGCCTGGCGCTGCTCCAGGCATTCAGGGCAAGTTGATCGAACACGCGCACCTCCGGCCAGCGACAGCGCGGCGCGCCTGTCGGATGGCGGGCGTGCCGGCGTTAAGGTTGCAAACGTAGCCGCGTCCAGCTGCCGTCAGCTTGCAGCGTGTACACGATACGGTCATGAAAACGTGAACGCCGGCCCTGCCAGAACTCGATACGCTCGGGCACAAGTCGGAAACCGCCCCAATTGTCGGGACGGGGTGGTGCATCGCCAAATTTTGCTGCAACAGCTTCATAGTTCTGCTCGAGCGCATTGCGGTCGGCAATCGGCATACTCTGGGCCGAGGCAATCGCTGCAAGGCGGCTTTTGAGAGGGCGGCTGTGGAAGTACTTGTCGCTCTCGTCGTCGCCGGTGCGCCCTACCTTACCTTCGATGCGAATCTGGCGTTCAAGTTCCGGCCAAAAGAAGAGCAGGGCGGCATGCGGATTGGCCGCCAGCTGGCGTCCCTTCTGGCTGTCGTAATTGGTGTACCAGGTAAAGCCGCGCGCATCGAACTGCTTGATGAGCACGATGCGCGAGCTTGGCTTGCCCTCCCCATCCACGCTGGCCAGGCTCATGGCGTTGGGCTCGTTCACCTGCGCTTTCAAGGCTTGCTCGAACCATGCAGTGAACTGGGCAATGGGATCGGCGTCCACATCAGCCTCGCTCAGCGTGGCCTGACCGTAATCTTTGCGCAGGTTGGCAACACTGTCGCCGCTGGCCAGCGGCGCGGGGACGCCCGGGCCTATGCCGCGGCGCTGCTGCATGGCCTGGCCCAGTTCGGCCATCTGGGCCGGGCTGAACAGGCGCATCGCCATGGGCGCGATATTGCCTTCTTCAACTTCCATGTGGCTACGGTAGGCTTGGGCAAAGGCGCGTACATCGTGGCCCCACAGCACCGATTCGGCGCCGTCGGCAATGGCGCGCAATTGTTCGTGCAGGGTTTGCCATAGCGCATCCATCTGGCTGTGCTGCTCCACGATCCCGGGCGCCAGCTGGGCCAGCAGGGCGGCATCCTCGCCCTGGGCCGTGGCTTGCAGCATCGGCAACAGATTGTGCTCTTCATCCTCGTGGTGCAGCGGCGCGGCCTTGTCGAAATACTTGATGACGGCCGCGGCCGCGTCCCGGGCCTGCTCGTCGGCGCCGTGGGCAGCCAGGTGGGGCAGCAGCTTTTCCAGCGTGGCAAGCTGCTTGCGGATGCGGTCGTGACAATGCTTGAGCACGGCGATCGGCTGGTCGAAGCCGGGCGCGCTGTCGGGCAGGGCGGAAATCATGGTGGTCTCTTTGCTAGCGTTTGAACAAGTCGCTTCATTTTAGAGCAGTACGAACTGTTGCGTCCGTTAAAATGGCGGGATGAATACCATCAACACCCACATTTTCTCGGAGGCCGAGGCCGCAGTCGATATGGAACGCCGCTTCGGCGGCATCGGGCGCCTGTACGGCCTGGCCGCGCTGGCGCGCTTTCGCGCCGCCCACGTGTGCGTGATCGGGGTCGGCGGGGTCGGTTCCTGGCTGGTCGAGGCGCTGGCCCGCAGCGCCATCGGCCAGCTGACCCTGATCGATCTGGATAACGTGGCCGAATCGAACATCAACCGCCAGATCCAGGCGCTTTCGGGCACCATCGGCCAGGCCAAAATCGGCGCCCTGGCCGAACGCATCGCCCAGATCAATCCTTACTGCCGGGTCCACCTGGTGGAAGACTTCATCGAGCCTGACAACATCGAGGCCATGCTCGCCGGCAAAGGATTCGACTACGTCATCGATGCCATCGACAGCGTGCGTTCCAAAGCTGCCCTGATCAATTATTGCTGCAGCCAGGGCTTGCCGGTCATCACTATCGGCAGCGCGGGCGGCAAGCTGGACCCCACCCGCATCGAAGTGCGCGATTTGACCCGGACCGAACAGGAGCCGCTGCTCAAAATGGTGCGCAAGCGCTTGCGCAGCCAGTACAATTTTCCGCGCAGCCTGAAAACCAAATTCGGCGTCGACGCCGTGTTCTCGATGGAACCGGTGCGCCTGCCCGAGGGCGAAGAAAGCTGTGAGGTCGGCGATGGCGCCCAGGGCGTTAGCGGCCTGAACTGCGCCGGGTACGGCTCGGGCATCGTCGTCACCGCCAGCTTCGGCATGATTGCCGCCAGCCACGTGCTTAACAAACTGGCCAGCCCGGCTGCCGCGCCGGAGGCCGTGGACCCTGTGCAGGCCGCAGCGGTCTTGATATGATAGCCTTGCCTTGTAGCGCGGCGGTGCCGGTCACCGCGCGCCCGAATACCTACTTCAGGAAAACCACATGATGATTCGCCGCTCCCTTTCTGCCCTGATGCTGCTTGCAGCATCGTGCGCCCACGCCCAGGATGCAGCCGCCCCGGCCACCCCTGCCACGCCTGCCACCCCAGCCACCCCAGCCACCGCCGCGACGCCGGCCACGCCAGCTGTCCCGGCCGCCGAGGTCAAGGATCCGCTGGTGATCAAGGATACCAAGCTTGGAACCGGCGCGGAAGCAACGCTGGGATCGAAGGTGGCCATGCACTACTCGGGCTGGCTGTACAAGCCAATGGCCGCGTTTCAGCACGGCCGCAAGTTCGACGCGTCCTACGATCGCGGCGAGCCGCTTGAGTTCGTGCTCGGCGCCGGCAAGGTCATCAAGGGCTGGGACCAGGGCATCCTGGGCATGAAGGTGGGCGGTCGGCGCACGCTGATCATTCCGGCCCACCTGGCCTATGGCAAGCGCGCTGTCGGCGACGGCCTGATCCCGCCCAATTCCGATCTGATTTTCGATGTTGAGCTGATGGGCGTTAAATAATTCACCAAACACTGGCCGGGGGAAACGCAGCATGAAGATCGCAAACGATGTCACTGAGTTGATTGGCAATACCCCCTTGGTTCGGATCCGCAACCTCGCCAAGGGCGCCGGTGCGGAGATTCTGGCCAAGCTCGAGTTCTACAATCCGGCGCACAGCGTCAAGGACCGCATCGGCCTGGCCATGATCGAGGCGGCCGAGCAGGCCGGCCGGATCGGTCCGGATACCGTGATCGTCGAGCCCACCAGTGGCAATACCGGCATTGCGCTGGCCATGGTGTGCGCGGCGCGCGGTTACCGTTGCAAGCTGGTCATGCCCGAGACCATGAGCAACGAGCGGCGCATGCTGCTGCGCGCCTACGGCGCCGAGCTGGTGCTCACGCCCGGTCCTGAAGGCATGCTGGGCGCCATCCGCACGGCCGAGGAAATGGTGGCGGCCAATCCGCACTATTTCATGCCGCAGCAATTCAATAACCCGGCCAATCCCGATGTGCACCGCCGCACCACCGCCGAGGAAATCTGGCGCGATACCGATGGCAACGTTGACATCCTGGTGGCAGGGGTGGGCACCGGCGGCACCATTACCGGCATCAGCGATGTGATCAAGTCGCGCAAGCCGGGGTTTCAGGTGGTGGCCGTGGAGCCGGAAGCCTCGCCCATGCTGTCGAAGGGCACCAAGGGGCCGCACCCGATCCAGGGTATCGGCGCCGGTTTCGTGCCGGGCGTGCTCAATACCAATGCCTACGACGAAGTCATCTGCGTCAAGAACGACGATGCTTTTTCCAGCGCGCGCGCCGCCGCCAGCCAGGAAGGGCTGCTGGTGGGCATATCGTCCGGTGCGGCGCTGTGGGCCGCCATGCAGGTGGCCAGGCGGCCGGAAAATGCCGGGAAGCTGATCGTGACGATCATCCCGTCCTTCGGCGAGCGCTACCTGTCGACCGCGCTGTACGCCAACCTGGCCTGAGGGCGCGTGGGCGGGAAGCTATCCCGCCCCTGTCAATGCTGGTGGCCGTGATGTTGGTCCGGGTGCGCATGGTCGTGCAGCGCGCAATCGTGGCTGGTCGTACCCAGTTCCACTTGCAGCGTGCAATGGGCAATCGCGTAGTCTGATTTGAGCTGGGCCACGATGGCGTCGATGTCGGCGTCACCCGGATATCCGCCGGGCATGACCAGGTGCGCCGTCAAGGCAGTTTCCGTGGTGCTCATGGCCCAGATGTGCAGGTCGTGGATGTCCTTCACGCCGGGACGGGAGCGCAGGTAGGCGCCCACGGCCGCTGCATCGACGTTCTCGGGCACCGCCGCCAGCGCCATGCGCACCGACTCCGACAGCAGCGACCAGGTGCTCACCACAATCAGCAGCACGATGGCGATACTGACCGCAGGGTCGAGCCAGCTCCAGCCGGTAGCCATGATGATCAGCCCCGACACCACCACGCCCAGCGAGAGCGCGGCATCGGCCGCCATGTGCTGGTAGGCGCCCCGGATATTGATGTCATCCTTGCTGCCTGCCATGAACAGCCAGGCCGAAAAGCCATTGATCGCCACGCCGATGGCGGCCACCACCGCCACGGTGGTGCCGGCCACCGGCGCCGGGTTGGCAAAGCGCTGCACTGCCTCCCAGCCAATGGCGCCGCAGGCCATCATCAGCAGCAGGGCGTTGAGCAGGGCCGCCAGGATCGAGGAGCCACGCATGCCGTAGGTGTAGCGCCGGGTGGGCGCCGTCTTGCTCAGCAGGGCCGCGCCCCAGGCCAGCATCAGCCCCAGCACATCGGACAGATTGTGGCCGGCGTCGGCCATCAGCGCGGTGGAATTGGCAATGAAGCCGTAGGTGAATTCAATCGCGACGAAGGCAGTGTTCAGGCCGATCGCCAGTGCAAACGCGCGCCCATTGCCGTTGGGGTCGACGTGGTGATGATGGCCATGGCCATGGCCGTGGCCGTGATGATCGTGACCCTTGGCTTTGTGGGGCGCGTGGTCGTGGCTGCAGCCGGGTCCGTGCTGGTGATCGTTCATGCGTCGTGTCCGTTGGCAGGTTCAGCAATGTGCTCCAGCATGTCGGCGAGCACGCCGCTGATGTGGGCGTCGGCGGCCGCGTAGAACACCTGCTTGCCCTGGCGTTCGGCCTTGACGATGCGGGCCGCGCGCAACAGGCGCAGGTGGTGGCTGACAAGGGAGCTGCTTAGTTGCAATCCCGCCGCGATGCCGCCCACCGCCATCGGCGCCGGCAGGCAAGCCAGCACGATGCGCAGGCGGGTAGGATCCCCGAGCAGGTGGAACAGATCGGCCAGCTGGGCGATGCGGGGATCATTTTCAGGGAAAGTAGTCATCATAAACATGTGAAGAAGTGTTCACATGTTAGTTCAAGCCAACACGGACTGCAAGCAAAACCTTTCAGGAGCTAGCGCAGCGCGCAGGCTGCAGCGGGGAGGCGGCCATCAAGGCCGTCAAGTTGGCAATGAAACCGCAGCTCAATTCCTGCGTGCAAGGCCGTGTTCAGGCCGAGTGCCAGTAGGCGCCGGCCAGGATATGCAATGTCAGCAGCGCTGACACGATAGCCAGACCGGCAACGGATGCTAGCGCCCTCTCGCCATCGATGCGCAGATCGACGCGCGCTACCATTCCGGCCAGCACCACTCCGCAGAGGGGGAGCATCGGGATGAAATAGCGTCCCTGGACTCCGTCCACGAGATAAGCCTTGACCACACTCCAGTACAAATAGAGGGCCAGCAAGATCAATGCTACGCAGCCCATCGCCAGGCAAGCCCACCACGCCACCAGGCGATTGGACCGCAGCGGGTCAACCCGTGGTATCGAAAAGATGGAAATGCCCACCGCCAGAATGGGCAAGGAATAAATCAGCGGGGAAAGCGGAAGATTCATCCAGCCCAGTTTCCCGATCGCCGATTGATAGTAGTGGAGAAAATTCAATTGAAGTGTGGCCAGCATTGCAGCCACGAACATCAGGGGCATCCTGAGCACATGCTCCAGTTGGGCGCCGACGTTGGTGCCCGGCCAGACTGGCAAAATCATGCCCGAGACGGAATGGAGCCAGGTGGCAGTAACGATCAGCGGAATGCCGATCAGAGCCAATTGCGTGGCCAGCGCGCGCGATCTGGAGGCGTCGTGAAAGAACCCGGCCAGGCTGATCAACAGCAGCGGCGCATACACGGTTTTAATCGAACAAAATATCGTTCCGCAAATGATGGCGATCGCCAGGTCAGGCGTGGTCCACCGTTTGTTGAAATACGCTTCGATGCTCAAGGCCGTGAACAGGAATGCGGTGCCGATCACCAGTGCGTCGGGCGACAGCGAAGCGTACAGATATAAAGACATCGGCAACAGGCCGGCGACCAGAAAGCCCGCTTTGAACACTGGCGTGCGCTGCACCGCCAGCGCCACCAGATAGATGGCGAGTACCGCGTTAACCAGGCGGGCCAGGTAGACCAGCTGCAGCGCGTCCAGGCCAAGCGTGCGGCCGATGACTATCGCGGCAGCTTGCGGGATATAGGGCAGTGGCGAATAAAAGGCAGCGCCGGAAAAGTCGATGAATTCACGCTGTTCGGCGGCAAGGGGAATGGCAAAGCCCTGTTCCAGGAACGACCAGGGCCGACTGACTACCTTGCGATAGACATGAATCTCGCGCGTGTCCAGAAAAAGCGTGCTCAACTCAATAAGCGAAGAAGGCAGTGTCCCACCGGCTATTTTTCCGGTGCTTTCCGGAAGGACGTTCAACTCGCTAATTTGAAAAGCGCGGTAGAAATGTTGCGGCTCGTCGGTGACTTGAAAGGGGGGGGTCAGAATGATGAATGGCAGTGCACAAACCAGGCCAATCAGAAAACAGAAGAGTTGGGTTTTCTTTGCCCACTTGAATATCATGACAGCATCCGATCTAACATTACTGTCGAAGACAGAGGAATTCCGCAGGCAAAGCTGGCGACAATTGCATGAGAGCATCTTACCGTATAAATGTTTCGATTAACAACTTTCGCTATGGCCAAGGTGCCCGGTTGGATGACGGTCCGTCCGGTGTTTGAGGAGGCCGGGCCTCAGTGGCAGCGGCCTTCGCCGCGGTCGGGGCGCTGGCCGTCCGGAAAGCCGTCATACGCAGCTTCCAGGAATTCCCAGCGGTATCCATCGTCCTGCAAGTCGAGCCTGAGCACGCCGAAGCGGCTGTTGTCGCGCAATTCGCTGTGTTTCAAAGGCCAAAGAAAGGGAGTGTAGAACGAGCCGCCGGTGCCAACCACGAACTGGCGGATGCCGCGTGCGCGGTCCAGCCGTCCTTCGTCGTCCTGGGGTGCGAACCGTTCGTAAGTGTGGTCGTGCCCGGACAGAACGATCTCGGCCCCGGCGCGCTGCAGCAGTTGCCAGGCGGCGCGCATGTGCGGGTAACTGCCATGCATGCCGGAGCTGTAGAGCGGATGGTGCCAGTAGGCCAGCGTGCAGCGGCTGGGGTAGCGCTCCAGTTCTGCGGCCAGCCAGGCCAGTTGCGCCGCATGGGCCGCGCCGCTGAGATTGCTGTCTAGCGAGACCACGCGCCAGGCACCCAGTTGCACGCTGTAGTAGCCCGGGCCTGCCACCTCGCCGAAGTAATCGAAATAGCCGCGCGCGCCCGGGGTGGCGTATTCGCGGTTGCCGGGTGAGGGAAAGGTGCGCTCCTTGAAGCGGCCCCAAGTGGGGTGGTAGCAGGTGGCATACTCGCGCGCGGTGCCGCGCTGATATACATTGTCGCCCAGCAAGAGCACGGCGGCGCGCGGGTCGCGCGCCAGTTGCGCCGCGACCAGCTCGGCGGTGGCGGCCGCCCCCGACCATTGGGTCTGCGCGCTGGCGCAATAGGCAATATCGCCGGCGGCGTACACGCTGATGGCGGGCGCGGACCAGGCCAGCAGCGGCACGCAGCCGAGCGCCCCCAGCAGCGTGCGCAGCAACTTATTCAATGAAACGCAGCAGTCCCTGCAGGGCGTGCACGACGGTCTGTTCACGCACTGCCTGGCGGTCGCCAGCGAACACCAGCCGTTCGGTACGGGTGGCGTCGCCGCGGGTCCAGCCGAAGCAGACCGTGCCGACCGGCTTGCCCGGCACTGCCCCGGTGGGGCCGGCAATGCCCGTGGTCGACAGGGCTACATGGGCATTGCTGTTGGCTAGTGCGCCCTTGGCCATGGCCGCCGCCACTTCCTCGCTCACGGTTCCCAGCTGGGCGATCAGCGCGGCCGACACGTCCAGCAGTTCGGTCTTGGATGCATTGGAATAGGTGATGAAGCCGCAGTCGAACCAGCCGGTCGAGCCCGCCACTTCGGTGACCGCCTGCGCCACGCCGCCGCCGGTGCACGATTCGGCCGTTACCAGCAGCAATCCCTTGGCTTGCAAGGCCTGGCCAACCCGGGCGGCCAGGTCGATGATTTGATTCGTCACAAAAGACTCCTTTGTCCTGTTCATCGGCACGCTTCCACGCTACCGATTCTACTGCACCGCGCAGCTTTCGGGCGAGCTGAATTTGTTTCCGTTAAGGACGAAAAATACGTGACCTGCCATCCCCGAATCGCGTACGCTAGATGCGTCAAGCCAGCCCTGCCGTGCGCCATGATTTCCTAGCGGACTGATATTCTCGCAGGCGTAGGGGCAAGGCATTGGCGCACCCCGACTTTCGAATTGGATCATCATGAGGGCACAGCGCTTGTCTGGTTTTTTTCAGACAGGAAACTACGCGGTGGCAGCGCTCCGGCAGCTGCTCTACCTGCTGGCAGTGGCCCTGCCAGCATGGACCCTGGCCGCCCATGCGCTGGCCCAGGCCGGCACGCCCCGGCCGGTGCTCGAGCGCCAGGTCAAGGCCGCCTATCTGTATAAGTTCGCCGGCTTTGTAGAGTGGCCCGAGCACAGTTTCAAGGGCGCCGACAGCGCCTTGATTATCGGCGTGGCCGGCAGCGAACTGCTGGCCGAGCAGCTCGAACGCATGGTCGCCGGCCGCCATGTCAATGGCCACCCCGTCACGGTACGCCGCCTGCGCGCCGGCGACGCCCTGGCCGCCTTGCATATCCTGTTCGTCGATCACAGCATGGAACGCGCCGCCGCCGGCGCCGTGTACGCCGCAGCGCGCGGGCATTCAATACTCACCGTCACCGATGCCCACGACGGCCTGGCCGATGGCGCCATGATCGCCTTCGTGATGGCCGACGAGCGCCTGCGTTTCGAGGTAGGCCTGCGGCTGGCGCAAGCGAGCGGCCTGCGCATCAGCGCGCGCATGCTGGCGGTGGCGCACAAGGTGCAGGGGGCCACATGAAGGGCTTTCGTTCGATTCGCCAGAAGCTGGTGGGGGTGGCGCTGATGGCCACCCTGGCGGCATTGCTGGTGGCGCTGGGGGCGCTGGTGGCTTACGATCTGCGCGGCCACCACCAGGCGCTGCTGGCCGACATGGAGACTCAGGCCGAGCTGCTCGGGCGCATGACCTCGGCCGCGCTGGCGTTCGACGATGCCCGCCTGGCCGGCGAGAATCTGGCGCTGATGCGGATCCGCCCGGCGGTGCAGGCCGGCGCCATCTACAAGAACACGGGCCAGTTGTTCGCCTCGTATTTTTCGGCCGGCTCGCAGCGCGCGCTGCCCGTGCGTCCGGGGCCGCAGCAGGTCGTCATCGACGGCGACGAACTGCATCTGTTCAAGCCGGTGATCGAAAACGGCGAGCTGCTCGGCACCGTCTATCTGCGCGCCGAATACACCCTGGTGGCGCGCGCGCTCGACTATCTGCTCATCGCCACCGGCGTGATCATGCTGGCACTGCTGATCGCCTGGCTGCTCACGCGCCGCTTGGGCCGGGTGGTGAGCGCGCCAATTGCTTCGATCACTGACGTGGCGCGCGAAGTGGTGGTCACGCGCGACTATTCGCGCCGGGCCGAGCGTATCAGCAACGACGAAGCTGGCGAACTGGCCGACTCCTTCAACGCCATGCTGACCGAAATCGAGCAGCGCACCGGGGCCCTCGAGACCTCCAACCACGCGCTGGCGCGCGAAGCCGACGAACGCGCGCGCGCCCAGCAGGAAGTGATGCGACTGAATGCAGAACTCGAGCAGCGCGTGCAAGACCGCACCATGCAGCTCAAGCTGGCCAACGGCGAACTGGAAGCGGCGATGGAGGAGGCCAAGAGCGCCAACGCCGCCAAGTCCTCCTTCCTGTCCTCCATGAGCCACGAGCTGCGCACGCCGCTCAACGCGATACTTGGATTTGCCCAGATCCTGACCTCCGATTCGCTACCCACCACCCTGGTGCAGAAGAAGGAATTCGCCAGCCATATTCTCAAGTCGGGCCGCCACCTGCTCACCCTCATCAACGAAATCCTCGACCTGGCCAAGGTGGAGTCGGGCACCGTCGCGCTGTCGATGGAGCCGGTCGCGCTCGACGACATCCTGGCCGAATGCCGCGGCATGACCGAACCGATGGGCCAGGCGCGTGGTATCCGCATGCTGTTCCCGCCGCCCACCGGCGCGGTGCTGCTGGCCGACCGCACCCGCCTCAAGCAGGTGCTTCTCAACCTGCTCACCAACGCGGTCAAGTACAACCGCGATACTGGCGCGGTGGTGCTCAGTTGTAGTGCCCAGGGTAGCGAGCGCATGCGCCTGTCGGTGCAGGACACCGGCAATGGCCTGAGCGACGCCCAGCTGGCCGGGCTGTTCCAGCCCTTCAATCGCCTGGGCCAGGAAAACGGTAGCGAGGAAGGCACCGGTATCGGTCTGGTCGTCACGCGCCGTCTGGTCGAACTCATGGGCGGCACGATCGGCGTGAGCAGCAGCGTCGGCGTTGGCACCGTGTTCTGGCTCGAACTTGACATGACGGCGCCGGTGCCCTCGCAACTGCCCAGCGCCACCGTGTTGCCGATGGAGCGGCGCGATAGCGGTCCGCGCCAGACCCGCACCCTGCTGTACGTGGAGGATAATCCCGCCAACCTGCGCCTGGTCGAAGAGATCGTCGGCTTTCGACCCGAGCTGCGCCTGCTGTCCGCGCCCGACGGCCATGTCGGCGTCGAGATGGCCACCGCCTGCCAGCCCGACCTGATCCTGATGGACCTGAACCTGCCAGGCATGAGCGGTACCGACGCCCTGCGCGAAATCCGGCGCGACCCGCGCAGCGCCCACATTCCGGTGCTGGCGCTGACCGCCAACGCCATGCCGCGCGATGTCGAACGTGGCATCGAAAGCGGATTTTTCCGCTACCTGACCAAACCGATCAATATCGAAGAGCTCAACGCGGCCATCGACCAGACCCTGCGCGCCAACGATGAGCGCGACAGCAAAGCAGACAAAGGCAGCGCATGATCAGCAACGACGACATCCTGGGCGCGGCCATCCTGATCGTGGACGATCAGGCAGTCAATGTGCAGCTGCTCGAGTACCTGCTGCTCAATACCGGCTACACCAATGTGTCGAGCACCACCGATCCGTTCGCGGTCGCGGGCCTGCACCAGCACCAGCGGTTTGACTTGATCATCCTCGACCTGCACATGCCTGGCATGGACGGGTTCGAAGTCATGCGCGCCCTCAAGCCGATGGAAACGGAAACCTGGCTGCCGGTGCTGGTGGTCACGGCCGACCCCGACAAGAACGTCGAGGCGCTCAAAGCCGGCGCGCGCGACTTCGTGCCCAAGCCCTTCGACCCGGTCGAGATCCTTACCCGCATCCGCAACCTGCTCGAGATGCGCCTGATGCACCGCGAAACGCGCAATTACGGCGTGCTGCTCGAGCGCACCGTGCAGCAGCGCACCGGCGAACTGCAACGCTTTCGCAGCGCCATGGACGCCACTGCAGATGCCATCTTCCTGATCGACACGGCCAGCATGGAGCTGGCCGACGTCAACGACGGCGCCTGCCGCATGCTGGGCTACCGCAGGGAGGCGCTGCTGATGCGCAGGCCATCCGAGATCGGTCTGGCCAGCGACGAGCAGCTCGAGCGGCACGCGCGCCGCACCCGCATTGGCTCGCAGGAACCGGAGCTGATCGAGACCGAACTGATACGGGCCGACCTGATCGGCGTGCCGGTGGAAACCTACTGGCACCTGCAGACCGTGGGCCAGGCCGGCACCTTGATCGCGGTCGCGCGCGACATCAGCGAGCGGCGCCTGGCCCAGCAGCGCATGCGTCACCTGGCCAGCTATGACAGTCTGACCGGCCTGCCCAACCGCACCCTGTTCTACCAGACCCTGGGCGAGGCGATCG
>JAZKGU010000070.1:0-11802 GCA_040385745.1 Pseudomonadota bacterium
TAGCAATGAAACGTGTTGATGATTTCCGCCTGCGTCTGGGCAACAAGGAATATGTTCCGATCATGATTGGCGGCATGGGCGTCGATATCTCGACCTCCGAGCTGGCCCTGGAGGCGGCGCGCCTGGGCGGTATCGGCCATATTTCCGACGCCATGGTGGAAGACGTTTCGGATCGTAAATTCGACACCAGCTACGTCAAAGACAAAACCAAGACCTACAAGTTCAATATCAACAATATGGACAAGGCCGTGGTGCAGTTCGACCTGGCGCGCCTGGCCGACGCCACCCGCCGCCACGTGGGCGCCACCATGGCCGCCAAGCGCGGCGATGGCCTGATTTTTGTGAATTGCATGGAAAAGCTGACCATGAATTCGCCCAAGGAAACGCTGCGCACGCGCCTGAGCGCGGCTCTCGACGCCGGCATCGACGGCATCACCATGTCGGCCGGCCTGCACCTGGGCTCGTTCGCACTGATAGCAGACCACCCGCGCTTTCGCGAGGCCAAGCTGGGCATCATTGTGTCGTCCGTGCGCGCGCTGCAACTGTTCCTGCGCAAAATCTCGCGCCTTGACCGCCTGCCCGACTACATCATTGTCGAAGGTCCGCTGGCCGGCGGCCACCTCGGCTTTGGCATGGACTGGGCCCAGTACGACCTGCATACCATCATGGATGAAATCCACGCCTTCATGCGCGCCGAGCAGCTCGACATTCCGCTGATCGCCGCCGGTGGCGTGTTCACCGGTTCGGACGCGGTCGGCTTCCTCGAAAAAGGCGCCGGCGGTGTCCAGGTCGCGACCCGTTTCACCATTACCAAGGAATGCGGCCTGCCCGACAGCGTCAAGCAGGAATACGTGCGCGCCACCGAAGACGACATCATCGTCAACGGCATCTCGCCAACTGGCTACCCGATGCGCATGCTCAAGAGCACGCCGGCGATCGGCGCCGGCATCCGCCCGGGTTGCGAATCGTATGGCTATCTGCTCGACGCCACAGGCAATTGTTCCTACATCAATGCCTACAACCGCGAAGTGCTGGCCAATCCAGCCTCCAAGACTGTGGTCGTGATGGACAAGACCTGCCTGTGCACGCACATGCGCAATTTCAATTGCTGGACGTGCGGGCACTACACCTACCGCCTCAAGGACACCACGCACAAGCTTGACGATGGCAATTACCAGGTACTGTCGGCCGAACACGTGTTCAAGGATTACCAGTTCAGCGTGGACAACCAGATCGCCCTGCCCCCGCGCCAGGAAGCCGTGGCTGCCTAGCGCGGCAGCACCGACATCAGCCGCGCAGCCTGCGCGGCTTTTTTTCGTCCGAAGTGCCAGCACGATTGCGCGAACCGACGTGGCTGTACCCGGTCAAACTGCCATTACCTGGATTGGTGGGAGCGTAGATGGCGTCCCGGGAGTTGTCGCACTATGTAGCATTGACCGCCAATCAACACGGTGACATCACCGGGTGGAACGACGCCTGTACTGCACTTTTTGCGCGCGAGGCCCCTTCCACGCTAGGTACGCCGGTGGCGGGCTTGCTTGCCGAGGCGTCACGGCCCGCTTTTCACGCCTGCTGGGCTGAGTCGTCCACGCGCTGCGACCTGTCGCAGGTGCACATCCTGCGCGGCGACGGCAGCGAGCATCCTGCCGAGCTCCTCCTGTCCCCCGCCTTCAATGATGCGGGCGTCCTGGCCGGCTGTGTGTTGCTGTTTATGGCCGAACCTGACAATTCCGAGACCGCCCTGGTGGGGCGCATGCCGCTCAGCACCGTCATCGATGTCTTGCCGGGCACTTTCTACGTCCTGCGCCAGGACGGCAGCTTTGTACTCTGGAATAAAACGCTGGAGCAGGTTGTTTCCATGTCGTCGCAGGAAATGACGCATGCCAACGCGCTCGACATGTTCGACCTGGCCGAAAAACGCATCATCGCGGAAAAAATACGTGATGTGTTCAATCGCAACGTACCGGTCTTCATCGAGGCCAACTACCTCGACAAGTTCGGGCGCGGCACGCCCTTTTTGCTATGCGGCGCGCGCATCGAGGTCCATGGCCGCCATTACCTGTGCGGCATGGGGCTGGACATCACCCAGCGCCGCCACCAGGAAGAAAACCTGCGCTTGCGCGAACGCGCCCTGCACGCCACCAGCAATGGCCTGGTCATCACCCGCTGCGCCGGCGACGACAATCCGATCGAATACGCCAATCCAGCCTTCGAGCGCATCACCGGCTATTCTGCAGACGAAGTGGTGGGGCGCGACGCGCGCTTCATGGGCGAGCCGGACCTGGACAAGGCCGAACGCGCGCAGTTGCGCGAAGCCATCCGCGAGCGGCGCGAAGTCAACGTCATTCTCCGCAACCGGCGCAAGGACGGCGAGATTTTCTGGAACGATCTCACCGTCACGCCTGTCGTCGACGGACGCGGCAAGGTCACGCATTTTATCGGGGTCATCAACGACATTACCGCCATCAAGAAACACACCGCCGATCTCGAACACGAGGTCAACCACGACGCCCTGACCGGGCTGGCCAATCGCAACTTGCTGTGGGACCGCCTGGAGCAAGCCATCCACCTGGCCCAGCGCAACAAGACCCTGGTGGCCACCATCCTCATCGACCTCAACGGTTTCAAGCAAATCAACGATACCTACGGCCACGAAGCCGGCGACGCCGTGCTCATCGTAGTGGCCAAGCGCCTGCAGTCCTCGGTGCGCGAAAGCGATACCGTAGCGCGCCTGGCGGGCGACGAATTCGTGCTGGTGCTGGCCAACCAGCCCTCGCTGCGCTACACCTTGCGCATGATCGAGCGTGTGCGGGTCAGCCTGAACCGGCCCGTGACCGTCAAGAACATCGAAATCGAAGTCGGCGGCAGCATGGGGGTGGCAGTTTATCCGCACGACGGCATGGGCGCACTGGAGCTGGTGCGCTCGGCCGACGTGGCCATGTACCACGCCAAGGCCACCAAACGTAACGAGGTGCACTTCTTTTCGTCGGACATGAAGTCGACCACGGAAGCGAAGCAAAAGATGGAGGACGACATGCACGCCGCCATCGACGCCAATGAACTGTTTTTGCTCTACCAGCCCAAAGTCTGCCTGCGCAGCGGGCGCATCCAGGGGCTTGAAGCGCTGCTGCGCTGGCGCCATCCGCAGCAGGGCGTCATGTTGCCGAGCGCCTTCCTGTCAGAGGCGGAGGAAAACGGCATGATCATTCCCTTCGGCATGCACGTGCTCGAGGAAGCCTGCCGCTTCATGCGTCGCCTGCGCGACGCCGGCCGCCCCGACTTGCCGGTCTCGATCAATGTCTCCTACCGCGAATACGCGCGCCCGCACTACGTGGCCGACCTGGGCGCGGCCCTGCGCAGCAGCGGCATGGCGCCTGAACTGCTCGAGCTCGAGCTGCGCGAGGCCGGGCTCAACACGAATCATCACCTGGGCCTGGAAGTGCTCAGCCAGCTCAAGGAAATCGGCGTGGCGCGTTCGGTCGACGCCTTCGGCGACGGCATGAGCGATCTGAGCTTTCTTCAAAAGCTGCCCCTGAGCCACCTCAAACTGGCCCGCCGCGCGGTGCACCAGATCTCGGCCGACGCCGGCAGCGGTGCGCTGGCCAAGACCCTCATCGATGTAGGCCACAACCTGGGCTTGCCCGTCATTGCCAAAGGTGTGGAAACGCGCATGCAGATGGATTTCCTGAAAGCGAGCCAGTGCGATGAAATCCAGGGTCTGTATTTCAGCGAACCACTGACCGAACAAGCCCTGGGCGAGTTGCTGGCCCTGTCCACTCCGGCGTAAGCGCCCGCTCCTTCCGTTTTTTCAAGGCAGCCCGCCCTGCTGCATTCCAGTCTGCCATTCGTGCAGGCTGTCGCAAAGCCATGGCGCCATGCAAGCCCTCGGGGTAAAGTTGCATCATCCCAACAAGATTTGTCTTGCTGGTACCGGTTTTCGCAACAGGGTGGGCGCTAGCAGTTACACTCGCTCCTTGCGTCACATTTGCCGCTCACAACACCGATTCTCATCATGCAAGCACGCCGCCCCCTTCAACACAATCTTGCCACCATGCTGGCATGGCTGCAACGCGGCTTCGATGCTACCTCGACCTGGGTGACCCAGCTGTCGTGGTGGAAGTTCTTTCTGTTCGCCATCGTATCCCTCGTGGCCGCCAACATTGTGCAGGACGAACTGTTCTCCGGTGGCGAAGAGGTGGTGGTCCGTGCCGACAGTCCCGGCAAGAAAAAGCAGCCCGAAGCCAATATTCTGATCGACGACAGCGGCATCCACTTCAATCCGCGCAAGCCGGTACGCCCACCGGGGACGCCCGAGGCGCCGCTACCGCCCAAGGATGGCGTGGCCACGACGCCACCGACCCCGGCCGGGGGCGAATCCGTGCATATCGAGCTGCCGCCCCAGATCGGCGAAGAACTCTCCAACGCCATCGAAATGGCGGTCGAAAACAAGGCTGAGGAGAAAGTCACGCGCTACCACAAGCAGGCATCGACCTGGTTTACCAGTTTCGTGATGCTGCTCCTGCTGGCGCTGCTGGTGATCAAGGCCCTGGTGGGCGGCAAAAAGCGCGCCGAGGCCGAGACCCTGACCGCCAACGCCGCGGCCGAGCGCGAATCGATGCAGCGTCAGCTGTCTGAAACCAAGATGCAAATGATGCAGGCCCAGGTGGAGCCGCACTTCCTGTTCAACACTCTCGCCTCGGTTGAGTTTCTGATCGAAACCAACCCGCCGCGCGCCTCGGCCATGCAGCGCAGCCTGATCCAGTACCTGCGCGCAGTGCTGCCGCAAATGCGCGACAACGCCGTAGTCACCAACCTGGGGCGCGAGGCGGACATGGTCAAGGCCTATCTCAACCTGCTCAAGATGCGCATGGAAGAACGCCTGATTGTGGACATGCAGATTCCCGAAGGCTTGCGTAATGCAGCCTTCCCGCCGATGATGCTGCAGTCCATGGTGGAAAACGCGATCAAGCACGGGCTCGAGTGCAAACCCGAAGGCGGCACCTTGCGCATCGTGGCCGAGGTGGCCGGTACCAAGCTGCGCGTGATCGTCACCGACGACGGAGTCGGCTTTGGGGTCATGCCCAGCGACGGGACCGGCCTCGGCCTGCCCACCATTCGCGAGCGGCTCAAGCTGCTGCACGGAGACGCCGGCCAGCTGCATATTTCGGCCAATTCACCCAGCGGCGTGATCGCCACGATCGAAGTGCCCTATCAGGTGTCCAAGTAAGGCATGTTGTAACGACGTTAGTGGTTGATTAAAGCGATGATTCATTGAATAATCAACACTCTTCCTTTTAGTCCGACCGCCCCATGCCTACAGCTATCATTGCCGACGATGAACGATTGATGCGCGACCAGTTGCGCCTGCGCCTGTCCCAGGTGTGGCCCGAGCTCGACATTGTGGGCGAGGCCAAGAATGGCGAGGAAGCCATCGAACTGGTGGCGCAGCTCAAGCCCGATCTGACATTTCTCGATATCCGCATGCCCGGCAAAACCGGCATGGATGCCGCGCGTGCCATTGGCAACCAGAGCAATATCGTGTTCGTGACCGCCTACGACCAGTACGCGGTCGAAGCTTTCGAGCGCGGTGCTGTCGACTACGTTCTCAAGCCGCCTGAACAGGAGCGCCTGCAGGTCACGGTCGAGCGCCTCAAGCAGCGTCTGGCCAAGCCCAAGGAAGCGGTCAATGACAGCGTCGCAGCCATGCTGGCCCAGTTGACCGAAAAAATGGCCGCGCCCAAGCCCGCCTACCTGCAATGGATCCAGGCCAGCATCGGCCAGGACTTGCGCATGATTCCGGTGGAGGAAATCCTGTTCTTCCGCTCCGACGAAAAATACACCTGCGTCCAGACCGAGAAATTCGAGGCCTTGATCCGCAAGCCGGTGCGCGACCTGGCCGAGGAGCTCGATCCCGCGCTGTTCTGGCAAATCCACCGCGCCACCCTGGTCAACGTCAACGCTATCGAAGGCGTGACCCGCGACATCCGCGGCCGCCACCTGGTGCTCATCAAGGGCAAGACCGACAAGCTGGAAGTCAGCCGCAGCTTTCTGCACCTGTTCAAACAGATGTAATCTGAGCAAGCCACAGGGTCGGTGCTGCGGCTTGTCGCCTGTCAATCCGCTACCGGCTGCAGACGCTAAGCTGGAGGTGGGCACGCATCCCGCGCGCCGCCACCCTGGCCTCCGATGAAATTTCGGCGTTTCCCGCGCTTTCGCAACTGGAGTACCTTGGCTTTCGCGCTCGGCTTGGCCGGCGGCTCTGCACTGTCACGTCTGCTGCTACGCGGTCGCGGTCCACGCTTCGCGCGCAGCCATAGCACCGACATCATCCACAACGCCAGCGAGGCCATCATCTCTACCGACAGCACCCAGACCGTGGTGCTGGCCAATCCTTCGGCCGCGGCGATGTTCGCCACCACGGTCGAACGCATGCAGGGCAGTCACCTGAGCCAGTTCATTTTCCCATTGCCGAACGTGTCGCCCGACGGTTCCACCGCCCACTTCGGCGACGGCGCCGGCCGGGCCGGGCGCCGCGCCACCGATTATGCCGTGACCGGGGTGCGCGCCAGCGGCGACACCTTCCCGCTCGAAGGATCGGTGTCGAGCATGTCGGAGGGCGGGGAAAAGATCAACACCATCATCCTGCGCGACATTACCGAGCGTCAGGAAGTCCAGGAAAAGCTGTCGCGCTCGCACGCCCAGCTGCGCCAACTGTCGGCCGCCCTGCAAACCGTACGCGAGGAAGAACGCGCCCACATAGCACGCGAGCTGCACGATGACTTGGGCCAGCTGCTAGCTTCGCTGCGCATGGACCTGAACCTGATCCAGCAAGCGCCGGCCGGCGCCACCAGCACCCGTCTGATGAAGGGCATGGAAGACAATCTGCTCACCGCCATCATTTCGCTGCGCCGCATCGCCACCAACCTGCGCCCGCGCGCGCTCGATGAAGGTGGCTTGTACTTTGCGCTGCAGGGCCTGCGTGACGAGTTCGTCGAGCGCCATGGCATTTCCTGCGCCTTATATGCCGACGAGAATGAGCTGCGCCTGGATGACGCCGCCAGCACCGCCATCTTCCGCATCGTCCAGGAAGCGCTCACCAATATTGCCCGCCACGCAGGCGCCAATAGCGTCACCATGTACCTGTACCGCATCGACAGTCAGCTGCTGATCTCGATCCGGGATGACGGACGCGGCATCCAGGCCTCCGACATGGAAAAAGCCCAGTCGCTGGGCCTGATCGGCATGCGCGAACGGGTCTGGGGCATGCATGGCGAGATCACAGTCAGCGCCGAAGAGCCGCCCGGCACCCGGATCGATATCGTGCTTCCCCTGCCCCACAAACCAGCCGACGAGGCTGTCTCTCCCGAGCGCCATCTGGCGTCTCCCCAGCCGCTGCGGGCCCCGCCGCCAGCCCCGCACTAAATAAAGTTCCTATGTAACTTTCACGTAGCTGACAACTGCGTAGTGTTTTTGCCACATATATCGATATGAGAACAATGTCATGTCAATGAAATATTTTCTCGCTATACTTGCTTGTGATTAAGAGTAGACACTACTTAATTCCACTCACTTTGAAGTATATTTTTGGAGAAATTGAATGCATCGTAAATTGTTGGCTGTTGCTGTACTTGCCGCCCTGCCACTGGCCGCCTCGGCCCAGTCCAGCGTCACCATCTACGGCATCCTGGACGCATCGGTTGCCCGTGAAGACACCGACATCACCAACGGCGGCCGCACCATCCTCGCGTCCGGCAACCAGTCGACCAGCCGTATTGGCTTTCGCGGCGTAGAAGACCTGGGCAGCGGCCTGAAGGCCCTGTTCAACCTGGAAGCTGGCGTGAACGTCGACACCGGCGCCAACGACGCCAACCTGTTCGGCCGCCGCGCCGTAGTCGGCCTGCAGGGCGCCTTCGGTACCGTCACCCTGGGCCGTGAATACACCCCGATCGCCGATGTGGCCAACGCCAGCGACATCAATGGCCAGGGTTTCTATGGCACCAACCTGGTGTCCTTCGGTGCCGGCAAACTGACCCGCCGCATCAGCAACTCGGTCAACTACCGTTCGAACCCGGTTGCTGGCGGCCTGAAGTTCGGCGCCTCCTACGGCCTGGGCGAGACCAACACCGGTCCATCGCTGAACCTGGCCGGCGTGTCGGCTGAGTACGCTTCTGGCAACCTGTACCTGGGCGCTGGCTATCACACCTTCGAGCGCGTTGTTGCTGGCGACGACAAGGAATGGATCATCGGTGCTGGCTACAAGTTCGGCGCGTTTGAAGTGCGCGGCAACATGATGACCGCCAAGCTGTACGGCGCCAACAATGACTATGAACAGCTCAACGCTGGCGTGTCGTACACTTTCGGCGCCAACAAAGTCATGGCCAACCTGACCCGCAACGAGATCGACAACGGCGCCAAGGGTAATGGCTTCTCGCTGGCCTTCTCGCACACCCTGTCGAAGCGCACCAATGTGTACGCTGCGTACGCATCGATGCGCAACAACAACCTCGGCAGCTTCTCGATCGCGTCGGCCGGTTCGACCGTGGTCGCTGGCGCTGCTGGCGCCGATCCAACCGCACTGGCAATTGGCGTGCGCCACTCGTTCTAAGCTGGTCGCCCCAAGAAGAACGCACCTTTCGAGGTGCGTTTTTTTCGTCTGTGCTACTTACTTCAAGCGGCAGCTGAGCAGCCAGTAATACTCCAAGCGTACGATTTTGATCTCGCGCACCGACGAGGCCAGCTTCTTGCGCAGGGCGCTGTCGGAAGGATAGGTTTTGACGATTTCGAAGCGCTCGCCCTCGTGATCGGTGCTGATCTTGTAGGTGTTGCCTTCCTGGTCGGTGCGCGCGACGGTTTCACTGCTGCCCTCCACATAGGCGTCGTCGAGCAGCACCACCATGACATCCTTGCCGACCCGGGCTTTCAGGCCGGCCAGAAACTTCTCCTGCTCTTCGCGCTTGACGTGCGACCACCAGAAGCCAATGACCACGGCCGTGAAGTCACCCAGGTCGTCCGGCAACTGCCAGGCATCGGCCACGCGCAGGGTGACCTTGTCGGCCGGAAGCTTGCGCAGCATGGCCAGGGCAATCATTTCAGGGTTGATATCGGTAGCCACCACCTTGTCGGCGGTCTCGGCGATGATGCGGGTCCAGTAGCCGGTGCCGCAGGCCAGCTCGAGCACGGTATGGCCGCGCAAGACGTCGGCCACATGTCCGCGCATCGCGGCCAGGTCGTCCTGACGCTCCTCGCGATCGTAGATGCGGTCGTGGTTGGATGCCGTGTTGGCGTAAAACTGGGCGGAATTCGTATTGATCATATTTTTCTTGTGCTGCTTACAGCTCGTAATTGTCTTTATTGCCACTCATTGCCGATTCAACCAGTTTGCGGTTGAGGGTAGGCGCCAGCAGCTCGATGAAAGTGTAGATATAACTGCGCAGGTAGGCGCCCTGCTTGACCGCCACGCGCGACACATTCATGCCAAACAGATGTCCCACGGGGACGGCGCGCAGGTTCTTGTCGCGTTCAGGATCGAACGCCATACCCGCTATGATACCAAGGCCCATCCCCAGTTCCACATAAGTCTTGATGACGTCGGCGTCGATGGCTTCGAGCAGCACGTCCGGCTTGAGCCCGCGCAGGCTGAAGGCGTGGTCGATCTTGCTGCGCCCGGCGAACGCACCGTCATAGGTAATCAGGGGGTAGGAGGCAATTTCTTCCAGCGAGACTGCCTTCGATTTAAGCAGAGGATGGTCGGGCGGCACCACCACCACGTGCTCCCATTGATAACACGGCAGGGTGATCAGGCCGTCCACCCCGGCTATCGATTCAGTGGCGATGGCCAGGTCGGCCTGGTCGCGCTGCACCATTTCGGCAATCTGGCGCGGATTGCCCTGCAACAGTGACAAACGCACTTTCGGATACTTCTGCATGAAGGCTTGCACCACCTTGGGCAGGGTGTAGCGGGCCTGGGTATGGGTGGTGGCGATGGTAAAGCTGCCGCTATCCTGGGCCGCGTACTCCTTGCCGATGCGCTTGAGGCTGTCGATCTCCTGCATGATCAGCTCGACCGATTCGAGCACCAGCCGCCCCGGTTCGGTCAGCCCGCGAATGCGCTTGCCATGACGGGTGAAAATATCAACACCAAGTTCTTCCTCCAGCTCAATAATGGCTTTCGACACTCCCGGTTGCGACGTAAACAAGGCCTTGGCCGCGTCGGTCAGGTTGTAGTTCTGGCGCACTGCTTCGCGCACGAAGCGCAGTTGGTGAAGGTTCATTGCAGCTTTTCTGTTGGTAGTCGGGCAAGAAGACGCGCCATTTTATAAGATTGCTTATGTCTGAACCGCATATAAGCAAATAAATTCTTAGTCCTTTGGAATATAAGGGGAGTTTATTACCATTGCAGCTAGTTTGGGGCACGTCTTTGGCTCCGGCATCAAGTTCAACCAGGATGACACATGTATCGCTACGACAAATACGACCACCTCATCGTCAAGGAACGCATAGCCCAGTACCGCGACCAGGTGCAGCGCCGCATCAGCGATGAGCTGACCGAAGCCGAATTCCTGCCGCTGCGCCTGCAAAACGGCCTGTACATGCAGCGCCACGCCTACATGCTGCGCATTGCCGTGCCTTACGGCCTGCTCTCGAGCGCCCAGATGCGCATGTTTGCCCACATCGCCCGCAAATACGACCGCGGTTACGGCCACTTCACCACCCGCCAGAACATCCAGTTCAACTGGATCAATCTCGAGGAGACTCCGGACATCCTGGCCGACCTGGCCTCGGTCGAAATGCATGCCATCCAGACCTCGGGCAACTGCATCCGCAATATCACCTCAGACGAATTCGCCGGCGTGGCCGCCGACGAGATCATCGATCCGCGCCCCTTCGCCGAGATTTTGCGCCAGTGGAGCACCTTTCACCCCGAATTCCTGGCGCTGCCGCGCAAATTCAAGGTGGCCATCAACGGCGCCCTGGAAGACCGCGCCGCCATTGCCGTGCATGATATCGGCCTGACCGTGGTGCATAACGAGGCCGGCGAAGTCGGCTTCAAGTTCATGGCGGGCGGCGGCATGGGTCGCACCCCGATTCTGGGCAGCGTAATTCGCGAGTTCCTGCCATGGCGCCACCTGCTGACCTATACCGAAGCTGTGATGCGGGTCTATAACACCCATGGCCGGCGCGACAACAAGTACAAGGCCCGCATCAAGATCCTGCTCAAAGCCCTGGGCGTGGAAGAATTCACACGCCAGGTCGAAGAGGAATGGGCCGACCTGAAGGACGGCGGCGAGACCATCACCGACGAAGAGCTGGCGCGCGTAGCGGCCTACTTCACGGACCCAGCCTACGAAGCGCTCGAGGCAATCGACCCGGCAGAAGAACACGCCGACAACAAGGCCTTCGCCAATTGGCTCAAGCGCAATGTGAAAGCGCACAAGCGTCCCGGCTATGCCGCCGTGCTGCTGTCGCTGAAAAAGACCGGCGTGCCGCCGGGTGACGCCACTGCCGAACAGATCGACTTCATGGCCGACCTGGCCGACCGCTACAGCTTCGGCGAACTGCGCGTGACCCACGAACAGAACATCGTGCTGGCCGATGTCAAGCAATCCGCCCTGTTCGCGCTGTGGCAGGAAGCCAAGGCGCGCGGCCTGGCCACCCCCAATATCGGCCTGCTGACCGATATGATCTGCTGCCCGGGCGGCGACTTCTGCTCGCTGGCCAACGCCAAGTCGCTGCCGATCGCAGCAGCGATCGCCGAGCGTTTCGACAACCTCGACTTCCAGCACGACATCGGCGACATCGAAC
>JAZKGU010000071.1:0-14141 GCA_040385745.1 Pseudomonadota bacterium
TTTACGATTGGCTAGTCCACATTGCTATTTTGGTCCAACCAAATTAAAATGGACCGACCAAACCGTGTTTTTGGCCCAACGCTTTGCGCGAAAGGCCGATAATACCTACCAGGTTCGCCGTCCATAACAATCATCGGAGACACCGTGACAACCCCAAGCAAACTGCTCGCTGCACTGTCCTGCCTCGCCGCGCTCGCCGGCCCCGCCCACGCAGAAGGCCCGTATCGCAACACGGACAACAAGAACCTGTCCGATCTGAGCGAAGGGACTTACCCGATTCCGTACAAGAAGCCGACGGTGGCTGAAATCGGCGCCTCCCTGCACCGCATTCGGGGCTACCTCGACTCGGTCACGCCGTCGCGCGTGGTGCGCAAGGACAGCGGGGCCGAGGTCACTGACTTCAGCACGCCAGTGGCCGACGCCATCATCGAAGCTAGCAATGGCGACTTCGGCCTGCAGGTGTATGAAATGGGCGTGGTGCACGCGGGCCTGATTCGCGCCGCTGAAGCCACCGGCGAGAAGCGCTTCACCGACATGACGGCGCGCCACCTGAGCTTCTTTGCCGACAAGCTGCCCTACTTCCGCGCCCAGGAGCAGAAATTCAGGCTCGAACGCGCCAACAGCTTCTCGCGCTTCATCGATCCGCGCTCGCTCGACGACGCGGGCTCCATGTGCGCGGCCATGATGCGCGCGCGCGCGGCCGGCATCGGCCCCGACCTGTCGGCCCAGATTGCGGTCTGCGCCGACTGGGTCGCTAACAAACAGTATCGCCTGGCGGATGGCACGCTGGCGCGCAAGCGCCCGCAAGCCTCGTCGCTGTGGGCCGACGACATGTATATGGGCGTGCCGGCGCTGGCCGAACTAGGTCGCATGAGCGGCAAGCGCGCGCACTTCGACGACGCCGTCAAGAATGTGCTGAACATGTCGACCTATATGTTCAACAAACAGAAGAACATCTACACCCACGGCTGGAACGCGAATCACCCGGACGCGCCGCAGTTCTACTGGGCGCGCGCCAACGGCTGGTCGGTGCTGGCCATGTCGGATCTGCTCGACGTGCTGCCGAAGTCCCATCCAGGCTATAACAAGGTGCTGGCCCAGCTGCGCCTGGCCCTGCGCGGCATCTCCGAACACCAGTCCGGCGCCGGCCTGTGGCACCAGATGCTGGACCGCAACGACTCCTACCTCGAGACCTCGGCCAGCGCCATGTTCACCTACGTGATTGCGCATGCGGTCAACCAGGGCTGGGTCAGCCCGGTCACCTACGGTTCGATCGCCCAGGCAGGATGGGCGGGTCTGTCGGCGCGCATTAACGCCAAGGGCCAGGTCGAAGGCACCTGTGTCGGCACCACCTTCGCCAGCGACCAGACCTATTATTACAACCGCCCGACCAGCGTGCATGCGCTGCACGGCTACGGCCCGATGCTGCTGGCCGGCGCTGAAATGATCAAGATGCTCAAGAATCCGGCATTCGAGATCGAGCACAAGGTACGCACCTACCACTACGTGCCCAAGGGCGGCAGCACAGACTACCGCGAACACCACTAAGCGGAGCCCCATATGACCCCTACCACGCTATCCCTCGCCCTGGTCGCCGTCCTGGCCACGCCGCTGGCCAACGCTGCCGAACAGCTGCGCATCGATGCCAGCCACGATCTGGCCATCGCGCGTCCATCTGAAACGATCACTATTCCCTGGACCGAAGTCAATCGCGCCCTCCCCGGCGCACTGATCCAGCGCCTGGCCGTGCGCGACGCCACAGGGCGCGTGCTGGCCCACCAGGTCACCAACGTGCTGCCGCAGGCGAAGGACCCTGACAATATCGGCGCGGCCTATGGCGAACTGATATTCCAGTACAGCTTTGCTCCCGGCCAGAAGAGCGCCAGCTTCACGGTCGAAAAGACCGAAGCACTGGCGCCCGTGTTCCCGAGCGCAGTCAGCGCGCGCTACGTTCAGGAGCGTCTCGACGACTTCGCGTGGGAGAACGACCGCATTGCGCATCGCACCTACGGTCCTGCGCTGGGCGCTCCCGCCCAGCCGGGCGTGGTCAAGGAAGTGCTGGTTACCAGCGGCCTGGATATCTGGTTCAAGCGCGTGGACTATCCAGTAGTCGATCGCTGGTACAACAAGGGCCATGACCATTACCACAAGGACGAAGGTGAAGGGATGGACATGTACAACGTCGGCAGGTCGCGCGGCTGCGGCGGCACCGGCGTCTGGGACGGCAAGCAGCTCCATACAAGCCTCAACTACAAATCCTGGAAGGTGCTGGCGAACGGCCCGGTGCGCGCTGTATTCGAGCTGACCTACGACAGCTGGGATGCCGGCGGCACTGCCGTCTCCGAAGTCAAGCGCTTCACCGTCGATGCGGGCAGCCAGTTCGACCGCATCGACAGCACCTTCAGCTTCAATGGCCCGGCCGTTCTGACCGTGGCGCTGGGACTGAACCGCTCGCCCAGCGACAAAAAGCAGGACCCGCAGATCGCGCTCACGCGCGACGCCGCAAAAGGCACGCTGATGCAGTGGGTCGAGCAGGCGTCCAATGGCGCTTTCGGCACCGCCATCGTGCTGCCTGGGGCCACCGGCTACGCTGAAGATACGCTCAACCACCTGATCACCGCCAAGGTGCAGTCCGGCCAGCCGCTGCGCTACTACGTGGGCGCCGCCTGGAATCGCGCCGGCCGCATCGCCTCGAGCGCCGAATGGAATGCCGAAACGGAGCGGCTCGCAGCGCGCGTGGCGAATCCGCTGCGCATCAAACTCTCCCCTATTGCCGGAAGCAAGCCATGACCGTGAAACCAGTCCTCCCCAATCCCCAACGCCGCGCACTGATGCGCGCATCGTCTGCTGCCGGCCTGCTGGCAGCCGGTGGCTGCGCCACCGCCGTGAGCGATCCTGCCGACCCATGGCAGCGCGCCCAGGCCATCGTCGACCGGGTTGGCCGTGCGCCTACCTTTCGCCAGGAAGACTTTGTCATCACCGCCTTTGGCGCCAAGCCGGCCACCCTGGCTAGCATCAAGGGCAAGCTGACCGACGATACTGTCGGCATGCTCAAGACGCCGGCGCCAGGTTCGCACGACAGCCATGGGGCGATTGCAGCGGCCATCGCAGCGTGCAACAAGGCTGGCGGCGGCCGCGTGCTGATCCCGGCCGGGAACTGGTATTGCGCCGGCCCGATCGTGTTGCGCTCGAATGTGCACGTGCACCTGGCAGCGGGCGCCCATGTATTTTTCAGCGCCCGTCCGGCCGACTACGCGCGCCATGGCGACTACGACTGCGGCCCGAACGGCAAGCTGGTGCTGTCGCGCTGGCAGGGCAACGACGTGCTCAATTATTCACCCCTGGTGTACGCCTACGGCCAGGAAAATATCGCCCTCACCGGCGCCGACTGGACCAGCATCCTCGACGGCCAGGGCGGTCTGCCGTTTGAAGGCGGGACCGACTGCTGGTGGGACTGGAAGGGGCGCCACCGCGCTGGCGCCACCGACACTGAAGTCGCGGTCAATCCGCGCAACCCGGCCTCGCTGGCTGCGGTCGCGCCGCAGCTGGACGCGGCCCAGCGCCAGCTTATCCAGGGCACTGGCGAGCGCTGGCGCAGCGACTCGCGCTACCTCCCTGCCCTCTCGGAAGCCGGGGTACCGGTCGCCAAGCGCGTGTTCGGCATCGGCCACTTCCTGCGTCCCTGCATGATCGAATTCATCGGCTGCTCCAATGTTCTGCTGCAGGGCTATCAGGTGCAGGCTTCGCCTTTCTGGCTGCATCATCCGGTCAACTGCCGCAACGTCCACATCAGCAAGGTGAACATGGACAGCATGGGCCCCAACAGCGACGGCTTCGATCCGGAGGCCTGCGACGGCGTGCTGGTGGAGGATTGCACCTTTAATACGGGCGACGACTGCATTGCGGTCAAGGCCGGCAAGAACCGCGACGTGCAGCATGGCTCGACGCGCAATGTGGTGATCCAGAACTGCGTGATGAACAGCGGCCATGGCGCGGTCACGCTGGGCAGCGAGATGGCGGGCGGGATTGAAAACGTGTATGCGCAAAATCTCGAATTCAAGAACATCAATTGGGCCAGCGATCCGCTCAATACCGCGATTCGCATGAAGACGAATATGAACCGCGGCGGCTTCCTGCGCCACTTTTACGTACGCAACGTCTCGATTCCGAATGGTGTGCAGGTAGCGCCGAAGTTCTACACGCCCTTGCCAGGATCGGTGATTCCTCCCAAGTCCGTGGCTTCTACTGCGGGTGGCATCATCACTATCGACTGCGACTACACGCCGGCCGATGACAGTGTGCGGATTCGCCCGCCGATGGTATCGGACGTGCACATATCGGGCATCAAGGTGGGCAATGTGGCGGTGCAAGGCGGGCAGTTCTCGTGTTACCAGGCGATGGTGATTCTGGGACCGGTAGCATCGAGCTACAACGGCGCGCCCGGCACCCCGGTGCTGCCGCTGACCGGCATCACGATCACCGATTGCGATTTCGGCACGCCGCGCAATGCTGCGCAGCCGTGGTTCCTGCATAACGTGAAGTCGGTCACGCTCAAGAACGTAACGATAGCCGGCAAAGTCGTATCGACCACACTGTCCGCATAAGCAGCCCAAAGAAAAGCCGCCGGTCCCGGAGTATTCGGGACCGGCGGCTTTTTATTGCGCCTGCGATCAGAACGTGTAGCGCGCCCCGAACAACACTTCGCGACCGGTGACGTTATTCACCACTACGCCGTTGCGCGCGCGGCTGACAAACTGGTCGTTCGCTTCGTTGGTCAGGTTGACCCCTTCCAGCGTCAGCTCAAGCTTGCTGTTGATCTTGTAGCTGAGCGATACGTCGACGTTGACCGTGCCGTTCTTGCCTTCGACATCGTTGTTGTTCTGGCCCGGTACGCGGGTCAGGAAAGCCGAACGCTTCGAACCGGACAAGCGCGCGCTGAACACGCCATCGTCGTAGTACAGCGTGGCGTTCATCGATTTTGGCGACAGGTTCAGCAAGTCGTCGGTGATGGTCGCGGTGGTAGTCGGCGCCACTACATACTCGATCTTCGACTTGACCGAGGTGTAGTTGAGCAGCGTGCCGAAATTCTTCCCCCAGCCCGGCAGAAAGGTGAAGGGCTGCTGGTAGTTGAGCTCGAATCCCTGCAGCTTGCCGCCTTCGGTATTGATCGGCGCGGTCACCTGGAAAATCTCGTCGCCAGTCAGATTGGTCGGCAGCAGCGACTTCGGCAAGCCGGTGCTGTTGAACGGCACCGAGCTGCGAATGCTCTGGATGTAGGTGTTGATATTCTTCTGGAACAGGCCCAGGCCCAGGAAAGCGTTTTTCCCGAAGTACCACTCGAAGCTTGCATCGAAAGTCTTGGCGCGGAAAGGCTTGAGCAGCGGATTGCCGCTGGTGATGCTCAGCGTGCCGGTGGTGGTGACCGTGCCGCCCGGGCTCAGATTGCCCAGCTGGGGACGCGCCATCACCTTGGCTGCGGCCAGCCGCACCAGGAAGTTATCGGTGACGTTGGCCGCCAAATTAAACGAGGGCAGCACGTCGCTGTACTTGGTGTCGACCGTGACCTCGGTGCCGCCGCCGGTGGCCACGTAGCCGGTGGCGCTCACGCCGGTCTGCACGTAGCGGACACCGAAATTGCCGCGGATCGGAAAGCCGCCCACTTCTTCCTTGAACTCGGCCATCAGGAAGGCGCCATTGTCTTCCTCGGTGATCGAACGATTATTGCCGCGCGCAGCGCCGTTGGTGGTGGACGACAGCGTGAAATCGCCTGGTCCGCCCGCAGGTCCGCTCTTGAGGCAGTTGCAGTAGATATCGTAGGCCTGGGCGATGGCGGCCAGGTTCGGAATGACCCAGCTGGTCGGGGTTCCGGCCGGCAGGCCCAGGCTCTTGCCGAAGCCGGTGACCTGGGTGGTCAGGCCGGCCAGCGAGGTGCCGGCGGGCGGCGCGAAAATGGTATCGCTCTGGTTGATCCGGCGCGATTCAAAGGAGTTGAAGGAGAATTTCTTCAGGTCGACACCACCCTTGATGCTGAAGCGATCCGGCGCGAGATCCCAGGTCAGGTCGGCATGGAATACATCGTTGCGGTTGGTCGCACCCTGGGGACGCATGCGGATCTCGCTGGTGGTGGTGTTGGCCACCGTGGCAGGCTGGGTTCCGTTTGCTACAACCGGTACGCCGACCAGGGTCAGTGGACCCGTGGAACTGGTCACGTCGAAGGGGTAGACGATGGTCGGCAGGCGGTCGTTGGCGCGGAAGTCGATGCTGTAGCCGTCAACATTCACCGCGTCGAGCGTGGTGGTGGTCTGGATCGGATTGTTGAACTTCGACTCGGCGCGGCCGATTTTGACGTTCAGGCGCAGGTCGCGCGTGAAGTCCTGGTCCAGCGTCAGCGTGGGCTGGGTGAACACGGTGCTCAGCACATCGTAGCGTGACTCGGCGCGGATATCGACGCCGTTGTATTGGCCGTACAAGAGCGAACCGCTAGGACCGTAGGCGGTATCGAGCACGCTGGTCTGGGTCTTGCCGCCCTGGGTGGCGGTGCGGCTGAACGAGATCGCCTGCAAAAAGTCTTCCTGGCGGGTGGCGTCGAGTTTTGCGTACAGCATGTCGAGCGTCAGGCGGGTGCCGGCCAGCGGGCGCCATTGCAGGGAGCCGGTCACGCCCAGGCGATCCTGATCGTGTGTGAGGCGGCCAAAGCGCGGCAGGCGTGGATGGAAGTTTTCGGCGGCGCTGGCGGCGTTGTATGCGGCGATCGTCGCCGGGGTGCCTGGCACCCTCTGCACGCCCTGGGCGGCAGGGCCGCAGGTGGTAGCTGTCGAGGTGCTAGGATTGGCGGGAGTCACGCCCAGCGGCGCGCACCAGCCGCCGACAGACGGGCCGTTATCCCAGCGCACCGTGCTGAAACCTTCTTCGAACACTTCGCGCTTGGAATACGCTATCGACATCAAGGCGCCGAACTTGCGGTCCTGGCTGGTGTGCGACAGCAGGAAGGCCACGCGCGGATTGGTCTTGCCGGACAGGTCGTTGTGACGCCCCTTGACCGAGATGGTGGAGCTGAAGCCTTTGTTGGGCATGTCCAGCGGACGCATGGTTTGCAGGTCGACCGTGGCGCCGAGCGAGCCCTCGTCCACGTCGGCCGAGGAGCTCTTGCGGACGGTCAGTGAACTGAACAGTTCAGCGGCGAACACATTGAAGTCGAAGCCGCGCGAGCGGTTGGCGCCGCCCGAGCTGTCGGTGCCGCCGGTAGTGGCCAGGCCTTCGATGCCGTTGATGCGCACCCGCGTAAAATCCTGCCCCAGGCCGCGCACGGTGATATTACGACCCTCGCCCGCGTCGCGGTCGATCACCACGCCCGGAATGCGCTGCAGCGAGTCGGCCAGATTCGTGTCGGGGAATTTGCCGATGTCCTCTGCCTTAATCATGTCGACCATGCCGTTTTCTTCGCGCTTCTTGTTCAGCGCACTTTCCAGCGAGGCACGCAAGCCGGTCACGATGACGGTCTGCGGCGGTGGCTCCGTCGCTGGTACTGTCGACTGGGCGTAGGCCCCGCTAATTGCAATGGCCGAAGCCGACGTAGTGCCCGCGAGGCGCGCGGCAAACTTGCCGAATGCCCGTGCCCGCTTTTGAGAAATGCGCATGGTCTGAAGTCCTCTGTCTCTTGATATTATTGTTGGAAAAGATCGCCGAGCACGCTATCCGGCCTCTTTTGCTGTATTGCCCAATAATTCTAAAACGATAGAAGTGGTCTGACCACTGTTATTTCGGTAATACCAAATATTTTTTTGGTCAGGCCGGATAATGGAACGGCAAGCGCCGGGTCACGGGGATCCGGACTGGACGTTTCGCAAGAGTGGGGAGTGGGCAAAAACGGCGCGGGCAGTGCTACGCCGGCCGCGTGTTGAATTTACAACATTGGTCCGCGTGACAGCCAGGATGCCACTGTCAAAGCCGGTGATGGCATTGGAATTCACCGCGTAGCGGTACAGCGCAGCCGAGTAGATACCGGACAATGGCGCGGCCCCAAGATGGCCGCCAGGATCATGGCGCCGCCCAGGACGATGGCCAGCGCCGCCAAAAAAGCGCTTTGGCGAGCCTCGCTCGCTCCCTTGTTGGCAACAAAAACGTTGCGCTACAACAATTTACTTCTGCGCCTCGATCCACTTGTCCAGCTTGCTCTCAAGCAGACCCAGCGGCAGGCTGCCCTCTTCCAGCACCACGTCGTGAAATCGCGCCAGGCTGAATTTAGGGCCCAGTGCCGTCTGTGCTCGCTGGCGCAGTTCCATAATCTTGAGTGCGCCGATCTTGTAGCCCAGCGCCTGGCCCGGCAATGCCATGTAGCGCTCGGTGGCATTGATGGCGTCTGCCTCGCTGTCTCCCGCATGCTCCATCAGGTACTTGATGGTCTGCTCGCGGGTCCAGCCCTTGGCGTGCAAACCTGTATCGACCACCAGACGCGCAGCACGGCGAATGTCGAGCATCAGGTGCCCCGCGTACGCGTTGGCATCGGCGTACAGTCCCATTTCCTTGCCCAGCGCTTCCGCATACAGCGCCCAGCCCTCGATGTAGGCGTTGTTGCCGCCGTACTTGCGGAACTTTGGAATATTTAATTCTTGCTGTTTGGCGATCTGGAAGTGGTGGCCGGGATGTCCCTCGTGCAGGAACAGCGAGGTCATGCGCGTGCTCCCGTACGCGGCCGGATCGTTGATCACGGCCCAGAACACGCCGGGGCGCGAGCCATCGGCTGCGGGCGAGGTGTAATGGTCCGAGGCAGTCGCGCGCGAGAGCTCCGGCTCAGCCCGAATCTCGAGGGGCGCCTTGGGCAGTGTGGCGAACAGGGCCGGCAGCAGCGGCGTGATCCGGGCGTTGAGCTTGCGGTAGGCATCGAGCACTTCCTGCTCGGTTTTAAAGGGGCGGTACTTGGGCTGTTTTTCCATCCATGCGC
Organism: Pseudomonadota bacterium; assembly: GCA_040385745.1. Taxonomy (GTDB): domain Bacteria; phylum Pseudomonadota; class Gammaproteobacteria; order Burkholderiales; family Burkholderiaceae_D; genus Telluria_A. The sequence goes on from JAZKGU010000071.1 coordinate 8,942, forward strand.
CCAGGCCTGCCGGCTTGCCACTGTAGCCCAGTTGCGCGCCGACCTTGGCAAACTCAACGGTGAGCCGATCCATCTCGCTCAGCCCGATGCGGTGGATCTCGTCCGGGCTCAGTGCGCTGGTGGTTTGCGATGCGACCCAGGCGCGGTACCACTGGGCGCCGTTTGGTAGCGCGCCCCAGCCAGCACTCGGGCGCGCCGCCGGCAGATAGTCTTTCTCGATGAACGCTGCCAGCTTGCGCATGGCCGGGATCACTTTGCTGCCCACAGCCTGGCGGTAGCGAAAGCTCAAGCGCGTCTTGTCGCTGGCGCCAAAGGCTGCCGGTACGGCGCGCATTGGCGCATAAAAGTCGCTGGCGTCGGTGCTTGCTGCTGCCAGCGCCTTGATCTGGGGCAGCAGTGCCTGCACGAGCGCGCGCGGCAGCACTACGCCTTCTTTGATGCCGGTACGCATATTAGCGATGGCGGCGTCGGTCCAGGCAGGCAGAGCGCTGATACGGGCCAGGTAGGCATCGTACTGGGCCACGGTGCTAATTGGCTGCGATCCTTGCCCGCTGCCCAGGTTGGCGACCATGACGGGCAACACGTCCATATGGCTCATCGGCAGCAGGTGGTCCCTGAATTGCTCGAAGCGCAGCGCGGTATTGAGTTCGTAGAGCAGGATATCGAAGGTCGTCAGGTCGGTACCTGCCAGCTTGCTGCGGTCGATCCGGGTCAGCTCGTCCCGCACTTCATGGAACATCGCGAACTGGCGCGCCCGCACGTAGGGCATCAGGGTCATCGGCAGCTGGTCATCGAAGCGATTGTCACCGTTGAAGGTGGCAGCGAGCGGCTCGAAGCGCGCCTGTTCTTCGTAGTAGCGCTCGGCCAGCGCGGCCAGGCGCTGGGCGGCGCTGGCTGCCACCGGCGCCACCGCAGGCGGACGCGGCTGGGCGCTAACGGGTACGGCGGCAAAAGCAGCGCCGATTGCTGCTGCCAGGAGTATCGAACGCAGTGCTGCCATGACTTGCCTCTAAGGTGGTGTTTGCGGTGGTTTGAAAAAGGCGACAACGTCCGCCTCGAGACGGGTACGTTTGAACGCGGGCAGGCTTTGCCATACGCGCTTGCCATAGCTTTTGGAAATGACGCGCGGGTCGCACAGCATCAGCACGCCGCGGTCGGTTTCATCGCGGATCAAGCGCCCGGCGCCCTGCTTCAGGTTGATGATGGCTTCGGGCAGGGTGTGGTGCATGAAACCGTTCATGCCCTGCTTTTCCATCACGTCGATGCGCGCCGCCAGCACCGGATCGTCAGGCGGTGCAAACGGCAGCTTGTCGATAATGACCAGCGATAGCGCCTCGCCGCGCACGTCCACGCCTTCCCAGAAGCTCTGGCTGCCCACCAGCACGGCATTGCCGGCATTGCGGAAAGAATCGAGCAGCTCCGTGCGGCCGCGCTCGCCCTGCACGAACAGGGGGTAGTCGAGACCGCGCTTTTCAAATTCGTCGCGCAGCCGCTCGGCCACATGCTTGACCGCCCGAATGGTGGTGCACAGGAAGAAAGTACGTCCGCCCGCCGCTTCGATCACAGGCAGGGCCGCGTCGACCACGGCGTCGGTGTAGCCGAAGGAATTCGGTTCCGGCAAGCCCATCGGCACGTACAGCAAGCCCTGCTGCTCGTAATTGAAGGGACTCGGCCAGGTTTGCGCTGGTTCGCCTGTCAGGCCCATCTGGTTGGAGAAGTGCTTGAAGTCGTTCTTGACCGCCAGCGTGGCCGAGGTAAAGATCCAGCTGCGCGGCGTGCCTTCGCGCTGGTTGTTGAAGATCGGTGCTATCGATAGCGGTGTCTTGTGCAGCTGCAGCGAGGCAGAGAACGCCTCGACCCACAGCACCGCTTCGTCTCCTTCGACCAGCTTGCCCTTCCCATCAGGTTTCCAGCCGTCAAGCTGGGCCGCCAGTTCCACGGCGCGCACCCTGCACTGCTCGATCGACTCGGCGCGCGCGGCCTGGTCCTCGAGCACGCTGATCATGTCGGCCAGCTTGTCCTTGACCGTTTGCAGGGAAGGAAAGAAATCGGACGACGGGGCAATTTGCGCCAGTGACAGGCGCATGATGTCCTGCGGGAAGGCCAGGCGCAGGTCACGCGCAGCCTTTTCGAGCACCGTGACCACCTTGGCCCAGTCCGGCCCGCCGCGCGCATGGGCCAGGCCCTCTGCCAGCACATCGCGGCACAGCTCCAGGATCTGCGACGTCGAAACCGTCTGGCCGAAGAACAAGGTGGCGGTGTCGGGCAGCTGGTGCGCTTCGTCGAAAATAATGGTGTTGGCCGACGGCAGCAGCTCGGCCACCCCGGTATCCTTGAGCGCAACGTCGGCAAAAAACAGGTGGTGGTTGACCACGACCACGTCGGCCTGCTGGGCTTCGCGGCGCGCCTTCATCACAAAGCAATCCTGGTAGTACTGGCATTCGCTGCCCATGCAGGTGTCGCGGGTGGACGTGACCAGGTTCCAGATCAGGGCGGTTTCCGGCACCTTGGACAGTTCGGCCTTGTCGCCCGAATTACTCATCTTGATGAAGCGCGAGATTTCGCGCAGGTGGCCGACGTCGTCGCGCGAGGTCATGCGCCCGTTCTGCAGCGTACGTTCAAGGTGATAGTGGCAGACGTAATTGGCGCGCCCCTTGAGCAGGGCCACCGAGACCGGGGCCTTGAGCGCAGCGCGCACGGTCGGGATATCGCGCAGGAACAACTGGTCCTGCAAATTCTTGGTGCCGGTCGAGACGATGGTCTTGCCACCCCACAGCAGCGCCGGGACCAGGTAGGCAAAGGTCTTGCCCGTGCCGGTTCCGGCCTCGGCGATCAAGGTCTTCTGGCCGTCGATGGCGGTAGCGATGGCTTTCGCCATTTCGGTCTGGGAACGGCGCGGGCTGAAACTACCCACCGCGGGCGCGAGCGGACCGCCAGCGCTGAACAGGCGGTCGATTTCGTCGTCGTGCTTGCCGCGTTCGGCCGCAGGGAGTGGTGTGGTGTCCGGGGAAACCTGTGTGGAGTCGGTCAAAGTGGCATTTCAGTGAAGCTGAGCGGATCAGGCCGGAACATCGGGCACCAGTTGCATTTTGAGCAGAGTAATATGATCCTTAAGCTGCAGTTTGCGCTTTTTGAGGCGGCGAAGCTGCAACTGGTCGTGGTGACCATCGAGGATCAGCATGTCTATGACCGCGTCCAGATCGCGATGTTCCACGTCGAGTTCGATCAAACGGCGTTGGATTTCATGGACATCGGTCATATTGTGGTGTTCCCAACAGTTTTATTTCAATAACTTACGAGCGCGGAGCCAGAACAGCATTACAATCGGTAACAATTTGAGTTGCTCCGCAAAAAGTATGTACTTGCAACATTATCGCTTCCCGGTGCATAGTTTAATCTACGGCGACGTTGCCGCCAATACAGATTGCGCGCCAGTGGACGGAAAAACACCATGGTAACGCAGCGAGGATCGAACCCGAGTTTATGAAACCATACAAGTTAGTCGCCGGAACCGGTCAACACATCGGTAACCGCCCCCAGCAGAATGACCGCACCGCCGTATTAACGGGCTCACGGGCGCCGGATTACGTCCTTGCGGTGCTGTCCGACGGGCTTACCGGAGGCGCCACCGCTTCCGAGCAGGTGTTGCATACTGCGCAACAAGTGTTCGATACGTTCAAGCCGGGCGACAATCCCAGCACCGAGCGGCTGTCGAACCTGCTGCGCGAGATTGTGCACGAGGCGCACATGATCATCCGGATGAACGAGTTCACCACGAAAACAGAGTCGCACGCGACTTTCGTGGCCTTGCTCATCACACCAGGTGGCAAGGCAATCTGGGCCCATGTTGGCGATTCCAGGCTGTACCGCTTTGCCTCAGGCAAATGCATGGCGCGCAGCAGCGACGCACCCTATATCGAACACCTGGTCAGCACCGACAAGATTCCGCTGGATGCTGCAAAAAACCACCGCCACTCCAAGCTGCTGCTCAACGTTCTCGGAAATGACCGCAAGGAACCCTTTGTGACCATCGGCGTGCACGAGCAGATCGTGCCGGGCGACAGTTTCCTGCTGTGCACGGACGGACTGTGGCACTTCTTTACGGACGCTGAACTGGCGGCGGTGATCGGCAAGACCTCGCCGCGCCAGGCTTCGGAAATGCTGATCAATAAGGCGACCGAGCGGGCCCAGGGCAAGGGCGACAATCTCACCATGTGCGTCGTCAAGTTCGTCAAACCGCCGCGCGAAGCCAAGGCTTACACGGTGCAGAAAATGGGGCGCGCTGTCTAAGCAGCTTGCCCCCTTGAGCCAAGGCCGTTACGGCGTGACCACCTTCTTGGCCGCTCTGGCGGCCTTTTTCTCTTCTACCTTCTTCTGGCGTTCGATGGATTCCAGGCGGCGCTTCTCGTAAGCTGCCGCGTTGGCCGCGCGTTCGGCAGCCTCAAGCGGGGCTTGCGCCGCGCGCTGGGCATCCTTTGCGGCGCGTGATGCGCGCCGTGCAGCCAGGGCCGGCTTGGGCGCGACAGGCGGCGGCTCGGCCGCAACCCGTGGCGGCGTCGGCGGCAAGGCTGCCTGGCGCGCTTCTTCAGCTTCGAACTCACGCACTGCTTTGGCGACTTCGGCGTCACGCTGGTCGGCCGCGCTCTTGCGCTGGAACAGTTCGGCTTCGACCTCGGTGGCGCGCAGTACCGCCAGCGTGCTGCGGCGCTTTTCCTTGGCTGCATCCAGGCAGGTATTGACGAAGAACTTGGTCGAGCAGAAACGTTCGCTCTCGGCGAACTGAGCTTCGGCGGACGCGCGCTCGGCGCGCACGGCCGCAAGCTTGCGCGCGGCCTCGTCGAGCGAGGTGGTGCTTGCCACCACCGGCGTCACGTTGGGCGGCAGCAGCACCGTGGTGCATGCAGCCAGGCCGGCACTGGCGGCCAGCACGGCCAGGCGCAGGGCAAACTGAGTAGTCATCGTATCCTTCATTGTGCTTGTTCAGGCCAGCGCGTCGGCTGCGCCACGCCGCTCGGCCTGCATGTATTCACGCGATTGCATCTCAATGATACGCGAGACGGTCCGGTGGAACTCGTTTGACAGTGTGCCCTGGGTGTACAGCTCTTCGGGGGCCACTTCCGCCGACATGATCAGTTTGACCTTGTGGTCGTAGAACACATCGATCAGCCAGGTGAAGCGGCGCGCCTCGGACGACTGCGCC
>JAZKGU010000072.1:0-14603 GCA_040385745.1 Pseudomonadota bacterium
TCAGGCTAGTTATAGTGAAAAAACCCCGCAGAAATGTGGGGTTTTTTTTCGTCTGCAGATTTTGTCTTGCCTTCGCCAGCGTCCCCGCCTCATCACGTGCGCGTACAATCAGACGATTGAACAAGGAAGCCCAATGCACATCGGCCGCACGACTCCCATTCTTCGCATTTTTGACGAAGCGAAAGCGAAAGAATTTTATCTGGACTTCCTGGGTTTTCGGCTCGACTGGGAGCACCGTTTCGAGCCCGGCCTGCCGCTATATATGCAGGTCACGCGCGACAGCTGCGTATTGCACCTAACGGAGCACAATGGCGATTGCTGTCCCGGCGCTGCAATGCGCATCGCAGTGGAGGACATCGACGCGCTCCACGCGGAACTCATAGCCAAGCAATTCAAATACGCGCGCCCTGGTGTCGAGAGTACACCGTGGGGAACGCGGGACATGTCGGTGAAAGACCCATTCGGCAACCGGCTCACCTTCACCACCGCAATTAGTACCTGACCCTCGCAGCATCTTCCTGTGCCAGCAGCCAGCGTTTCAGCTGGGCGAGCGGCCTTGCTGCATCGACTTCATTAAACAGTTCATGATAAAAACCGTCGAATTGCTCAAACTGCGCTAACGCCGGCGGCAACTTCGCGAAAAATTGCTTGCTGCCCTCGAGGTCGACCAGGTGGTCTTCGCCGGCCACGAGCATCAGGGTCGGAACGGATAATGTGTGGGCCTGCGCCATGCAGTAATCAATGGATGACAACATGGAGCGCAGCAGACGCGCGCTGATTTTGTTATGTACCAAGGGATCTGCCCTATACGCAGCCACCACCGCCATGTCGTGCGAGAGAAACTTCGACTGCAAACCGTTGGGCACCCCAAGCCGCGGCGCGACCGTATGCATTACGCTCAGCATGAGTTTTTGAGTGCCGGACATGGGCACAGCCAATGCCGGCGATGACAGAATCAGTCCGCGCAAAGGCGCCAAGCGCGCCAGCGCGAAACGCGCGGCAAACAGCCCGCCCATGCTATGTCCCAAGAGAAAAGGAGCGTCGCGAAAGCGCGCTGAAAATTCGTCGACGATGCGCTGCGCATCCTCGACTATCGCGTCGCCATTGATGACGTCACCACGATCCCCACCCGAGCGGCCATGTCCGCGATGGTCGTAGCAGCGCACTGACATCCCGCACTCGGCGAGGAATTGCGCAAGGCGCCGATACCGGCCGCTGTGTTCGCCAAGCCCATGCATGATCACCACGCTACCGTGCGCAGAGTGCGCCGGAAGCAGGTAGTCGGTCACGTGCAGCGGTGTGCCGTCCGCAGCGTGCAGCTGGTGGCTATGCGGCGCCACCAGCCCTGGCATTACACGCCCCAGAGAATGTCGTGCCCGCCCGCTTTTGCCGAACGCATCATTTCGAGCAGGGGATAGGCGCGTGTAGCAAAACTGACCAGCTCCATACCTTCATGGTCGCTGTCGTCACCGGCATCGCCATGGTGCGCATGCACGTCGCGCTCGACATCGGCCGACGCTGCATGCTTGCGGCTTTCTTCGATTTCTTTCTCGAGCACTGCCACTGCCTGGCTCGCTTCGGCTGCAGTAATCACGCCGCGGCTGACATCTTTGCCCAGCAGGTCAAGAATGCGTTTAGCGTGTTCCTTGTACATCATTACTTCGGCCGCTGCTTTGGAGGTAAACGTAATTAACATAGGAACTTTCTCATTGTGCGGTTCATGCCGAAACGATAACACGAACTTGGGTTGCAGTCATGCGCGCTTGGACGACGCCTTAGCCAGGTTTGTAGCGGAAACGGCGCGCCGCGCCCAGCAAGCATATTGCGACCAGCGCCGCAACGCCGGCCCCGATCAGATAGGCGCTCGACCAATCGGGATTTGCCGCGATCGACAGCAGGCAAAATCCCATGCCGGACCACGAAAACGCGACCAATGCCTCCAGGATGGACGCCAATACATTGCCTTTGCCACGACTTTTGAAGTCGCCCCGCGCCGAAGGACGACCGCACCACATCACGACCAAAGCCGCGCTGAAAGAGGCGCCGGTAATGATGGCCAGCATCAGCAGCGCTTGCGCTGGTTCCTTCCTTGCGTGCCAGAGCAGTGGAAGCAAGGACAGTAACAGCCCAGGGATGATCACGGCGGCAAGCTTGGCATTGCGCACGGTCGATTGCTTGCAGGGTGCGGCGCGCAGCAAATCTGGAGCTTCCTCGGCCGACATGATGATCCACCCTAAGGCCGCGGTCAGCGATGCTGTAAGAAAGGCGAGACTGGCTGCAATACCGCCCGGTGAAATTTTCCCTTTCGAGAAGAAAAGCAGGAGAATCGGGAGCATGTACAGCAGCTGCAGCAGTACCTGCGAAATCAGATTGGGGTCGCGCGCGATCAGCCGCCATTCCTTTGCGATCACTGTACGGGTCAGGCTGCGACCGAATGTGAAAGTCAGCCCCATCTGTGGGCGTTTGGCGACACGCACCGCGCTTACTGCCTGCTGCACTCCACGCACGAAGAAGCGGTGGGTGTAATGCACAGTGAACAAAAATGCAGCCACGCCTGCCAGCGCCAGCAGCACGGCCGGCAGTGGCGCGCCCAGCGCCCCTCGGGCCGGATACCACAGCAAGCTTTGCGGCCCGAGCATACCTTCGGCATTTTGCACGACTGCCAGCTTGGCTGCGAACCATGCGTCTTTGTTACTGTCCTTGGAAAGGTTGGCTGCCTGTGAAATCAGAAACAGCGAAGCGCCTGCGAGCGCGCCAAGCACCTGCGCAATGACACGTGTGCGGCGCACGCCCAGCCATTTCACCAGACCTAGCGTCATGAGCATCGACAGCGAGGCCGCAATCAGCGCCATGCTGGCAATCGCAGGATAAATTCCCAGCCACGTGAACTGCCCCAGCAACAGCCCGGCATGGGCCAGCGGCGTCATGAAGAACAGGTAAACCGCGGCGATCCCGAAGCTGTTACTGGCAAGACGCACGGTAAAGATGCTGCGCGAGGGTAGCGGCGAGGACAGTAGCAAATCCAGGTCGGCGCGTTCGAACAGCACTTCGACGCTGGCCTTCAAACCGCTCGACATCATTAGCGTCATCAATCCCGCCATCACCAGCGTGACGCCGATGACGACGACCTGTTGCGGTTCGCCCGATTTCTTGAGGAAAGTGAGCAGAAAATACATCAGCACGTGCAGGCTGATCCAGACGAACGCCAGACTGGCCATGCTGCCTTTGTTGATGCCGCGTTTGCCTTCCTTGTTGTTAAAGGACATGGTGTTAAACAGGTACATGCGCAGTTCGTGCCGCAGTAGCCAGAGCGATCCGCCAACGCGTGCCATTACGGCTGCCCGGTCAGGTGCAGGAATACATCCTCCAGGCTGCCGCCTTCGGCCTGCGCGCGCAGTTCGTCCAGTGTGCCCTGGGCGATCAGCCGGCCGTGCTGGATGATGCCGATGCGCTGCGCCAGCCGCTCCGCCACCTCGAGGATGTGGGTGGTGAGAATGACGGTACCGCCGCCTTGCACATGCTGTTGTAGCAGGTCCTTGACCTGGCGCGCGGCAGCGGCGTCGAGGCCGGTCAGCGGCTCGTCCAGGATCAGCAGGCGCGGTTCGTGAATCAATGCCCCGGCCAGGGCCAGCTTCTGCTTCATGCCGCGCGAGAAGCCTTCGATCAGTTCGTGCCCGTGCTTGGTCAGGTCGAGCCAGTCGAGCAGTTTGCGCGCCCGCGGTTCGGCCAGCGCCGGCTCGATGCCCCAAAGACCGGCCACGAATTCGAGGTATTCGGTCGGCTTGAGCTTGTTGTACAAGAGCGGGTCGTCAGGCAGATAGGCCAGCTGCTGCTTGGCCCCTGCAGGATCTTTTTCCAGATCGACGCCGAACAGTTCGACCGAACCGGCGTCGGGCGCGAGCAGGCCGGCCACCATACGCAAGGTCGTGGTCTTGCCCGCGCCGTTGGGGCCGAGCAGCGCGTACAGTTCGCCGGCATGGATGGTCAGGTCGAGCTGGTCGACGGCCGGACGGCCGAAGCTCTTGGACAGGCCGCTCAGTTTCAGGGCCGGGGTCGAATGGTCGCTCAATTACGCTCCTTGTGCGGGCTGCGCCCTGCTGAATACGAAATATGCCAGTGCTACGGCTTGCAGCGCAAGTGCCACCGCCAGCGCACTGCGGAAAGCCTGCAGCTGGGTCGCGCCTGCGCGCGCGGCCAGATCGATCACCAGGCCGAAGCCCCACTGGGCGGCAAAGGCGCCGATGAAGAGCATCATGTTATAGGCGGTATTGGCGCGCCCGGCCATCGAGGCCGGAAAGGCCAGCCCGGCCTGCGACTGCAGCAGCGTGGTCAGGGGCACGCAAATTGCCAGCGGCAGCCACAGCAGCCATCCCCGGGACGACGTGGTGAACAGAATCAGCGCGAGCATAATGACCATGCCGGAGAGACCGGCGCCGATCACTACATGCAGATTCCAGCCGCGCCGCACGATGCGCGGCGCGCACCAGCCCAGCGCCACGTAGGACAGCAGCAGCACCAGATTAAAGTAGAACAGGATCTGGCCCGTTTCGGCCTGGGTTTTGCCCAGCACCGTGATCATCCACGGCCCCGCCCATAGCGTCTGCAGCGCAAAGAAAATTCCGTGAATGAGCAGGCCGGCCACGCCCAGGCGCCAGAAGTACCCGCTGCCGAAAATGCGTCGGTAGCCGCCACCGCCACTGTCGCCGCGCGCGGCGGGGAAGTCCCGCTCCACGTCGCGCAACAGAAAGAACAGGGCTGCCGCCACAAGCACCAGCAGTGCGGCCACAATCCAGAACACGCCGCGCCAGCCGATGTGAGGCAAGGCCATGGTGACAGGCAGTGTTGCGACCAGCGCGCCGGACGTGCCGGCGACCAGCATCCAGCTGGCCAGCTGGCTTTGCTGTTCGGGCGCGTACCACTGGCGGTAGGCCTTAAAGGCCGCCATCAGGCAGGCGGATACGCCTGCGCCGATCAAGGCGCGACCGATCCACAGTCCCGCCAGCGAATCGCTGCTGGCAAAGACGGCCGCGCCCAGAGCGGCGCATAGCAGCAGGGCCGCTTCGGTGCGGCGCGAGCCGTAGCGGTCGAGCCACACGCCCAGCGGCAGTTGCATGCAGCCGAAGGCGATGAAGTAGGCCGACGACAGCATGCCAAGGTCCGAATTGGACAGTCCCAGTTCGGAGGTGAGCGATGGCGCGATGACGGCGTTGATCGAACGCAGGCCATACGAGAGCAGGTAGCCCAGGGCGAAGCAGGCAAATACCCGGAGTGCACGCGCCCCCGCCAGCGAAGCGTTCGCGGGCAGCGTCACTGCAGCTTGAAGGTGGACATGAACATCTCGACATTCTCTTTCGAGATATTTTTATCCGGGCCCATGATGATCACCTGGTAGAACTGCTTGTCGCGCGACTCGAAGTGGGCGACAAGCCGAATCGGCACGCCCTTCTGGGTGCCGAGCGCGTCGACATCAATCGCGGCCGACTGGCTGCCGGGGGCGCCCCCCGCCCTGGCAGCGGCGCGGACTTTTTCGCTCTTGACGGTGGCGCCGATATTGCGCACCAGCGCATTTTGCATCGCAGCCAGCGCCGCCTGGGCGCGCGCAGCATCGGGCGCCTGTGCGCTGCCTACGGCAAAGGTAACGCCATCGATTTCGGCAGCGGTCATGGTCATGTCGACCTTGAGCCCGCCGACGTCGATATTGCGGGTATGGGTCGCGGGCTTGTCAGGGAACATGACCCGGAAGGGCGCGTCCGGGCTGTTGTAATCGCGCCAATTGTATTTGGGACTGCACGCTGCGAGGCTGACTGCTATGCAGGCGGACAGGACGATAGAGTGAAATGTGGTTGAACGCATAAGCGCCATGGTATCAGTACTTGCCCCGGCGCGGCTGCGGCGCCTTTGCGGCTCAAGCACGCCTGGCTTTTATTTGCTGCTACCCGCTTTGCATGGTACAGTTTTTCTTTGATTGCGAACCCGCAACACCCCATTGAAAGAATGCCATGCAACGTAATTTACTCGCCGCGCTCGTCTCCGCCCTTGTGCTGCTCGCAGCGCCCGCCGCGTCTGCGCAGACCGAAGAAGTCCCGGCCAGTTATGCTGCAATGTCGATGCGCGACAAGTCGGAAGCGCTGCTGACGTATTTTATCAATAGTACCCGCGGTGCGATGGGCGCTGAAGCGCGCCTCATGGCGGTGGCTGGCATGAAGACCGAAGCGGACAAGGCGATGGCTCAGTCCGGAGCCTTTGTCCATGAGTCGACGCCGGGACAGATGGAAGAAGTGATCCTGCTGCGCACCAGCGGCAACGCGGCGCTGGCCAACAAGCTGGCGGCGGGCGGCATTGCCTTGAGCGATGCGCAAAAAGCCGATGTCAGCGCCAGTATCGATGCGCTGGCCGTGAGCGTGACCCAGTTCACTGACCTCATGATCGACTACCCCGAACTGAAAAAAGCGTTGCGCGACGCTGGACTCAAGCGCAAGAAAGCGTTGTTCGTTTCCCGATTTTTACCCCAGGCACTGGCCGACAGCAAGCAGTCGCTGGGTGCAGCGCTGGCTTTTGCCCGCGCCAATAACATCACGGTCGCCCCAGCAACGCTTGAGCTTGCCAAATAAATTTTATCTGTAGAACTATCCGTCCTGACTGTTCAGGACGCGGCGCGCTCTCCATGAAATACGGCAAATCGATTTATTGATTTATACCGTTTTCTGTTAGCCATCCAACACAAGCTGCGCTATCGCACGCGTAGCATTGTCCAGGACGAACTGACCAATGGAGAGTGGAACATGGATTCAATCAACAAGAACCAGCCCGAAGACAATCACGAAGACTTAAGCGGCGCCAAAGCCGTCGAGAAAATGGCCGAGCTTATCAAGAAGGCCGAAACCTGCTTCTTCACCACTACGGACCGTAACGGCGGCCATGCCGCTACCCGTCCAATGGCCGTGCAGGAAGTCGATGAGCAGGGCAATCTGTGGTTCCTCAGCGCCGACGACAGTCACAAGAACGCCGAGATTCAGGCCAATCCCAAGGTCCAGCTGTACTTTCAAGGCGATCCGCATTCGGACTTTCTGCACCTGGAAGGCACTGCCACCATTTCGCGTGACAAGGCCAAGATCAAGGAGCTGTGGAAGTTCATCCTCAAGACCTGGTTCACCGAAGGCGAGGACGATCCGCGCATCACCGTCATCAAGATCGCGCCATCGCAGGGATACTACTGGGACAACAAGCACGGCAAGGCGGTGGCCGGCGTCAAAATGTTGATCGGCGCCGCAACCGGCATCACGCTGGACGACTCCATCGAAGGCAGCATCAAGGTGTAGGCTCGCGCAACGCGCGCCGGTAGCCGATGGCCTCGGACACGTTTTCCTTAGAAATGGTCTTGCGGTTCTCCAGGTCGGCGCAAGTGCGCGCTACCTTGAGCACCCGGTGATAAGCCCGTGCCGACCAGTGGAACCGGAGCATGGCGCTATGCAGCAGTTGTTGGCCGGCGCGGTCAGGTTTGCACAGGCGGTCGATCTCGCGCGTGCCCAGCTGCACATTGGGCTTGCCCTGGCGCGCCAGCTGCACTTCGTGTGCTGCGAGGGCGCGCGCGGCGATGACGGTACTGGTGTCGCCGTCCGCATCGGCCAGCATGGCCGCAGGCGGCATGGCGCTAACTTCCACCAGCATATCTATGCGATCGAGCAAGGGACCCGAGATGCGGTCCTGATAGCGCTGTACAACATCGCCTGAGCAATGGCATTTACCCGAAGGGTGGCCCAGGTAGCCGCAAGGACATGGATTCATGGCGGCGATGAGCTGGAAGCGGGCAGGGAAGTCGGCCTGGCGCGCCGCCCGCGAAATGGTGACCCGGCCCGATTCCATCGGCTGGCGCAACACTTCCAGGACCCTGCGGTCAAACTCGGGTAGCTCATCCAAAAACAAGACTCCGCAGTGGGCGAGTGAGACTTCGCCCGGGCGCGGTACCGAGCCGCCCCCGACCAGTGCAATGCCGGAACTGGTGTGATGCGGACTGCGGAACGGCCGTACTTTCCACTGGCTCGCGTTGAAGTGTCCGGTGAGCGACTGCACGGCCGCTGATTCGAGCGCGTCCTCGTCGTTCATGGGTGGCAGCAACCCTGCAAAGCGCGACGCCAGCATGGTCTTGCCGGCGCCGGGTGGACCCACCAGCAAGAAACTGTGCAAGCCGGCGGCGGCCACTTCGAGTGCGCGCTTGATGGCGATTTGTCCTTTGACATCGGACAGATCGGGATAAACGGGCGGAACACCGGGCACCAGCGCCTGATGGCGGGTGAGCCGGCCTTCACCATCGCGTGACGTAAAGTGAGCGCATACCTGCAGGAAGGTGCTGGCGGGATAGATTTCGGCATCGCTGACCAGCGCCGCTTCGTCGGCATTGGCAGCGGGCAGGATGAAGGCGCGTGCACCGGCGCCGCGCTGCATGGCAAACGTCATCGCGAGCGCGCCGCGCACCGGGCGCAGCTCGCCCGACAGCGACAATTCGCCGGCAAATTCAAAGCGGTCCAGCTCCCTGATGGGAATTTGCCCCGAGGCGGCCAGAATGCCGAGCGCGATCGGCAGGTCGAAACGGCCGGACTCCTTTGGCAGGTCGGCCGGCGCCAGGTTTACCGTAATGCGCCGGTTGGGAACCTGAAAGCCGGCATTTTGCAATACCGCCTGCACCCGGTGCTTCGATTCGCGCACTTCCGCATCGGGAAGACCAACGATGGTGAGCGAGGGAAGTCCGCAGGCCAGGTGCACTTCGACGCTCACGCACAGGGCATCCATGCCCGACAGCGCGCGGCTTCTCAGTACGGCAAGACTCATGGCGGGGGCTCGGGGTCATGGATCGGATCCTGATCGTAGCCCGGCATGCGCGTCCGCGCTTGAGAGCGGCCAAAGGTGTGCGCGGCCTGCTCAGCGGCTTATGTGCTGTGCCGTACAGATAAGCCGACAGTAAGCGGCTATTCTGCACTTAGTCGATCCCGACGCAACGCACTACTCCAGCATCAGAGGAAACAATAAAATGAATATTCTCATCAGTCTTATCATCTATCTCGTCATCTTCGGACTGATCTGGTGGCTGGTCAGCCTCTTGCCGCTGCCCGCACCGGTTGCGCAGATCGTCCGCGTTCTGTTCATCATCGTGCTGATCCTGATCGTGCTGTCGGTCTTCGGCATCATCCCGGGCGGCTACCTGCCACGCATCAACCTGTAGCAACGTAAGCGCTGTCAGCCCCACAGGGCGCCCTCCGGCAACGGGCGGCGCCCTTTGCGTTGGCACTTTCGCATTTTTGGTTTTTGCTGCATGATGGCCGCACTCGCACAGCACGCAGGAGCCGAATGGACATCAAGCCTAGCAACAAGACCGCCGCCATTGCCGGGATGTGGAGCGCAATCGGGCTGGTGCCGCTCAACGGCTGGGTCTACACTGCAGGAACCGCAACGACGCTTGCCTGGCTGGCAGTGTTTACGGTATTTCTTTTCGTCCCGTTTATCTACCTGGTGCTTGGAAAAAACCGGCATAAATTCAGCCGCACCTGGATCGGCGACCCGGCCGAACGCGCCGAGTATTTTTTGATCGTCAAGCGGATCCTGTCCTGGCTTGGCGCTGCCGCGCTGACTGCGGCGATTGTGCTCGGCGTGATGAAACTGGCCGCCTAGGCCTGCGCATCAATTAACGCGCGCGTTGCTGTGCGTGCTCAGCAAGTTGACGATGGCCATAGGGTCGACCGGCTTGACCAGGTAATGGTCGAAGTGCGGGCGCTCGCTCGCATGGCCGTCGGTTTGCTGGCCATAGCCAGTTACTGCAATCAGCAGGGCGGCGCGGGTATTGCGCTCGGTGCGCAGTCGGCGCGCCAGTTCGTTGCCGTCCATGCCAGGTAAGCCGATGTCGAGCAGGCAGGCGTCGAAACTGGCGCCGGCCACCTGTTGCAGCGCCGCAGGGCCGGTGTGCGCCACCGCCACATCGTGGCCGCTCGCTTCCAGGTACATGGCCAGCATCTGGGCCCCGTCCACATTGTCATCCACCACCAGCAGCTTGAGGCAGGCCCCCGGTGCCCGCGCTGCGCCTGGCTGGCGGTCGTTCTCCACAGCCGGGGTTTTCGCAATGCGGGGCAGGCGCACCGTGAACGTACTGCCTTTGTCCAGCCCCTCGCTGGCGGCGGTGACACTGCCGCCATGCAGGTCCACCAGGCTGCGCACCAGCGCCAGGCCCAGTCCCAGCCCGCCTTGCGCGCGGTCAGTGTTGCGCTCCGCCTGGGAGAATAATTCGAATACGTGCGGCAACAGTTCGGACGAAATACCCACGCCGTCGTCGCTTACCCGGATGATCACCTCGCCGTCGGCGCTGTCCATCGTCACTTCGATGCGTCCGCCCTGCGGGGTGTACTTGGCGGCGTTGTTGCACAGGTTGGCCAGCACCTGCACCAGGCGCTGGTAGTCGCCGCCCACATAGGTGTCACCCGGGGCCAGTTGCACCGCCAGGTGGTGGCGGCGGGTGTCCATCAAAGGGCGTACCTGCTCGATGGCGTCGGCCACCACCCGCTTGATGTCAATTTCCTGGCGGTCGATTTCGACCAGGCCGCGCGTGACGCGCGAGACATCGAGCAGATCGTCGACCAGGCCGGTCATATGGCTGACTTGGCGCGCGATGATGGTACCGGTGGCGTGAGCGCGGGCGCTATCCACATGTGGCAGCTTGAGCAGTTCGGCCGCAGCGCTGATCGGCGCCAGCGGATTGCGCAGCTCGTGGGCGAGCAGGGCCAGAAACTGGTCCTTGCGGCGATCGGCCTGCACCAGCGCCGCTTCGGCGCGCACCCGCTCGATGGCATTCCACATGCGATCTGCAACATCCTTGATGAGCTGAACCTCATCCTCGCGCCATGGCCGGACCTCGCTATGATTGATGAACAGGCAGCTTATCAGGTTGCCGTTGCGGGTACGCGGCACCAGCACGCCAGCATGGATCTGGAGCGACTGGAAGGCCGGCCACACCAGCGCGCCAGCGCTGCATGGATCCTTGGCCGTGTCGGCAGCAATCCAGCTTGCGCCCGTTTCCAGCAAGGCGAAATTGTCGCGCCCGAACACGGCGCAATCGAAGCTGCCGCTTAGCTCGGCCACAGTGCCGTCGGTGAAATTGGAGGAGAAAGTGACCTGCCCCTGCTCGCAATCGTACTCGCCGATGACAACCCGGCTCACCTTCAGGTAGCGGCCCAGCAGCTCGATGGTGGCGCTGAAAATGGCCTGGGGATCGGACAGTTCGCGCAGGCGGTCTGCCACTTGCAGCTGAAAAGCCTGGCGCTGTTCGAGGCGCAGGCGCGCCGTGTGTTCGCTGATCACGCAGATCACGCCGGCGACCGTGCCGTCGGCATCGCGCACCGGCGAATACGAGGTATTGAAGGAGCGCTCTTCCGTCACGCCATCATGCTCGATGCGGCGCACCACGTCTTCGGTGTAGGTGGTTTCTCCCAACAGCGATCTGACCACCACCGGTTGCACCACGTTCCAGTACTCCGGCCACACTTCGCACATGGGAGCGCCCAGCGCGGCTGGGTGGCGGGTATAGAGGATGGGCGCGTAGGCGGCGTTGTAGAGGAAGGAGAGCTCGCGCCCCCAGGCGAGAATCATGGGGAAGTGCGAATCGAGCATCAGCGCGTAAGTCGTGCGCAAGAGCGCTGGCCAGGCATCGGGATCGCCCAGGGCGGTGGTCGACCAGTCGCGCCCGCGCAGTGCGCTGCGGAATGGGTCTTCGCCCTCGAAGAGTGTGGCCTTGGGCGCGTCGGCTGCTGTTTTGATTACATGCATCGTTTTTGTCGATAGTAGTGTCGAATCGACAAGATATCATCGGCAAAATTTCCGAAGCGCACGTAACAAATCGACACATTTTGTCATTACGACAACTGTGCCAAGTGATGCTGATGGGTAAGAAAATAAGAGTAGATTAGCCGACGCAGCCTCGCGCTGCGTCGCCTTGTAGTGCGCAGCTCAGTGAGCTCAGGCTTTGGGATCGGCCAGTTTTTCCTCAAGTTGTTGAAGCCGCTGTTCCAGCGCCTCGAGCTTGGCACGGGTCTTGGCCAAGACCTGATTCTGAATGTCGAATTCTTCGCGGGTCACCAGATCGAGCTTGGAAAAGCCCTGAGTCATCATTGACTTGACGTTTTTCTCGATGTCTTTCGCGGGCGAACTGTCAATTGCCTGGTTGATCTTGCCCTGCAGATCATTAAAAAAACTATTCATATCCATTTTTCGGCTTCCTTGTGGTGATCCTGGCCTGCACTCAACTGGTGCTGAAGGTGCATCAAATTGGTGCGCAGAGGGCGATCGCGCGTTCGCAACCCCGTATTTTACGGTTTATAGACGACAAGTTGGGTCAGCTTCGTGCGAAATCAAGGCCCGCAGCGCCGTTTTGGGGCTGGCACGAGTTCTGCTATGTACGTCTACAGAAAGCAAATTATTGCTTCGGCATCGATTTTAAACCGCAACTGCACGATTCGTTCAAAAACCATTAAGGGATACGCCATGAAAAAAATGACCACCACTTTGTCTCTTGCCGCTGCGTTGACCCTGGTCTACGCCACCCTGGGCGCACCCGTGGCCGTGGCCGCAGATACCACGCAAGAACATGCAGTCACGTATAACGCGGCGCTGACCACCGACTACCGCTATCGCGGCCTGTCGCAGTCGCGCCTGAAGCCGGCGCTGCAAGGCGGCGCCGACTACACCCACGGCCCGAGCGGTATGTACCTGGGCGTCTGGGCTTCGACCATCAAGTGGACCAAGGATCTGGGCGGCGACGGCTCGCTCGAAATCGACCTGTACGGCGGCAAGCGCGGCCAGTTCACCGAAGCCGTCAGCTATGACTTTGGCGGCCTGTACTATGCCTACCCGTCGAACGGCCTCAATCCTAGCGCCAATACCTTCGAACTGTATGGCCAGCTCGGCTTCGGTCCGGCCTATGTCAAGTATTCGCATTCGACTACCAACCTGTTCGGCACCGCCGACAGCAAGGGCAGCGGCTATGTGGACGTGGGCGCTAACTTCGAACTGGCTCCGAGCTGGACGCTGAACCTGCACGTGGGCCGCCAGACCGTTGACAACAACAGCATCTACAGCTACACCGACTTCAAGGCCGGTGTGACCAAGGACCTCGGTTTTGCTTCGCTGGCGGTGGCCATTATCGGCACCGACACCGACGCTTATGTCAGCCCTGTCAACGGCAAGAACCTGGGTAAAGGCGGCCTGGTAGTGTCGCTCTCCAAAACTTTCTAACAACGAGGTCGCGTATGAAACTCATTACTGCAATCATCAAGCCCTTCAAGCTCGACGAGGTGCGCGAGGCGCTGTCGGCCATCAACGTCCAGGGTATCACCGTGACCGAGGTGAAAGGGTTTGGGCGCCAGAAGGGCCACACCGAGCTTTATCGCGGCGCCGAGTATGTGGTCGACTTTCTGCCCAAGACCAAGATCGAAGCTGCAGTCGATGATGCTATCGTCGAGCAGGCAATCGAAGCTATCGAAGGCGCGGCCCGCACCGGAAAGATCGGCGACGGCAAAATCTTCGTCTACAACCTGGAACAAGTTGTGCGTATCCGTACCGGCGAGACCGGCAACGAAGCACTTTAAGGGGAATGCAAATGAAAAAAGTGTTACAGACATGGCTGGCCGGTGCGGCCCTGGCGCTGGCCTTCGGCAGCGCACTGCCGGCAGCGGCGCAGGACGCGCCAAAACCTGAAGCGGCCGCCGTTGCCGCACCTGCTGCTGCGCCAGCCGATGCACCGGCTGTTACGCCGGCCCCGGCAGTGGAAGCTGCAGCGCCTGCCGCAGCCGCTGCCGCGCCTGCTCCCGCCGTGGTCGAAGCTGCTCCGGCGGCCCCTGCCGCAGCCCCGGTGGTGCCGCACAAGGGCGATACCGCCTTCATGATGGTCGCCACTATCCTCGTCATCATCATGACCATTCCCGGCCTGGCCCTGTTCTACGGCGGCCTGGTGCGTACCAAGAACATGCTGTCGGTGCTGATGCAAGTGTTCATGGTGTTCGCACTGATCATTGTGCTGTGGTGCCTGTATGGTTATTCGCTGGCATTTACGACCGGTAACGCCTTCATTGGCGGCTTCGATCGCGCTCTGCTGTCGGGTATCTACGATCCGGCCAAGGGCTTCGCCTATGCCGCCACCTGGAGCAAGGGCGTTGTGATTCCCGAGTTTATCTTCGTCGCTTTCCAGGGCACCTTCGCCGCCATCACCTGCGGCCTGATCGTGGGCGCTTTCGCCGAGCGCATCAAGTTCTCGGCAGTGCTGGGCTTCATGGTCCTGTGGTTCACCTTCAGCTATCTGCCGGTCGCCCACATGGTCTGGTTCTGGACTGGTCCTGACGCGATTACCGATGCTGGCACCTTGGCCACCGAAACTGCCAAGGCCGGCTGGCTGTTCCAGAAGGGCGCGCTTGACTTCGCTGGCGGCACCGTGGTTCACATCAACGCCGCTGTTGCCGGCCTGGTGGGCGCCTTCATGATTGGCAAGCGGGTTGGCTACGGCCGCGAAGCAATGGCGCCGCACTCCCTGACCATGACCATGATCGGCGCGTCGCTGCTGTGGGCTGGCTGGT
>JAZKGU010000073.1:0-11287 GCA_040385745.1 Pseudomonadota bacterium
CCGCACTCCCTGACCATGACCATGATCGGCGCGTCGCTGCTGTGGGCTGGCTGGTTCGGCTTCAACGCCGGTTCGGCCCTGGAAGCTGGCGACATTGCCGGTTTGGCCTTCATCAATACGCTGCTGGCAACCGCTGCCGCCGTCGTATCGTGGGTGTTCGGCGAGTGGATCACCAAGGGCCGCCCATCGATGCTGGGCGCCGCATCCGGCGCAGTCGCCGGCTTGGTGGCCATCACCCCGGCCGCCGGCTTCGTCGGTCCGATGGGCGGTTTGGTCATTGGTTTGCTCGCTGGTATTATCTGCCTGTGGGGTGTGAATGGCCTGAAGCGCCTGATTGGCGCCGACGACTCGCTCGACGTATTCGGTGTGCACGGCGTAGGCGGTATTCTGGGTGCGCTGCTGACGGCTGTCTTTGCAGCACCGTCGCTGGGCGGCCAGGGCATTTTCGACTATGTCGCCAACAAGGCCTCGCCGGATTATTCGATCAGCAGCCAGTTGATCGTGCAGCTGACCGCCGTCGGCACCACGATTCTGTGGTCGGGCGTGGTGGCCTTCGTTGCCTACAAAGTTGTGGACCTGGTGATCGGTCTGCGCGTACCGGAAGAAGAAGAGCGGGAAGGTCTCGACATCACGAGCCACGGCGAATCGGCCTACCACTCCTGATTTTTACAGATCGTTCGCGATCCCGGCCCGCGCAAGCGGGTCGCGCCAGGCGCCCCACGGGGCGCCTTTTTGCCTTTATCGGCCGCTTGACCTTTAAAATGGCGGTTCCACCCCGATTTAACCGTTTCACAACGAAGAAGCCTTAAGGACGTACTCATGGTTCCGCACCTAGTCACCGCCGTCACCGGTCCCTTGCTCGACCTCGAAAAGAAGATCCTGGCCGCCACGCCGGCCATCGAGCGCTGGTTCCGCATGGAGTGGCAGGAGCATACGCCGCCGTTCTACTGCTCGGTCGACCTGCGCAACGCCGGCTACAAGCTGGCCCCGGTCGATACCAATCTGTTTCCTGGTGGTTTTAACAATCTTGCCACCGAAATGCTGCCCTTGGCCGTTCAGGCCGCCATGGCGGCGATTGACAAGTATTGTCCGGACGCGCGCAACCTGCTCCTGATCCCCGAGGGGCACACCCGCAATCCGCATTACTTGCAGAATGTGGCGCGCCTGATGCAAATCTTCCGCCAGACCGGCCTGCATGTGCGGCTCGGTTCGCTCTCGCCCGAAGTGACCCAGCCCACGCCGTTGGCATTGCCAGACGGAAACATGTTAGTGGTCGAGCCTCTGGTTCGCTCCAGCAACGGGCGCCGGGTCGGGCTCAAGGACTTCGATCCTTGTACCATTTTGCTCAATAACGACCTGTCGGCCGGGATTCCTTCGATTCTCGAGAACGTGCATGAGCAGTCCCTGCTGCCACCTTTGCACGCCGGCTGGGCCGTGCGGCGCAAGAGCAATCACTTCGCCGCCTACGACGAAGTGGCGAAAAAATTCGGCAAGCTGATCGACGTTGACCCGTGGATGGTCAACCCCTTCCACAGCAAGTGCGGCGAAATCAACTTTCAGGAAGACCAGGGTTCGGAATGCCTGGCCGACAATGTCACCATGCTGCTGGCAAAGATCCGTAAGAAGTACAAGGAATACGGCATCAAGGAAAAGCCCTTTGTGATAGTCAAGCCCGACGCCGGCACCTATGGCATGGGCATCATGACGGTCAAGGACGCCAGCGAAGTGAAAGACCTGAACCGCAAGCAGCGCAACAAGATGTCGGTGATTAAGGATGGGGTCGAGGTGACCGATGTCATCATCCAGGAGGGCGTGCCGACCTTTGAAAACATCAAGGATGCGGTGGCCGAGCCGGTGGTGTACATGATCGACCGCTACGTGGTGGGCGGCTTCTACCGCATCCATGCCGAGCGCGGGGTGGACCAGAACCTCAATGCGCCAGGCTCGCAGTACGTGCCGCTCGCGTTTGCCCAGCAGCATGCGGTGCCGGACCTGAAAGCCAAGCCCGGCACGGCTGCGCCCAACCGCTTCTACGTGTACGGCGTAGTAGCCAGGCTGGGATTGCTGGCCGCGTCGCTCGAGATGGAGCGCACCGATCCCAATCCCGAGGTGTATTAAGCCGGGCAGGGTCCGCATCCAAACGGCCTGCGCGCGGATTCTTACGGCTCAGTACCCCTGGCCGGCCCGCCGCAAGCCAACATTGCCGTTTCCGGCTAAAATCAAGCATTACCCTCAATGGAAACGTCCATGAAAATCGCTTTTCTCGCCGATCCGCTGGCGGGCTTTAAAACGTACAAGGACTCGACCTTCGCCATGATGCGCGAGGCGGCCCGGCGCGGCCATACGATTTACGCCTTCGAGCAAAGCGACATGGCGCTTGAAGAGGGCATCGTCAGCGCCAACATCGCCCACATTACTCTGACCGGTCATCCAGAGGACTGGTTCGTCGCTGCGCCCAGCCAGGCCATGCGCCTGTCCGAGTTCGACGCGGTGTTGCAGCGCAAGGATCCGCCCTTCGACATGGAATATGTGTACGCGACCTACCTGCTCGAACTGGCGGAAAAGCAGGGCGCGCGCGTATTTAACAAGCCGTCGGCCATCCGCGACCATAACGAAAAGCTGTCGATCGCCCAGTTCAGCGAGTACACCTCGCCCACGCTGGTGGCCTCGGACGGCGCGCGCCTGCGCGCCTTTCATGCCAAGCATGGCGACGTCATTTTCAAGCCGCTCGACGGCATGGGCGGCGCCGGCATCTTCCGCGTCACGGCCGACGGCATGAACCTCGGTTCGGTCATCGAAACGCTCACTGAAAACGGCGCGCGCACCATCATGGCCCAGCGCTTCATCCCCGCCATTGCCCAGGGCGACAAGCGCATCCTCGTCATCGGCGGCAAGCCGGTGCCATTTGCCCTGGCCCGCATTCCCCAAGGCGGTGAAGTGCGCGGCAACCTGGCCGCCGGTGGCGTTGGCGTGGCCCAGCCGCTGTCCGACCGCGACCGCCACATCGCCGAAGCCATCGGCCCGCTGCTCGCTGCGCGCGGCCTGCTGCTGGTAGGATTGGATGTGATCGGCGAGTGCCTGACCGAAGTGAACGTGACCAGCCCGACCTGCTTCCAGGAGATTACCGATCAAAGCGGCTTCGATGTAGCTGCCATGTTCATCGACGCGCTCGAGCAGCAGGCAGGGCGGAGCTGACATGGTCGGTATCCTGCTCATGACCCACGCGCCGCTGGGCGCGGCGTTCATCGCGGCGGTTGCGCATGTGTTTCGCGGACCGACCGAAAGCTTTGAAGCCATCGACGTGACCGCCGACCAGGACCTGGGCGAGGTCAACGAACTGGCGCGCCAGGCCATTTGCCGCCTCGACGACGGCAGCGGGGTGCTGGTCATCACCGACATCAAGGGCGGCACGCCGGCCAACTGCTGCAACCGGCTGGCCGATGCCGGACGGGTCGAAGTCATCGCCGGTATCAGCCTGCCAATGCTGCTGCGTGCTATCACTTATCGGCGCGACAGCCTGGACGTGGTAGTCGAAATGGCGCTGGCCGGCGCACAAAGCGGCGCGGTACGGGTCGACAACCGGATTCGGGTAGGACCGCAGTAGAAAAAATGCTTAATGGGAGGCGATGGCTGCGGCCGTCGCCATGCTGGTGTGTGCGACTTCGGACGACAACAACATGATTCAACAAGATCTCGAAATTATCAACAAGCTGGGCCTGCATGCCCGCGCCTCCGCCAAGTTCACCCAGCTAGCAGCCCGGTTCCAGAGCGATGTCTGGCTCACCCGTAATGCCCGCCGCATCAACGCCAAGTCCATCATGGGGGTCATGATGCTGGCAGCCGGCAAAGGCGCCAAAGTCAGCCTGGAGGCCGATGGACCGGATGAAAAAGAATGCGTCGAAGCGCTCGCCGCGCTGATCAACGACAGGTTCGGCGAAGGCGAGTAATGCTGCTGGACCGCACTAGCAGCCGACCCATTTCAGGACTAGCCATGGCATCGTTCACGCTTCACGGCATACCGGTATCGCGCGGCATCGCAATCGGCCGCGCCCACCTGCTCACGCCCGCGGCGCTCGACGTCAAGCACTATCTGGTGGCCGAAGAACAGCTCGAAAAGGAAGTGCGCAGGCTGCAAGACGCGCTGGCAGCGGTGCACCGCGAGCTGCAGAACCTGTGGACCGACCTGCCCAAGGACGCGCCCACGGAACTTGGCGCCTTTATCGACGTGCATGCGCTGATCCTGTCCGATCCGCTGATCTCGGAAGCGCCCCTCGACATCATCCGTACGCGCCACTACAACGCCGAATGGGCGCTGGTGACGCAGATCGATGAGCTGTCGGCCCAGTTCGACGAGATTGAAGACCCCTACCTGCGCGAACGCAAGGCCGACATCCAGCAGGTGGCCGAACGCGTGCTCAAGGTGCTCATGGGCAGCGCGCAGCTAGCGCCCGTGCGCCTGGACGAAGAGGAATTCCAGCCGCAGATGATCGTCGTAGCGCACGACATTTCGCCAGCCGACATGCTGCAGTTCCGCGACCGCTCCTTCCTCGGCTTCGTCACCGACGTGGGCGGCCAGAATTCGCATACCGCCATCGTGGCGCGCAGCCTGGACATCCCGGCGGCGGTGGGCATGTCACAGGCGTCCTCGCTGATCGAGCAGGACGACTGGGTCATCATCGACGGCGAAGCCGGGGTCGTGATCGCCAATCCGAGCCCGCTGGTGCTGGAACAATACCGCGCCCGCCAGGGCCAGATCCTCAAAGCGCGCAAGAAGCTGCTCAAGCTGAAAAAAACCCCGGCCATCACGCGCGACGGCACCGCCATTACGCTGCTGGCCAATATCGAACTGCCCGACGACTGTCCGGGCGCGCTCGAATCGGGCGCATCGGGCGTGGGCCTGTTCCGCTCCGAGTTCCTGTTCATGGGGCGCGCCGGCCACGCCCACAAGATTCCGAGCGAGGACGAGCAGTTCGAGCAGTACCGCAAGGCTGTCACGGCCATGAAGGGGCGTCCGGTCACCATCCGCACGCTCGACATCGGCGCCGACAAGCCACTCGACCAGGCCGAGCACACCGCACTCAATCCGGCCCTGGGCCTGCGCGCCATCCGCTACTGCCTGGCCGAACCGCAGCTGTTCCTGACCCAGCTGCGCGCGATCCTGCGCGCTTCCGCCTTCGGCAAGGTGCGCCTGTTGATTCCGATGCTGGCGCATGCGTTTGAAATCGACCAGTCGCTGCTGATGATCGAGCAGGCCAAGGCGCAGCTGCGCGAAGCTGGCCAAAAATACGATACGGCGATCGAAGTGGGCGCCATGATCGAGATTCCCGCAGCAGCGCTGGCGCTGCCCATGTTCGTCAAGCGCATGGATTTCCTCTCGATCGGCACCAATGACCTGATCCAGTACACCCTGGCCATCGACCGTGTCGACTACGAAGTGGCGCACCTGTACAACCCGCTCCATCCGGCCATCCTCCAGCTCATTTCAATGACGATTGCGGCCGGTAAAAAGGCTGGCATCGACGTTGCGGTGTGCGGCGAAATGGCGGGCGACATCAAGCTCACGCGGCTGCTGCTTGGCATGGGACTGCGCGAGTTTTCCATGCACCCGGCCCAGCTGCTGTCGGTGAAACAGGAAATTCTCAATTCCGATTTGGGCGCCATCACCCATCAAACCCGCAAGATCCTGCGCAGCATGGAGCCCAACGCGATTGCCGAAGCAGTCCAGCAGCTGCAGGCGCTGTGAACCGATTCACCTTTTAACGAAGCACCATGCCCTCCATTGGAATAGTCACACCGCAATCGATGCGTTTTGCCGGGCCGCTGCAACTGCAGGGCGGCGGCGCGCTGTCCGAGTACACGCTGGTCTATGAAACCTACGGCACCCTCAACGCCGATCGTTCAAACGCGGTGCTGGTGTGCCATGCGCTCAATGCCTCGCACCATGTGGCCGGCACCTACGACGTGAATGATCCCAAGTCCACCGGCTGGTGGGACAATATGGTCGGCTCCGGCAAGCCGCTCGACACCGACCGCTTCTTTGTCATCGGGATCAATAACCTCGGCTCGTGTTTCGGCTCGACCGGTCCGATGCACGACAATCCGGCCACCGGCAAGCCCTATGGCGCCAGCTTCCCGGTAGTGACGGTGGAAGACTGGGTGCGCGCGCAAGCGCTGCTGGGCGACGCGCTGGGCATCGAGGTGTTCGCCGCCGTGATGGGCGGCTCGCTGGGCGGCATGCAGGCCCTTGCCTGGAGCATTCTTTTCCCCGATCGCCTGCGCCACTGCGTGGTGATCGCCTCCACCCCCAAACTGTCGGCCCAGAATATCGCCTTCAACGACGTGGCGCGCCAGGCCATCATGTCCGACCCCGAATATCATGGCGGCGATTTTTATGCCCACGGCGTGGTGCCGCGCAACGGCCTGCGGGTGGCGCGCATGGTGGGCCACATTACCTACCTGTCCGACGACGACATGGCCGAAAAATTCGGCCGCAAGCTGCGTGACGCGGTGGCCGACAAGGGCTACAAGTTCGACTTTGGCATCGACTTCGAGATCGAATCCTATCTGCGCTACCAGGGCGACAAGTTCTCGGAATACTTCGACGCCAATACCTACCTCCTGATCACCAAGGCGCTCGACTACTTCGACCCGGCGCATGCCTTTGATGGCGATCTGACGCGCGCGCTAGCCAATACCCGCGCCGATTTCTTCGTCGCTTCCTTCACCACCGACTGGCGCTTCTCGCCCGAGCGCTCGCGGGAGATCGTGCAGGCGCTGGTATGCAACCGGCGCCGCGTGACCTACGCCGAAATCGATGCGCCGCACGGACACGACGCCTTCCTGCTGGAAGACACGCGCTACATGAATATGGTGCGCGCCTACTACGAACGCGTATGGGGCGATATCGCCCTGAAAGGCCAGGCATGAATTTCCAGGATCTCTCCAGCCTGCGTCCCGACCTTGCGTTCATCGCGCACTGGGTGCCCGAAAAAGCCCACGTGCTCGACGTGGGCTGCGGCGACGGCGCCATGCTGCGCTATCTCCAGAGCGGCAAGCAGTGCACCGGCTACGGCATCGAGATCGCCGACGACGAGCTGCTCAAGAGCGCCCAACGCGGCATCAACGTGATTCAGCAGGACATGGAAAAGGGCCTGGCCATTTTCAGCGACAATTCCTTCGATACGGTGCTGTGTCTGTCGTCGCTGCAGATGATGCAGCAGGTCGAGGCGCTGCTGCGCGATATCGTGCGGGTGGGAACGGAAGCAATTGTCTCCTTCCCCAATTTTGCCTACTGGCCGCATCGCCTGGCCCTGGCGAAAGGGCGCATGCCGGTGTCCAAATCGCTGCCCTACCAGTGGTACGACACGCCCAACGTGCGCTGCGCAACCATCTACGACTTTGAGGAACTCGCCGAAGAGTGCGGGCTCGAAGTGCTGGAACGGGTGGCGCTGGTGAACGGCAAGCCGGTATCATTTCTGCCAAACCTGCGCGGCAGCCTCGCGGTATTTCGCTTGCGTAAAAAAGCGCGCGCGGCATAGCAGGGTTATCGTGTGCTTCATTGCAGCATTTCCTGCGATGATGGTGTTATTACAACACAGCTGGAAAGTATCATGAACTCATTGAAAAAATTATTGGTAGCAATGTCGCTGGCGGCATGCGCGGGCATGGCGCCTGCACAGCAGCCGCAGCCTGCCGCATCCAATGACAAGGCCACGGTGCAGGATGGCATCAAGGTGCGGCCGCTGTCGCGCTTCCGCATGCTGTCCTCGGGCGAGCAGTTCGAGGCTCAGTCGCGCCAGCAATACACGCAGATGATGCAGCAAGCCAACCAGAAGGGCGTGCTGGTCGCCGCCAGCGACCCGCAAACCCAGCGTCTGCGCGGGATCGCCAAAAAGCTGATTCCTTACACAACGCGCTGGAACCAGGATGCCGCCAAGTGGGACTGGCAGGTCAACCTGATCAATTCGCCCCAGGTCAACGCCTTCTGCATGCCCGGTGGGCGTATCGGCTTCTTTACCGGCATTCTGACCCAGCTCAAGCTCAGCGACGACGAAGCTGCCGCCATCATGGGCCACGAGATCGCGCATGCCCTGCGCGAGCATGGCCGTGCCCAGCAGGGTAAGACTGTCGTCACTAGCGTCGGCACCCGCGTGCTGGGCGCGCTGGGCGCTGCGGTGTTCGGCATCGACCCCAGCGTGACCGATACCGTTGCGCGCGCTGCGACCCAGGGTTTCGCCCTGAAGTATTCGCGTGACGACGAGCGCGAGGCGGACTTGATCGGCCTCGATATCGCAGCGCGCGCAGGCTTCGATCCGCGCGCCGGCGTGGTGCTGTGGCAGAAAATGGGCGCATTGAGCAAACGCGCGCCGCCACAATTCCTCTCGACCCACCCGGGCGGCGCTGCGCGCATCCAGGCGATGAACCAGCACATGGATGTGCTGCTGCCGCTGTACGCGCGCAGCAAGGGCACCAGCGTTCGCAACCTGCCGCCTTACCGTACCTTCGCCATGCAGTAATGGGACGCCAGGCCGACGCCAACGCATTCGTTCCCCTGCCGATCAGGGATGGCGTCGCGCCAAGTTATGTCTGGCTCGACGACCCGGTGCCTGGCGCCGCGCTGGCGTGGTTGCTGGCGCGCTTTCCCGGCGTCGACGAAAGCACATGGCGCGACCGCATGGCGCGCGGAGAGGTAGTTGACGGCAAGGGCAGCGCCATCCTTCCCCACAGCCTGCTCCAACGCGGCGCGCGCATCTGGTACTACCGCGAGCTCGCCACGGAAGTGGCAATTCCGTTCGATGAAGTCATCCTGTTCCAGGACGAGCACCTGCTGGTAGCGGACAAGCCCCACTTTCTGCCGACCACGCCGGGCGGACGCTTTCTGCATGAAAGCATGCTGGTGCGCCTCAAAAAGCGCCTTGGCGTGGAGGCCCTCACGCCGATACACAGGCTCGATCGCGAGACAGCCGGTGTAGTGGCGTTCTCGCTGCGCGAAGACAGTCGCGGCGCCTATCAGTCGCTGTTTCAGAAGCGCAGTGTCGACAAGGTGTACGAGTGCCTGGCGGCGCCGCTGCCGCACCTGCAGTTCCCGCTGGTGCACCGTAGCCGCCTGGTGGAAGGGACGCGGTTTTTCAGGATGCAGGAGGTGCAGGGCGAGCCGAATTCGGAGACCCTGGTGGACCTGATCGGCATGTGCGGAGAGTTTGCCCACTACCGGCTGCGCCCCCACACCGGCAGGCAGCACCAGCTGCGCGTGCACATGATGGCGCTGGGCGCGCCGATCGTCAACGATAGCTTCTACCCGGTGGCGCTAGCAGCGGGGGAGGATGATTTTGAGCGGCCGCTCAAGCTACTCGCGCGTTCCCTGTCGTTCGACGATCCGATCAATGGACAACGGCGAAGCTTCAGCAGCATGCGCACGCTGTAAGCGCTTTGTGATTAGAGCTTTAGGCCCCAGCGCATGAACAAGCCCGCAAACAGCAAGGTTATCCAGACCACGATCAGCCCTTGACGAAGTCTGGCCGGGCCGATGGCGTGCACCTGACCGGCCGCAGCCATTTCGCGCAGGGGCGCACTTAGCACAAGCGGGACGAGGAAAGAATAAATCCCCATCAGGACAATGGCCAGGCCGGATACCGCGCGGCTATAGACCCCGCTGCTCAGGCCCTCGGCGATGCTGCCCACGCCAATGGCGAGGAACAGCACACAGAAAAATATCCTGCTCCCGCTATGCGATAGCTTGGTCATGCCTTGCCTAGAGTGCGTGGTCGTAGTGGATGATCAAGGGCGCGTGATCGGAAAAGCGCTCGTCCTTGTACACATGGACTTCCTTTGCCTTCGACGCGATGCCGGGGGTGGCAACGTGATAATCGATGCGCCATCCCACGTTCTTGGCATAGGCTTGGCCGCGATTGCTCCACCAGGTGTACTGCTCCGGGCGCTTGTCGATGCCGCGGTGGACGTCGACATATCCCAGCTCGTCGAAAATCCGCGTCAGCCATGCGCGTTCTTCCGGCAGGAAGCCCGAATTCTTCTTGTTGCCCTTGTAGTTCTTCAAGTCGATTTCCTGGTGCGCGATGTTCCAGTCGCCGCAAATAACGACTTCGCGCCCGGCCGCTTTCAGTTCCAGCAGATGTGGCAAGAACACTTCCATGAAGCGGAATTTGGCTTCCTGGCGCTCGGGCGAGGACGAGCCGGACGGGCAGTACACCGAAATGATCGACAGATTGCCGAAGTCGCACTGCACGTAGCGGCCCTCGGCATCGAATTCCTGGCAGCCGAAACCGGTGCGCACGCTGTCAGGCTTGTTGCGGCTGTAGACGCCGGTGCCGGAATAGCCCTTCTTTTCCGCGTAATGGAAGTGGCCGTGGTAGCCGGCCGGAGCCAGGAATTCTTCGGTCATGTCGTCGACCTGGGCCTTGAGTTCCTGCACGCAGACGAAGTCCGCCGTTTGCGCGGCCATCCAGTTGAAGAAGCCTTTCTTGTGAGCGGAGCGGATCCCGTTCAGGTTCGCGGAAATAATTTTTGGCATGGTTCCAGATGGGGCGGTGGCGTAAAATACAGCCAGATTTCAACAATGAAGGATCGACGTGAACAATTTGCGCCAACAGTTTATCGCGTTTTCGGTGTCCACGGGGGTGTTGCGCTTCGGCGACTTTACCACCAAGGCCGGGCGCCAGTCGCCGTATTTTTTTAACGCCGGCCTGTTCCACGATGGCGCTACGCTGGCCCAGCTGGCGCAGTTCTACGCCCAGACACTGCTCGACTCCGGCGTCGAGTTCGACATGCTGTTCGGGCCTGCCTACAAGGGCATCACGCTGGCTTCGGCCACTGCGGTGGCCCTGGCCGGCAAGGGCCGCAATACCTCGTTCGCCTTCAATCGCAAGGAAGCAAAGGACCACGGCGAAGGCGGCACCATCGTCGGCGCCAAGCTGCAGGGCAAGGTCGTGATTATCGACGACGTGATTTCGGCCGGCACCTCGGTGCGCGAATCGGTCGAGATGATCCGCGCTGCTGGCGCTGAACCGTGCGCGGTTCTGATCGCGCTCGACCGCATGGAAAAGTCAGGCAAGGATGGCGAGCTGTCGGCCAATTCGGCGGTGCAGGAAGTGAGCCGGGAATTCGGCATTCCGGTGGTCTCGATTGGCAACCTGGATGATTTGTTCAGTTACCTGAACGGGGAGGGTGCCGATCCCACGCTGGCGCAGTACAAGGATGCGGTATCGGCGTATCGAACCCGCTACGGCATCTGAAACCCCTGAGGGTCAGGTCCTCCATTTACACACAAGCC
>JAZKGU010000074.1:0-10456 GCA_040385745.1 Pseudomonadota bacterium
CCTCGGTGCAGCGCTGCGTGCGCGCCGGCGGCAAGCACAATGACCTGGAAAACGTCGGCTACACCGCGCGTCACCATACCTTCTTTGAAATGCTGGGCAATTTCAGCTTCGGCGACTATTTCAAGCGCGATGCCATCAACTACGCATGGGAACTGCTGACCAAGGTCTACGGTCTGCCGGTCGACAAGCTCACCGTCACCGTCTATATGGAAGACGACGAGGCCTACGACATCTGGGCCAACGAGATCGGCGTGCCCAAAGAGCGCATCATCCGCATTGGCGACAACAAGGGCGCGCGCTACGCCTCGGATAACTTCTGGGCGATGGCCGACACCGGTCCCTGCGGCCCGTGCACCGAGATTTTCTATGACCATGGCGCCGACATCGCCGGCGGCCCTCCCGGTTCGCCCGACGAAGACGGCGACCGCTTCATCGAAGTATGGAACCTGGTCTTCATGCAGTTCAACCGCGACGACGCCGGCGTGCTGCACAAGCTGCCCAAGCCTTGCGTGGACACCGGCATGGGCATGGAACGCCTGGCGGCGGTACTCCAGCACGTGCATTCGAACTACGAGATCGACCTGTTCCAGACCCTGATCAAGGCCGCCGCGCGCGAGACCGGCGTCACCGACCTGGAAAGCAAATCACTGCGGGTGATCGCCGACCATATCCGCGCTTCGGCTTTCATGATCGTCGACGGCATCATCCCGGCCCCTGAAAGCCACGGTTACGTCCTGCGCCGCATCATCCGGCGCGCGCTGCGCCACGGCCACAAGCTTGGCCAGACCAAGCCATTTTTCTACAAGCTGGTCGAGGACCTTGCCGGAGAAATGGGCGGCGCCTATCCCGAGCTGGCCGAAGCCAAGGACCGGGTCGCGCAGATGCTCAAGGCCGAAGAAGAACGTTTCGGCGAGACGCTTGAAAACGGCATGAAGATTCTCGAGACCCAGCTCGCCAAAGACGGCAAGACGCTTGACGGCCAGACCGCCTTCACGCTCTACAGCACCTACGGTTTTCCGCTCGACCTGACTGCCGACATTTGCCGCGAACGCGGCGTGACGCTCGATGAAGCTGGCTTCAAGGCCGCCATGGAAGAGGATCGCAAGACCGCGCAGGCGGCTGGCAAGTTCAAGGCCAGCGCCAAGGTCGAGTACAGCGGCGAGAAGAACAAATTCGTCGGCTACGACAAGCTGGCGCACGGCAGCAAGGTAGTGGCGCTGTATGCCGACGGTGTATCGGTGCAGGAAATGCAGGCCGGCCAGCACGGCATCGTGGTGCTCGACACCACCCCCTTCTACGCCGAATCGGGCGGCCAGGTCGGTGACCAGGGCGTGCTCACCGGCTCGCTCTCGCTGTTCGCAGTGGACGACACCCTCAAGGTGCAGGCCGACGTGTTCGGCCACCACGGCGTGCTCAAAACTGGCGCGCTGAAAGTGGGCGACATGGTCGACGCCAGCGTTGACGAAACCAAGCGCGCGCGCACCATCCGTAATCACTCGGCCACGCACCTGATGCACAAGGCGCTGCGCGAAGTACTGGGCGGCCATGTGGCGCAAAAAGGTTCGCTGGTCGATCCCGACAAGACCCGTTTCGACTTCTCGCACAATGCGCCGCTGACGGCCGAGCAGATTGCCCAGGTCGAGGCCATCGTCAACCGCGAGATCCTGCAAAACCACGAGACGAAGGCGCATAACATGTCCTTCGACGACGCCGTCAAGCACGGCGCCATGGCGCTGTTCGGCGAGAAGTACGGCGACGAAGTGCGCGTGCTCGATATCGGCTCGTCCAAGGAGCTGTGCGGCGGCGTCCACGTGACCCGCACCGGTGATATCGGCCTGTTCAAAATTATCGGCGAAGGCGGTGTAGCAGCCGGCGTGCGCCGGGTCGAAGCGGTGACGGGCGAAGGCGCGCTGGCGCTGGTGCAGTCGCTTAACAAGCGTCTGCAGGAAGCCGCCAGCGCGCTCAAGACCAGCCCGGACGAACTGACCGCCCGCATCGCCCAGGTGCAGGACCAGGTCAAGTCGCTTGAAAAGGAACTGGCCACCCTCAAGTCGAAAATGGCGGCAGGGCAGGGCGATGAACTCGTCACCCAGGCGGTGGACGTGAACGGCATCAAGGTGCTGGCCGCCACGCTCGAAGGCGCCGACGTGGCGCGCCTGCGCGAGACCATGGACAAGCTCAAGGACAAGCTCAAAACGGCCGCCATCGTGCTGGCCAGTGTCAGCGATGGCAAGGTCAGCCTGATCGCCGGCGTGACGGCAGATGCCACCTCGAAGGTCAAGGCGGGCGAACTAGTCAACTTTGTGGCGCAGCAGGTGGGCGGCAAGGGTGGCGGACGCCCCGACATGGCGCAGGCGGGCGGCACCGATCCAAGCGGGCTGCCAGCGGCTCTGGCCGGCGTGGCGGCGTGGGTAGGTCAGCGCGCTTAAACCAGCCCGGTGTGGCTTGACGGGGGGGGGGCAGCGGCTCGCGCACGCCCCGTCGCGCATCCGTCGTTCGCGTGGGTTAGCGCAAATTGATCATAACAACAAGACTCTTGTCGTTGCGACAGTGCAACAGAAAAACTATATTTTTGTGCGGTGCGTCAAATTTGCGTAATTGGGGTATATTTGGGTTTGTGAATATCCACCAACCCAACCGAGCAACCTCGATGAGCGACACTACATTCGACAGCGAAATCATGGAATATCAGAAGGAACTCGACGCCCGCGGTCTCAATTGCCCACTGCCGATCCTGAAGGCAAAGAAGGCGCTCGCTGAGATGGCCACTGGTGAAGTCCTCAAGATCACTGCCACCGATTCTGGCTCCGTGCGCGACTTCCAGGCCTTTGCCAAGCAAACCGGCAATGCCCTCATTTCGCACTCGCAAAACGGCTACGAATTTGTATTTTTGATGCGCCGCAAATAAGCTTTTTAGTGCCGGGCAAGCAGTAGCAGCCCCTCAGAACATCCCCTACCTGTTGCGACAAATAAACATTAGGGGATTTCCTCTACCGTAAAATCGCACGATCGTGCTTTAATTTGGTCATGAAGTTGTTTTCTCTTATAATCTAGGCCACCTGAAGTCACGTCACCTTATTCTATTTTTCAAAGGCATACCTATGAAAGTCCTGGTTCCCGTCAAACGCGTGGTCGACTATAACGTCAAGGTCCGCGTCAAGTCCGATGGTAGTGGTGTCGATATCGCCAACGTCAAAATGTCGATGAACCCCTTCGACGAAATCGCACTGGAAGAAGCTATGCGTCTGAAGGAAGCCGGCAAGGTGACCGAAGTGGTGGCCATTTCGTGCGGCGTGACGCAGTGCCAGGAAACCCTGCGTACCGGTATGGCCATTGGCGCCGACCGCGGCATTCTGGTGGAAACTTCAGCAGACCTCGAACCGCTGGCCGTGGCCAAGCTGCTCAAGGCGCTGGCCGACAAGGAACAGCCGCAGCTGATCATCCTGGGCAAGCAGGCCATTGACGACGATTCGAACCAGACCGGCCAGATGCTGGCAAGCCTGCTTGGCTGGCCGCAGGCGACTTTCGCCTCCAAGGTAGTGCTGGACGACGGCAAGGTCACGGTCACGCGCGAAGTGGACGGCGGCCTGGAAACCCTGTCCCTGAGCCTGCCGGCCATCATCACCACCGACCTGCGCCTGAACGAGCCGCGCTATGTCACCCTGCCCAACATCATGAAGGCTAAAAAGAAGCCGCTCGAAGTGGTCAAGCCGGAAGACCTCGGCGTTGACGTGACCGCGCGCCTGAAGACCCTCAAGGTCGTCGAGCCGGCCAAGCGTTCGGCCGGTATCAAAGTGCCCGACGCCGCGACCCTGGTCGCCAAGCTGCGCACCGAAGCCAAAGTCATCTAAAAAATACAGGATCCAACATGAGCGCATTAGTCATTGCAGAACACGACAACGCATCCCTCAAGGGAAGCACCCTCAATACCGTGACCGCGGCATCGCAGTGCGGCGGTGAAGTCCATGTGCTGGTCGCAGGCAGCAATTGCGGCGCCGCGGCAGCTGCCGCCGCCCAGATCGCGGGCGTGACCAAGGTGCTGGTCGCCGACGCCGCCCACCACGCCGACGGCCTGGCCGAAAACGTGGCCGAGCAGGTGCTGGCGATAGCCGCTTCGTACTCGCACATCCTGGCGCCTGCCACCGCCTACGGCAAGAACATCCTGCCGCGCGTGGCCGCCAAGCTGGACGTGGCCCAGATCTCGGAAATCACCAAGGTCGATTCGCCCGACACCTTCGAGCGTCCCATCTACGCCGGCAACGCCATCGCCACAGTGCAGTCGTCCGACAAGATCAAGGTCATCACCGTGCGCACCACCGGTTTCGACGCCGCTGCCGCCAGCGGTGGTTCGGCCGCGACCGAAGCCGTTGGCGCGGTTGCCGATTCGGGCAAGTCATCGTTTGTGGGCCGCGAACTGGCCAAGTCGGATCGTCCCGAACTGACCGCCGCCAAAGTCATCGTATCCGGTGGCCGCGGCATGGGCTCGGGCGACAACTTCAAGATTCTCGAGCCGCTGGCCGACAAGCTGGGCGCGGCCATGGGCGCCTCGCGCGCCGCGGTCGACGCCGGCTTCGTGCCGAACGACTGGCAGGTTGGCCAGACCGGCAAGATCGTCGCGCCTGCGCTGTACATCGCCGTCGGTATCTCGGGCGCGATCCAGCACCTGGCCGGCATGAAGGATTCCAAGACCATCGTTGCTATCAACAAGGATCCGGAAGCACCGATCTTTTCGGTGGCCGACTATGGCATCGTGGGCGATCTGTTCGAAGTCGTCCCCGACCTCGTCAAGCAACTCGGCTAATTTTTCGCCGGTGGTGTACTGCCGCCAGAAGCCTCAACATACCACCGTCTTCCCCGCGAAGGCGGGGATCCATAGCCCACTGATTCAGAGTTGCAGGTTAACACTGAATCAGTGCGCGATAGACCCCCGCCTGCGCGGGGGAGACGGTGGTGTTTTAACAACCAGGAGATCAAGGTGAGCTACAAGGCCCCACTGAAAGACATGCTGTTCGTGATGAACGAACTGGCAGGACTGTCGACCATCAATTCGCTGCCAGGCTGCGAAGACGCCACCGCCGACACCGTCGAAGCGGTGCTCGAAGAGAACGCCAAGTTTTGCGGCGGCGTGGTCGCCCCGCTCAACTGGACCAGCGACAAGGACCCGAGTTTCTGGCACGACGGCCAGGTCACCACCGCCAAGGGCTTCAAGGAAGCTTTCAAGGGCTTCGCCGAGGCCGGCTGGCAGGGCGTGCAGCACCCGGTAGAATTTGGCGGCCAGGGCCTGCCCAAGCTGGTTGCCACCCCGTGCATCGAAATGCTCAACGCGGCCAGCATCTCGTTCGCCCTCGTGGCGCTGCTGTCGGACGGCGCTATCGAAGCGCTGTTGACCGCGGGCTCCGACGAGCAGAAGAAAATCTATCTCGAGAAACTCATTTCGGGCCAGTGGACCGGCACCATGAATCTGACCGAACCGCAGGCCGGCTCCGACCTGGCGGCGGTGCGCACCCGCGCCGTGCCGCAGGACGACGGCACCTACAAGGTGTTCGGCACCAAGATCTTCATCACCTACGGCGAGCACGACATGGCCGAGAACATCGTGCACCTGGTGCTGGCGCGCACGCCGGATGCGCCTCCGGGCGTGAAGGGGATCTCGCTGTTCATCGTGCCCAAGTTCCTGGTCAATGCCGACGGTTCCCTGGGCGCGCGCAACGATGCGCACTGCGTCTCGATCGAGCACAAACTGGGCATCAAGGCCAGTCCGACCGCGGTGCTGCAGTTCGGCGACCATGGCGGTGCGATCGGCACCCTGGTGGGCGAGGAAAATCGCGGCCTGGAATACATGTTCATCATGATGAACGCGGCGCGCTTTGGCGTGGGCATGCAGGGCATCGGCCTGGCCGACCGCTCCTACCAGCAGGCGGTGGCCTTCGCCAAGGACCGCGTGCAGTCGCGCGACCTGGCCGGTTCCGCAGGTCCGGTATCGATCATTCATCACCCGGACGTGCGCCGCATGCTCATGTCGATGCGCGCGCAGGTCGAAGCGGCGCGCGCGCTGGCGTATGTCGGCGCCGGCATTAGCGACATCGCTCATCATCACGCGGACGCTGCAACGCGCGCGGCCAATCTGTCGATGTACGAGTACCTGGTACCGATCATCAAGGGCTGGTCGACCGAGTTGTCGCAAGACGTAACGCGCGATGGCGTCCAGGTTCACGGCGGCATGGGCTTCATCGAAGAGACGGGCGCCGCGCAGCACTACCGCGATTCGAAGATCCTGACGATCTACGAGGGCACCACCGCGATTCAGGCCAATGACCTGGTGGGTCGCAAGACGGTGCGCGACGGCGGCGCAGTTGCCAAGGCCATCCTGGAGCAGGTGCGTGCCACCGAAGCCCAACTGGCCGCCAACGGCGATGCCGATTTCAAGGCGCTGCACCGCGCCCTGAGCGGAGGCAGCGCCGCGCTCGAAGCCGTGGTGGAGTATGTGGTGGCCAATACCAAGTCCGACATCAAGGGCGTGTTTGCAGGCAGCGTGTTGTACCTGAAGCTGGCCGGGATCGTACTGGGTGGCTGGCAAATGGCGCGCGCCGCGCTGGTGGCGCAGCAGCGCCTGGCTGAAGGTTCAGGCGACGCCGCGTTCTACCAGGCCAAGATCGGCACCGCGCGTTTCTTTGCCGATCACATTCTGACGCAGGCGCCGGGCATGCGCACGGCGATCGTGGAGGGCAGTGCCGGGGTGCTGGCGCTGAGCGAAGAGCAGTTCTAAGCCCAGGCAAGAGGAGGCTGCCGTCCGGCGTCACACGCGGGACGGCAGCGAACTGAGTGCTAACGCTTAAATACGGGTGATCGACTGCCCGGCATTCTTGACGCGATCGCCGCGCTGCACGCCGGGATCGCGGTCGAAACTGAACGAGCCACGCTGGCCGTTGTCGTACTGGACTTCCACTGTCCAGGCTTTGCTCGAACCAGCGCTTTCCTGGATTTTCTTGCCGGCGTAGGCACCGCCGATGGCCCCGGCTACCGTGGCCACCTTGCGGCCGGATCCGCCACCGACCTGATTGCCCAGCAGCGCGCCCGCAGCGCCGCCGGCGATCATGCCCAGCGCATTGCTTTCGCCCTTGCGCTCGCTGACGTTCACTGCAGTGACGTTGCCGCAATCGAGGCAGGCCATCTTGCCACTTTGTCCATTCATGCGGCTTTTGGCCGTTGCCAGCGCCGATGTATTCTCCGCTTTGGCCGTGCGCAGACATTTCATGCGCTGGCCCTGATTGCGTTCGTCGTTACAGATTGCACGGTCTTCGGCGTAGCGCATGTCCGCTTCGCGCTTATCCATTGCATATTGTTCTTTTGAAGTGCTTGCTTGGGCGAAATTACCGACGCTAGCGAGCAACAGTGCCAGCAGATAGATTGGACGAATTCTCATTTTTATTCTCCTGTGTGGTGTACCACCCCTTGATCTGGGTCAGGCTATTGTAAGCTAGATGTAACGCACGAAACAGTTCTTGCACGTAAGCCCCAGTGCGGCGCTGTTTGCCTATAATGACTTGTGGCAGAGTTCGCCTGTGTTCCCCTTTTTGCAAGGAAGCCGCCTTGAAACCTACACTCCAATTGCTGCGTCTGCCAGTTGCCGCGTCGATCACCCTTCTCCTTGCTGCCTGCGGCGGCGGGGGCGGTGGTTCGAGCCCCGGTCCAGCTCCGGTGATCCCGGTGACGCCCGTGCCCCCGGTTGTTCCGGTGCCGCCTACGCCCGGCGCCTGCGCCACTGGCGGCATCACGATCGTGGCCGATGCCACCGTTGAAGCTGGCAAGACTGCCGGTGTTGCCGCTTTGTCCTGCGGCGCCCCGCTGCGCGCCATTGCCTGGACCAAGGTCAGCGGCCCCACCGTTGCCATTCAGACCAGCCAGACCCCGACCCAGGCCATCGAGACCAGCGCGCCCGGCGTTGTGAAGATGCGCGCCGTGGCGACCCTGGCCGATGGTACCTCGGCCACGGCCGAAACCGACATCACCGTGACCGCAGCGCCGACCGCGAGCTATGTGACGGTGCGCGCCGACCACTCGGTTCGCGAAGGCACTGACACCTCGGTGCGCGCGTGGCCGGTACTGCTCAATGGCGATACCGTCTCGACCATCACCTGGACCCAGGTGTCCGGCCCGACGGTGGTGCTCGACACCAGCACCAGTCGCGTGCTGATGTTCAAGGCGCCTGCCGTCACGGTCGATGCCGCGCTCAAGTTCCGTGCCACGCTGACCACGTCCAGCGGCCGGGTCGACACCGACGACGTCCTCGTCACTATCGACAAGCAGGCCGCCGCGCCGGCGAACGCCCAGTTTGCACGCAGTGCGCGCGTCTACCCGTACCGCCAGGCCAGTGCCTACGCGCCGGTATTGGCAAAATGTACCTATGACGTGAGCATCTACTACGAAACCTCGACCAACAATAACTTCTGCTCGGTCAGCACGCTGCCGCTGCTGCAGCAGGAAGCGGGTACGGGGAATGTGCCGACGATCGAGCAGATCATGGGCCGGGTGCTGGTATCGCACGATTTCCTGGGCGAGAACTTCGAAAACTTCCTGCGCAACCAGGACCCGTCCGGCGACTTCCGGCGCATGCTGGCCGGCGTCAGTGCCGTGGTACTTGGTTCGCACGTGCGTCCGAGTTTTTACACTTCGGCGACCGGCGCGATTTACCTCGACGCCAACCAGTTGTGGCTCACTCCCGAGCAGCGCGACGTGGTTACCGAAGTGCCGGACTACCGCCTGGCTTTCGACGACGAGCTCAATTTCACCGGCGTGGGACGCGCTATCAAGAACAACGCGTATGCCCGTCCAGGCTATTCGGCTACCGCCCGCGTCGCGCGTCCGGAAGCTGAGCTGCCATTGGTGCTGGGCCGCCTGATGTATCACGAGCTTGCCCACGCCAGCGACTTCTTCTCGCCGGCCGACCGCAATCTGAACACGTCCAAGTCGATCTGGCTCAACGTGGTGGACCGCATCGTCGGCAAGGCGCTGCCGTCGGACGCGCTGGCGGCGAGCTTCCCGCTCAAGTCCGCCCAGATGTTCCGCCTGGCCGATGTGATGTACAAGGGCGCCACGCCAACGGCAGCCGAGAAGGCTTACACGGCGGCAGATGTGGGAGCGTTTTTTGGCTCCGATATCGCCAACGATGACTACTCGTACACCCGCAACGGCACCGACGCCTCGCGTGAAGACCTTGCCATGCTGTTCGAGGAGTTCATGATGTATCACCGCCACGGCGTGCAGTACGACGTGGGCTACACCAACCTGTTCAAGGATGGCATGGTGTCGGGCGATCTGGTGGTGCAGTGGGGTCAGCGTGGCCGCATCGGCGCGGCGGGCATCCGTCCACGTGTGAAGCTGGTATTGCAGCGCATCGCGCCGTGGATCGATCAGACGGCGGTTGACCGACTGCCGGCCCCGATCCAGTTCCAGCCTGGGACGACCTGGGATGCGAATCTGGTGCAGGTGGGCGCGGGTGGTCTGACTACCTCAAAATCGTCGGCACGTAGTTTTGTGTCCGATGAGGTGAAAGCCGAGCGCCTGCGCGACGATACGCAGCGCCATAATCACCGCCATTAAGTAGCTGTTCCGGCCAGATGCTGACGCGTCTGGCCGGTCAACCCGTCGTAAATCCATGCTCGTAAGTTAGCCGTAAGCGCCGCCTGTGTACAGCAGGTCGAACAGCCGCGACATGGTGCCGATCATGGTCGTCGTCCCTACCAGCATGGTCAGCACCAGCAGCACCGCCAGCTTCCAGTTCGACGACGACTGCTTGCCCGATCCTGCATTAAAGGATGCGTCGAATTTTTCATCCGACGTCAATCCGATAATCAAAGCCTCCAGAAATCCCGCCACGTACGACACCAGCAGTGGCAGCAGCTTGAAGAACATGTCTGCTTGCGGCGCCAGGCCAAACACCAGGCCGCACATCGGAATGCTGGCAACATGGATCAAACCGAGCTTGTCGAGGCTGCCGCGCAGGTAAAAGCGGTGGGCTCCCACGCCGCCCAGCAGCAGGGCGAGCAGGGTGGCGAAGGTCTTGTTTTTGTGTGGCGAAGTCATGAATGGCATTTCTGCAGGCAAGAAAGCTGGCAGTATCGTTCAAATTCGGTGGCAAAGCATTACTTTTCCCCGTGTTTTAACGAAGATGCAGATGGCGGCCAGAGCCAAAATCGGCGATAATGCTCGATTCTTCCGATTGCGCGCCCTGTTGTCATTAACGCTTGCTGCTGCGCGGCATTGCGCGCTATAATTGTCGGCTTTTTCCGCCCAGCACAACTTTTTGGAATTATTATGGTCGTTATTCGTTTAGCTCGTGGAGGCGCCAAGAAGCGCCCGTTCTTCAACATCGTTGCAACGGACTCGCGCAATCGCCGCGATGGCCGCTTCATCGAGCGCATCGGTTTCTACAACCCGATGGCAGCTGGTGGCGAAG
>JAZKGU010000075.1:0-96404 GCA_040385745.1 Pseudomonadota bacterium
TGCTGATCGACGGCGGCAAGGGCCAGATCGAAATGGCGCGCCAGGTGTTCGCCGAGCTCGGTCTGGACATCAGCCTGATTGTGGGCGTGGCCAAGGGCGAAGGACGCCGCGTGGGCCTGGAAACCTTGCTGTTCGTGGACGGCCGCCCGGCCCAGGAACTTGGCAAGGAGTCGGCCGCGCTGATGCTGGTGGCCCTGATCCGCGACGAAGCGCACCGCTTCGCCATCACCGGCATGCGCGCGCGGCGCGCCAAGACGCGCCAGACCTCGCGCCTGGAAGAGATCGAAGGGATAGGCGCCAAGCGCCGCCAGAAACTGCTGGCGCGTTTTGGCGGCTTGCGCGGGGTGGTCGACGCCAGCATCGAGGATCTGATGTCGGTGGAGGGTATCTCGACCCAGCTGGCCGAAGAGATTTACCGCCAGCTGCACTAAGCGCCCAGGGCGCACACGGATGAGCTGAACTGGTGAAATATGCATTAGCACTGTAGACTAGCGGCGCAAGCATTTTTAACGCTTAACCGGTTCTGCGCCTCTATGCCTTTTAATATTCCGATTCTCCTGACCTGGTTGCGCGTGGCCCTGATTCCCCTCGTGGTCGGCGTCTACTACCTGCCTGAATCGTGGCTGCCGCGCAGCGACCAGGATTTGTCCGCCACACTTGTATTTATCGTCGCCGCCGTCACCGACTGGTTCGACGGCTTTCTGGCGCGGCGCTGGAACCAGACCTCGGCCTTTGGCGCCTTCCTCGACCCCGTGGCCGACAAGCTAATGGTGGCCGGCGCGCTGCTGGTGCTGGTGCACCTGGACCGGGTCGATCACTTCATCGCCTTTATCATCATCGGCCGCGAGATCGCCATCTCGGCATTGCGCGAGTGGATGGCCCAGTTGGGCGCCTCGCGTTCGGTGGCGGTCAGCTCGCTGGGCAAGATCAAGACCGCGGCCCAGATGATCGCCATCCCCATGCTGCTGTTCCATGACCTGCTGTTTCGCGTCATCGACACCCAGGTGGTGGGGGAATACCTGATGTACATCGCCGCCGTGCTGACGGTCTGGTCGATGTTCTACTACATGCGCCTGGCCTGGCCGCTGATCAAGGAAAAGGCGGGGACGCTGTAAGTTTCGTCAGAAAATCCCGAATTGCGCTCGCAGCGTCGTCTACTGCTACCTGCAGAAGAAAGTGCGGCGCTTCAAAGCTGAGGACTTGCGCTGCGGGTTTGAGGCGCTTGAGCAGGCGTCCGGCGGACGGTGGCACAAGCAGATCATGTTCGGCGCGCAGGTACAAGATCGGCATGCCGACGGCAGCTAACTTGTCACTTGCGTCGACGGAAGCAATTGCACGCAGCCTCGACCGGATGGTGGAGGGCGACATTTGCGCCAGCGATGCGGCGATTTGAGCGCGCAACTGCCCGGTACTAAATTTCCCAAGGATTAAACTGGTCATCAGTGCGGCCGGCGCCCCGCTTACTGGCAGCACTTCCACCAGGCGCGCCAAGGGCCCGGTCCAGGGCAGGGGATTACGCACAAATGTGGCGCTCAGGATCAGACCCTGCATGCGTGCTGGAGCTTCGGCAGCGAGCGCGATGGCAATTGGACCGGAGAACGATTCCCCGAGCAGGAAAAAATCGCCACTGGCAGGCAGCGCCGAGCGCGCATGCGCGATAAGTGCCTCATAGTCCAGCGGTTTGTCCGGATAGCGAACTACAACGCAATTGACCGCCTCACCGAGTCGGGCAATGACGGGGGCGAACAAGTCTCCAGTTCCATCCATTCCCGGCAGCATTATGAGCGTCAACAAAGCGTTCCTTTCACTTTTCAGTGGGTGTGCTAACTACGCAGTTTAGCAATACTCTTGCTAAAGCGATGGGAACGCCGTTCTGTGGTGGGCCGTGGCACACTGTCGTTTTACTCGTACTTGCAAGGAGTCGATCATGGCAAGCGAAAAGCAAGCTGAAAAGGAGCAGGCAGCGGACCCTTCGATCCCGCAACAGGACGCTGCCGATGATGAGGCGATTGATGACCTCATGGCCAAGAAGCCTGAGGAGTTGACCCCCGAGGAGCTGCGGCTGATGGCAGACACCATGCCGGGTGAAGGACCGGGAGACGATTAGCGCGGTGCAGATCACTGGCTCGGTACCAGCGAACTGGACAAGGCGCCAGCATCGCGCCGCAGTCGCGGCCTCGCCATGAGCAAAAGCATGGCGAGCCTGTGCCGCATGCGGATCAGGGAATCTTGACCCGCAACGGCATCGGAAGCGGCGTCATTCGCGTTGGCATCAGCGCACGCTCAGGTGGAGTCAGTCCCGTGACCAGGTCGGCAATGCGCACGGTCTGGCCCGTCTCGAAGCACTTGTTGGCGGCGATCCCGACCAGGGCCGACCAGGCGCCGGCGCGCTCGTCCGACTTGCGCAGGTACTTGTCGCTTGGCGCCTCGCCGAAGATCTCGGTCAGCATGGCGTCGTCGCCGCCGCCATGGCCGCCCTGTCCGATGATCGGGACGATATCGCGCGGCTGGCCACGCAGCGGAATGACCCGGATCGAGACGTTCTCGCTGCCGCTTTGGACCTTGGCCGCGCCGGCCGCGCCACCCGATTCCACGATGCGGTGCTCGATCCTCCCCTTGGTGCCGTTAAAAGCTATGTGGTAGCCCTCCCAGGCGTCATACGCCGACAGCGCATAGTTCAGGTGGGCGCCGTTGTCGTAGCGGACCATCACGTTCATGGTGTCTTCGATATTGATTTCGGGACGCCATACGCACTGGTCGCGGTAATAGCCGTCGTGCTGTTC
Organism: Pseudomonadota bacterium; assembly: GCA_040385745.1. Taxonomy (GTDB): domain Bacteria; phylum Pseudomonadota; class Gammaproteobacteria; order Burkholderiales; family Burkholderiaceae_D; genus Telluria_A. The sequence goes on from JAZKGU010000075.1 coordinate 2,784, forward strand.
ATTGTCGAGGTACAGCGCTTTCAGGCCCGGATCGGATGCGAGGTCGAAATAGAAGCTGCACTTCTGTTTTTCCGGACAGGTGAGGCAGCGCTCGTGCGCTCCCGACAGACCCATGCGCCGCGCCGTCTCCGGGGTGTAGAACTGGCGCGAGCCGAAGGCGTGCACCGACTCCGGCTGCGCACCGAGCCACCAGTTGACCAGGTCGAAGTGGTGGGTCGACTTGTGCACCATCAGGCCGCCCGACATCGCCTTGTTACTGTGCCAGCGGCGGAAGTAATCGGCGCCGTGCACGGTGTTGAGCAGCCAGGTGAAGTCGACCGAGATCACGTCGCCGATCTCGCCCGACATCAGCAGTTCCTTGATCTGGGTGCGCGGCGGCGAATAGCGATAGTTGAAAGTGACGCGGATGTGGCGTCCGCTGCGTTTGACTGCATCCAGGATGCGCTGGGCCTTCTCGGCGGTCGTCGTCATCGGCTTTTCGGTGATCACGTCGCAGCCGGCGTCGAGCGCGCGCACAATATAGTCATCGTGGCTGGCATCGGTCGTGGTGACGATGACGAATTCGGGTTTGGTTTCGCGCAGCATGCGGTCGAAGTCGGCAGCGCTGTAAGGGCGAGGCTGGCTGGCGCCTGTCGCCGTGATGACTTTGACCGCACGCGCCAGGCGTCCCGCGTTTCTGTCGCAGACTGCAACTACCTCGCTCGTAGCGCTGAACTTGCCTGTGATGGCGCCGGTAAACATGCGTGCGCGCGAGCCCACGCCGACCACTGCATAGCGCTTGCGCGGTGTGGCCGCAAAGGCCCCGCCAGCGATCATCAGTCCCGCCGCCCCGGCCGTCTTCAGTACGGTACGGCGATCGATTCCCCCGGATTTTTTTTCCGACATGTCTAGTCTCCACGTTTAATTGGTCTGGCCAGTTCCGGCAACTCATAATGCGCTCGTCGGCGCCAATAGCGTGCGAAAGGAATCAGCTGGGCTATCTTGGCGTGTAAACAGAAAATTGGCAAGACCAATTTTAAAAGTGGCTGGACTGGTTTTCCTCGACCGCCGGCCGGGTGATTTTTCCGGGGGGGCCGGGCGTCAGGGGAAAGTCAAGGCTAGCCGGTGCGTCCGGGGCGCCTGCAGCTTTCATGTGCTTGGGGGATATGCGGTCGAGTACAATCGGCGCAGATCTACCAGCTGACATATTCGCCTACCCGTGCACCCGGGTTTTCTCTCAATGATGGGTCTTGCAAGTCGCTTCCCAGCGTGGCAGCGGGATAGTCGGGGCGCTCCATGACGGTGTCCAATCAGAAAATCGCAAAGCGCCAAAGGCCGGAAAACTCAAAAAAATGGAAATTGCTACCGCGCAGTCAAAAAACCGCTGGTTTCGCATACCTCTGTGGCAGCGCGTGCTGGGTGGCCTGGTGCTTGGCGTCATCGTGGGGCTGGTCTGGCCGTCTGCCGCGCCGTATTTCGCGGTACTGGGCGAAGTGTTCGTCAGGTTGATCCGGATGCTCGTCGCGCCCATTGTCGTCGTCACGATTGCGGCAGGCATCACCACCCTGGGTGATCCCAAGCGCCTGGGTTCGGTTGGCCTGCGTACGGTCCTGCTGTTCTTCGCCACCACCGTCATCGCGGTTAGTTTGGGAATGCTGGTCGGGACGCTGCTTGAGCCGGGGGTGGGCGCCAACCTGAGCAGCGCGGTGCCCAAAGCGCTTGGCGAATCAAAGTCGGTCCAGGATCAGCTTGTGGGTATCGTCCCGTTGAATATATTCGAGGCGCTGGCCAAGGGCGATATGCTGGCGCTGATTTTCGTCTCCGTCATGCTTGGCGTGGGCACGGTCCTGGCGGGGGAAGCTGGCAAGCCGCTTGCCGCGCTGTTGCAGTCGGCCTCCAGCGTCATTTTGCGAATCGTCACGATCGTCATGGAAGTAACGCCCTTCGGCGTGTTCGCGCTGATCACCAATTCGGTTGCCACCAATGGCGCCGCCGTCTTCATTAACGTCGGCTGGCTCGCTGTGTGTGTTGCGATCGGCTCGCTGGTGCAGGTGGTGCTCGTGCACGGTACCCTGATCCGCTTTATCGCCCGGCTGCCGGTGCTGCCGTTTTACCGCGGCATTGCCGATGCGTTGATGGTGGCCTTTTCCACGGCATCGAGCTCGGCCACGTTGCCAGTTGCCATGCGAGCTGCGCAGGAAAAGCTGGGAGTGGGAAGATCGGTGTACATGACGGTGCTGCCCCTGGGAGCGGCCATCGGCAAGGACGGCACGGCGATGTATGTGGGCCTCCTTAGCATCTTTAGCCTTCAGCTGCTGGGCGTGCAGCTCGATGGGGGAGGTTACGCCATCATCGTATTGACTGCCACCCTGGCGGCATTCGGCACCGCACCGGTGCCCTCGGCCTCGCTCTTCATGCTGGCTGCCGTGCTGGCGGCAGTCAATGTCGACGCAGCGCAGACGGCGCTGATTGTCGGCTTCATTCTGCCCTTCGATCGCCTGCTCGACATGACCCGCACGGTCGCCAGCGCTAGCGCCAACCTGGCAGTCACAACCACGGTGGCCCGCTTTGAAAACGAACTTGACGAAAAAATCTACTACGACCAAAGTATTCGCATCCAGGAAGGCCCGTGAAAAGAATCGAAAGTGTCGACGTGCTGCGTATTGTGGCGATAGTTTCAGTAATCGTCATTCATACCGCGCCTTTCGCAACTGAAGACGCGCCGGTAGGTCGCTACCTGAACATGGCGACCTTGGTGCAAATGCCAACACGCTTTGCGGTTCCCTTCTTTTTTATCGTGGCTGGCTATTTCTGGTCGCACAAATGCGCTTTGGCGCATCAAATATACGCGCCCACCGTGTCCATTCTCAGGCGTTTGACGATATTGTTTCTAGCCTGGTCGGCAATCTATCTGCTGGAATCAAATGTATTCGATAGCTATCCGCACGGCCCACCGCTGGCCTCCTTCCAGCAGTTCAACGAAAAATTACTTGATGTCCTAAGCAAGCCACCTGACTTTCTACTGGTAGGAACCAAGATCCATTTGTGGTTCCTGCCCGCCCTGATGTGCAGCATCGCCATTGCCTCGCTACTGCTGCGCTACAAGCAGAGCATGCTCCTTACGGTGCTGGCGATCGCTTTGTTTCTGGTCGGGCTGGCCGGCAAGGCTTACAGCAGCTCCCCCATTGGATTTGTTGTAAATTTCAATTTTCGTGATGGACCGTTCTTTTCGCTGGTATTTTTTGTGACGGGCTACTTCCTGCATCAGATACAGCCGCGTACTTCCTGGTTCAGGACTGGTCTTCTGATTGCGCTCTTTGGCTTCCTTTTGCAGTTTGTTGAACTTGTTCTGCTCAACCGGCTTTGGGGGACGGTCACGGCGCAAGATTTCGTTATCGGAACCTATTTCTTCGGACTTGGTGTCGCCATGATCGCCTTGTCGGATTCGCGCCATCTTGGTTTTCCCGGCGCCGTCGCAATTGGTCCGCTGGTGCTGGGTATTTATGCCTCGCATTACATATTCATTGATATCTTCAGGCCCACTAATCAAATATTCGCCGGCAATTGGCTGTGGGCCATTGCCTACGTGGTCGCAGTGTTTTCCATGTCCTTTGTTTTGTCGAAACTTCTGATGCGTTTCGCGCTGACCAGGAGACTGGTCATGTGACCCATCGGTGTCCTACGGAGCAAGTTTGTATGAAACCATTCGATAGCATTCGCAAATTTTTTTCTGCAAGGCTTCAGCCCAGCAAGCAGTGCCGCGCCGCCGCCACACAGCCACAGCCGCTGCGATCGGCGCCAGACCTCGACGCGCTGCTCGAGGCAACTGGCTGTCCGCAAGCGACTGCACTGGTGCGTCAAGTTGCCCGGACTTGTTTTCATATTTTCCCGGCCAGCCCCGGCACAAAAGGCAAGCTCGGATGCTCCCGTCTGGGCGGGGCGCCCGATTTGCCGGCGGGGGCAAGCTGGCCAAGAGCCAAAAACGGGCAGTTACTTACCTTCTACGGTCAGATTAAGCTCAGCGATGTCTCGGCGATCACTGGTCCACCCTTGCTGCCAGCGGAAGGCTTGTTGTCGATATTCTGTGGAGAAATCGACTGTCCGGCCGAACTGAATGAAGTCCACGTCAGCATCATCCCGCCGGGGTTTGCGTTGCAGGCCTCAGCACTGCCACCGGTCTCTGATGCCTTCGCCGATGGGCGCATCGGCTGTCTCAACCCGGTTGTTGTGCGGTTTGAACAGGGCTTAAGTTTTCCAACCGAACGGTGGGCATTCCTTCGTGCATTGGAGAGCAGTGCGCCCGATGGCGACGTTGATGCGCTCTTACAAGGACTTTCGGCCGCACCGGAGGGCGCGATCGGACAATTTTTAGGCCTCGCACAGTTTTCCGGCGATGACGTACAGAGCGAAGCCTATTTCGCTGAGATAGGACGAGTGAATCAGGACAGATTAGTGATCTGGGAAAGCTGGGATGAGTGGGGACGCGCCAAGGCGATGCAGTCACGCATGGGCAACGGCCAGCTCCACCGGCCCTGGTCTTCATTAGATGACGCGAACGTCAAATGGATTCTGGAAAACAGAGCGGCGATTGCCGCCGGCACCGAAAAATGGATGTCCTTGTTATGGATCGGCTCGAACAAGCAAATGAATCTCTGGATTAATGATGCAGATCCGATTTACTTTTTGGCCAAAATTAATGATGACGGTTCTCTAGACCTATCAAAGGTAAGAGCGGGCGCAACGCAATCGTAAGCGCGAGCGTGTATTTACGGACAAGCCTTGATCGTCACAGTGGGACACGAAAAAAGGTGTTGTTAGAAAAACACAGCCAAGCCTTGGCGATCGATCACTGTTCTTGCGTTTAAGTAATTATGGCAATATGGGAAATCCACGTGAGAGGCCGGCTCTATGAACAGATCCTTCTTGTCAGTCGGGCGTCCTGCCCTGATTCCCTTGGTTGTCTTGCTAACAGCCTGTAGCGGTGAGGTTGCCCGCGATACTACATTTCAAAGCGCCGCCGGTCAGGTCAAGCCAGCAAGCACCGTCAGCGTTACTAAATTTGCGGCCGCCAGGTTCGCGGAGCAAGCCACTTTCGGGCCGAATCCGGAAGTTGTTGCGCAGATCCAGGCCAAGGGATTCTCCAAGTGGATAGACGACGAGTTCGCCCTTCCTGTTTCGCAAATGGACACCTCGCCGATCGTTAAGTACAACAGTCAGATCCCCGAATTGAGCAAGAGCGCGTACAAATATGCGCGCAACGAGATTGTGGTGTCGCTGAGCCAGGCACCGGATCAGTTGCGTCGCAGGGTTGCATGGTCGCTGTCGCAGTTCATCACCACGGCGATCAACAAAATCGAGCCCTATGGCGGCATGAGCTATTCCAATTTTTTGCAGCGCAATGCTTTCATTGATTTTGGAACACTGATCCGCCGGGTTACCCTCAACCCTTCCATGGCCGCTTACCTGGACAATTTCCAGAACCGCCCCACCACGCCCGAGTGTCCGTTTTGTTCGCCGAACGAGAATTACGCGCGTGAGTTGCTGCAGCTTTTTACGCTCGGAACTATCAAGCTGAACCAGGACGGGACCCCGCAGCGCGACAGCAAGGGAAGGCTGCTCGAGACGTATACCCAGCAGGATGTAGAGGAACTTGCGCGCGCCCTGACAGGATGGTCGTTCCAGTACAACCCGGAGCAGACAGACTATCGCCGGTTCGACGGCGAAATGGTGTATGACACCGGGTCTGGGTCGGTAGCGCACGATCGTGGCGCCAAGACGGTTTTGGGGACCAGCATTCCGGCCAACCTGGACGCTTCGAAAGAGCTGGACCAGGTCGTCTCCATCATCATGGGCCATCCGAACCTGGCGCCATTCATCAGCACGCGCCTTATCCAGCATCTGGTCACCAGTGAGCCAACGCCTGCGTACGTTGGGCGCATCTCGGCGGTCTTTGATAACAATGGCAAGGGGGTCAAGGGTGACATGAAGGCAGTCGTGAAGGCGATCCTGCTGGACGAAGAAGCCCGACGCGGGGATGTGCCCGGTGCAAGCACTGCAAACTTCGGCAAGATGCGCGAGCCCATCCTCTGGTACACCGGGTTGCTGCGCGGTTTAAATTGCGCCAAGCCACTGCAGTGGGAAGACGCGGGCTGGGGCCCGATGCAGCCAGTTAGCCAAATGCCGTTCGACCCGAGCAGTGTATTTAGCTACTACGCGCCAACTGACAGGGCCCCTGGCAGCAACTTGCTCGCGCCTGAACAGAAGCTGCTAACGGCCGAAGAGTTTGGTTTTCGTTTCGGCATCCGGCAAGCGGCCTTCGCCACGGCAGGATGCAATCTGGGGATCTTTGGTCAGGCTTTGGCGAACAACCCAGCCGCCTTCGTTGACCTGGTCGGTGATCGATTTTTCCGAGGCGCCATTCCAGCCGCGCTGCGCCAAACCCTCATTGCCCTGGCGCCAGAAATTCAGGGGAACACACCGAATGATCGCGCCCTGACTTTGTTGATATTCAGCCTTAGCTCGCCTTACTATGGAGTGATGAAATAATGGATCGCCGACACTTCCTGCGCTTTAGCGCCGCTCCGATTGTCAGTCTCGCTGCTGGTGCTTCTCTGTTCGGTCAATATGGCGACGCCCTCGCTGCTGGTGATGATTACCGAGCCCTTATTGTGCTGTTTCTTGGCGGTGGCAACGATGGACTTAACACCCTGGTGCCCACCGATGGTGCCCACGCCGATTACCTGAAAGCCCGCCCGGAACTCGGCCTGGCCAAAGCTGTCCTCGCCAACCTTGGCGGCAATAGCGCCGGGCATACGTTCGGTGTGCACCCAGGCATTTCTCAGCTGACGGGCATGTACGCCAGCGGCCGGCTGGCCTGGATCAGTAACGTGGGCCCCCTGGTCAAACCCATCACAGCGAGGGAAGTTCTTGACCGCAGCGCCGTCGTCCCCTCGTTCCTGTTATCGCACAGCGACCAAGTCATGTGGCAACAGGGGTGGATGGGGGATGCCGATGGTAGCGGTTGGGCTGGACGCGCACTTGAACTCTTGCCTACAAAATTGCGCAACGATGTGAGCGCTGTCACCATGAGCCCCGACCGGACTTTGGTCCTGGGCCGCAATTCCCCAGTGTCGTTCTTGAGCTCATGGAATCAACGTTATTTCGGCGAAGCCGATCTGGCCAACCCAGGTCAAGCCGCCACGCAAAATCTCAATCGCATGGCGCAGTGGCAGTTTGCGAACAAGTACGAACAGGAATATGCACGTACCTTCGGGCGCAGCGTGCGGGAAACCACGCTGTTCAGCAAGGCTGCCGAGGCGGCCAAGCCGCCTAGCGGCGACTTCGGCGCAAGCGAACTCGGCAAATCTCTCAAGCGGCTGGCAACGCTGCTGCCCGTGTTTAAGGCGCAAGGTATTAAGCGACAGGTATTCCTGATTAACTGGGGCCAGTTCGATACCCATACTTCCCAGCGCGGCAGCGGCAACGTGTCACAGGACACCCAACTGGGTGTGCTGGGAGCAGTGCTGCCGGTGTTCGACCAGGCCATCATCGCCGCTGGGCTGGATCAAAACGTGGTCACATTAAGCATGAGCGATTTCGGTCGCACGCTGCGCCAGGCTTCCGGCGGCGGCACCGACCATGCTTGGGGAAATCATTGGTTTGCTTTCGGCGGACCAGTCGCAGGAGGCCAGGTGTTGGGCACGTTCCCAACCTTGACCTTGGGTGGCCCGGATGACGGCGATCCTGGAAAGGGCGGCCGCTTTGTGCCAAGCACTGGTACGGATCAAGTCGGAGCCACTGTGATGCAATGGCTGGGCTTGCCCGCCGACCAAGTCAACAATGCCTTCCCGAACCTGGCCAATTTCAGCCAGAAAACCATCAACTTGCTGCGTGTTTAAGTCATGGCCAATATTAAGCTCACCAATGGCAACGATACATTTACCCAGTCTGCTGATTCCAACGACTACAACACCTACTTCGCTGAAGACGGCGACGACATCATCCGCATCTACATCGGGGATGTGCATGGTGGCGCCGGCAACGACATCATCGAGCGCCTGCCAAGTGCAGATTGGTGGCGCGCTGTTTCCGCGTCTTATTGGGATAGCCCCGCAGCGGTCACGGCCGACCTGGAAGCCGGTTACGCCTTCGACGGCTGGGGTGGTAAAGATACGCTGATTGGCGTCCAGCACCTGAGCGGTTCCTGGTTCGGTAATAAACTGTATGGCAATAGCGACGCAAATAATCTGTTCATCGGCGGCGGTGGCGCCAATGTAGTCGACGGTCGCGGCGGTATTGATACTGTCTACCTTCCCAACCCGACGGGCAAACTGACGATGGCGGACTTCCGCGTCGATGTCAGCGTCGACGGCGTAACGGCCACGATCAGCTCCAGCCACAGCCAGTTGACCGCCTTTTCGCTGGTAACAAGCAATGTCGAGCAGATCGGCATCTATTACGGTAGCACCTACCCGATCGCTGACTACATCAGCCCGGTCGCAATGGCGACGGCCCTCATTGCAGGGGGCACCCAGCGCTGGAACGCCGGCACATCCATGGGGACTGCAATTGAGATCCCCTTCAATTTCATCACCGCAGCGCCGACGAGCGGGGTAGGCGCTGGAGGCTTCCAGGCATTTACCATTGCGCAGCAAGCCACAGTGCGCTCGATTTTGAACAGTATTTCTGCAGTGTCGGGTATCAGCTTTCGCGAAACGACTGACCCAAATGGTAAGGGTTTGCATTTCGGCGCCAGCCAGCAGAGCAATACAAAAGGGCTTGGTAGTATGCCTGGCGAAACCAATGCCGGGCAAGTGTGGATGGATATTGAATCCCTGGTCAACCTCGAGGTCGGCTCGGAAGGCTACGCCGCCTTATTACATGAAATCGCCCACGCCCTTGGCTTGCGCCACCCGCGCAATGTGGAGGCGGGGGACGCCTACACTATTCAGTGGCGCGTCGAAGACGATGCGACAGCCAGGACGGTTTTGTCGCAAAATCTCTCGATCGACGGCATGTTCCCATCGATGCTGGGGGCCTACGATATTGCCGCATTACGACAAATTTACGGCAGCAAGCCCGTTAATAGCGGGGACACGGTGTATGCCCTGTCCGGACTGACTTCACAGACGACCATCGTCGACGACGGCGGCATCGATACGATTAGCGCCAGCAAGGCGGCAACCGGTGTGACGCTGAACCTTGTGCCTGGCCGCCTGTCAAGCATCGGCGTCAGTAGCACGGGCCTTTCGGCAGTGGAAAACCTTGGCATTGAAGTTAGCAGCAAGATCGAAAATGGGATCGGGTCGGCGCACGACGACTACATCCTCGGCAACGAGCTTGACAATCAGTTGACTGGCGGCTCAGGCAATGACTGGCTCGAAGGGGGGAAGGGGAACGATACAGCGGTGTTCTCGGGAGCACGCGACGACTACATGATTTCAACGGGTTTTGGCAAATGGTTCGTTACCGCACGCGATGGCGTCAGCGGTTTCGACACCTTGGTCGGCATCGAGAAAATCGCCTTCGCGGACAGTGCACTTAGTCTGGCTCAGGGATCATTCGGCTCGGACGCTGATGTCAGCGTAGATCAGAACGCCAGCGTCAGCGGGGTGCTGCCAGCCAGTAGTGATGGCGCCGCGGTGAATTATGCAGTTGTGTCGCAGCCAAGTCATGGCAAGTTAATTCTCGACGCGAACGGATCCTACAGCTACACCCCCAATACCGGCATGATGGGGAGCGATTTTTTTTCCTTCACCCTCAAAGACGCCGGCGGCGTGACGAATACCTATCGCGGGTTTATCAGCGTGCGCAAGATCGTCGCTACCACGGCTGGCAGCGCCGATGGAGAGACGCTGACCAGCACCTCGGGGCACGATCTGATCGATGCTGGAGCCGGGAACGACATCATCATGGGGAGCGCCGGGAGTGACGGGATCGATGGCGGTAGCGGCATCGACATGGTCCAGTACAGCGGCAATCGAAGCGGATTTGCGCTTTCGATGGCCGGGACAACGCTTGCTATCTCCAAAGCTGGCGGGGGATTTGATTACCTTGCCGATATTGAGCGAGTTAAATTTGCCGATGTCGCTCTGGCGTTTGACCTCAATGGATCTGGCGGCGCAGCATACCGCGTCTACCAGGCTGCCTTTGATCGGACTCCGGACAAAGGTGGACTAGGATTCTGGATGGCGCAGATGGATCGTGGCACTTCGCAGGTGGAGGTTGCGCGCGGCTTCATGCAAAGCAAGGAGTTCAAGGATCTGTACGGCGAGAATCCCACAGCTGAACAGTTTGTCGGCAAATTGTATAACAACGTCTTGCATCGCGCGCCTGAGAAAGCCGGGTACGATTTCTGGGTCAGTGTTGTTGCGAGCGGATACGACCGCGCAGAGGTCCTGGCAGCGTTTGCAGAAAGCGGTGAAAACTTTGCGCAACTGCTGGGCGTCATGAGTGCCGGCATGGCCTATGACCCGTTCGGGGGTTAACCACAGGCGCTGGAGTGCTGTGTTCTGCACGGCACTTCTCAGCGCTTGCGGCGCGAACGACAGCCCTGTGGTGCAGACCGAGTTCAAGCACGCCGCGCGGCAGGCGTCCATTAGCGCGCCTGTCACGCAGTTTTACCCTTCCGTGCAGACCCTTTACCTGGCTAATTTCGGCCGGCCCGCCGACACGGGAGGACTGGGTTTTTTTGCCGGGCAATTACATTCCTTGTCGGCGCCGTCCGACCTCATGCCACTGGCTCTGGCCTACCGTCCCGGCAGCGCGCTGGCAGCTATTGTCGATGCATTCGAGCTGAGCGTAGAAGGCCAGCCGAGCCGGGATGCGCCCGATGAACAGTTTATCCGCTCCGTCTATGCAAACCTGTTCAACCGGGAGCCCGACTCGGGCGGCGCAAATTTCTGGCGCAATGGACTCGAGTCCGGCGCAATCCTGCGGCCCCAGGTAGCGCTCGCCATCGCGGCAAGCGCCTTGGGCCGGGACGCGCTCGTGCTTAAAAAAAAGCTCAATATTTCCGCCGATTTCACAGCAGCACTGGTGAGCGAGGTCCAACGGGCGGCCTTTAGCGGCACCAGTGTCAATGCCATGGTGCGCGCGTCGATGTCGCTGATCGACGAGGGAACCCATGAGCAGTCTTTTATCATCGAGACGCTTGCTGCAGTCGAGCGGGGCGCTCCAGCGCTCATATTCCAGGACGTACGGCAGGTGTTGACCCAACGTTGCGTTGTCTGTCACTCGTCTACGCCAACTTATCCCGGTTTTTATACGGCGCCGCTTGGCATACGTTATGACACAGACGAACAAATCAAAGGCGATGTGCGGCGCATCTACACGAACGTCTACCAGACCCAGTTCATGCCCTATGGGAACCGCACCAATATGACGCCAGCAGAGCGCGAACTGGTGCGGGCGTGGTTCTATGTAAACGGATGAAACAATGAAGTTCTAAGGGGCCGCCAGCGAGTGCGTATCCTTATCGTTGACTACAAACGCGCGAACTTCAAGATTTTGCAAGCGCCGAGAAGTATGCAGAACACAAAGTTTAGTTTCCAATCACGGCAGCGGGGTCATCCCGCCCTCGTAGCCCAGCGATTCAGCGGGCGCAATAGTGCTGGAAGTCGGCAGTTTAAGCGCCAATGGAACCAAAGGGAAAGCCGGCTCATAGTCGACCTTATTACAGGTCGCTGCATCGTCAGGATCGCAAATGCGAACCCGCACAAACCGCACACAGCCTTCGTTATTCGGGTCGGCCATGCAGATCTGCCGATTTGCCGCCGCCGACGCTGGTAAAGGCGACGTCGCCACCCGGCGCAAAGTACCATCGGACGGGTCGCGCACAAGTGATTGATAATCGACGCGCACATGATCGATGGTCACCGGACTGGCCAACACCAGGTTGTCCCCGGTCTTCTGAAAAATGGCCCTGCGACGCACGTCGACGATGCTTGGCGAGTTGGGGTCGGCCGGGGGCGTATTGGCAAGTTCGTGTGCCGCGCGCCGCGTCACTTCCTGCAACGTGTTGTACACATACATCAGCCGCGCCAGTTCCAGGGTGGAAAAAACCACAAGGAAGAACAGGAACAAAAGCAGTCCCACTTCAACCGCCGTCGCACCACGTTGGCGCGAACGATTCGGCCGGCGCAGCGGCAAAGCATGGTCAGCGGCCCACATAACGCACCTCCGCCTCTGCAACGATTGGCCAGCCGTAAAATCCCGTGTTGACCACCCCGAATACGTTATCGAACATATTCAGCGACACACGCACCTTGATAGTTTCCGGCATCGCCAGGGCGTTATAGCCAATGCATAACTTGCTCGGCCCGCAGAGAACCTCGATGGTGGGGGCATCCCGTCCCGGCGAGAGGTCGGCAATTGCCTCTTCCGCGATGCCGTTAGCGATCTGGCCAGCAGTCGCGGACAGGGAAGCGCTCCTCATCTCACGCACCGACACAGTCGACAGATACCGGGCCGCATCCATCGCCGCCTTATGTGCAACCGTGTAGTGCCAGAAGTACCGAGCAAAAAAAAGCGGGACTGTCATCAGGATAAACAGAAGCGGCAGCACAATGGCCAGTTCCACCGCGGCCGATCCACTCTGGCGCCTTGTGAGCATGTCGCGAAATGATCTAATCATTTGAATAGCTCCACTTGATCAACCAGCGTCTGCGCTGGTGCAATGCCAGCGAACTCGCCGACTATCCTGGTGGCAGTTGCCGGCTCCGTCATGAAAAACTTTCCGACTGCGAGCACTTCGGCCTTGACGTGAGCGCCTGGCGCGACGGGGCACGCAAGCAAAGGCACATTCAGAACCCGCCGGTTCTCTTCAGCCAGCCGCCGGTTAGTCGGGGGATTGGTGACGGACGATCGGTAAGGCGTACCTCCCGCTAATGAATTCGGGTAGCTGGGGGCGGTCAGGCCCGGGTGGTACAGCGTGAGAAAGTCTGGCGATGCGGAAAACGTCGCGTAGCCCGCCAGTGGCGGCTGGGGTTCCGGCTGGCCTGCCTGGTACGATGAATACTTGACGGCTTTGGCATAGGACCAGAGCGCTCCCCACATTTCGGGCTGGGTGCCGCCCGGTGCAGAGCGCTCCGCCACCGTCAATAGTTCATTCGCGCCTTGAAACGGCGTGACGAACGGGGCTGTCTGATTAGGTTTCATCCAGGTGCCGGTAAATGCCCTCACGTTGAAGTCTGGAGGCGCGCCGTTGGGGCTGCAAAGTCCGCCTGGATACTGATCGAAGCGAGAGTTGAACTGCTGATAAAGAGACCCAATCGGAAACGGGCGGCTTACCTGAATTTCGCCACCGGTCACGCGCGGCATCCACATTTTGCCGGTACAGACGAACGGGCCGACGACAGCCGGGGAGGTGTTATGTCCCGTGGCGGACGCGCCTGGCGCCACCAGTGGATCGATCACGAAATGCTCCGGGTTCGGGCCGCCAGGATTCAGATGCAACAGGTTATACGGAATGCCTCGACGGAAACCGTATTCAAGGAGTTCCAAGCCGCGTGGCGCCCCGGGGACACTGCTCAAGGCGCAAATTGCCAGCGGTACCACTGTGACGCCTACGCGGCCAGCGACCGCGCTTGAGCTGACCTCCACGGCGTTCGCGCTCGGAAGGAACTGCGCAAACACTGGCGCGACGAGGCCGGTTGAGCCGCCCAGCTTTGCAGTATCGACTTTCACGTAAAACATTTTCTTCGCATCGCCGCCGCCGGCCGACACCCATTCGCCATCGGCCGAACTAGCGAAGCTGATAGCACTATCTGACCAAACTATCGGCTCCTGGTAGTTGTAGGTGAATCGCTCCGCCGTTGTCGCCGCCTTTTGCAGCGCAAGGGCCACACCGGCATCGGAGCCGTTCAACTCCCGGGCCGCCGCCAGGGCGACCGAACTGGCCACCGCTTGCAGCTCAACTTTCCGGTTGTAGAGCTGGCTCAGCCCCAGCGCCATCGCGCACAGCGTGAATATGAGTACCAGAAAGACTGCGGTCATTGGCGCAAAAACGCCGCGCTGGTGTCCGATCCTGTCATGCCTTCGAAATAATGCTGCTGCATTGTCGTGGCGTGTGCCCTCGAAGTGCCCTTGTCCGACCATAAGCTGCCTCCACGATTGGCGTCGATGCGATGACGTTCCATCGCCATTAGGAAACAAGTTTATCGATCTCAACTTTCTGGCCGTTGATTGCGGTCAACAGATCTCTAATGGTCCAAGGTGAGGAGCACGGCGGCATGAATTCGCGATCGTGCCATGCAATCCCCCGCGCCCGTCTTTTTGGTGCAGCGCACCATGTTTTGCTTGCTAATGGTGCGCGAGTCATTGACGTTGTCAGTTCCGCGCCACTCTGTCACTGTTTCCCACATGGCACGAATCATGCTCTGACCAAATAGAACGAAGCGCTAGGCAGTATCTGCGCTTCGCCACTTTCTTGGAGGATGCGCATGAGCGAACTTGCGGGAACTGCTGCCACGCCGGAAACCCAGGGCCTGGCCTTGTTGTCGAAACTGCACGATATCCTGCGCAGGCAAAAAGCACGCATCATCGACATCGAGTATATGCGCGCCAATCCCGTCTATTTCCGTCACGTGCTGGGCCTGATCGTGGAAGCCGACAGCGCCGATTTGCGCGGCCTACGCGGCGACCTGGCGACACTCTATCTGGCTCCCGGCGGCCTGTTTGGACTGCTGCCGCCCCCGGCGCCGGTGAGCGCCCCGGTCTTACTTGTTCAGGAAGCTCCCGCCCAGCCGGCGCCGGCATCATCCATCGCCGCATCAGTGAGCCAGAAATACGTTGGCAGATTACGTTAAGGAGAGCCATGCCATGGACATGAAGGCGATCCCCACCGCTGCCAGCGGCCAGCTTGCCTGGGGTGATGCCGCCTACTGCGCCGAACTGCCCGAACCGGCGGAAGAGCTGGTGGGATATGGCCGCTGGTGGCTCGACAGCGCAAACGGTCAGATTTTGCTCTCTCCAACTGCTGCGCGCTATCTGGGTGTGGCGCCTGGCGTCCATGCCGGCGCCCACGCCTGCTGCGTGCACGTGATTGCCGAAGACCTGGCGGCGATGAAGGGCGCACTGGCGCAGGCTTTGCTTGGCACGGCAGTGGACGCCGTGTTCCGCACCATCGACCCTATCGACGGCTTGCGCTGGCTCCGCGTCCTGTCGGCGCCCGCGCGCCGGCCTGGCGAAATCGCCGGGGTGCTGTCCGATATCACGGCCGCGCGCCAGGCCGACATGCGCGAAAAATTTCATATCGCGCTCACGCAATTCCTGATCGGCACCGATACCCTGGCCGAGGCGGTAACCCGCATCATCCGCCTGGTTTGCGAGGATCTGGGGTGGGAGTGGGGCGCCTACTGGGCAGTGGGGCAGGATGCTGCAGGTGCCGAGATTTTGCAGTGCAGCCACTGGTGGCACGGGCAAGAGCATGCGCTCGGCCCGTTTCAGACCAGTTCGCAAGCGCTGGCCATGCCCGTTGCCGAGGGCCTGGTTGGCCGCGTCTGGCTCACGGGCAAAGCCGAGTGGTTCGACTGTGCCTTGCCCACGCCGCATTTCGTGCGCGGGGCCGAGGCCGCCGCCTGCGGTTTGCAATCGGGCTATATCTTCCCCGTGACCTACAGCACCGCCGACGGGCGCGTGCACCGTCCGGGCGCGCTGGAGTTTTTCAGTACGCTCCCGCGCCAGCGCGAAGCGCAACTGCCCAACCTGGCCGCGTCAATCGGCGGCCTGATTGCCATGACGGCGCAGCGCATGGCGCAGCAGGAGCGCATTCGCCACCTGGCGCTGACCGATGAATTGACGGGCCTGGCCAATCGCAACCATTTCCACTCCCTGGTCGACGCCGCATGCGCCGTGCCTGCCGCGGCGTCGTTTGGTGTGCTGTACATCGACCTGGACCAGTTCAAGCCGATCAACGACGCCTTTGGTCACCAGGCCGGCAACGTGGTGCTGGCCGAATTTGCGCGGCGCCTGCGCGCGCTGGCGCCGTCGAGCTGCGCGGTGGGCCGCCTTGGCGGCGATGAATTCGCCGTGCTCGCCGACCCCGGCCTCGGCCTGCCAGACCTCAACACCTTGGCCGAGCAGGTGCTGCAGGCAGCGCGCGAACCATTTATCCACGAGCAGCACGAGTTGTCGGTGTCGGCCAGCATCGGCATCAGCCGCTTTCCCGCCGACGGCCACTGCACTGCCGAACTGCTGCATTCGGCCGACGCCGCCATGTACGCCAGCAAGCGCGACGGGCGTAATCTGGCCAGCCATTACCGCGATGACGGCCAGCGTCAGCAGATGGAGCTGGCGGAACAGCTGACCTTGCTATCGGAACTGCACCATGCGCATGAACAGAATCAGTTCATTCTCGAGTACCAGCCCATTTTCGACAGCTGCGACGGGCGCCTGATGGCGGTGGAGGCGCTGATCCGCTGGCGCCGCCCCTCAGGCGAATTGGTGGCGCCCGATGTCTTCATTCCAGTTGCTGAAAAGAGCCGCCTGATCGTGCGCTTGGGACGCTGGGTTGCGGCCCAGGCCTGCCTGGATTTGCCGCTGCTGCATGCGGCCGGCCTGGAGCACGTGCAGGTGCACATCAATATGGCGGCCCCGGAATTTATTGATGCCGAGCTGCCCGCGGAGCTGATGGCGCTGGTGGTCAAGGCCGGCATGCAGCCGCGCCATATTTGCCTTGAACTGACCGAGAGCGTGGTCATGGGCCATCCCGACAAATCGGTGACGATCATGAATGCGCTGTGCGAGCTGGGCTTCGATATCAGCCTGGACGATTTTGGCATGGGCTATTCCTCGCTCGCCCTGCTCAAGAAGCTGCCGATCACCTCCTTCAAGATCGACCGCGAATTTCTGGCCGGGGTGCCGCACGAACGGACCGACTGCGCCATCGTGCAGGCCATGCTCGACCTGGCGCGCAATATGAAAAGCCGGGTCATCGTGGAGGGCGTCGAGACCGATGCCCAGCTGAGCTACCTGCGCCAGTATGGTTGCCAGGTGCAGGGCTACCTGCTGGGGCGCCCGATGGCCATGAGCAGCCTGATTGCACTGCATGGCGCAGCAGCCATCCCATTCCTACCTGGCGAGCATGTATGACAAACCCTGCCGACGACTACCTGGTCGATACCTACCTGCCGTACATGCGCGACGTCGCCAAATGCCAGCAGGCGCTGCAGGAGCTCAGCCTGATGTGGCGCATGATCGAGTCATCGGCCAAGATGAATTGTCCGGTCGAGGCCAAGGCGATTTTGCCGACCATGAGCGCGACCAGGGCCGGCTTTACCCAGCTCGAGCGCGAGCTGGTGGTCAGCATGGCGCGTGAAAAAATAGGCAATGTGCTGGCCGAACTGGCCACCAAGGCGCAGTATGTGACCGACATCGTGGTGCGCAATCTGTACGAGCGCACGGCCGATGTGGGCTTTCTGTCCACCGATCGCGAACTGTGCGCCTTTGTGGCCGGCCTGAACGACAATGCCGATGCGATGCGGCTCCGGCTGCGGGCCTACCGCAGCAAGTACAGTGTCTACGACGAGATCATCCTGCTGGACCGTGATGGCAACATCCTGGTGCAGATCGACGAGGACACGCCGCTCGAAGGCAGTCTGGATCCCTTGATCGCGCAAACCCTGGCCAGCGACCAGTATGTCGAAACCTTCCGCTACAGCGATCTGCGCCCGGGCAAGCGCAAGGCCCTGATCTATTCACGCCGCGTGCTCCATCCCGACAGCGGCGCGGTGGTCGGGATCCTGTGCCTGTGTTTTGCCTTCGAGGCAGAAATGGCGCGTGTATTTTCCACTCATCGCGACCACGGCGAACGCTCGAACATGCTCCTGCTCGACGCGACCAACCGCGTCATCGCCAGTGCCGATCCGTTGTGGATTCCGATCGGCGCCCAGGTCCCGGTGAACCTTTCGGCGGCGCCGGTGCTGACCATGTTCGCCGGGCGCGAGTATCTGGTGCGCACCTACAGTTCGCCAGGCTACCAGGGTTATCCGGGGCCAGCGGGATGGCAGGGCCAGGTGATGATTCCGCTGGAAATCGCGTTCGGCGCAGTGCAGAGCGCGGTGCTGGCCGAACTCGATCCCGCCGTTGCCGAAGGCTTGTTATCGCACGCCGAGTCGTTCTGCCCGCCGCTGTTCGAAATCATGGGCGCAGCCGATACCATTCGCCGCGTGGTCTGGAACGGCCAGGTCATGACGGCAGGGCAGGCCGGCGAACTGGCGCGGCTCAAGAGCATTCTGGAGCAGATCAGTGAAACCGGCGCGCGCAGCAACGAGCTGTTTTCCAAGTCGATCCGCGATCTGTTCGAGACGGTGCTGGCGTCCGGCCTGCGCGAAGGCGAGTTCGTCTCGCACTTGCTGGTGGATCTGCTCGACCGCAACCTCTACGAGCGCGCCAACGACTGCCGCTGGTGGGCCCTGTCGCCGGTGCTGCGTTCGCTGCTGGCCAGGCCTGCGCCGCTGGACGCGCCGCAGGTGCAGGAAATCGCCGCCATGCTCGCCTACATCAACGGCCTCTACACGGTCTACACCAGCATCTTCGTCTACGACCGTCATGGCAGGATCATTGCCAGCACCGCGCAGGGCGACTATCCGGATGCGGTGGATGCCGAAACGCTGCGGCAGGTCGGCTCGCTGCGCACCGAACAGCAATACTATGTCACGCCCTTCGAACCCTCGCCGATGTATGGCGGCCGCCCTACTTATGTCTACCACGCGGCGATTCGCAGCGTCGACAGGGACGGTCAAGTCATCGGCGGCATTGGGCTGGTATTCGACTCCGCGGTGGAGTTCTCAGCCATGCTCGAAGGCGCGCTGGCCGAGAAAGATGGTGTACAGGCGTTTTTCGTCGATCGCGGCGGTGTTGTCATCGCCAGCACCGATCCCACGCGTCCAGTTGGCGCAACGCTCGAGGTAGCGCCAGACCTGCTGGCTCTGCCGACGGGCGACAGCGCGGCTCGCATCATCGCGCATGACGAGCAGTACGCCATCATGGGCTGCACCGCTTCGCATGGCTACCTGGAATTCAAGGTCAGCGACGGCTACCGCGCCGATGTCATCGCCGTGGTGATCGAATCGTTCGGCATGGTGCGCGCGCGCTCGGCTGGGGCCGAACGTGGTCTGGCACTAATCGAACAAAGTCTCGATACGCTGCACGGCGAAGAATTCGCCACCTTTTTCATCGCCGGTACCCTGTTCGCCGTCCCGGCGGAACACGTGTGCGTCGCCCACGCCGCCGCCCGGGTGGCTTCGGTTTCGGTGGGCGGCTTCGTGGAAAGGATTGGCGTGCTGGCGGTCGCCGACGAGGAGGGCGGCGGCAGCGGCGGCTATGTGTGGGTATTCGATCTTGGCGCTTTCCTGACGGGCGAGGTCACCGCAATCGACAGCAATAGCCAGGTGGTCGTGGTGCGCAACGGGGCCCGTTGCATCGGTTTGCTGGTCAGCGAACTGCACGGGGTCGCCAAGTTCGCTCCCTCGGAGCTGATTCAGACCCCGCTTGCCAATGGCGACGGTGGGATGCTGGTCGGGCGCATGATCAAGGCCAATGCCGGCAGTGTGCTGATCCAGGTGATCGACCTCGATTACCTGTTCAGGATACTGAGCGATGCTGACGGGGTTGAACAGGCGCGCGCGGCGCTCGAGCGGATGGAGTAATGCCGCCCGCTGCCTAGGGCGTGGCCCGGCCTTCGAGGGTGTCGGCCTGGGCCCGTAGGGATCCTTTGGCGCCGTGCACGCGCACCAGCACACTGGCGGTGCCGGCCTCGGTGCTCGATGCAGTGGCGCCGACGATTTCGTAGCCGCCGCTGGCTGCAAACTGCACCTTGCGGCCGTTTTGCGGCACCCGGTTGCCTTGCGCGTCGAGCAAGCGGGCGCGCAGGAACACCAGATCGCCGGGAACCGGTTTGACACCCATGTCATCAAGCCAGACCTGCAGGGCGGCCGGGGCGGATGGGGTCCGCACCACATGCGTGGCCACCACCTTGCCGCCTTGGTAGGCGAGCGCCTTCAATTCGCCCGGCTGCATGGCGCCGGTGTCGAATTCGAGCGGCGGGTGCTGGAGATGCGGATGGGCTGCCGAGGCCACGCTCTTGTGGCGCGCAACGCTCCTACCGTTCAAGAACAGCTCGACTTCGTCGGTGTTGGTAAACACCCGCACCAGCGGCGACGAGTCCTGGGTCCAGAAGCTGGCAATGGCCACCATCGGACCGCCGCCCCAGACCGCCGATGTTTCGCCGGCGCTGCGCTGCGAGCGCGCGAAATCGTAGGAGAACTTAGGCAGGCGGTCAATGCTCATGATGCCCGACGATTCCAGTTCCCTGGCGTAGCCGCGCGCATAGTCGAACATGACCCAGTAGCCGTCGGCAAAAGCCGGGGTGGTGAAGTTGTCGTTGTGGGCTTCGGCCACGTTCTTGGCCTGCTGGAGCAGGCGCTTTTCGCCATCGCCGAGAAACTGGCGGCTCGAACGGTCGGCTTCTTTCAGGTCGGCCCACGCGGTCTGATTGAAGCCGGCGTTCATCGCAAAATATTCCCAGTCACCGTATTCGGAGACGATTAGCGGCTTGGCCGGCAGCTTGTGTTTGGAGCCGATGCGGTGCTGGCGCGCCTGCAGGTAGATGTCGTAGGTCTGCGGCACCCATCCGGCGGAAAATGCCTGGTCGCCCGGATACTCCTGGTGCACAGTTTGATGCAGCTGGTCGACCAGCGATTGCGGCATGCCGGTCTCGTTGAGCGAACACTCCCATGCCAGCACACTGGCGTGGTTGCGGTCGCGGCGTATCATGTCGGCGCAAGTCTGCACCGTCTGGCGCGCGAAAGCGGGGTCGGGATTGAAGAACTGCCAGCCTGGAATCGCGTCCAGCAGCACCAGGCCCAATTCGTCGGCGGCGTCCATGAAGGCGGGCGAGTGCGGGTAGTGCGACAGGCGCACGTAGTCGTAGCCGGCCCGTTTGATCAGCAGCGCGTCGCGGTAGTCGGCCTGGGGCGAGATGGCGTAGCCGACATAAGGGTATTCCTGGTGCCGGTTTACACCGCGCAGAAACAGCGCCTCGCCGTTGAGCAGCAGCTGATGCTGCGCATTGAATGCCAGGCGGCGAATGCCGATGCGGGTGCGTACCTGGTCCTGTTGCCCATTGCTGGCGACCGTGGACTGCAACTGGTACAGATGCGGTGCTTGGGGCGACCACAGGGCCGGCCTGGCAAGCTCCAGGTCGAGCTCGACGTGGCGGCGCTCGCCGGCTCCCAGCCTTATCCGTTTGACGATTTCGCCCACGCGCCGGCCTTGCTGCAGCAAGGTATGGCGTAGCGTCACAGGGCGCTGAACCTTGGCGCTGTTGTGCAGTTCAGTCTTGATTCGCACCGTCGCCGCATCCCGGTCCGCCTTCGGGTAAGTCACGAAGATACCGCCGCCGGCCGGGGTGGCGGACAGCATCTCGTCGGTGATGTGCACCGCTGGCTTGATGCTCAGGCTGACGCCGCGGTACAAGCCCCCATACTGGATGTAGTCCAGGTCCTTGAGCGGCTTGGGGCCGGTAATCTTGTTGTCTTCATTATTGATGCGCACGACGACCTGATTGAGGCCCGACGCCTTGAGCAGGTCGCTCACGTCAAAGCTGAAGGGGAGATATCCGCCCAGGTGCTGGCCAAGATGCGTGCCATTGACCCAGACGTCGGCCACGTTCATGGCAGCTTCAAAGCGCAGGATGGCGCGCTCGCCTGGCGCCATCCTGGCCTTGAAATCCTTTTTGTAGAAGGCTTGCCCCTGCCAGGTATCGACAGCTTCGCGCGCCTCGATGCGCGCGCTATGGGGTAAATCCACCCGGGTCCAGGCGGATGCCGGCACGTCGGCGTCGCTGCGCATCGCCTTCTGGTCATCGCGATGGAAGCGCCAGTCGCCGTTCAGATTGAGCTTGGCGGCCAGCGCGGGCGTGGCCAGACTGGCGATCACGATGCAGGCCAGCAGGGGAATGCGGCGGGCGGATAAAATCATGGCAAGGGGTCCTGTTTCTTGTTATCAGAATTCATGGGGGCGCAATGGCATGCGATGTGCCAGCGGCGACAGCGAAAGCCAGCATACCAGTCCTGGCATATCCGGAAGTACGCCTTTTTTCTAGGTAGCTATTCAAAAATGGCATACCGGCGGCGCCAGTGCTAGCGGGGCTGCGCTGACGCATTGGCCTGCACCAGCACCTCGCCGATACCGCTCCACCAGGTCCGCCTACGAGTACGACGCCGAGCTGGCGCAAGTGGCCAACATCCACGTTTTTTCAAAGCTGGCTTAGGTGGGCTGCCGCGCGGTTGACTGCGGCGCGCCAGTGTCCGGCGTACCCGATACTCTGTTCGACGATGCTGATGCAGACAGCGACAGTGTCCAAGTCACATACCCGAAGTAGCGTCGTCCCTGCCAACCCTGCGCGGTGAGGCTCTTGTTGGATCCACTCAGTTACGCGCGGCACCGGCAAGGCGCAGCGCGACCTTGCTGCGGAAATAGCCGTTTTCAAGGTAGCGGTACATATTCTTCCCGGGGCACAGGGTGTGCGTGTGGTCCTTGTGGCCGCGAATGTTGTCGAGGGAGAGGCGGTGGCGCACTATCAGCAAGGCCATCATGTCCACCACGGCGTCCAGTTGCTGCTGATTGGGCTCGACTTCTTCGAAATTGCCAACCACTTCGATGAGCGCCTGCCCCTTGGGATCGTACGACGTATTGGTATCCCCCGCAAAGGCAATGTCGCGCGCGGCGTAGATGCCGCCTTCCAAATCGATAACATAGTGGTACGGAATATCCAGCCATTGCTTGCTAGTGCGCGACCAGCGCTGCAAGTTACGCAGGTATAGCACCGGATCGGTGCCGGGCTTGAACGTCTCGCCTTGGTGATGCAAGGTAATGCCGTCGATGCTGTGCAAGCGCGCCTGCGTCGAATCGGCCGGGGTGCCACCCCATATCCGAACCGGAACAATGCGTTGCTCGACGGCTGACAATGGCCCAGGACCGGCGGCGAAGGCGGGCATAGCAACTAACAGGGCAAGGCCCAGCACGGCGATCTGGTTCATGGTGAATTCAAGTCGGCAGGGGAGTTTTCCAATTGTAAAGGTCTTGCCAGCCTCGGCCCCATGCGTACATTGATCTGTCTGATAACTTGCGCTCATACTGCGAACTGTCGGTAGCGCTGCGCAGCATGCCGGGCGCTTGTCGGCTCCCAAACACGCGATAATGCGCCCTTAAATGTTCCCGCAAAGACAAAGCCGCAAGGCAATCACTGAGTTCCTATGAATATTGTTCGCCTTCTCGCCGCAGCATTGCTGCTTCACTGTCCTGTTGCTGTGCTGGCTGCACCGGCATCGCCGTGCAAGCCGGAAGGCCAGGTGATTGTCAATCTGGTACAGGCGCCGGGCGGCGCCAAGGCCGACTATGCCTTTGCCAGCCCGGTGACTTGCCTGCGCCTGGATGGAAGCGGTACGCTGCGCAAGGCAGTATGGACTGTGCTTACCGCCGGGGCCGCCCTGTCTGCGGACGGGCGCAGTGTGCAATTCAACGCGCCGGGCCAGACTTTATCGGTGTTGCTTAAGCCGCCGCCACAAAACCTTGCCTATTATCGCGGTACTGAACCCGTGCTCACTTTTGGCGACGGCAAGGCGGTGCTGGTCAACACTACCCATCTGCGTCCACCCGGGAGGCAGGACTATCAGTTCCGATTTTCCGGCTTTTTGCCCGGCACCCCGGAGCGTGGCATCGCCGCCCACGAAGTGGGACAGGCGTCACGCTATCTGGTAGTGGGGACGCCCGCCTTGATTACTCTGGACAATCAGGTCGCCGCAGTCGACGGCGCAATTCCGGGATGGCTGGTCGACACCGTTCGCAAAGAGCTCTTGCATGCTAAATCGTCCATGGGGATGATCATCGACAAGACCGAGCCCTTCTCCTATGTATTTACCCGCAGTGGGCGCAACGTGGACCGCTACGGCTACCGCGGCGACGTCACGCCCGAATTGCTACGCTTGGACTTTACGGGGGACTTTTGGCAAAAGCGCGAGATGTGGAACTTCGAACTGGCGCGCCACTTTGTCTTCCATGAGTATTTTCATGCCCTGAGCCTGGCCGCGCTCGACACCACTGGCCAGCCAGGCATCATGGCCTTGGCCGAAGGTGGTTCGGAAGCGGTTGCGGCGGCCATTCTAATCAAGACCGGCACTGTCAAACCGTCCGACTATGCCGCGCGCAAGGACGTCGCGCTGATGCGCTGCCGCGTTGTCGAGGGCGAAACCCAGGCGGACAAGGAAGACAAGAACCTGGAGCGGGCACCCTACTGGTGCGGCGAAGCCTTGCAGCACCTGTTGGTCCGCTCGCTAGACGCTCCCGGCGATGACGCAAGCACTCTGCTGGCGCTATGGCGCGCAACGCTGAACAATCGCGAGACCGAAGCGCGCGGATGGAAAGAAATGATCGCCGCGGGCACGGCGCAGGGTGGGCCGGCGGCGCCCGCGCGCCTGGCCATCGTGCAGGATATCGCTATCAGCCGCATCAGCTGGGGCGAAGGCCTGCGCAAGCTGGCCGAGCTGGGCGTGGTGCGGCCATTGAACGCAGCAGAACTCAAGCAACCGGAGGCCTCGGGCGCGTACCGCCAGGCCGCGATCAACCATGTCCTCGACAGCAATTGCACCGGTCCGCGCTCCTACGTCTCCGAGCACACCGTGTTTCCACTGCAGGTTCCGCCGGAGTCGTGCCCAGGCCTTAAAAACGGCTTCAGGCTGGTGTGGCTCAACGGGGTGCACTTGCAGGGTGATGGACACAAAGCCTACCTGGAGCAGGCGCGCCGCTGCGCCGCGGGCGAACAGACCGTGCTGACCGATGAGTGGAATCGTTCGCTCCCGGTGCCGTGCAAGGCGCCCGGTCCTGCGTTGGTGCTGTACGTGTTCGAACCTGCTAAAAAGAGCTAACTGGTCTCCAGCAGTTGTGCCAGGGTCCTGACGTGTCGGTCGATATCGTCTTCGCGCACCTGCGAGTAGCCCAGCACCAGGCCGTTCCAGCCGCGCGCGCGCATGCCGGTGGCGTGCGCGCTCAGTGCCCGCACCACAAGACCCTGTTGCAGCGCTGCGGCGGCAATCCGGGTGTCCACCAGCGCCGCGTCCCTGAACGTCAGCGACAGATGCATGCCGGCCGAGCTCCCGTGGACATTGATCGCGCTTCCAGCATGCCCTTGTAAGGCCTCCAGCAGCAGGTTGCGGCGGCCAAGGTAGAGCCGGCGCATGCGCCGTAAGTGCACTCCAAACTGACCCCCATGCAGAAAATCGGCGAGTGCCAGCTGGTCCGCCGCGCGTCCATGTGGCGCCATGCGCGCCAGCACCGCGCGCAACGGACCCACCAGGCTGGCCGGCACCACCATGTAGCCGGTCCGAATAGCGGGAAACATGGTCTTGCTGAAAGTGCCGAGATAGACCACCGGTGCGTCGGGCGCCAGCCCCTGCATCGCCGGCAGGGGCGGCCCTTCGTAGCGAAACTCACTGTCGTAGTCGTCTTCGATGATGAGCGCGCCCGCAGCCCTGGCCGAGTCGACCAGGCACAGCCGGCGCGGCATGTCGAGCACCGTCCCGGTAGGGTACTGATGCGAGGGCGTGGTGTAGATCAGCCGCGGCGGGTGCTGCTGCCAGTCTCGCGCGCTCGGGTGGATGCCGCCACCGTCGACCGCAATACCCACGGTGCGAAGCTGCGCCGCGCGGAATGCTGCAAGGGCTCCCATGTAGCCGGGGTTTTCGATCCAGACGGTCTGGCCTGCATCGGCAAAGGTGCGCGCGCAGATCTCCAGGCTGGACTGAGCCCCGCTGGTGATGAAGACCCGGCTGGCATCGCAGCGCACTCCGCGTGAGGCGCCGAGGTAGGCGCTGATCGCTTCGCGCAGCGCAGGCACGCCAGCCACGTCGGTGTAGTTCAGTTCACTGTGACCAATATCGCGCCAGGCCCGATCGAGGGTGCGCCGCCATAAGGATATCGGGAACGCTGTCAGGGCGGGCAAGCCGGGCGCGAATGCGCCATCTTCATCGCCGGACAGGGGCAGGGCGCGCAAGGCCTGGGTGCGGCGCGCCAGCGCGGCGTTGCTGGGCGCGGCGTCGGGGACGCTCGGCATGGTCACCGGCAGTGGCGCCACCACGGTGCCGCGCGGCGCGGCCAGCACCAGGCCCTCGGTGGCCAGCTGCTCGTAAGCGTACAACACCGTGTTGCGCGCAATCCCCAGCTCCTGCGACAGGGCGCGGCTGGCGAGCAAGCGGGTGCCTGACGCCAGGCTGCCGTCCATGATCGCCGCCCGCAGACAGGCATGAATAATACGCTGGCGTGGCCAGCCGGCCGTTGCGTGCTGTCGTTCGAAGCTACTCAGAAGTACCTTGTAATCCATCTTGCCAGTGTACTGCTTTTTACCCAGTGGTTCTAAAAAAATCTCACCAACTGGACCTACCCATGGGACAGCGTCGTGCCTATGATGGCTCCTCCATTCATCCACAGCATCGACCGATGAAACAGCTCCTCTTCGCCCTGTGGGCGTACTCACTGCTCATTGCCGCGCCGCTGCGCGCGGCGCCCGACGGCGTCCACGATTTCGACTGGGAGATCGGCACCTGGTCGACCCAGTTAAAACGCCTGCGCGAGCCCTTGAGCGGGCGCATCGAGTGGCTCGAGTATGCCGGCACCACCGTCGTCAAGCCGGTTGCAGGTCAGCGCGCCAATCTGGTGGAACTGGACGTGCGCGGCCCGGCTGGGCAGATCGCGGGGGTTTCGCTGCGCCTGTACCAGCCCGCCAGCGGCCAGTGGACGCTGCACTTCGCCAATCTGGCCAACGGGCGCATGACCGACGCGATGCACGGTTCGTTCGCCCACGGCCGCGGCGTGTTCTATGGACAGGATGCCGTCAACGGACGCCAGGTCTTCGTTCGCTTCCTGATCATCCCGATTACCAAGGGCCAGTGGCGATTCGAACAGGCTTATTCAGCCGATGGCGGCGCCACCTGGGAAAACAACTGGATTGCAGTCGATACCCGCAACAAGTAACACAAGGAGCCATATGAAACAAATTATCGCCGCCGCAGCACTGATGGTCGCCCAGTCGGCCGTGGCAGGGCCAGCAGCCGACCCCACCTGCTGCCAGGTGATCGAGCTGCGCCAGTACATCACCTATCCCGGCAAGCGCGACACACTGTTCACCCTGTTCGAGCGTGAGTTCATCGAATCGCAGGAGGCGCTGGGCATTCGCGTGCTCGGTCAATTTCGTGACCTGAACGACCCGCACCGCTTCACCTGGATACGCGGCTTTAGCGATATGGCAGCCCGCAAACAGGCCCTGACCGATTTTTACTATGGCGCTTTGTGGAAGCGCTGGAAGGCGGACGCCAACGCCACCTTGTACGACAATGACGATGTCCTGCTGCTGCGCCCGGCGGGGCCTGGAACGGGTTTCGCCCCGGCGGCAAGCGCGCGGCCCCCAATCGGCGCAAGCGCGCCCAGGCCGGGCCTGATAGTAGCGACGATTTACCATTTCAGCCAGGAGGTGAGTGCGCAATTTGGCACCAGTTTCGGGACGACGCTGGCGCCGCTGTTCGAGCAGGCCGGCGCCACCATCATCGGACGCTTCGTCAGTGACAAGAGCCCCAACACTTTCGCGCAGCTGCCGGTGCGGGAACAGGCCAATGTCTTCGTCTGGATCGCCCGCTTCGACGACCGCGCCGCGTATGATCGCTATCACACGCGCATGGCCCAGGACGTCCGCTGGCGCGACCAGCAATTTGCACCGCTCTACAAGCGTCTGGCACGCGCGCCGGAGGTGCTTATACTGGAACCTTCTGCCCGTTCGCTGATTTACTAATAATTGACGGCCCGGATGTCGATTCCCGGCAGTTTGCAACGTCGTAGCATTACCACCCACTTTTCAGGATGAACCTCATGTTCGAATCAAGCCACCACATAGTTCACATCGACGCCCAGCAAACCGCCGTGATCCATCTGACCATTCCGCGCGCCGACATTCGCACGGTCATGGGGCCGGGGATCGGCGAATTGATGGCAGTGGTGCAGGCGCAGGGAATCGGTCCCACCGGCTCCTGGTTCTCGCATCATCTGACGATGCATCCTGACACCTTCGACTTTGAAATCGGTGTGCCGGTGTCAGGACCGGTGACGCCGAGCGGCCGGGTGCGGCCAGGCAGCCTGCCCGCTGGGCGGGTCGCGCGTACAATACTGGTGGGCGACTATAGCGGCCTGGGTGAAGGCTGGGCCAGCTTCCGCGAATGGATCGGCAAGCAGGGCCTGCAAGCGGCGCCCGACTTGTGGGAGGTCTATACCAAAGGTCCGGAGTCCGACCCTGATCCTGCCAGCTGGCGCACCGAACTCAATCAGCCTTTGCTCGACTAACCCATTCGAAAGCCCGCCATGCGTTTGATCGGTATGCTCGACTCGCCCTATGTACGGCGCGTTGCAATCTCACTGGATGTGCTGGGCATGCAGTTCCGGCACGAGTCCGTGTCCGTCTTCAGTACCTTCGACCAGTTCCGGGCGATCAATCCCATCGTGAAAGCGCCCACGCTGGTGTGCGGCGACGGAACTGTGTTGATGGATTCCTCGCTGATCCTGCAATACCTGGAGGCGGCTGCCGGGCGCTCCTTGTGGGCGACCGGGGTGCCGCTCGAGCAGCAGTTTCGTGCCGTCGGCGTGGCGCTGGCGGCATGCGAGAAGGGCGCGCAGATTGTCTATGAGCGTAATTTGCGGCCCATTTCGGCCCAGTACGAACCCTGGATGAAGCGCGTCACGGGCCAGCTGCTGGCGGCCTGCGCCGCGCTCGAAGAACAGGTCCGGGCGCAGCCGGAAGTGTTTTCCGACGCCGCCACCCAGCCAGCCATCACGACGGCGGTGGTGTGGGGCTTCGTGCAAGCCATGCTGGCCCCGCTGGTGCCGGCCGCTTCCTATCCCGCCCTGTCGGCTGTGGCGGCGCCCCTGGAGTCGACCGACCTGTTCCTAAAATATCCGTCCGAAGGTCCGGGCGTGCCGGGCGTTGCCAATCAGGCCTGAAGCGGCCGGGCCTGGGGCACGCCGTCCCATAAGGATTCGCGCAGGCCAGCACGCTCAAGATAAGCGAACACCAGCACCGCCCCCGCCTGCACAGCGATGAACGCCGTGCCAAGCGGGCTGGGAGCGACAGTTGCGCTCAGCAGCAGTGCGCAGCAGGCCAGCGCCCAGCCCACATTGCCGATCACGATAAACCGGATAGCTGCAGCCCACACCTGTCTGGCGCTGGCGAGCAGCACCAACACCAGCGCGTAAGCGAGCAGGAACAGCCCGGTCCCGGTCAGCAGCACGGTGGGCAGTCGTAACTGCTCGGTCAGCAAGGACGGCAGCAGCAGCTGGAGCACGCCGAGGCCCACGCTGGCAGCGGCATCGGCATACAGGGCAAATTTGAGCAAACGGGCGGGCTGGACAGTTTTCATGACAGTTCTCCTTGGGTTGATGATGGATCCAGTGTGGTACCGGCGCGGCATTGCGGCAATTACCTGTGAGGTAATCGGGGCGCCTTGCCAGCGCTGCGCGCATGCTGCAAGCTGTGACTGTCGCAATCAATTGTGGAGCTGCCGTGTCTGAAACCATGGATCATCCGAAGGTCAATGAATTTTTTTCAGATTTTTCTTCTGCCTTGCGCTATTGGCGGGCTAAACGGGGGCATAGTCAGCTGCAGCTGTCGGGCATTGCCGATGTCTCGCAGCGGCACCTCAGCTTTATTGAAAGCGGGCGCGCCCAGCCTAGCCGCGAGCTGATTCTCAAGCTCGGCCTGGTGCTCGATATTCCCCTTCGCCAGCGCAATATCATGCTGCTGGCCGCCGGCTTCGCTCCTGCGTATCAGGAGCGCAAGCTATCCGATCCCGAGCTGGCCGCCGTGCGGCAGGCGATTGACTTCATGCTGCGACAGCAGGCCCCATTTCCGGCCATCGTGGTGGATAGGCTGTGGAATTTGCAGTTGCTCAATGAGCCTGCGGCGGGATTGTTCAAGTGGCTGCTCGGCATGCCGGAAGCGGCCGCCGTCCCGCTCGACGGCGCCATTAATGTGCTGCGGCTCATGCTCGACCCGGAGGGGGTGCGTCCGTATATTGGCAATCTGGAAGAGGTGGGGCCGGATGTGCTGCACTGGATTGCACGCGAAGCAATGAGCGACGGCCCGGGCAGCGAAGCGAGTGCCTTGCTGAGCTCGCTGAGCGCACTGGCCGGTACCAGCAAACGGCAGGGCGATGGCGCCGACCGCAATCCCTTGCCGTTTCTTCCCATTAGCCTGCGCAAGGATGGGATCGAACTCAAATTATTCACCGCCATTGCAACGCTCGGCACCCCGCGCGACGTGACCTTGCATGAGCTGCGCATCGAATCGTTTTTCCCGGCCGATAGTGCAACCGAGCAGTGGTTCCGCAGCCGCTACTCGTAGGCAGCAAATCCCTTTCCAGCCAGATCGCCAACGCAGTAAAAGGCGCGCTCCTTTCCGTGCGCGTATCGACTTTGCACTTCCCTTTGCGTTACGTTGTTAGTTCTTCTGGGTTGAAAAGCTAACCACCAAAAGGGGGAATTATGCTGGCAATGGATTATCGAGGACCGTACCGCGTGCGCGCCACGCAAAAGCCGGATCCGCAGATCGAACATCCGGGCGACGCCATCGTCCGCGTGACGCGTTCGTGCATCTGCGGCTCCGACCTGCATCTGTATCACGGGCTGGTACCGGATACCCGTATCGGCTTCACCTTCGGGCACGAGTTCGTGGGTGTGGTCGAAGCCGTTGGCGACCAGGTGCAAAAGCTCAAGGTGGGTGACCGGGTACTGGTGCCCTTCAATATCTTTTGCGGATCGTGCTTTTTCTGCGACAAAGAACTCTACGGCAACTGCCACAACACCAATCCGGAGGCCACCGCAGTGGGCGCCATCTACGGTTATTCGCATACCGCAGGCGGCTACGACGGCGGCCAGGCCGAACTGGTGCGCGTGCCCATGGCCGACGTGGGCCCCACGGTCATTCCGGCCGACCTGCACGAAGACGATGCAGTACTGCTCACCGACGCGCTGCCAACCGGGTACCAGGCTGCTGAAATGGGCGACATTCGCGAGGGCGATACCGTGGTCGTATTTGGCGCCGGCCCTGTCGGTATTTTTGCCGCCAAGTCGGCCTGGCTGATGGGCGCCGGCAGGGTCATCGTGGTCGATCATGTCGAGTACCGGCTGGACTTCGTGCAAAAGTATGCGCAGTGCGAGATCATCAACTTCAAGGAGGTCGACGATATGGCCCTGCACATCAAGAAAATGACAGACTGGCTGGGGGCCGACGTGTGTATCGATGCAGTCGGGTGCGAGGCTTCCGGCAGCGCCGCCCAGACCCTGACCGGGCGCTACATGAAGTTGCAGGCTGGTAGCGCTACTGCGCTGCACTGGGCCATCAATTCGGTGCGCAAGGGCGGCAATGTGTCGATCGTGGGCGTGTACGGGCCGACCTTCAACGCAGTCCCCATTGGCAACGCGCTCAACAAGGGGCTGACCTTGCGCATGAACCAGGCCAGCGTCAAGCGTCATTTGCCGCGCCTGATCGAACACATTCAGGCCGGGCGCATCAAACCCAGCGAAATCATCACGCATCGGATACCGCTCGAAGAAGTCTCGGATGCGTACCACATATTTTCAAGCAAGCTGGACAATTGCATCAAAACCATCCTGATCCCGCCGAATGTCAATCAGGTCCGGACCAGCACGGCCAGCGCGCTGCACTAGGAAAGGGGGAGCACATGGATAACGTCAATCGCATTAATAGCACAGCCGCAACACAAGCCGGCCGGGTCAGCGAACCTGGTCACGCTCACGAGCATGGGAATTCTTTCGCGCCGGTGGCGCGGCAAGGCCGCGACATGTCGCACATTCAGGGCTGGGGTGCCGACCTGGACCGCAGTATGCGTCCCGCCGTGCCGATGGAACACTCACCGCCGCGGCTAGATGGCGCGCCCCTGTCGCCTCCGCCTCAGCAGGAGGAGAACGTCGAAGTCTTCGTTTCGCCTGAACGGCCGGGCATCACCCCCTTGTTCGGTACCAGTACGCCGCCGGCCGGCCTGTCGGGCCTCTTGCGGCGCATGGCCTACAAAATGACCGAAAACGATATCCGGCATTTCATGCTCTTGCTGCTGGCGGATCGGGTCAATATGGTCGAGGGGATCGGACAGGACCTCATGCAAGGCAAGGTTCCCAATGTGCTGGCCGAAATGGGTATCAAGGCTGAATGGCAGCACAACAAGGCCGGGCTGGTGCGCAAGGCAGCCGTAGCCACCGCCGTGGCGGGGCTGGCGTACTATCTCGTCAAGCGCAATAGCGCGGAGCGTTACGACACCTGAAGCTGGCCGGGTTCAGGCTTTGGCAGGCGCGGTCGCGCCCGGCGCGGTCCACATGACCGGGCGCGCGAGCACTTCGGCGCGCTGAAGGTAGGGCGCGAGCACTTCGGTGGCCGTGCTGGCTGAGCCGCACGCAAAAATGAGCATGTCGCCTGGTCTGCATGCTGCCATTGCCTGGGCAAAAGCCTCTGCAACCGGTACCACTGCGTGGGTATGCCGCCCGTCCATGCCCGCCGCGCGCGCACCCTGAACTATCAGCTTCGATATTTCTCCGTCGGCGCGGCCGCGTGCGTTAGCCTCGTAGGCAAACAGCGCGTCGAAACCGGCAGCGCAGGTACGGCCGAGCTGCTGCAAATCGCTGTCGCGCCGGTCTCCCGGCGACGTGACCACGGCAACGCGGCGGCCCCGGCCGAACGAGCGCGCCATTGCGGATAAGGCCTCGTAAGCAGCAGGATTGTGCGCGTAGTCCACCATCACGGTGACTTCATCGATCTTGTACACGTTCGAGCGCAGCGGATTGCTGGCGGCATCGGAAACGAAACTGGACAGACCGCTGGCAATATCGGAAGTGCGAAAACCTGCACCCAGCAGTGCCGCAGCGGCCGCCAGCGCGTTGGCCACGTTGTAGCGCGCATGCCCGCCGAGCGAGGCGGGCATGGTCGATGCCTGCAGCAGCCGGTGGCGCCGGGTGCCGTCAGCCACGATCAGCGTGCCGTCATCCAGATAGGTCGCGCGCCCTCCACGCGCGAGATGCTGCAGCAGTACGGGATTGTCGGCCTGCATTGAGAAGTAGATAAGCTCGGCGCCGCGGCGCAGCGTGCCCGCCATTGCAACACAGTGGGGATCGTCCGCATTGAGCACCGCTGCGCGCGCGGCGTTGCGCGCCACCAGTCCTTTTACTACTGCTAGCTGTTCCACGGTTTCCACGCCGTCCAGCCCCAGGTGGTCGGCAGATACGTTCAGGACCACTCCAATGGTGCAGCGGTCGAACGCCAGGCCGCGTTTGAGGATGCCCCCGCGCGCAGTTTCGAGTACGGCAATGTCGACGGCATTTGACGCCAGCACGGCGCGCGCCGAATGAAACCCTGCGCAGTCGCCTTCCAGGATACGGCTGCCGTCGATATACACGCCTTCGGTGGTGGTCACGCCCGGCACCAGGCCGGTGCGGCGGGCGCAGTGGCCGATCATCAGGGTGGTGGTGGTTTTGCCATTGGTGCCGGTCACGGCGATGATCGGGATGCGCCCGTTGGACTTGCCGAACATGGACTCGACGATTGCATCGCCGGCGTTGCGCGCCTGTCCCGCGACCGGGAACTCGTGCATGCGGATCCCGGGAGCCGCATTGACTTCAATGATGGCGCCACCTTGTCCGCGCAGGCTGCGTTCAATGTCGGTGCACACCAGGTCGATGCCGGCAATGTCCAGGCCAATGGCTTCGGCGGCGCGCACGCACATGCGCGCGGTATCCGGGTGTACCCGCTCCGTCACGTCTTCGGCGGTACCGCCGGTTGACAGGTTGGCGTTGGCGCGCAGGCTGACCGCTGCGCCGCGTGGCGGCACTGATGCTGGCGTGTAGCCTTGAGCGTGGAGCTGGCTGAGCGCCTGCTCGTCCAGGCTGATGCGGGTCAGGATAGTGGTATGCCCCTCGCCGCGCGAAGGAGCCTGATTCTCGCGCGCCACCAGTTGCTCGATGGTCGAGACGCCATCGCCGCGCACGGCGGGCGGACGCCGCAGCGAGGCCGCTGCCACGCGGCCACCGCCGACCAGGATGCGGTAATCGCTGCCTTCGATGTGGCGCTCCACGATAATGCGGCGTCCGTACTCGCGCGCGTAGTCATAGGCCGCTTGCACCTCGTCCAGGCTGCGGCAGCAGGCGCTCACGCCTTTGCCCTGGTTGCCGTCGAGTGGCTTGACGGTCACGGGCAGGGTCAACTTAGCCGCCAGCTCTGCAGCTTGAACTGCGCTGGCCACCACGCCACCCTTGGGCACCGGTATGCCGGCCTGCTCCAGCAATGTCTTGGTGAGCTGCTTGTTGGCGGCAATGCCGACAGCGATATGCGAGGTGTCGGCAGTGATGGTGGCCTGCAGCCGCTTCTGGCGTTTGCCCCATCCCAGCTGGAACAGATTGGCCTCGTCGGTAATGCGCAGGGTTGGAATGCCACGTGCCTGCGCTGCCATGACCACTGCGCGCGTGCTCGTTCCGATGGCGTAGCGTTGCGCCGTCTCCTTCAGTTCTGGCATACGCTCCTCGAGCAGGGCGACCGGGTCCGCTGCTGCCAGCAGGTCGAGCGCGAGCTGCATGGATTCGCAGGCCAGCTTTTCCGCTTCGAAGGAAAAGACGATCCTGGCCTGAGCGGGCGCCGCCTCCAGCGGCCTGGCGGTGGCAAAGGCTGCTTCGACGCCAGCGCGGGCCTGCAGCGCGCGCGCCAGCTCGGCGAGGAATTCGGGCTGGGTCAGCCCTGCGCCATGGTCCGCTACCAGAGCCCGGACCGATTGGTGGGGAGCGGCTACTGCATCGCCGAAATCGACCAGGGTTTGCAGGCATGGCAGTTCGGTCCACAGGTTGGGACCGCGCAATATACGTTGTTCGAGAACGCGCATGGTCGATTCAGGCGATGTTAATGAGGCGTTGCAGAAGATCGGCGAATGGCGCGGGCCCGCCGCCAACCCGATAGCGGGTTCCCGACGGCAGCACGTGCAACCGCACATCGACGATTTCCAGGCATTCGCCGTCCTTGATGCGCGCCGCATTCGAGACCGACTGGCGGCCATCGATAACGGTGACGGCACCGCCGCCCAGTACTTCGATCGAGGTCGACTGTTCGATCAGGAGCGCGGTATCTTCGTCAATGCCAAGGCCCACTAGCTGAGGGTTCTCGGCCACCGCCGACAGCAGCCGGGAGAGCCGGTGGCGTTGTGAGAAATGCTGGTCGATCACGAAATCGGACGCGAATCCGTAGCCTTTTCCAAACTCGATCGCGCCTTTTTCAGCTTGCAGCTCCGTCTTGCCGGAGACCAGCATATGTTGCGCCATTGCCGATGCGCCCGCGCTGGTGCCCGCGATGCAGGCGCCACGCTGCAGCGCTTCATGCAGGGCCTTGTGGAGCAGGGTGTCGCCCGTGGCCGCGATCAGTCGTTCCTGCGCGCCCCCGGTGATGAAAATGCCGTCGGCCCTGGCGATTTTCTCGGCGACGCCGGCAGCGTCCGCCTGCGCCCGCTCGTCGACCTTCAAGTGGCTGTGATTGCCGGCGCCCAGTTTGGCGAACGCCTCGTCATACTGGGCCCAGATTGTATCGGGCACTGTGCTGGCAGCCGTCAGCACGCAGATCGCCGCCTTGGGTCCGCCCGCTTGCTGGACAAACCGTTCCAGCACCGCCTTGCCATCAGTGCGGTCCTCGCTGCCGCCAATGATCATGAGGCTGCCCATCTTGCCGCTCATGATGCCACCGCCGGTCGGGTTGCCACCAGCCAGACTACGGCTACGCGTTCGGTGTGGCGGTAGGGCGCCTGCTCGAGTTCCTCGCCAAAGACATCGGGGTCGATTTCCTCGTACGACCAGACAAAGCCGCTATCGTCCAGCATGGCCTGCACTTCGGCCAGGAACGGGTCGCGATTGTCGACCATGGCCACGCCCGTGTAGAGCATCAGACTGCCGCCCGCGGCCAGGCGCTGGAGGGCGCAGCGCACCACGTCGAGCGACAAGCCGGCGCCGAGCTCTCCGCCGCCATGGCGATAGGCGCGTTGCTCGCCGTCGAGCAGGTAGGGCGGATTGGAGACTATCAGGTCAAACTCGCCGTCCACGCAGTGCAGGAGGTTGCTCTCCAGTGCTTGCAGATTGCCGGCGCCGGCCAGGCGGGTGTTAACGGTCGTGAGGGCAACCGCCGCAGGGTTGATATCGACGGCCAACACCTGCGCCTGGGGGTAGCGTAGCGCGATCGAAATGGCGCCGGGTCCGGCGCCGCAGCCAATATCGACAGCGCGCGCGATGTTGGGCCGGTCCAAGGTGAGCTGATGCCGCAGTGCGCGCACGAAGCGATAACTGTCAGGACCGAAGAACACAGCATCCTTTTCGCTCGTCGGATAGGCAGAATGGAAGTAGAGTTCCCCGTCCAGGGTGGACGCGCGTACGGTCAGGCGCCAGTTCGGCTGGTCGACTTCGGCAATCACTTCGGCCAGCACCATGTTCCTGAGCAGTGGCTTGCTGATTTCGGCCGGCGCAAACGAGCGGCTCCAGCCAAAAATGCCTGCCACGTCCGATGAATAGAAATTGCCGGGTCGCGCGTTCACGCGTCGGTGGGTGGCCGGCGTCACTGTGGTGAAACGATAGCCGCCGCGTTTCAGGCTGCATCCGAGCTGGAACAGAGCCTCGTAGCGAGCGCAAACGGAAGCATCCTCATTGGGCCTGGCGACCGCCATGGACGCTGAAAAATCCAGGGGTGCGCGCTGGTCGAGTTCAAGCATACATCCTCGCAAAGAGTCGGGTGGCCATCAGACCGACGGCGGTGTGATGGCGGGTAGGGGACAGGTGCGGCAAAAGCAGGGCGATTGCGGCGGCCCTGGTGGGCGCCTGGGCCACGTCCTGTTCCAGCGCGCGCAGCAGGTCGTTGCCGGTCATTGCCTGGCGTGCTTCCTCGTCGTAGATCTGGCGAATGATCTGGCGTTGGGATCGGGTTGGCGCAACCCGGTCCGGAACCTGCTCCAGCGCGCGGGTGCGCGATCGGAACGATGCTATGCGCGGCGCCGGCGCCGGGGCTCCGCTCGCGGCCGGGCTGCTGATCCAGTCGGCCATCACCTGGCGCTCGTAAGGCGAAAATACGCCGAACATTTCGGCGCGTTCGCCCTCGATCAGGCGCCAGAAACGGCTGTTGGCAGGGGCCTGGCCGCGGGTGATCCAGCCGGTGCGCTCGAATTCGCGCAACAGGGCCGGAATTTGCGCGGGTTCGGCCAGCCAGTCGTTAATGGACTTGCCGGCGACACGGCAGTAATCGCTGTGCATGTGCTTTCCGACCCGGGCCTTGGCCGCGAGCACGCGCACCACCTCGGCGTCGAGCGAGAAGCCCTGGATAACGCTGGTGCTCGATGCGCCCAGATCGTTGAGCCGATAGCCGTCGCGGACCCGCTGATAAAACTCCGCCGGGTCTGCAGCCCGCTGCATCAGGCGCAAAACGGCTTCGATGGCGTCGTGCGCGTGTCCGGTGGATGCATTGTCCACCGTAAGGTGCAAGGTAAAGTAATAGGGATCGATGCCAAGCTCATTGAGCTCGTATGATGAAATTAACAGGTGAAGCGGCAGCTGTTCATAGCCGAGGTTGTAGCCGACCACCTCGGGCAGGGCGCCGCGGTCGGTCTGCGCCAGCGCCAGCTGAATCGCGCCTTGGGTAAAGTGTTCCTCGCCAAGCTCGCTCCAGTCGGCCACGCCGTGGGTGTCAAGCAGGCGCTGATAGAGCACCACGTGATTTTTGGCCGGCGCACCTTCGCCCAGCTCTTCGACGTAGGTTTTGATCAGAGGGCGAAAGTCATTTTCCTGCCACTGGGCCAGACAGCCATACAACCACGCGCCGTCGACCAGCTTGGTCGGCGCGACGCCGCGAATGAAGTACAGCGCGTGCGCGACGCTGGAAAAATAGCGGCGCGATTTTCCAGCTTTGCGCTCGGCCAGGTAGGCGGCGTAGGTCTCGGTTACACGCTGCTGGTTGCGCTCGGCCCACGCGTGCAACTCGGCCGGATCCTCGGGCAGGTCGCAAGGCAGCGTACGCGCCTGATCAAGCTGGCCCGACAGAAACGCTTCGGCCTCATGGCAAGCCGCCCCGGCAAACAAGCTGGTGTAGATTTTCTTGGCGGAGGAAGGCGTAGGAGCGCCCTTGGGGATGCTGCTGACCGGCGAGGCAAATATTGCGTGTTCAAGCATATTGTTAACTTCTCATATGAAAATGTTATTGTCCTTTGAATGATGCATAACAATCTCCCTGCACCGTATCAGTGCGCGTGCTAGCGCTCAGTAAGAATTTGCCTACATGAATCTCCCTTGCTGACATTGTTAAATTCCTTTGCAGCCGTACGCGGGTTCCTTGGCAACCGGTCTACACTTGGGCCTCAATACAAAGGCAAAACCGATGACAGAGAAAAGACAGGGCGGTGTGATGGTGCATGGCGGTGCAGGCGCGGGCTTTGCCTATCAGGATGGCGTCGACGCAGCGGCGCAGGCCGCCATCGCTGCCCTGGGGGCGGGCGCCGATGCGCTGGGCGCAGCGATCGCGGCCGTCGTGAGCATGGAGGGCGATGGCCGTCTCAACGCCGGCAGCGGGGCTAACCTGGGCCTGGACGGGGCGACCATCGAACTCGATGCCTGCGTGATGGACAGTCAAGGGGTGCTTGGGGCCGTGGCTGCCGTGCGCAACGTCAAATATCCGGTCCGGCTGGCGCGTGCGATTGCCGACTCGCCACATTGGCTGCTCTGCGCCGAAGGCGCGCAGCGCTTTGCCGATCACCTTGGTCACGAAAAGCATCCGGGAGCGTCGGAGCAGGCGCGGGAACGTCACCGCAAGCTGATGCAAGCGCTGTTTGCCGCCAGCCCAGCCAGCCCGCTCGATTCCAACGAAGCATTTTTACGTGACTGGAACTTCGCCTCGCCAATTCCGCCAGCGAAACGCACCTGCGATACGGTGGGCGCGGTGGTGCGCGATGAGCAGGGCCACTTTGCCGTCGCCTGCTCAACCGGCGGCTCGGCGCCGTCGCTGCTGGGCCGAATCGGCGATACGCCGATTATCGGCAGCGGCTTTTACGCCGGCAAAGCCGGTGCGGTGGCCGCGACCGGCATCGGCGAAGAGATAGTGCGGCGCATGCTGGCGTCAATGGTATATCGATGGATCGAGGAAGGTCGCCCGCTCACCGAAGCCTTGCAGGAGGCAGTCGCCATGTTTCCAAAGGAAGTGCCGGTCGGACTGATCGCCATCAACGCTGATCAGCAATACAGTTGCAGTAACAGCCCGATGCCCGTGGCGGGCACAGGCCTAAAGTGATATGCGGCATGGCCTAGGGTCAGGCAAGGGCCATGCCGCATCTGCTTACTTCTTCTTCACCATAAATGCGGACTTCAGGGCCTTGGCAGCGTACTGCTCAGCGTCCAAAGCCGCGGGCACCACCGCGCCCATGCCAAAGAATTCGTGAGCCATGCCCTTGTATTCCTTGTAGTCGACCTTGACGCCATCCTTCCTCAGCCGGTCGGCGTAGGCCTTTCCTTCCGATAGAAGTGGATCGATCTCTGCGGTAATGACCGTCGCGGGCGGCAGGCCTGCGAGCGACGTTGCCTTCATGGGCAGGGCGTACGGGTTGGCGGGGTCACCGCCGTAGTGCTTGAAGAACCACTCCATCATCGGCTTGTTGAGCGGTTTCGCAGCTGCATGCTGCTGGTATGAGGGGGTGTTCATGTCGTTGTTGACGACTGGGTAAACCAGCAGCTGGTGAACTGGCATCGCGGCTTTCTTGTCGCGTGCCATCATCGACACAACCGTGGCCAAATTGCCGCCGGCACTTTCGCCGCCGACTGCCACCCGTGTAGCGTCGCCGTTGATTTGCTTGGCGTTGGCCAGTACCCATTCGTAGGCCGCGTAAGCATCGTTAGGGGCGGCCGGGAACTTGTGTTCCGGTGCGCGATGGTAGTCGACCGAGACGATGACGGCGTTGGCCATTTTCGCCAGAGCGCGCGGCGAGGCTTCGTACACGGCCGTGTCGGCAATGACGAATCCGCCCCCGTGGTAATACATCATGACTGGGAAGGGGCCGGCGCCGGCCGGGGTGAACACGTGGATGGGAAAGTTGCCCAGGGGGCCGGCGATGGACATGGTTTTCTTGGTGACGGCGGGATCGGGCGCGCTGCTCTTGCCCATTTGTGCGAGCAGCTTTTTAACGGCACCTGCCGGGGTCGGCTGCTTGCGCGCTTCTTCGGGCGTGAGTGTTTCGATTGGTTTGCCGCCCAGCGAAGCGAGGGTGTCGAGCACTTTTTGCATCGACGCTTCGGCTTTGACTGGCTTGTCGGCGGCCTGGGACAGCAGCGGGGTTGCGGCGAGGGCTATCAAGGCGGCACTGCTTGCCGCGAGACTCAGTTTCATGGGGATCTCCGTGTAGGTGGTTGGAACTTTCTGATCTAACACGAAGATGTATACCGTTTACACCCCCATCGGTATGTGGTCGATTTAACCCATACGCAGCCGGACTCGACTATTTAAGCTGGAAGATTTTCACGCGCCAACGCTCGCTTCGGCTGTCCACCCAAATCGAGGACTAGTGAAGCCAACAGCAAGCAACTAAACACGCAGCGGCCCTGCAGGCGTCACCGCTTTTTCGATCGACAGCAAGCGCTGTTCCATCCATGCGCTGCCGGGCAGTTCCGCGTCGGGCACGTGCCCGACTGGGCTGACGCCCTTGACGCGCATACCTTGCTCGTACACCATGCGGCCCCCAAACCAGCCCGATACCAGCACGCCCACTGCGGCAATGGCCGACAGGGCAAGCGAGCCCCCGCGATGCGCCGGTTGGCGGCTGCGCAGCGCCAGGTTGGCGGCGGTACAGGCAAGCGCGCCGGTGTTGAGCAGCGCGTGCATATTCGCGGTGCGCTTGACCGGCGTGCCAGGCGAAATGGCCAGATAGTCGGCGAACCCGGCCGCCGCCGCCACGAGGCCGCCACCGAGGCCGCCAGCCAGGCCGTAGTAGGCTGCGTTGGCGTAGCTGTCCTTGCCGGTGGCGCGCTCAAGCGCGTCCATGACGAAACCGAAAGGGAGCAGGGCGGCCGGCGCCACGATGAGCATGGGATGCAGCGGGTGGCCGGCAAAAGTAGACTTGGGCATGGCTGTCTCCGTGAAAGGACTAGTCGGTTGGACCATCCTTGCCGGCGCCAGGTTCAGTCGTACGCGATGTTGGCTGAACGTTTGAGGGTGTAGGCCAGACCGAAGCCGAGCGAGGCCCCGGTCTTTCTTTGCACCAGCGGACTGTCCTTGTTGGCCCCGGCATGCACGTCATCGATGCGTCCGAAAATGAACAGGCGCCAGTCGGGGCTCAATGCGCGCGAAACCCCGGCGCTCAGGCGCAGCGCGATCAGGCCGCTGCTGGCAGCATAGGCAGCTCGCGTGGCGCTGGCATACACTGGCGCGACACCATAGAACGTCTCGTTGAGGCGGCGGTTGCCGGCCAGCGCGCCAACGCTGGCGTTATAGCTCCAGCCGGTGGCATTGCGCTGGTCGTACTGCAGCTCGGGTTCGAACGCGATGCCTCTTGGATCGAAGCTGTTACTGACGTCGAACACGCCGCGCACGGGAAATTCCGTGCGCAGGCGCGAGCCATTGCCAAGGCTGCCCAGATTCCACTTCAGGCGCGGACCGAATTCAACCAAGGTGCCCAGCTTGGGCATGTCGCGCCGCGCCGGGATGTCGCGGTTGCCCGAGCCGAATGCGCCGGCAAAGCCGACATCGAATTCGAAGGTGGGGGTTTTTACTGCCCGGATCGATGCACCGCCTTCGCCCGCGCGCAGGTACTTGCCGCGATAAATAAAGGTTGGCACTACAAGCGCGCGGTTGACCTGTTCCGACGCGCCGGGATAGGCTTGCTGGGATACTCCGAACGCCAGTGCACCGACCTCCCACAGGGGCTGGCCGGCAGGCTCCTGTGCGTAGGCGGACGCCGATGACAGCACCAGCGCGAACGCCGTAGTATTTACAAATTGCGAGCCCATGAACGCTTTCCGAAGTGTTTAGCAAGCGCCAGTATAGTGCGACCGGCCGATTCCAGTATCACTCCCACGCGGCCTTGCGTTCCGCCTCCACCGCTTCGGCATCGAGCGCGAACATGGCCGCGAGCTCATCGCGCGCCTGCTTGGTCTGGGATACCATTTCTTCCTTGTCTTTGTAGTAGGGGTAGAGCTTGTCGAGGTTGCGAATGTTCAGCAGCCGGAACTTGTGCGCCGCCTGGCGCGCGCGAAAGCTGTCAAAGCCGAGCGCACGCAGCACGTGGCGGCCAAGCAGTAGCGCCGATTCGAACGTTTCGCGCTCGATGACCGTCACACCGCGGTCCATCAGGTCGTAATAATGGGTCACATTGCGCGCGCGCGCCATGATGGGCAGATCGGGAAACTCGCGCCGTACAGCTTCCACCAGTTTGAGGCTGTCGTCCATGTCGTCCACCGCCACCACCAGGGCGCGCGCATGCGCTGCGCCCGCCGCGTGCAGCAGGTCGACGCGGGTTGCGTCGCCATAGAACACCTTGTTGCCGAACTTGCGCACGAGGTCGATCTGGTCGGGGTCATGGTCCAGCACCGTCAGTTTGATGCCGTTGGCGGTGAGCAGACGTCCGACGATCTGGCCGAAGCGCCCGAAGCCGGCGATGATGACGTGATCGGCATTGCCGTCGATGGCATCGGCCTGGCGCTGCTTGTCCTGGCGGTAGCGCGGCGCGATCAGGCGGTCGTGCACGATCAGCAAAAGCGGGGTGGCTACCATCGACAGCGCTACCACCACGATCAGGATGGCAGCAACGTTATCGTTAAATACCTGCGCCGCCTGGGCCGCGCCAAATACCACGAAGGCAAACTCGCCGCCTTGCGAGAGCATGAAGGCGAACAGCGCGCGCTGGCCCGGCGCAATCTCGAACACCCGCGCCAGGCCATACAGCACGCCGATCTTGATCGCCAAAAAGGCCGCGACCAGCCCCAGTACCAAGGCCGGCTGGGCCCTGAAAACGCCGAAGTCGACCGACATGCCGACGGCGATGAAGAACAGGCCTAGCAGCAGTCCCTTGAACGGCTCAAGGTCAGTTTCGAGCGCGTGCCGGTATTCGGAATCGGCCAGCAGCACCCCGGCCATGAACGCCCCCAGCGCCATCGACAGGCCGACCCATTGCATCAGCAGGGCGATGGCGATCACCAGCAGCAGCGAGAAGGCGGTAAAAATCTCGCGCAGGCCGCTCTTGGCGATCGCGCGCAGCACCGGGCGCACCAGGTAGCGCCCGCCCAGCACCAAGGCGCCAATCACGGCGAGCGCCCGCCCAGCTTCCTGCCAGCCGAAACCGGCGCTGCCGGCGGCCGCCACGCCCAGCAGGGGGACAATGGCGATCATGGGAATGGCGGCGATATCCTGGAACAGCAATATTGAAAACGAGTTGGTGCCGGCCGGAGTTCCCATCAGGTTGCGCTCGCCCAGGGTGGCCAGGGCGATCGCAGTCGAGGACAGCGACAGGCCCAGTGCGCCAATGAGGGCGGTTTTCCAGTCAATCCCGACAGCCAGCGCGGCCAGGCACAGTGCGCCGGTGACCCCGAACACCTGGGCCGCGCCGCGTCCAAAGATGGGGCGGCGCATCGACCACAGGCGGCGCGGCTCCAGTTCCAGACCGATCAGAAACAGCAGCAGCACCACGCCGAATTCCGAGAAGTGCAGAATATCCTCGACTTCGCCGATCAAACCCAGACCCCATGGACCGATGGCGATACCGGCGATGAGGTAACCGAGCACCGAGCCCAGTCCCAAGCGCTTGGCGATGGGCACCGCCACCACGGCGGCGGCCAGGTAAATCAAGGCGTTTTGCAGTAAGCCGTGTTCCATTGACTAGCCCTCCACCAAAGTGGCGCGCAATTGCTGCAAACGCGCGCGGAAGATATCGACATGGGCGGCGACAGCGGCCTGCTCGACGTGGTGGGCGCCGAACAGCACCAAGGGCTCCTGCCAGCGCATGGCGCACAGGGCGGCAGTCTGGCGGAACTGGGGCAGATAGTCCTCGAACGGCCGGTCGTGCAGGGCGCCGGGCGCGTAGTCATGCTGCGCGCTGCCTGCGGTTGCCACCAGCCAGTAAGCCTTGCCGGCCAGGGCGGTGCCGCCTTTGCCGTAGGCCCAGCCGGCCTTGAATACCACGTCGATCCATTCCTTGAGCAGGGCCGGCATGCTGTACCACTGGATCGGATGGACCAAGACCAGCGCGGCGGCGCGCTCCAAGCGCGCCTGCTCGGCCGGCACGTCGATGAAAAAATCGGGATAGGTCTCGTACAGGTCCAGCACCTCGACCCCCTCGCATGCGCGGGCGGCGGCGGCAAGCTGGCGGTTCACACGCGATAGGTGGTGGGCAGAATGGGCGTAGACAACGAGGATGGGGCGAAGGTCGGGTGGTGTAGGCATGACCGCTTTTATAGCATAAAACGCATGCCCCGCGCCGGCGGCCCCTCGGCTAGAACGCGGCGCGCACCCCGAGGTCGAGGTGGCGGATGCGCATGGCCGACCTTGTTTCGGCCATGTCGGCAAACAGCGACAGGCGCTTCGAGACGGCGTATTCGTAACCGATCGAGAACTGGCGCGTGCCTGCAGCTCCTTCCGGCGCCAGGCGCCCGTAGCCCACTTGCAGGCTGCCGCTGGCGAGACTGTAGTTGGCGCCGACCACCCAGGCGGTGGTCGGTTCCGGCAGCGCATGGCCGGGCACGCGCTCCTGGTCGGCAAAGCGGGCGGTCAGTTTCAGGTCGGCGCTGGCCATCATGGCGGCGCGCGCGGTCCAGGCCTCGGCGTCGATGCCCTGGCGTTCGAAACCGAGCATGGCCGCGCTGGCCCGGTAGGTGCCGGACAGGGAGAACGGGGGCGGCGAAGGTGTCTGGGACATGGCTGCGGCGCTGGCGCAC
The DNA here is from genome assembly GCA_040385745.1 of Pseudomonadota bacterium. Taxonomy (GTDB): domain Bacteria; phylum Pseudomonadota; class Gammaproteobacteria; order Burkholderiales; family Burkholderiaceae_D; genus Telluria_A. The sequence continues at coordinate 47,775 of JAZKGU010000075.1, forward strand.
AGCAGGAACGGGGCGGCCATGGCGGCCATCCGGGAGCTTCGTTTCATACCGGCATCCTTCCCTTGAAGGCAAGCGTTTGCGTCCCCGCTCAGGTATCAAGGTAGCCCAAACGGACGGTGCCGTAACTGTAATAAAGAAACAATTGATTTACATCAAGCTTGCACGACGCTGGCAGCGTCACACGCAGCGCATGCGCCACAGCTACTTAACAAGGGCGCGTCAGATCGAACGATTGGCGCAAAAGGCAGCGTCGAGAAAGAAGGTCACGATGGCCGCGGCGCCGCTGTCGATACGCGTCGGATTGCCCTCCAGGTCAGCTTCGAGGTCGGTCACCCCGTCCAGCCCGAAAGTAAACGAGCCCAGCAGCTCCTGCACCGGGGTGCCGTAAGTGCAGTGGCAGCTCATGCACACTACCCGTCCGCGCGGACTGTGGTCGCTGCCGAATACGGGCAACAGCTCGAACTTGATGCGCACGCCCTGGAAGGTAGCCTCGATGCTGCCGTTGTCGAGCACGTCTGACACTGACATGCTGCGCAGCGCGCCACGGCCCTGAAAATACAGATGCGCTTTGGTCAGGGTGTTGAACAGGGAGTACAAACCGGGACCGGCGAGCTCCATGCGCTTGAAACGCTCCATTCTTGCGTGCTCGATCATCTGAATTCTCCTTGTGGACCATCGGGCCATGTGGCATTAGTTGAGCATACGCCACACCCGTAAAAAGTGGCGAGCGGGACAGCAGCGGGGCACCTGTGCAGCATCAAAAGCGGACTCGACATTAGGTCTATCGTAAGAAGCGCATCCCCGTGCTTAGTGCGATTGGCGATCAGCATCGCCAGGAGTCCCCGCCATGAAAACCGTTCATACCTTGCTTGCGCTTGCCATTGCAGGCTCACTCATTTCAGCATGCCAACGCGACGATGAGGGACCACTGGCCCACGTCGACCAGCTCAACAATCTCAAGGGGCCTACCCGCGATCTCGCAGTGGAATTACGCGAAGGCACCAATATGGCCGTGTCGCCTTCGCCCGATGGCAAGCGGGTAGTGTTCAGCGCCCAGGGCGCGCTGTGGGTCATGCCCATCGGCGGCGGCAACGCAGTTCGCATTACCGGCTGGAAGCTCGAACCGACCCATCCGGTATGGTCGCCCGACGGCAAGACCATCGCCTTCCAAAATTACGCACCGGAAGGCAACTTCCACATCTGGACCGTGACTCCTGACGGGCGCAATCTGGCCGAGTGGACCACCGGGCCTTACGATGACCGCGAACCGGCCTGGCTGCCCGACGGCAGCGGACTGGTTTTTTCGTCGGACCGCAGCAACGACGTGCAATACAAGATCTGGCGCGTCTCGCTCAAAGACAAGTCGCTGACCCAGCTCACGCGCGGCACCGGCGCCGAGAGCAATCCCGATGTCTCGCCCGATGGCCGCCGCCTGGCCTATGCCGACAGCGGCAACATCTACACGCTCGAACTGGGTGGCACTGCTGCACCGGTGCTGGTAGCTGCCGGCACCGCGCCGGCCTGGCTGCCCGACAGCAGCGGCTTGCTGTACCAGAATGCGGCGCGCCAGCTGGTGCTGGGCGGACGCGAAATCACTTCCAATGAAGACCTGTTCCCGTTCCCGGTACGTTTCCTGCGCGACGGCGGCTTTTTATATACCGCCGGCGGTAAGATCCGGCGGCGCGACGCCAGCGGCGGCAACCTGACCGACTTGCGTTTCGAGGCCACCTTGCTGGTGCGCCGTCCGGTGTTCACGCGCACCCGCGAACGCGGCTTTTCAGACCTGGGCCCGCGCCCGGTCAAGGGGGTGAGCGCGCCGGCCCTGTCGCCCGATGGCGCCAGCATCGCCTTTGTGGCGCTGAATGACGTCTGGGTCATGCCGATTGGCCAGGCACCGATCCGCCTGACCAACGATACCGACCGCGATTTGACCCCGCAATGGACACCCGACGGAAGCGCTGTGTACTTTTCGTCCGAGCGCGGCAACGCTGGCCAATTGGCGGTCGATCAGATCAATCTGGCGACCCGGGCGCGCACCCGTCTGGCCGCGATTCCCGGGCGCTCGATGACCACGCCCAAGATGTCGCCCACGGGCGACCGCATTGCCTACACCACGCTGTCGGGCCAGCTCGAGATATGGAACATCGCCAATCAGAGCGGCGAGGTGATCGCGCCCTCGGTGGCGGTGCAGGTCAGCACGCCGTCCTGGACGCGCGACGGCAGCCGCGTCATGGTGGTCGACAATGAGCGCATCAACAACCGCTTCCGCGAAGGCTACAACAAGCTGCGCGTGATCGACCTGGCCACGCGCCAGGGCACTTTTTACCAGGTGGCCCCGCCGCCGCGCCAGATCTCCGAGCGCGACGAGGGCGCCGCCGTGCTCTCGCCGGACGGCAGCAAGGTTGCCTTTATCATGGACTCGGTACTGCACGTCATGCCGGTCAATGGCGATGGCTCGCCTGCCGGTCCGGCTACCCGCATCACCAGCGAGGGTGCCGATTTGCCATCCTGGGGCGGCGATTCGCGCACCATCCTGTACAAGTCGGCCAGCAAGATCAAGCTGATTGACGCCGGCGGCGGAGTGGCGCGCGAAGTGCCGATCGATTTGCAGTTTGCCCAGGCCGTCCCTGCTGGCACCACCCTGATCCGCGCCGGGGCACTGTGGAACGGCATCAGCCCGACCCTGCAACGCGATGTCGATATCCTCGTCACGGGCAACCGCATCACCTGGATCCGGCCGCACCAGGCGGGCAGCGAAACTGGTGCCGAGCGCTTCATCGATGCCTCGAATCTGACTGTCATGCCGGGCCTGTGGGATACCCACCTGCATCCGCTCACGCTGTACCAGGGCGGCCAGTTCGGCCAGATCGCCGCACTGATGCTCTCTTACGGGCTGACCTCGACCCAGTCGGTAGCCGGTCCGCTGCACCAGAGCGTCGAGATGCGCGAAGCGCTCGAAGCTGGCAATCTGATCGGACCGCGCCTGTTCATCTCGCCGCCGCTATGGGAAGGCAACCGCCTGTTCTACAACTTCGCGCGCACCCTGCGCACCCTGGAGGTGGCCGACATCGAGATCGCCAAGGCCAAGGCGATGGGCACCGATTTCATGAAGTCGTATGTGCGCGCCCCGATTCCAATCATGACGCGTATAGCCCAGGGAGCCCTGGACCTTGGCGTGCAAAGCGGCACCCACATGCTGCAGCCAGGTGCAGCAACCGGGATCGGCAGCACTACCCACCTGTCGGCCACCCAGCGCATGGGTTACGGCTGGTCCAAGTCCTTCGTCGGCCTGATCACCTACCAGGACGCTTACGACGTGTATGGCAAGGGTGAAGTCAACCTGCTCGACACGCTGTTTTCGGCCGGCGCGCTGTCGGCGCTCGATCCCTCGATCCTGACCAGCGAGCGCTTCGTCCTGGTACCGCCAAACTTTGTGACCGGACTGCGCGAGGCGCAGCCGCCCACCGCGGTCCAGCTGGCCAATATCAGGCGTGACGCCCAGCAGCAGGCCAAGGTGCTGACCGCTGGCGCCCTGGTCACCAATGGTACCGATTCGCCCCTGGTGGTGCCAGGCATTTCGCTGCACCTGAACCTGCGCGCCGCGGGCATGGTCATGAGCCACCATCAGGCGCTGCAAACGGTGACGATCAATTCGGCGCGCTATTCCAAGGTCGAGCGCGATCTCGGTTCGGTTGAAGCGGGCAAGCTGGCCGACCTGGTGGCGGTGCGCGGCAATCCGCTGGAGGACCTGACGGCGGCGGCCAATGTCGAATACGTGATCAAGAATGGCATCGTGTTCACGGTACCGCAAATCGTGGCGCCGTTCCGTACCCCGCAGGCGCTCGAAGCACGGCGCGAGGCGCTCGAGGCGCACCAGCGCCAGTGCGCCGTCAGTCCCTTGGCCTGCGGCAGCGGCGCCGGGCATGTGCACTAGGAGCGAACCATGCGCCTGCACGCCACGTTGATTCTCGGCGCTGCCTTGGTGCTTGGCGCCTGCGGCGGCCACCTGCCGCCGCAGGCCGGCACGGCGCGGGTCGATCTGCTGCTGGCAAGCGAACGCGGCATGGAGAACGTGGTGATCGACTCGCGCCATGCCTATCTGGGCCTGTCCAACAGCGCAGGCGGCGCCAGCGCGGTATGGCGCAGCGGCCGCATCATCAGGCGCAGTTCAGTGTGGGAGCCGCTGGACCTGGGCCAGTGCGCGCTCGGACCGGCTGGCGGCCTCCCGCTAAGCACTCCGCGCCTGGCGCGGCTGGAGGGGGCGATCTGGCTGTTCCAGCAGCCTGGCCGTCCTGGCGAGCATGCGCGCTGCCGGCTCGAGCGCGCGGCGGGGCGGTTTGATGTACGCACCGAGGGACCGCGCGACCGGGCCGAGGCCTTGCCGGGTGTGATGTCGCACCTGCACATCGTCAGCTTCCTGGCGCTGCGTGCCGATCCGGCGAACATGCTGGTTGCGGGTGCAGACAAGGGGACGGGGCGGCCGTACCTGGGCTGGTCGCGCGATGGCGGCAATAGCTGGACCGATTTGTCACCGATCCTGCCCGGCTACGGGCGCGCAGGCCTGACCGTCAAAAGCACCGTTACGTCGCTGATGCAGGACCCATCGGGACGGGTATTGCTGACATTGAATGAGGAACCGGGGTCACAGGGACGATTATTGATGCTAACGCTGGCGCCGACGGCGCGTTGAAGCGGGCGCTCAGGAAGGCGGCGATGCTGCCCTGAGTGCTGGCCAGGTAGGGAATGTTCATGTGGTCCGAATCGGGGATGATCTCGTCGCGGTCCAGTTTTCCCAGTTTGGCCACCAGCAGGTCGGTATGAGAATGCGGCACCACGTCGTCGGCCGCAGCGCGCACCACGAAAGTGGGGCAGGTCAGGCTGGGGGCGTACTTGATCGACTCGAAGCGATGGCGCAGAACATATTCGACTGGTACCGCCCGAAAGCGCCGCTTGGCGATCGCCAGGATGGAATCGTACGGGGTAATCAGGACCAGCGAATGCACGGGACGCTCCAGTGCCACCTGCACAGCCACGCCGGAACCGAGACTGCGCCCAACCACCGCGACCCGCGTCTTGTCGACATGGTGGCGCTCGGACAGCCAGTCGAACAGCAGGCGGCCATCGTCGACCATGTGGTTTTCGGCCGGATCGCCGCCCGAATTGCCATAACCGCGGTAGTTCACGGCAAGCACGGCCATGCCGGGGAACAGACGCGCGGCGTCGCGCACGACCCACGAGACTTCTTCGGAGCGCCCGCCGAAATACACTACGGCGGGGTGCGGACCGACTACTTGCGGCGTCATCAGCCAGCCGGACAATTTGGTGCCGTCCGCCGCGCGCAGTACGATAGGGCGGGTACGGTGACCGCTGCTGCGCGGATTGGCCACCTCGCGCTTGTTGGTCGGATTGAACACCAGCCGCCGCTGACTTGCCGCGATGGCAGCAGTGAGCCCGACCCACAATACACTGAGGGCTCCGGCTACGCTGGCGACTTTTCTTGAATTGTTCATGAGTTCAGTTTAACCGTGTTCATGCATCCCGGTTGTGCGCTAACGCTCACTTCTTGCAACTGTGCGCTAGGGCGTCGTCAGCATACAACGGGGAACTTTCGGTTACCGGCGTGGTCGCGATTGGCGCGCAGAGTTGCTTGTGTTAATCTTTTAGCGCCGCGATAACCCTTGAGCTCATGAAAAAAACCGCCTTTTCGACCGAGCACCTTGCCGGTGTACTGATCGGCTTGCTTGGCGCACTGGTGGTCTTCCGCTGGCTCACCGACAGCGCGGCGATTGCTGCCCTGATTCCCGGCTCGGCACAGATGGGTCTCAACACGCCGCTGATGTTCCTGGCCGCCGGCTTCTGCCTGTTTTTCCTTCAGCCGGGAGCGCGCCAGGGCGCGGTTTTGCAGCTGGCGTGGCGCGGCGCGGTCGGGCTACTGCTTGTGCTGCCGCTGCTGGTGCTGGTCCAGCATCTGTTCGATGTCAATCTCGGTATCGATTTTGTGCGCGTACCCACCGTGCCCACGCCAAGCCAGCCACACCCCGGCCGCGTAGCGCCCAATACCTGCGTGGGTTTTTTGCTCGCCGGCGTCGCCTTGCTGTTGCTGCGCCGGCCGCAGCGCTCCGAGCGCCAGGCAGTCCTGCTCAATTTTTCCGTCGCCTGCGTGCTGGTCATCGGCGTGGCCGCGCTGGTCGGCTTCATCCTCAAGCTCGAGGTGCTGTACCGGGTTGCGGCACTGAACTCGATGCGCGCGCCCACTGCCGTCGGCATGAGCGCGCTCGGCATCGCCTTGTGGATGATCCGCACGCGGCTGCGCGACCTGGAACCGGGCAAGGCGCTTGACAGCACGGCGCGCATTACGGTGCGCGCCTTTGTGGTGGTGACGCTGGTCGCGCTCAGCGCCGGCGCGGCCGGCTTTGCCGTCATGCGCGACAGCTACGAGCAATCGATCACGGAAAACATGCGCCTGTCGGTCGCCGGCGGCGTGACCGCGATCGCCAACACGCTCGACACCAGCCTGTGGTTTCCGCGCATGGCGGCCAGCCGGCCGGCGGTGCGGGAAGCCATGCTCGGACTTGAGCGCATGCGCACCGATGCCGCCTTGCGCGCGCGTCTGCTCGATGTGGGCGAGAGCTTCATGGATGCGGGCATCAGCGCAATTCGCTTCGAAGATGCCGACGGCACGATCCTGGCCAGCAGCGGCAGTTTCATGGGCGGACGTGCACGTACCCGTCAGCCGCTGACGGTGGCGGGACAGCAAGCCGTCCTACTGTGGGGCGGCTACTACCTGCTGCATACTGAAAACCTGGTGCACGACGGCGAGCGCGTGATCGGCAAGCTGATCGCCGAACAGCCCTTGCCGATTCTCGACAAGCTGCTGGCGCTGATCCGCAGCGGCAGCGATTCTTCCGACGTGCTGGTGTGCAGCTTGCAGGACGAACAGGCCGCGTGCGCGCCGACCCGCTTTTATAAGCGCCCCTTCACGATACCGATGTACAAGTCCGATGGCGCCATCAACCTGCCCGTCAATCGCGCACTGTTGGGCCAGAGCGGGGTTGAAGTCGCGCGCGACCTGCGCGGCGTACCGGTGTTTGCCGCCTACGCGCCGGTTTCCGGTTTTGGCCTGGCGCTGGTGGTCAAAACCAATGTCGAAACATTGTACGAGCCGCTGCGACAACGCGCCAATCTCCTGGTGCTGGCGCTGGTAGTGCTGGTGGTGCTGGGGGCCTCAATGCTGATGATCCAGGTGCGTCCGCTGGTCGCCAGGCTGGTGGCCGAGCAGCGCCGCACCGGCGTGATTCTTGAAAATTCGGGTGACGCCTTTGTGGCGCTGGACGTGGACGGGCGCATCACCGACTGGAACGCGCAGGCCGAACGCACCTTCGGCTGGAATGTCGAGCAGGCGCGCGGCCAGCTCTTGTCCCAATTGATCATCCCGCCTGCACTGCGTGCCGGCCACGACGCCGGCTTTGCGCGCTTCGCCCGGACCGGCAGCGGCAAGCTTGTGAACACTCGCATCGAGGTCACGGCGCTGTGCCGCGACGGCCGCGAAATTCCGATCGAGCTGGCCCTGGCAGCCTTTCATAACGGGGAGGGTTACATCGCCACCGCCTTTATGCGCGACATCACCGAGCGCCGGCGCCTTGCCCACGACCTGGCCACCCGCGCCGCCGAGCTGGAACTCGAGCGCGACCGCGCCCAGGCGGCCAACCGGGCCAAGGGTGAATTCGTAGCCAATATGAGCCACGAACTGCGCACCCCGATGAACGCGGTGCTGGGCGTGACGCATTTGCTAGCCCATACGGAACTGAAATCGGAACAGAAAAAATACCTCGACATGATCCGCAGTTCGGGCCAGTCTCTGCTTGGCATCATGAACGACATCCTTGATTTTTCCAAGGTCGAAGCCGGGCGCATGGATCTGGCGCTGAGCCGCTTCAATCTGGCAGACGTGCTGGCGGCAGTGGCGACCATCATGAGCGTGAACGCCGGCGACAAGGATCTGGAGCTGGCCATCGGCGTGGAGCAGGACGTGCCGCGCATGCTGATCGGCGACGCGCTGCGGCTGCAGCAGGTACTGGTCAACCTGGTAGGCAATGCCGTCAAATTTACCGAGCAGGGCGAGGTCAAACTGATGGTGTCGCTGCAGGCGCGCGAAGGCGAGCGCGCCACGCTGCTCTTTAGTGTCTGCGACACGGGTATCGGCATGGACGAGCGCCAGCAGGCGCGCTTGTTTATGGCCTTTACCCAGGGCGACTCCTCAACCACGCGTCGCTTCGGCGGCACCGGCCTGGGCCTGACCATCAGCAAACGCCTCACGGAACTCATGGGAGGCACGATCACGCTCGACAGTGCGCCTGGCCAGGGCACCACCTTCCGCGTGGTGCTGCCGCTCGCGGTGGATTCAGACCAGGAGGACAAGCGCCGCCCGCCAGCGGCACTGGGGCAGCCGCGCGTGCTCATTGTGGACGACCACCCCACCAGCCGGGCTTGCCTGTCCCAGACAGTTGCGGACTGGGGCCTGGAGTGCGCTTGCGCGGCTTCGGGCGAGGAGGCCGTGGCGCTGGCGGCCGGCACCAGCTTCGACGTGGTGTTACTGGACTGGCAGATGCCGGGTATGGACGGCATGGCCACCATCGCGGCGCTGCGCGCCCTGACTCCAGGCGTGCGGGTGCCGGTAGCGCTGATGGTCAACGCCTACGGTCGCGGCACCCTGCTGGGCAGCGCGGCGGCCACCGAAGTCGACTCCGTCCTGAGCAAACCGATCACCAGCTCCACCCTGTTCGATACCCTGCACGAACTACTGGTGCTGCGCCGGGATGGGGCAGCCGCTGCAGCGCGTCCGGTCCATGGCATGCAGGGGCCGCGTCTGGATGGCATGCGCGTGCTGCTAGCCGAAGACAATGAATTGAACCAGGTTGTAGCGCGCGGCATTCTGGAACGCGCCGGCGTGCGCATCGATGTGGTGGACAACGGCGCCGAGGCACTTGAACGCCTGAGCGCCGCGCCCGAGGCCTACGACATGGTGCTGATGGATATTCAGATGCCGCTGCTGGATGGTTACGCTGCCACGCGCCGCATTCGGTCCGAGCTTGGGCTGGATCTGCCGGTGCTGGCCATGACCGCCGGGGTCACCGAGGAAGAGCGCCAGGCTTGCCGCGAGGCGGGCATGGACGACCTGATCGCCAAGCCGGTCGAGGTGGACGCCATGCTCGCCACCATCGCGCGCCACGCCCGGGCCACACCGCGCCTGCGCAAAGTGGCGCAGCCAGCGCCGCCGGCTGCGCCGGAAGGCGCCGCCACAGTGTCCGCCTCGGAGCTGCCAGTATTGAATCTGAGTCCACTGGTCGATATCGCCAAGGGCAATCGGCAGCATCTTGGCGCGATCGCCCAACTGGTGCGGCGCATGGCGCTCGACAGCCAGAGCCAGTTTGAACAGGCGCGCCAGAGCTGGAGCAGCGGCACTGATGCGGAAGCCGCGCGCATGCTCCATGCCTTGCGCGGCGGCGTCGGCAGCGTGGGTGCCAAGCGTTTTGCCGCCACCTGCCAAATTCTCGAAAAAGCGCTCAAGCAGACCGGGTCCGGCGACCCGGAGGCGCTGTTTGCGCTGGCCGGGCTGGAACTCGACGCTGCCATGCAGGAAGCCCGCGACTGGCTCGACGAGTATGAAAAATCCGAATAGCAGGTTTTTTGCTTCTTACAAGCTCCGCTTCTTAGCAATTTGATGTGCATCAAGTGCTGCGCGCCCCGTGGCGACTACGCTGCACCATCCCTTGGCGCTTGAATCTGACGATACGCGCCATGCTCGTCACACTTGAAAAGAAAGCAAATAAATGAGCGTCAGGAACCTCGACCGCCTGTTCGCGCCACAATCGGTGGCGATCATCGGTGCCTCCGAGCGGCCCGGCAGCGTGGGCGCCACGGTGCTGCGCAACGTCATGCAGGGCGGTTTCAAGGGCCAGATATTCCCGGTCAACCCGAAACACGAAAACGCCATGCTGGGCGGCGCCCTGTGCTGGGCGCGCGTTTCCGCGCTGCCTGTCGCGCCCGACCTGGCCATCATCTGCACACCGCCTGCCACAGTGCCCTCGATCATCCGCCAGCTCGGCGAGCGTGGCACGCGCGCGGCGATCGTGCTCACTGCCGGCCTCAATACCCAGTATGACGCCCAGGGCCGCACCTTGCGCCAGGCCGCGCTCGATGCGGCGCGGCCCTACGTGCTGCGCCTGCTGGGACCCAATTGCGTAGGAATGCTGGTGCCTGGCATCGGTCTGAACGCCAGTTTTGCCCACACCAATGCGCGGCCGGGCAAAATCGCTTTTCTGTCGCAATCGGGCGCCCTGGTCACAGCGGTGCTGGACTGGGCCAATGCGCGCGCCATCGGTTTTTCCAAATTTGTCTCGGTGGGCGACAGCGCCGACATCGACTTTGGCGACCTGCTCGATTATTTCGCCAGCGATCCGGGCACCTCGGCCATCCTGATGTACGTGGAAGACGTGCGCCATGCGCGCAAGTTCATGTCGGCTGCGCGCGCAGCTGCGCGCAGCAAGCCTACTTTGGTGCTCAAGGCCGGGCGCAAGGCTGAGGGTGCGCGCGCCGCCGCGTCGCACACAGGCGCGCTGGCAGGTTCTGACGACGTCTACGATGCCGCGATCCGGCGTGCCGGCATGCTGCGCGTGCTCACCACCGAAGACCTGTTTGCGGCAGTGGAAACGCTGGCGCGCTCACGACCGCTGTTCGGCGAGCGCCTGGCCATCATGACCAACGGCGGCGGCCCGGGCGTGATGGCGACCGATGCCCTGGTCGAGGGCAAGGGCAGCATGGCGCAACTGCATGGCGACATCTTGCGCCGGCTCGACGAGGTGTTGCCGGCCACCTGGTCGCGCGGGAACCCTGTCGACATCATTGGCGATGCGCCGGCTGAGCGCTACGTGCAGACGCTGCAGATCCTGCTGCAGGATCCGCAGGTCGACGCCATACTGTTCATCCACGCGCCCACCGCCATTGTGCCCAGCGCCGACATCGCGCGCGCTCTGGCGCCGATCGCCGCGGCAGCATCGCGCAATTTCCTGGCGTGCTGGCTGGGCCAGGGTGCCGTGGCCGAGGCGCGCAAGGTGTTTACCGAGGCAGGCGTTCCCTGCTATCGCACTCCCGAAGAGGCGGTCGGCGCTTACCTGCAAATAGTCCAGTTCCGGCGCAACCAGAACTTGCTGATGCAGGTGCCGCCGGCCGCCTGCACCGGGCTGGCGGTGGGGCGTGCCAGGGCGGCCGAAGTGATTCGCGGCGCACTGGCGGCAGGGCGCAAGATACTCACCGAGCCGGAAGCCAAGGAGGTGCTGGATGCCTACGGCATTCCGGTAGTGCCGACGCGGATCGCGCGTACAGCCGAAGAGGCTGTGGCAGTCGCGCGCGAGATTGGCTTTCCGGTGGCGCTCAAGATTCTCTCGCCGGACATTTCGCACAAGTCCGACGTGGGCGGCGTGGTGCTCGATCTGGAACGCGAGGAGGGTGTGCGCGCGGCGGCGCTGCGCATGCATGCTTTGATGTCCGAACTGCAGCCCGGCGCCAGGCTGGAAGGTTTTACGGTGCAGCAGATGGCGCGCCGCCCACAGGCGCATGAACTGATCGTGGGCGTGGCCACCGACCCGGTATTTGGACCAGTAGTGCTGTTCGGGCAAGGAGGCATCGCGGTGGAAGTCACGGCCGACCATGCGGTGGCGCTGCCGCCACTGAATGCGGTGCTGGCCGATGACCTCATCGGGCGCACCCGCGTGGCGCGCCTGCTGGCCGGCTATCGCAACCGGCCGCCGGCCGACCGCGCTGCCATTGTGCGTGTGTTGATGCAGGTCTCGCAAATGGTGGCGGACCTGCCCGAACTGGTCGAACTCGACATCAATCCGCTGCTGGCCGACAGCGCAGGCGCGGTGGCGCTCGATGCCCGCATCCGGGTCGCGCTGGCCGACAAATCGGCCAGCAGCATGGACCGGCTGGCAATCCGTCCGTATCCGGCTGAACTCGAGCAGGACATCACCTGGGATGGAAAGCCCTTGTGCCTGCGCCCGATCCGCCCGGAGGACGGGGCTGCCCACCTGGCGTTTTTTGATGCGCTCACGCCCGACGATGTCCGTTACCGCATGTTCGTGCGGGTGCGCGAGCTGCAGCCATCGCAGCTGGCGCGCTTTACCCAGATCGACTACGACCGCGAAATGGCTTTTATTGCAACTCGCACTGGCGCCAGCGGCCTGCCGGAGACCATTGGCGTGGCGCGCGTGGTGGCCGATCCGGACAATGTGCAGGCCGAGTTCGCGGTCACCGTGCGCTCCGACCTCAAGGGGCATGGCCTGGGCGCCATCCTGATGGAAAAGCTGATTGCCTACTGCCGCGCGCGCGGAACGCGCGAAATCGTGGGCGAGGCAATGCCGCAGAACACCCGGGTGATCCGGCTGGCGCGCCGTCTGGGATTCGACATCACGCCCAACCCGCTCGAGGAGACGGTCCACATGCGGCTGCCTTTGCAATAAGGTCTAGCCGTTCTGTGCCAGTCGTTTTTGATGCACCGCAAAGATTTTTGAAGTTCCGATCCATAAACTGCAAGTATGGATGATCTGGAGCTTAAAAAATGCAACATCAACAATTAGCGGTGCTGGATGATTCGGTGCAGTTTGACGGCGAGCTGATCGCCCGCCTGAACCGCAGCGGACCACGCTATACCTCGTACCCGACGGCAGACCGTTTCAGCGCGGACTTCGACTACCGCGACTACCTGCAGGCGGTAGCGTCGTTGCGCACGCGCGGCAGCGACAAGCCTCTGTCGCTGTATGTGCACATTCCCTTCTGCGACACCGTCTGCTACTACTGCGCCTGCAACAAGATCGTCACCAAAAATCGCGAGAAGGCCGCTGTCTATTTAAGCTACCTGAAGCGCGAGATCGAGATGCAGGGACGACTGTTCGCCGGCATGAACCAGGTCGAGCAGCTGCATTTCGGCGGTGGCACGCCCACCTATCTGTCCGACGGCCAGATGGGAGAACTGATGGAGCACCTGCGGCGCTGGTTCCAGTTTGCCCCTGACAGCGTGGGCGAGTACGGCATCGAAGTCGATCCGCGCACGGTGTCGCGCGAGCGTGTATTCAGCCTGCGCGCGCAGGGCTTCAATCGCATCAGCCTGGGCGTGCAGGACTACGATCCGGCGGTGCAGGCGGCAGTGAACCGGGTCCAGCCCGAGCACGAAACCCAGGCCATCATCGATGCCGCGCGCGACGCCGGCTTTCGCTCGGTCAGCATCGATCTGATCTACGGTTTGCCCAAGCAGGATTGTACGACCATGGCCCAAACCCTGGCCAAGGTCATCAAGGCTGCGCCCGACCGCATCGCCATTTACAACTACGCGCACCTGCCGCACCTGTTCAAGCCGCAGCGCCGCATCAATCCCGACGACATGCCCGACCCGGCCACTCGCCTGGCCATGCTCGGGCTGTGCATCGAGACGCTGGCCGCTGCAGGCTATGTCTACATCGGCATGGACCATTTCGCCCGGCCCGCCGATGACCTGGCGGTAGCGCAGGTCCAGGGCCGGCTGCACCGCAACTTCCAGGGCTATTCGACCCATGCCGATATGGACATGGTCGCGTGCGGCGTGTCGGCCATCAGCGCGGTTGCGGCCACTTACAGCCAGAACGTCAAGACGCTCGACGCCTATTACGACCTGATCGACCGCAACGAGCTGCCGGTGGAGCGTGGCATCCGCCTGAGCATGGACGATGCGCTGCGCCGAACCATTATCCAGATGCTGATGTGCCAGTTCGAACTGTCGGTGCCAGCGATCGAGCAGGCCTACCCGATCTGCTTCGCCGATTATTTCGCGTCCGAGCTGGCGCAGTTGAGTGAGCTCGCCGCCGATGGACTGGTTATGCTCGACAACGATTGGATTACCGTCACGCCCAAGGGCAGGCTGCTTGTGCGTAATGTGTGCATGGTGTTCGACCGCTACCTCGGCCAGGGCAGCAGCGCCCCGCGCCACTCGCGGACGCTCTGATATGGCTGGCGTGGCGCTGCTGCCAATAATGCTGGTCGGCCTGGCCGGCAGCGTACATTGCGTGGGTATGTGCGGAGGAATTGTCAGCGCTTTTTCGGCTGCTCCGCGCCCCTTTCCGGTGCCCGTGATTAGCGTGACCCACAGTGCCGTGGACAGCGCGGTGCGCGTCTTGGCCTATAACGGCGGCCGGATTGCCAGTTACGCTGTGGCCGGCGCACTGGCCGCCGGGCTTGCGGGCGGCGTCGGCGCCATGGCGGGCGCGGCCAGCGTGCAGGCCGGCGGCTACTGGCTGGCCAACCTGATGCTGGTCGCGCTTGGCCTGTATCTCATGGATGCGTGGCGCGCCGTGGCACAGCTCGAGCAGGCTGGCAAACACTTATGGATGCGCGTGCGGCCGCTGGCCACGGCGCTGCATCCGCTCGACTCGCCCCTCAAGATGCTGGCGGCCGGCGCGGTCTGGGGCTGGCTGCCATGTGGGATGGTATACAGTGTGCTGCTAACCGCCATGTTCGCCGGTTCGCCTGGCGAGGGTGCGCTGGTGATGCTTGCCTTCGGCGTGGGCACCTTGCCCATGATGCTGGTCATCGGCATGGCCGGCCAGGCGCTGCGCCAGGCCTTGCAGCAGCGGGTAGTGCGTAGCGCCGCCGGCGTGCTAGTGCTCGGCTACGGCCTGCTTGGGCTGGCGCGCGCAGCCAGTGCTCATTCACCCTGGCTCGATGCCCTGTGCCGCAGCGGAGGCCTTACGTGAGCGCCGTGCTGCAGCCGCAGTGCTTCCATTGCGGACTACCGGTGCCACAGGCTTCGGCCTGGGCTGTCAGGATCGATGACACCCTGCAGCCTATGTGCTGTCCCGGCTGTGAAGCCGTGGCCCAGGGAATCGTCGAGGCGGGACTGGCCGACTATTACAGCACCCGTACCAGCTTTGCCGCCAGCGGCGCTATTTCGCTGCTCGAGCGGCCAGCCGCTTTGCCGGACGCCGAGCAGGCCGACGCAGGGCCCGATGCGGTGTTCACCCTGGAGGGCATCCGCTGCGCTGCTTGCGTGTGGCTGATCGAACGCCGTGTGATGCGCCTGCCTGGCGTACTCGAGGCCACCGTCAACGTTGCCGCCGAGCGGCTGCATGTGCGCTGGGGCGAGGGCAGTGGGCGCAATGGCGCCGTGATCGCCGCGCTCGGCGCAATCGGTTACCAGGCCTACCCGCACGACCCCACCCGCCAGGCCGCCGGCCAGGAGCGCGCGCGCAAAAAGCTGTTTCGCCAGCTGTTCGTGGCGGGCCTGTGCATGATGCAGGTGATGATGTACGCGCTGCCGGCTTACGTGGCCGAGCAGGGAACGCTGGACGCCGATATGGCCGCCATGATGCGCTGGGCCTCGCTGTTGCTGACCGTCCCGGCTCTGCTCTACAGCGCCCAGCCTTTCTATGCCGGGGCCTGGGCCAGCCTGCGCGCAGGCCTGCCCGGCATGGACGTGCCGGTAGCGCTCGGAATCGTCGCAGCCGGCACCGCCAGCACGGTCGCTACCTTGCGCGGCGTGGGGGAGGTGTACTTCGATTCGGTCACCATGTTCATATTCCTGCTGCTGGCCAGCCGCTACCTGGAGCAGCACGCACGCCGCCGTGCCGGCCAGGCGCTTGAGCGCCTGCACAACAGCGTGCCTGATACCGCCTGGCGTCTGCAGCGCTGGCCGCAGTCGCAGCAGCGCGAACTGGTGGCGGGCGCGAGCCTCGCGTGCGGCGATCGGGTCGCGCTAGCGCCGGGCGAGGCGCTGGCCGCCGACGCCGTGATCGTGGACGGCGTGGCCGAACTTGACCTGTCGCTGCTGACCGGCGAAAGCCGGCCGGTAACGCGCGTTCCTGGCGATGAAGTGCCGGGCGGTGCTGTCAACGCCGGCCAGGCTATCGTACTGCGGATTCTGCGCCCGGCGGCGGAGAGCACCATCCGGCGCCTGGTGCGACTGGCCGACAGCGCCGGCATCGGCAAACCGCGCCTGGCGCTGTGGGCCGACAAGGTGGCTGGCTGGTTCGTGTGCAGCCTGCTGGCGTTGACGCTGGCCGTGTTCGCGGCCTGGCAGTGGATTGAGCCGGCACGCGCCTGGCCAGTGGCGATCGCAGTGCTGGTGGTGTCGTGCCCGTGTGCGCTTTCATTGGCCACGCCGGGTGCACTGGCTGCGGCCACGGCCAGGCTGGTGCGGCGCGGTGTGCTGATTGTGCGTCCCCACGTGCTTGAAACGCTGTACCGCGCCACCGTGGTGGTGTTCGACAAAACCGGGACACTCACCGCAGGCCGCCCGGTGCTCACCCGGGTCGACACCTTCGGCGCGCTGGACCAGGCGCAGTGCCTGCAAATTGCCGCGGCGCTGGAGGCCGCATGCGCTCATCCACTGGCCGCCGCGCTGCGCGCTGCCAGCACCTTGCCGCCACTGCGCGCCGAGGAATTGTCCAGCGTGACCGGCCATGGCGTCAGGGGCAGCGTGGGGGGTGTGGCTTATCGTCTCGGTAACTGCGCCTTTACCGGCTCGCGCAGCAAGGCGCGTCCCGGGGTCTACCTGGAAGCTGGCGGCACCATTCTGGCGCGCTTCGAGATGAGCGATGCGATTCGGCCCGAGGCTGCCGCGATCGTGCGCCAGCTGCATGCGCAGGGCCGCCAAGTGGTGCTGCTCAGTGGCGACGATCCTGAAGTGGCGCGCCAGGTCGGGCGTGAACTGGGCATCGCAACGGTCCTCGGCGGCCAGCTGCCGCAGGCCAAACTCGATTATGTGCGCGCCCTCCAGCAGCAGGGCGCAGTAGTGGCCATGGTCGGCGATGGTATCAACGATGCCGCGGTGCTGGGCGCGGCCGACGTCTCGTTTGCCATGGGTAGCGGGGCCGCACTGGCGCAGTTGCACGCGGACTGCCTGCTGTTGTCGGGCAGCCTTGCAGCGTTCGGCCACGCGCTCGATACTTCGGCGCGTTGCATGCGCGTGATTCGCCAGAACCTGGCCTGGGCCACGCTGTACAACCTGCTGGCCATTCCTGCGGCGGCGCTGGGTCTGGTCGCGCCCTGGGTTTCGGCTGTGGGCATGTCGCTCAGCTCCGCGTTCGTCGTCATCAATGCTCTGCGCCTTCGGCACTAGGAAATCAATGGAAGCCTTATTTCTGCTCGTTCCCCTCAGCCTCGCCATCGTCGCGCTGGCGCTGTGGGTTTTTTTTCGCGCCGATGAAAGCGGCCAGTTCGAGGACCTCGATGGTCCGGGCATGCGGGTGCTGCACGACGATGACAGTGCCGATGAGCGATCCGGCCAATTTTGATTCACATCAAGGATTTTTGAAGTGCGAAAATTTACTCTCCTGATATCGATCAATGTTTCATCCGGGAGAGTCCAGTGGACACAGCATTAAATTACAACTACAAGGTCGTCAGGCAGTTCACGATCGCCACCGTGGTGTGGGGCGTGATCGGCATGCTGGCAGGCGTGTTCATCGCCGCCCAGCTCGCGTGGCCTGCACTGAACTTCGACATTGCCTGGCTCAGCTACGGCCGCCTGCGCCCGCTGCATACGAATGCCGTCATCTTCGCCTTTGGCATCAACGGCCTGTTTGCCACCTCCTACTACGTGGTGCAGCGTACCTGCCAGGTGCGGCTGTTCTCGGACACAATGGCGGCGGCCACCTTCTGGGGCTGGCAGGCGGTGCTGGTGCTGGCCACCATTACGCTGCCAATGGGTTTCACGCGCGGTAAGGAATACGCGGAACTGGAGTGGCCGATCGCGCTGCTGATCACGGTGGTGTGGGTGATCTATGCGGTGGTGTTTTTCGGTACCATCATCAAGCGCAAGGTGCAGCACATCTATGTGGCCAACTGGTTCTTCGGCGCCTACATCATCGCCGTGGCGCTGCTGCATGTGGTGAACGGCGCATCGATGCCAGTATCGTTCTGGAAATCCTACTCTGCGTATTCGGGAGTGCAGGACGCCATGATCCAATGGTGGTATGGCCACAATGCGGTCGGCTTCATTCTCACGGCTGGCTACCTTGGCATGGTGTACTACTTCATTCCCAAGCAGGCCGAACGTCCCGTGTATTCGTATCGCCTGTCGATCGTGCACTTCTGGGCTCTGATCTTTACCTACATGTGGGCCGGTCCGCATCACCTGCACTACACCGCGCTGCCCGACTGGACCCAGTCAATCGGCATGGTGTTCTCTCTGATTTTGCTGGCGCCATCGTGGGGCGGGATGATCAACGGGATCATGACGCTGTCGGGCGCCTGGCACAAACTGCGCACCGATCCGATCTTGAAATTCATGATCGTTTCGCTGTCGTTCTACGGCATGGCTACCTTCGAAGGTCCGATGATGTCGATCAAGACCATCAACGCGCTGTCGCATTACACCGACTGGGGCATTGCGCACGTCCATGCCGGCGCCCTGGGCTGGGTCGGTTTCATCACCATGGGTTCGATCTACTACCTGATTCCGCGCCTGTCGGGGCGCAAGGAGATGTGGAGCACACGCCTGATCGACCTGCATTTCTGGGTCGCGACGCTGGGTATCGTGCTGTATATCGCCTCGATGTGGATCGCCGGTGTGATGCAGGGTCTGATGTGGCGCGCGGTCAATGCGGACGGCACGCTGACCTACACCTTCGTCGAAAGCGTCAAGGCCACCTATCCGTACTACGTGATCCGCTTCACGGGCGGTTTCCTGTACCTGGGCGGCATGCTGCTGATGGCCTACAACACCTTCCAGACCATGCGCGACACGGTCAGCCGGGACGTGAAGATCCCGGCGCTTTTACCACTACACGCTTAATCCAGGAGTATTTTGATGAAATTTTCGCACGCATGGATCGAAAAGAATCCCTGGCTGCTGATCGGGCTGGTCCTGCTGGTCATCTCGGTCGGCGGCCTGGTCGAAATCGTTCCGCTGTTCTTTCAAAAGTCCACCACCGAACCGGTGGCCGGGCTCAAACCCTACACCCCGCTCAGGCTGGTGGGGCGCGACGTCTACGTGCGCGAGGGCTGCTACAACTGCCACTCGCAGATGATCCGCCCGTTTCGGGCCGAGACCGAGCGCTATGGCCACTATTCGGTAGCCGGCGAATTTGTCTACGACCGCCCGTTCCAGTGGGGCTCCAAGCGTACCGGACCCGACCTGGCCCGGGTGGGCGGGCGCTATAGCGACGAATGGCACCGCACCCACCTCGACAATCCGCGCCACCTCGTGCCTGAATCGAATATGCCGGGCTACCCGTGGCTGGCGTCGGCGCGCCTGATCCCGCTTGATGTGATTCCCAAGATGCGCGCGCTCAAGCGCCTCGGAGTGCCGTACAGCGAGGAAGAAGTCGCTGCGGCGCCGGCCACGCTGGAAGGAAAGACCGAACAGGATGCGCTGGTGGCCTATCTGCAGGGCCTCGGCACCCAGATCAAGAAAAGGAACTGATATGGCAATCGAACAGATTTTTGACAGCATGAGCAGTGTGATGACGGTGGTCAGCTTTACCACCTTCCTCGGCATCCTGCTGTGGACCTTCGCGCTGCGGCGCCGGGACGATTTTGCTGTCCAGGCGGCGCTGCCGTTCGCGGACGAGCATACGGAGGATGGCGGCCATGGCTGATTTTACTAGCGGCTTCTGGGACCTGTTCATCGGCGTGATTACGCTGCTGTCGATCGTCGGCTGCGGCATTTTGCTGTACTCGCAGTCGGTGCACAAGGTAGCGCCGGGCGAAGCCGGTGACGGCACCACCGGCCACGTGTGGGACGAAGACCTCACCGAACTCAATACGCCGCTGCCACGCTGGTGGATGTGGCTGTTCTATCTGACTATCGTGTTTTCGCTGGTATATCTGGTGCTGTACCCGGGTCTGGGCAGCTATCAGGGCCGGCTGGGCTGGAAGTCCAGCGGCGCCTACCAGGAAGAATTGAGCAAGGCGGCCACCGAATACAATCCGATGTTCGAGCGCTTCGTGAAGCAGGATCTGGAGCAGGTGGCGGCCGATCCGCATGCGCGTGCGATTGGCGAGCGCCTGTTCCTCAATTACTGCGCCCAGTGCCACGGATCCGACGCGCGCGGCAACAAGGGCTATCCCGATCTGACCGATAAGGACTGGCTGTACGGCGGCGCGCCATCGGTCATCAAGGCCACCATCATGAAAGGGCGCAACGGCAGCATGCCCCCAATGGGCGCGGCGCTCGGTTCGGATCGCGATATCGAAAACGTGGCCCAGTACGTCAAGAGCCTGTCGGGCCTGACGTCCGATCCGATCAAGAGCGCCATCGGCAAACCAAAATTTGCTACCTGCGCAGCCTGTCATGGACCCGGGGGCGGGGGCAACCACGCGCTGGGCGCGCCCAACCTGGCCGACAAGGTCTGGCTGTACGGCGGCAGCGCGGAGACCATCATGGAGACCATCCGCAAGGGCCGCACCAACACTATGCCGCCGTTCGAGGAGTTCCTCGGCGAAGGCAAGGTGCACCTGCTTGCTGCCTATGTCTGGAGCCTGTCGGCCGAGCCGAAAATCGTGGCCGCAAAATGAGTGAAGCCAGCCCCGTTCATGTGGTGAAGATGTATGCCGCGCGCGAAGAGATCTATCCGCGCGAGGCCAAGGGGCGCTATGCAAGCCTGCGCTGGGTTTGCGTGTGGCTGACCCAGCTCGTCTTCTACGGTCTGCCATGGCTGACCTGGAACGGGCGCCAGGCTATTCTGTTCGACCTTGGCGCGCGCAAGTTTCATCTGTTCGGACTGGTGCTGTGGCCGCAGGATTTCATCTACCTCGCCGCGCTGCTGATCATAAGCTCTTTCTTGCTGTTCCTGGTGACGGCGGTGGCCGGACGTGTGTGGTGCGGCTTTGCCTGCCCGCAGACTGTCTACACCGAGATATTCCTGTGGATCGAACGGCGCATTGAAGGTGCGCGCAGCGCCCGCATCCGGCTCGACCGCCAGCCGTGGAGCGCCGAAAAACTCACCAAAAAAGTTGCCAAGCATGCCGCCTGGCTGAGCGTGGCGCTGTGGACCGGGGTGACCTTTGTCGGCTATTTCACGCCCATTCGTGAGCTGCTGAACTCGATCACCGGCCTGACCCTGGGACCATGGGAGTGGTTCTGGATCAGCTTTTACGCTCTGGCCACCTACGGCAACGCCGGCTGGCTGCGCGAACAGGTATGCAAATACATGTGTCCCTACGCGCGCTTCCAGAGCGCCATGTTCGACAGCGATACCTTGATCGTCACCTACGACCGCAGTCGCGGAGAGCCGCGCGGACCGGGAGGCGCGATGCAGGGCAAGGGCGACTGCATCGACTGCTCCATGTGCGTGCAGGTTTGCCCCACCGGCATCGATATCCGCAAAGGCCTGCAATACGAATGCATTGGCTGCGCGGCCTGTATCGATGCCTGCAACGGCGTGATGGACAAGGTAGCCCTGCCACGCGGCTTGATTCGCTACGCTACCGACAACGCTATCAGCCATGGCTGGCAGCCGCGCCAGATCCTGGCGCGCGTGCTGCGCCCCCGCGTGCTGGTCTACAGCGCCTTGCTGGCCGCGTTGGTCGGCGCCTTCGGCGTGGCGCTGGCGCTGCGTACGCCGCTCAAGCTCGACGTCATCCGCGACCGCGGTTCGATGGGGCGTGAGGTGGGCGATGGCGTGATCGAAAATGTGTATCGCCTGCAGATCATGAATACGGCCGAACGCGCACACCGTTTCAGGATCGAAGTGGCCGGCATCGAGGGCATCGCCATCGCCCATGGCGCCGATGCGCAGCTCGACGGCGCCAGCTCGCGCGCGGTTGGGGTACGCGTGCAGGCGCCGCGCGGCTCTGCCAGCGGTTCGAACCAGATCGAATTTGTGCTGACGGCGCTCGACGATCCCGCCTTGAGCGTAAGCGAGCAGGCCGTTTTCATCATACCCAGATAAGGCAGGGAGACTCCATGCACAACCCCATTCCAACCACCCCATGGTACCGCCACCGCTGGCCCTGGCTCCTCATGATCGGCCCGGTGCTGGTGATTGTGGCCGGCGCCTTCACCGGCTGGCTGGCCTACACGCGCCAGGACGCCATGGTGGTGGACGACTACTATAAGAAAGGCAAGGCGATCAACCAGGATTTGCGGCGCGACCGTGTCGCCAGCGCCATGGGCCTGTCACTGCGGGCGGTCTACGACGGCGCAGTACTTAGCGGCTCGATCAGTCAGGCGTCCGGACCGCATCGCGCCCCGTTCTGGATACAGTTGGCCCATGCCACTCAGCCTGCCAAGGACCAGGTGCTTAATGTGGTGCCAGATGCCCAAGGGCGCTTCAAGGTGCTGCTGCCGGGGCTGGAGAAGGCGCGCTGGCAGGTAGTAGTGGAGGGCGCCCAGCGCGACTGGCGCCTGGCGGTATCGTGGCGCTGGCCCGCGCAAGCGGCGCTCGTCATCACGGCCGACCCGGTGACGACGCCATGAGGCGCACCCTGCGATCTCTGGCAATGGCGGTGCTGTGGCCGTCTTTTCTGTGCTCGGCCCTGGCGGTCGGCTGCTTTTTTTCAGTGTTCCACCCCGATGTGCTGTGGGAGTGGTCGCCCATGGCGGTGTACACGGTGGGTTTCTTCTGTTTCTGGTCGCTGTGCGCACTATCGGGCATGCTGACCTATTACATGGTCACGGTACCGGACGATCACAACCCGCCGTTTTAGGCGGGGGTCGGCTTGCGCAGCATGACCACGTAACCCATCACCGGGGCCTGGCGGTCGCTGCGCAGGGCGTGCAGGCCGGCTTCTACCCATTCGAAGCCGCTGGCTGCAGCCTGCTGCTGCACGTAGTCGAGCGAATGGGTGTAGCGGTTCGATGCTGCAAGCGTGTAGCCTGGGCTTTGGCCCTGCTCGACGGAAAAGCAGAACAGCGCGCCGCTGCGCATGGCTTGATTTGCCAATGCAAAGGTGGCGCCCAGCTCGCCGAAATACACGAACACGTCGGCGGCAACGACCAGGTCGAATGCGGCGTGGCGGCTTGCCAGGAACTGCTTGATGTCCATGCACGCCAGCGCATCGTAGGCGCCGCGCGCGCGGGCGCGGGCGAGCATGTTGTCCGACAGGTCGACCCCGGTGAGGCTGCGTGACACGGGCCGCAGCAATGGAGCACACAGCCCGGTCCCGCAGCCCAGATCGAGCGTGTCGGCCTGGCCGGGCGCGCGGTGGCGGCCAAGCGCGGCCGCAATCAGGGCAGGGGTCTGGTAGTCGAGCGTATCGACCAGGTGCTGGTCGAAATGGCCTGCATACTGGTCAAATAGCGCTTTGACATAAGCCGCTGGCGCTTCGCTCGGCGCCGGTTCTGCGCCCAGTGCGGCCAGCGCAAAGCGCACTTGCCCGCCATCGGCGCCCAGGGCCAGCGCCGTGCGGTAGCCGGCGATGGCCTCGTCGGACCGTTTCAGTGCGGCCAAGGCGTTGGCGCGGTAGTGGTGGGCCGCACTGTAATCGGCACGTAGCGCGATAGCCTTGTCGTAATCACGCAGCGCGTCATCGAAGCGATGCAACTTTTGCAGCGCGCTGCCGCGGCTGCAGAATAATTCGGGGTCGGCCTTGCGTAGCGCGATGGCGCTGTCGTAACTGGCGAGAGCGTCGGCGTAGTGCCCCAGGCTGTGAAGGGCGGCAGCGCGGGCGCGCAGGGCTTCGGGATAGTCGGCGCGCAGGGCCAGGGCGCGTTCGGCGCCGGCCAGTGCGTCCTCATGGCGGCCAAGGTCGTGCAACACCAGTGCACGGTTGCAGCACGCTTCCGGATAGGCCGGCCGAATCGCGAGGGCCTGCTCGTAACTGATCAGCGCCTGTTCCAGCTGCCCCAGTTTGCGCAGCGTATTGCCGCGATTGCAGTGAGCGATATCGTAAGCTGGACGCAGGCGCAAGGCCTGATCGTAGCTTGCCAGCGCGGCCTCGGGGCGAGCGGCATCCTGCAGCGCCGCGCCGAGATTGCAGTGCGCCTGCGGGTTGGAGCCGTCGATGGCGAGCGCCTCGGAAATGAGTTCGATGGCCAGCGCCGCATTACCGCTCTGGCGCGCGATCACGCCCAGCAGATGCAGAGCATCGAACTGCTGCGGCGCGAGCGCCAGGACCTGGCGGTACAAGGCACTGGCGGCCTGCAGCTTTCCCTGCTGGTGCAGGGCGATTCCCTGGTTTAGAAGCGCGGCAAGCGATGGCACGGCATCAGGCCATCGGGCTGCATTGCTCGGTGCCGGCAGCCATTGCCTTGAGCATGACCGGATCAAGCAGCGTGACTTCGCGCTTGTCGACCTTGACCCAGCCCTGCTTTTTAAAGCGTGACAGCAGGCGGCTGATGCTCTCGATGGTGAGTCCGAGATAATTGCCGATGTCTTCGCGCGACATGCGCAACTGGAAGCTGTTGGCCGAGTAGCCGCGCGCCGCATAACGTGCCGACAGGTTCACCAGGAATACTGCAAAGCGCTGTTCGGCACGCATATTGCCGAGCAATAGCATGACGTTCTGTTCGCGGGTGATCTCCTGGCTCATGATGCGGTGAAAATGGCGCAACAGCGTCGGCACGTGGCCGAACAGGTCCTCCAGGCCCGCGAACGGGATTTCGCACACTTCGCTGTCTTCGAGCGCCACCGCGTCGCAGTGATGGCGGTCGGCGCTGATAGCATCCATGCCGAGCAGCTCTCCGGCCATTTGAAAGCCCGTGATCTGCTGTTCGCCGGCCGCATTGACCTGGTAGGTTTTGAAATGGCCGAAGCGGATCGCGTACAGGTTGCGAAATGGCTCGCCCATCTGATACAGGCGCTCATCGCGCGGAATGCGGCGACGCTTGCCGATGACCTGGTCGAGCTTGTTAAGCTCCAATTCATCGAGACCCATCGGGAGGCACAACTGGTGCATGCTGCAGCTGGCGCAACTTGCTTTGAGAGCGCTGACGTTAAGCAGCGGCTGGATTATGGCAGTTTGATTCATGGCTTCATGATACCCCAGCGGGAAGTGGGCGCTTATCGATTACGCGCAAAGCGCACATCAACCGTGGACACTTCGCCAACTGCTTTGGGCTTCTTGGGTTTTTTGGGTTTTTTCAGTACTTCGCCTGAAGTATTGGTAACGGGCACCCTGTGCTCGGCAGCAAAACCGGGCTCTTCGATGCGTTGCAATGTCTGGCGCGTGAGCACTTCGATGGCTGCCAGCAAATTGACTTCATCTGCGCACACCAGCGACACCGCTTCCCCCGAGGCTCCGGCGCGGCCGGTGCGTCCGGTGCGGTGAATGTAATCTTCGGCCACGATGGGCAGGTCGAAATTGACTACCTGCGGCAGGTCGTCGATGTCCAGGCCGCGGGCGGCCACGTCGGTCGCCACCAGGATCTGGCACTGGCCGGCCTTGAAGCGCTCGAGCGCGCGCAGACGCGCCGGCTGCGGCTTGTCGCCGTGGATGGAATCGGCCGGAATGCCGTTGGCGGCAAGCGTATCGACCAGCTGCTCCACGCCCTTGCGGGTCTTGACGAACACCAGCACCTGGCCCCAGCGTTTCTTTGCCAACAAATGCATGAAGAGTTCTGGCTTGCGCTTTTTGTCGCACGGCACAACCCACTGGCGGATTTTTTGCACCGTTGAATTGCGGGGACTAACCTCGATGCTCAGCGGATCGTTGAGCAGCTTGCCCGCCATAGCGCGGATCTCGTCGGAAAACGTGGCCGAGAACAGCAGCGTCTGGCGTTTTTTCGGCAAGGCGGCGAACACGGCGTCAAGCTCGCGGGAAAAGCCCAGGTCGAGCATGCGGTCGGCCTCGTCGAGCACCAAGGTTTCGAGCTGGTCGAACTTCAAGGCGTTCTGGCGGTACAGGTCGAGCAGGCGGCCGGGTGTGGCCACCAGCACGTCGAGACCTTTACGCAATTTCATCATTTGCGGGTTGATGCTGACGCCACCGTAAGCTACATGGGTGCGCAGCGGCAGACCGGCGCCATAGGCCAGGAAACTGTCGTGTACTTGTTCGGCCAGCTCGCGGGTCGGCACCAGCACCAGCACCCGTACGCAGTTGCTGGCGACCTGGCCGCTCAGGGTCAGGCGTTGCAGCAAAGGCAGGGCAAAGCCGGCGGTTTTGCCGGTGCCGGTCTGCGCGGCCGCCATGATGTCGCGGCCGGCCAGCACGGGCGGAATTGCTTGCTGCTGGACGGGCGTAGGCTGGGTGTAGCCCAGTGCGTCGAGCGTGCGTTGCAGGGGATCGATCAGACCGAGGGAGGCAAACGACATGGGCAGGCCGGCAGCTAGCTGCCATTGAACAGGGAAAGGCGACAGTTTACCCTGTCCGGGCAGGACATGGATGAAAAGCCTGCTCCAGCCCGTCAGGCGCCGTACTGGCTTGGGCTGGCGGCAACGGTTGGCTTGACGGGCTCGTGGCGGTCCTGGCAAGCCGTCAGCATCAGAGTGCAGGCGAACAGGGCGGCAAGCTGGCGCAAGAACAGTTTCATGGTGGTTCCTTGCAAAAGAAACTATGCTAGCGAAATTTCCGAAGCGGCGGCGCAGCCCTTGGCAGGTCTACTGGCGTACGACGAAATCCTTACCGTTTAAAAAGTTTCCCTCATCGTCCATGGTCACGGCCATGACTGGCGGCGGCTGCATACCCAGCCTGGCCAGCTGCGCCGGCGCGAGGCGCAGCAGGTAGCTGCCAGGATTTATTCCGGCCATCACGTAGTAGCCGTCGGAAGAGCTAGTCGCCGTGGCGGCTACACGCCCACTGGCGTCGACCAGTTCAACTTCAAAGTCGCCCACCGCGCGCCGAATGTCGTTCGATACCAGGTAGGTGGTGCCATCGATCTCTCCTGTGATGCCAATGGCGAAATTGAGCTGGCCAATCTTGCCAGCCCTTGCTACTACGCGCATGCCCGGCAGGCGTGCCTGCCAGCGGGGGTCTTCCAGGGTGGCCGGGTCAATGGCAATGTCGTGGGCCTGATTTGGCGTCAGCCGTCCCAGCCATGCAAGGCCCTGCGCGTCGGTGCGCGCCATGCTGCCGGACCCGTTGATCAGGAAACCTGCAGCCGGCACTGCTTCGTCGTCGCCGTCCGCCACGCCGTTGCGGTTCTTGTCGAGAAAGACCCGCACCGCAGCCGAGCCATTGGCCGCCATCGGCGCCGCGTCCGTCAACCACTGTCCGCGGCGCGGATCGCGCCCCAGCGCCAAAAACAGCTGGACGCCGGCGCCGAAGCCTTCGCGCCGGCTGTACCAGGCGCCCAGACCGAAGCCGAAGCGGCCCATGCCGCGATTGAGGCCGGCGTGAAAGCGAAGCTGCGGATCATGGAAACTGCGGCTAGCACCGGCGTTAGCCACGTAGCCGTCGCCGAGATGGCGGTCGGCCGCCAGCGCCAGGCTCGACAATGTCGTGTTCGGTTCGAGCATGTAATGCAGCTGGGCCAAAAGACCAAAGCCGGCAATCCGGCGGCTGATCTGGGTGGCTGCGTCGGCCTGCTTGCGCCCGCCGATCGATTGCCAGCGCAAAGCCTGGCTGAAGGCGGTACTGAAGCGGTAGGCCGCCACGCGCGCGCTGACCTCGATATTGTCGGGCCCCGACTCCAGGCGATCGCGCCGCGCCAGCAGCGCCACCGGCAGCGCCAGGCCGCCGCCGAGCAGTCCGTCGATGCTCATTTCGTCGCGCAGGCGTACTTTGGCGCCGCGCAGGTACAGTTCGCTCGTGAAATTTTCTGTCCAGGCGCGACTGGCGCCCACGGCCATGTTGCCGATGCGTGTCTTGAGGCCGATCTGGGCCAGCTTGCCGTGGTCGCTCGAGCGCGCCAGCGCGGCGGTTCCGATGACGCCGCCCCAAAAGCCGTGCAGGCCGACGCTGGCGTAGCGGCGCGCCTGCTCCCCCTCGTTCTGACTGGTCAGGGCTGCAGTGGCGCTGAGCTGGCGCCCCAGTCCCAGGTCGAGCTGGGCTTGCGCGTGCCTTGCCCCTTGCGCCGCACGCAAGACGCTGGCTGTGTAGTGCAGCGCGCCGGTCGCGAGCATGCTCTCCTCGAGCAAAAAGCTGTGGCGCTCAACGCGCAACTGGCCCAGCGGACCGTGGAAAACCAGGCGGAATTCGTTGGGGCCGTAATTGAGCGGCTGGTCTTCGAAACGGTACTTGCCCTCGGCCCCGGCCTGGGCGACCGCGACGAGGGCATCGTTGTAATAGAGTTCGACGTCCCAGCCAGGCGCCAGGTCGCCCTGAAAGGTATGGCGGTCGAAGCGGCTGGGCTGGCTGAGCGGCCGGTTGGACACCAGAAAACCGTTCCCGGTCACGCTGCGCGGCGCGATATGGGCCAGGGCTGGCGCGCTCACGCTGCCCAGCGCGACGCTGCGAGCCTTGAGAAAGCCGAGCATGCCGGCCTCGGGATCATGGCGCGCCAGGGTGAAGCGGGCGGTCGGATCGGTTGCGTGGTTGCCTTCGCTGACGTAGAGCGCAGCCTCCATGCCCAGCAAATCGCCAGTGGCAAAGCCGGCATAGCGCAGCGCGCTGATAGTGCGTCCGTGCACGCGGCGGTGCTCCAGCGCCAGGGTCTGGTCGACAAACGGCACTTCGGCCATGGCATAGGGCAGGGGCACGCGCGGGAAATTGCGCTGCGCCTCGGCGCCCGGGCGCAGTGCTGCGTTCTGCCGCTCCAGGCGCGCCTGCAGCGGCAGCTTTTCGCGTGGCGCCACCTTGAGCAGCAGGCTGGCCATGTCCACTTCCAGATCGATCGGCAGCCATCGTGCCAGCAGGCCGGATTCAACGTACAGGTCGTCGTCACGCAGCAGTACCAGGGCCGGGTCCACCGCTTCGGAGCGCCCCTCGCGCAGCACCACCAGCGCGGCCAGGTCCAGGCGAAACCCGCGCCGCTCCGTGAGAATGTAGCCGCTGGCCAGGCGCGCCGAAGGCTCGCTGCGCACGGCGATCGTGAGCAGGCGCGCCAGTTCGCCCAGCGGCAGGTAGATGCGCCCGCCCTGCTGGTAGGCGCCCAGCGCGTCGCTGACGGCGTGCTTGCCAAGCCGTACTTCGAGCAGGAGATCGGGCCCCTCGAGCGGCGCCGCCGCAGCGGGGAAGGCCAGCGCCAAGGCCAATACCACGGCCAGCAGAGGGCGCATGGCAGGCAAGGCTCCGGCTGCTTAAGGCAGGTTCAGGAAGGCTTCGGCCAGCAGTTTGCCGCCGGCCTCGGGGCGCTCGCGGTAGGCCAGGTGCAGCTGCCCTCGCGCCAGCGACTGGCCGGACGGCAATTGCAGCGACAGGGCGGCGCGGCGCAGGGCGTTGGGGAGGTAGATTGCCACCCCGCTGGCGCGCGCCAGCGGCTGGGCCTGCCCACCGACAGGCATCAGGGTGGCGATGACGTCGCCGTAGACCGAGCTGTTGCCGCTGCGCTGGATGGTAAATTGGAGCAGGGGGGCGCTGGCGCCGGTCCCAGGCTGCAGGCGCACATCGGCAAGCGCCACGCTCGCTTTGGGGGCGCCATGGCGCACGATCACGGGAATCGACGCGCCCACCAGCGCCTTGAGCACCACACCGATCTGCGCGCCTGGGGCCGTAGCGCCTTCCACGCTGGTCGCCCCGGCCGCGTCAGCCAGCTTTTCGAAATGCAGGTGCGAGCGGTATTCGCCCTCGGCCAGTCCGTCGGGCTTGCGCACCATCACGCGCACTACCTGAGCGGTGCCCGGTAGCAGGGTGATCTGGCGCGGCGAGTAGCTGAGCATGTCGGTAGCAAACTGCTCGCCCTCGGCCGGCGTGTCCGCATTGCTGAACTCCCCGGTCTCGCTCATGCGCCGGTTCACCAGACTGATGCGGTAAGTGGCAGGCTCCTTGCCGTTGTTGATCAGCTCGACCTGGGCCGCGCGCTGATGATTCGCCAGCACCACGCGGGTTGGATTGAGCATCAGCTCGGCGCGTGCCAGCAGGGGCGAGCAGGCCAGTATCACCATCAGGCATTGTGAGCACAGGAGCAGACGCATTGTTTCCCTCTTTCTTTTATTGGTAATCGACAGTGACGGCAAAGGTACCGACGTAGTTGCCAGGCGCCTGGTTGGGTCCTACCTGCAAGGTGGCGCCGACAGACAGCGCGTAGTTGGGGGCGTTGAGCTGCCCATTGGTGGGCGCATTGCTGACAAAATGATTGACCGGCATGGTGCTGCTGCCATTGCTCATCAGTACGCTGCCATTAGGCGGCAGGCTGACCATCGCCAGTTTGTTTCCCTTGCCAGGCGGATCAAGCGTAAAAGTAGCCGCCGACGGGCTCGACGAGAGCAGAATGACGCTGCCCGTGCTGGAGCGGGCGCCGTTGACGCCGATCACGACCGTGCCGCCCCCTTGCGCTACAAAACGTCCAAAGCCCATGTTGCCGGTAGTTAAAATTCCCCGGGCAGCATGGGCTGCATGGATGGCCAGCAGCACGCACAGCAGCGCCAGGCCGCCGTGCCGTGCGCTTCGGCGCGCGCTAGTTGTATTCAACCGTGGCAATGACAGTACCGGTATAGACGCCGTACACCTGGCCCGAGGCCACGCTCAGGGTGCCGCCGACGAACAGTGACTGCAGTCCGCCTGCGCTGAGCATGCCACTGGCCACGTTGCCCGACGTCGTATTGTTTGCAGTCAGCGAGCTGGTTTTCGACAGCGCCATGGTTTCGCCACCACTGCCGGTGGTATTGGTCAGGTTGGGCGAGCCGGTCAGCACGATGCTGTAGGTGCTGTTTGGAATGCCGACAATATCGAAGCGGGCGGCGCCTGGAGTGCCGCCGATGCTCAGCACGGCCCCGCCCACGGTCCGCGCGCCGCTGGTGCTGACCGTCACGGTACCGCCGGTGCCGGCGGCGAAGGTGCCGAATTCCAGGTTGGCTGCTGCAGTGATGGTGATGGGCGCGACGACGGTGCCGCTGGCCGTTGCGGTATCCGAGATGGCGTGAGCCGGCAGGGCTGCCAGGCTGGCCGCGGCGACAACGGCGGTGAGGGCGAATTGGATGGCGGACTGCTTGGTTTTGCTAATCATGGCGGCTCCTTTTGGTTACTGTCGAGGTTTGTATTTCCGGTCTGCAAGGGAATACTACGACCATGGAAATAATGCCGCGTGGCATTTGAGACATTGTTTGATGTAGGTCTAAAACCCTCGTTGCAAACTCGGCAAAGGGTTTTTCCTGTTTTTTCCGGTTTCGTCGGCGTTTGGCCGGTTCTGTCGGATAATGCCGATGGTCAACGGGTGTGCTTGCTATTCTTTTTTCCAAGCCCACCCACATGGAACCCATCATGATTACCAGCTCATTCTTTATCTTTCGTCTTACCCTGGCGTGGTTTATCGTCTACCTGCCGCTATGCATCCTGCTTAATGAGCTGGTGTTCGAGCACACTCCCTTCCATCCGGAAGGCATGTTTGTTACTGGCGGCATCCTGCTCTCGTGCGCAGTATTCGTGACTGCCTTCTCGCACCTGCGCCGGGTGCGCCTGATAACCGGCCAGGTCAATGGCAGTTCACTGCAGAACCGCCAGCGCCGCCAGATTGAAATTCCGTTCGAAGCGGGCGAAGCGTTCGACCTGGTCGAAGCTGCCATTCGCGAACTGCCCGGCGTGGAAGATATCGAAAGCGCGCGCGACAGCCTGCAGGTGCGCGCCTGTGTCAAACGGGTCGACCCCTATCGCGGCGCCGGCGACGAGCAGTGGAAGTACGCCGAGCAGTTCCGCACCCGCCGCAATCTGATCCTGATGACGGTCACGCCCAACGGCGACGCCGGCAGCGTGACCCTGATCTGCGAGCCTGAACGCGCCGCCTGGACCGACTGGTTCCTGGTCGACTTTGGCAACAACCTTGAAAACGCCGAAGCGGTGGTGCGCTCGGTAACGCGCCGGGTGGCCGATGCACGCCGCCGCGAGAACGTTTCGGTGGCCCAGACCGCTACCGAAAAGGAATTGACGGTTGCCAAGCTGAGCCTGCTGCACGCCCAGGTCGAGCCGCACTTCCTGTACAACACCCTGGCCAGCGCCCAGCTGCTTACCCGCACCGATCCTGCCCGTGCCGATGAAATGCTGGGCAACCTGATCATGTACCTGCGCCACTCGCTGCCGCGCACCGAAGACTCGCTCTCGACCATTGGCGAGGAACTCGAACGGGCGCGCGCCTATCTGGATATACTGAAGATTCGCATGGGCTCGCGCCTGCAGCTGCAGGTGGAAGTGCCGCAGGTGCTCAAGGCCGTACTGTTTCCCACCATGATGCTGCAAACGCTGGTCGAAAACGCCATCAAGCACGGGCTGGAGCCGAAACCGGGCGGCGGCACCGTGTGGATCCTGGCGCGCGCTTTTGAAAACTCGGTCTCGGTGACGGTAGCCGACGATGGGCGCGGCTTCTCGGCCGAGGGCGGCGGCACCGGAATCGGCCTGCGCAATGTGCGCGAACGCCTGCGCCTGGCCTACGGCAGCACCGCCAGCTTTGCCATCGTGGCCAACTTCCCCTCGGGCGTGGCCGCCACCATTACGGTGCCTAATACGGCGGTCAAAGGAGGCCATCATGACTAAGTGTGTGATTGCCGAAGACGAAATCCTGCTGCGCGACGCCCTGGTGCAACTGCTCGAGGAAGTGTGGCCCGAGCTTGAGGTGGTGGCGGCCTGCGACGATGGCGGCAGCGCGCTCGAAGCCATCGCCACGCACCAGCCCGAGGTTGCATTTCTCGACATCCGTATGCCTGGCCTGACCGGCCTGGAAGTGGCCGCCGCGCTGGCCGAAGCCAGCCCGAAAACCCAGACAGTGTTCGTGACCGCCTATGACCAGTACGCCATCGACGCCTTCGACAAGGGCGCGGTCGACTACTTGCTCAAGCCGGTGTCGCGCACCCGCCTGACGGCGACGGTGCAACGACTCAAGGCACGTATCGCGACCGGCGCACATGACGCCGCCGCGCTCACGGCCTTGCTGGCGCAGCTGGGGCGTAGCATGCCCAATGCCAGCAAGGAACCGCCCCTGGTATGGCTCACGGCCAGCGCCGGCGCCGAAACGCGCCTGATCATGGTCGACGACATTGCCTACTTTCAGTCCGATACCAAGTACACCGTGGTGATGACGGCGCAGGGTGAAGCCTTGCTGCGCAAACCGATTCGGGAACTGCTGGACGTGCTGGATCCGAATATATTCAAGCAGATTCACCGCTCCACCATCGTCAACCTGAAGGCGGTGGCCTCGGTGGCGCGCGACGAAACGGGCCGTGGCGTCATCAAGCTGCGCACCCGCCCAGAGACACTGTCGGTCAGCCAGCCCTTCATGTCCCTGTTCCGGAACATGTAAGGCGTGTAAGAAAGTATTGCTGTGTGCGCCAGCGTACGGATAAGCAAATTGCCTCTGTTAAACTTATTGTGTGATCAGGGCGGTGTATCCATGCCGCCCTGGTGTTACGCCACATGGCGTCCGATATTCGCAGAGAGGCACACAATGAAAAAATTACTAATCGCGCTGGCCCTGGTTGCCACCGCCGGCAGCGCCGCGGCACAGATCACCATTACGATCGGCCAGCCGAATTTCTATGGTCCACTCAATCTTGGCGAATTCCGCGCCCCGCCCGTGTATTACAACGAGCCGATGATTATCGAACGCAACGCACGCATGTCGCGCGAGCCGATGTATCTGCGCGTGCCGCCCGGCCACATGAAGAAGTGGGGCAAGCACTGCAGCCGTTACAACGCTTGCGGCCGCCAGGTCTATTTCGTGCGTGACGAGTGGTACACCAATACCTATGCACCGCGCTATCGTGAAACCAGCGGCTGGCGTGGCGACAACAACCGGGGTGATCGCGGCGACAACAACCGCGGCGACCGAGGCTACCGCCAGCCAATGCCGCAGAACATCGACCGTGGCGGCGTAGTCCATTTCGGCAGTAATGACGACGGCCGCGGCCGTGGCAGTGACAAGCACGACAAGCACGACAAGCACGACAAGCACGATAAGGGTGACAAGGGCAACGGCAAGGGTCACGGCAAGAAGGATTAAGTTGCAAGGCGCGCCGCGTGCGCGCCTTTTTTATGCCCGCATAGTAGACTGATCGTCAACTAAGACAATCGGGAGGGTTACTTGCACGAGCATATCGTCATTGTCGGCGGCGGGGCCGGCGGACTGGAACTGGCCAGCAAGCTCGGACGCAAACTCGGCACGTCCAAAGTCACGCTGGTCGACAGCCGCCTCACGCACATCTGGAAGCCCTCGCTGCACGAAGTGGCGGCCGGCACGCTCGACCTCCACCAGGAAGGTCTGTCGTATCAAATGCTGGCTCACGATAACGGTTTTCGTTTCGTGTACGGCGCGCTCAGCGCCCTGGACGCCAGTGCCAACCAGCTCACCATCAGCGCCGTACTGGCCCAGGACGGCGAGATCGTGCTGCCCGAGCGTACGCTGGCCTATACGTCGCTGGTCATCGCGGTGGGCAGCACCTCCAATTACTTCGGCGTGCCCGGGGCCAAGGAACACACCATTTCATTGAACGCCTTCGAAGACGCCGAGCGCTTCCGCCTGCGCCTGCTCAAGCTGCTGGCGCAGGCCGATACCCACAAGGCCCAGGGCGGCGCAGGGCAGGTCGATATCGTCATCATTGGCGGTGGCGCCACCGGCGTCGAACTGGCGGCCGAACTGCGCGAAGCGAGCGGCGTCTACGCCGCCTATGGCTTCGAACACCTGCAGCCTACGCGCGATGTGCGCATCACCCTGCTCGAAGGGGCCGCGCGCATTCTGGCGCCGCTACCGGAACGGGTGTCGGCGGCGGCCAGTGCGCTGCTGGAAAAACGCGGGGTGAAGGTGGTGGTCGATTGCCGCGTGACCAATATCGAAGCCGAACGCGTCACCGACAAGGCCGGCAATGTCTATCAATCCGACCTGGTGGTGTGGGCGGCAGGCATCCGCGCCCCCGAATTTCTCGGCCAGCTAGGTCTGACCACGACCAAGCTCGGTCAACTGCAAGTGGACGGCCACCTGCGCGTGCACGGCACGGCCAATGTGTACGCACTGGGCGACTGCGCCGCCTGCGTCGACAGCGGCGACAAGCTGGTGCCGCCGCGCGCCCAGGCTGCGCACCAGCAGGCCGATTATCTGCTCGATCAATTCGTGCGCATGGATGCCGGCAAAGCGCCGCTCAAGTCGCCTTACACCTATCGTGATTACGGCTCACTAGTGTCGTTCGGGCACCGCAATACCGTGGGTAGCCTGATGGGATCGTTGAAGGGCGCCAGCTTTTTCGTTGATGGCTATTTCGCCCGATTGATGTACGTGAGCCTGCACCTGATGCACCACGCCGCCGTGCTGGGGAAAGTCAAGACGGCGGTGCTGGCCGTGGCGCGCTTTCTGATTCGGCGCAGCAGTCCACTGGTCAAGCTGCACTAATTCTCGGGCGACTCAAGCCTGGGCCAGGGGGTGGCGAGGCAGGGTCACGGTCAGCACGCTGCCCTGTTGCGGTCCTGCCCGAAAGCTCAGTTCGCCGCCGAGGTGGCGCGCGCGCTGGCGCAGCATGCGCAAACCGTGGCACTGCAGCGACTCGGGCTGGCGCAGGCCGGGACCGACG
The DNA here is from genome assembly GCA_040385745.1 of Pseudomonadota bacterium. Taxonomy (GTDB): domain Bacteria; phylum Pseudomonadota; class Gammaproteobacteria; order Burkholderiales; family Burkholderiaceae_D; genus Telluria_A. Next base: position 83,264 of record JAZKGU010000075.1, read on the forward strand.
CCGTTGTCGCGCACGGTGAGCATGATTTCGTCTTCATTGTCGTCGAGGATCACATCGACCTCGGTGGCGCTGGCGTGCTGTAGCACATTACGCAAGCCTTCCTCCACGCTGCGCAGCAAGGCCACCCCATGTTCGCGCGAATAGATGCCGTCTTCGTCGGGCAGGCTGACCCGTGCGACCAGCTTGTGTTCACTGCAGAATTGTTCGACCGCTTCGCACAAGGCCGGCTTGATCCCAAGGAATTCGAGCTTGTCGTTCCACAGGGTCAGCTGCAGTTCGCGGTTGGCTTCGATGATGTTCATCAGCAGCGTCTTCATCTGCTTGCTGCGTTCCTGCAGCGCATTTTCCTGGGGCAGCTGGCGCGTCAGCAAGGCCAGGTGCATGGTCAGCGCCGTCATGGACGAGCCCAGCGAGTCATGCAGCTTGCGCGCAAGCAGGCGCCGTTCGTCGTCCCAGCAATTGGCTTGGTGTCCTAGCAGTTCGACCAGGTCGGCGGTGCGTTCAGCAAGCCGTCGTTCCAGTTCCGCTTCAAATTGTTCAGCTGCGGGTGTGCTCATGCTGGGCTCTGTTAATGTTTCCCAAATCATACAACAGCTTCCCGCAGGCTGTCGCCGCGTCGCGCGCGCGCTACCGTGAAGTGCCGCACATACGCGCCGGCGCACATTCGCCAAGCTGGCAGGCCGGATGCAGCGTCATATTTCTTCACTTGCCAGGAGTCTTTCATGAATGCGAAAACCAATGCCATTGCCATGCTGAGCAACGACCACCGCGAGGTCGAGCAGCTCTTCAAGGACTACGAAGCGCTAGGCGACAAGGCCAACGCCAAGACCAACAACAAGAAGAAAGAGCTTGCCGACCAGGTCTGTACTGCCCTGACCACCCACGCGATGATCGAGGAGGAAATCTTCTATCCGGCAGTACGCGAAGCCCTGGAGGAAGCGGACGACCTCATGAATGAAGCCGAGGTGGAACACGCCAGCGCGCGCGATCTGATCTTGCAGATCCAGGAAATGGATCCGGAGGACGAGCTCTACGACGCCAAGGTCAAGGTGCTCTCGGAACTGGTGGAGCACCACGTCAAGGAGGAAGAAAAGGAAATGTTCCCCAAGGCGAAAAAATCCGAACTGGATCTTGACGCCCTGGCGGAGGAGATGAGCGGGCGGCGCGAGGAAATTCTCGCCACCCTCTAGGCAGGCGCTAGTCGGCCTGTACGCTCGAGCACTGGGTAATCGCGTCGAGCAGGTGGTTCAAGTCGACCGGTTTGACCAGGTGGCGGTCGAAGCCCGCCTCGAGCACGCGGCGCTGGTCTTCGGCCAGGCCGTAGCCGGTGAGGGCGATCAGCTTGATGTTGCGGGTGCCTTCGTTCTGGCGCAGGCGGCGCGCCACCTCGTAGCCATCGATGCCGGGCAGGCCGATGTCGACCAGGGCCACATCGGGCACCTGGCTGAACGCCATCTGTACGCCCTGCAGGCCGTCGGCGGCGTGGCGGATCGGATAGCCGCATGCTGTAAGCATGGTGGCCATCATTTCGCGGCCATCGTCATTGTCTTCGATGAGTAGGATCTCCGGCTTGCCGGTATCGAGCATGCGTACCGGTTCTTCGACCGGCGCGGCCACGGCGGCGGCGCGCGGCAGGCGGATGGCAAAGGTGCTACCGGCGCTGGCGCCATCGCTTTGTGCGCTGACGCTGCCTTCGTGCAGCTCGACCAGGCGCCGCACCAGCGCCAGGCCGATGCCAAGGCCGCCCTGCGAACGGTCCAGCGTGATGCTGCCCTGAACGAATACATCGAACACGTGCGGCAACAATTCGGCCGAAATACCGACGCCACTGTCGCGCACGGTGATGACCACGTCCTCGTCCTCTTCGCTTACGCGAATATCGATGCTGCCGCCGGGCGGGGTGTACTTGAGTGCGTTGTCGATCAGGTTGGTGGCGATTTGCTCGAGGCGGGTCGGATCGCCTTCCACCCAGCCCGAAGCCAGGTCGGTGCTGAGAATGTAATTGGCGGTGCGGCCGGTGGCCTTGAAGGTGTCGAGGCAGGCCGCGACCAGGGCTGACACGTCGACCGGCTGGCGCGCCAGCAAAATCTTGCCGGACATCGCGCGCGACAGATCGAGCAAATCGTCCACGATGCGGCTCAGGTGCTGGCTCTGGCGCTGGATGATCTGTTTGGCGCGCGCGACAGTTTCGGCGCCGGCGCCAGGCAAACCGATCAGCGCGGCGGCGCTGCTGATGGCCGAGAGCGGGTTGCGCAGTTCGTGGCCCAGCATGGCCAGGAATTCGTCTTTGGCGTGGCTCTTGCGCTCGGCGGCCTGACGCTCTTCCATTTCGCGCGTGAGGCGCTTGTTGGTGGCGGTCAGTTCGGTGGTGCGCTGGCTAAGCTTGAAAGCCTGGCGTTTAAGTTCCTCGTTCTTCGTGGCCAGCGCCACGAACACCTGCACCTTGGCGCGCAGAATTTGCGGGATGACGGGGGTGAACAGAAAGTCGGCGGCGCCGCGCTGATAGGCCTTGAGGCGATCGATCTCGTCGGCCAAAAAGGCCGTCACGAAAATGATGGGAATGTCGGCCGAACGAGCACGCTGGTGGATGGCTTCGGCAGTTTCAAAGCCGTCCATGCCAGGCATATTTACATCGAGCAGGATCACCGCGAAATCGTGCAAGAGCACCTGGCGTAGGGCTTGCTGTCCGGAACGGGCGGCAATCACTTCATAGCCCGATTCTTCAGCCCATTGATCAAGCAAACTGGTCAGCGCCAGCAAGCTGGCGGCGTCATCGTTGACAACGAGGATTTTTGGCTTTTCTATTTTGGGCACGGCTTTCCTGCACTGCTAAAGATGGTGTAAATCGAGAATGCACAGTCAACCGACAGGATAGCAGAGAGCATGCTTTTCACCGGGAAAATACCGTACGGAACGATGCTATTTGGCACAAGAATACGCATCATAGCAACAAGCCTAATTTCATGTCAAAAAGCAATCGTGCGGAGCCTTCGCCAAAGCTAGGTACGCTGCCGCACATACGGCCGGGGGCTGCTGTGGGATAGTGCAGGCATAGGGCGAGAGCCCCCGCAAGACGCGGCAATTTGAAAGGGATGGCCATGAATATCGATTCCATAGTTGACAGCGAGCACGCCGGTAAATGCTTCCGTGATATCTGCAACGCACCGCTGAGCGCGCTCAAGGGTGTCAGTGCCAAGGATGCCAAGGCGCTCAACCAGGCCTTCGGCATTACCACGATCGGCCAGCTGGCTGACTTAAAGTTTGTCAAGTGGGCAACCGCGATCTCGATTTTGGCATCGGAAGAATGCGACACGCCGGAGCAAGTTGCCAAGGAAACGCTGCTGGACGACGCTGTGGAAATGACCTTTCCAGCCAGCGACCCGATCTCCGTCGACGCCGGCATCACCCGCATCGAAGTGGCGCCGGATATGGTTGACGCCAGCACGGATCACCAGCATGCCAAAGAAGTGGAAGTTCACACCGAGCAGGGCATGAAGGGCAAAGCAAAGAGCACGGTCAGCGCCAACGGCTAAACGCCGCGTCGACGCACCCAGCAAGCGGGCCAAGGCCCGCTTTTTTCACGTCTGCCAACGCAACAAACTCCAGGGTCAGCTCCAGAAAAGCTACACGAGCACAGCTAAGGCCGGGGTCAGGTCCCCCATTCCCACACGAGCCCGACCGTTGCGGACGCTGCGGTCGGGTTCGTGTAGGAATGGAGGACCTGACCCCGGCTTGTTGCGTTGCCAGGCGAAAAAAAACCTTCCATCACGCGTTGCGGGAACGCGCAATGGAAGGGTCTGGATAGGGAGTTGCGCTTAGCGGCTCGACTGCATCGAGGCGCCGGCACCGGCGCTCGAGGATGATTTCACTTTGGCCGGTTGGCTGGGTGTAGCACAAAATCGGTTTTTGCCGCCGCGCTTGGCCTCGTAGAGAGCGTAGTCGGCAATGCTGATCAGAGATTCCACCGTTTCGGCATCGTCCGGAAAAATGCTGATGCCGATGCTGGTCGACAGGCGCAAGGTCAGGTCGTTGATGAAAAATGGCTCCGATACAGCTTCCACCAGCTTGGCAGCCGGCCCGTGCGCATCGGCCAGGCTGTTGACCTCGCCCAGCACCACCATGAATTCGTCACCGCCCAAACGCGCAACCGTGTCTTCCTTGCGCGAACTGGCTACCAGGCGCTGCGAGACAATCTTGAGCACTTCGTCGCCGTAGGCGTGGCCGTAGGTGTCGTTGATAGCTTTGAAGCCGTCCAGGTCCAGGTACATGATGGCCGCCTTGTGATGATTGCGGCTGGCGTGCTGGAGCGTGGTTTCAATGCGGTCTTCGAGCAGGCGACGATTCGGCAGCCCGGTCAGCGCGTCGTGCAGCGCCAGCGTCTTCTGTTCCTTGCTGTACTGCGCCAGCTCCTTGTAGAGCAGACGTACTTCGAGCATGTTGTGGATGCGCTTGTGTACTTCGAGCAGGTCAAACGGCTTGCTAATGAAGTCGCGCGCGCCAGCTTCGAGCGCGGCGATCTTGAAACTGGGCTGGGCCGTGAGCGCGAGCACCGGCAAGTAACCGCCTTGCTCAATCTCTTTCAAGCCCTTCATGACCTGAAAGCCGTTAAGCCCAGGCATTTGCAAGTCGAGCAGAATCAGATCGTAGCAGTGCTGACGATGCAAGGGGCACACTTGTTCGGGCAACATGGTGGAGCTGACGTCGCTGTACCCCTCCTCGCGCAATATCTCTTCCATCAATTCGATATTGTCGGGGGAGTCGTCAACGACCAGGATTTTGGCGTTCAGGATGTCTTCGCGGCTAGGCATCGGATTCTCAATCTAAAGCGGTGCATGTTGCCCCAACTGGAGCAAATGATTTAGGACTGTAGAAAGTGTATCAGTCCACCCAACATTTCTTGTAGGACAGCGCCCCGTTAAGCGGTAGGAGCCTGAATTGCGTGTTTTCCCTATGGCGGCGCTACCATGGACGCTACTGTAGCGATCAGTTCGCTCGGCTCGACTGGCTTGGAAATGTGCGAGCGAAAGCCCGCTTCCAGCGCGCGCAAGCGGTCCTCGGAACGGGCGAATGCAGTGAGCGCCACAGCGGGTATCCTGGCGGCGGCCCCACCCAGTTGGCGCACCCGCGCCAGCAGTTCAAAACCGTCAACGTCGGGCATGCCAAGGTCGCTCACCAGCACGTCGGGCGTGCTGGTTTCAAGGAAGGCAAGCGCTTCCGTGGCGCTCGCAACGGTGGTGACATTGGCGTGACAATCGGACAGGATGCGCTTGATGAGGTCGCGCGCGTCGGGCTCGTCATCGACCACCAGCACGCTCACCGTCGACAGGTCCTTGAGCATGATGTCGGGCGTGTGCGGCGAGGGCAGGCTGTAGGTCACGCGGTCAGGGCGCACCGACTGGGCCGGGCGTTTGGCGGCCGGCAGCTCGATGGTAAAACTGGCGCCCTGTTCTTCACCGGGGCTCTCGACCCGTACTGTGCCGCCATGCTGCTCGATGAGATGCTTGACGATCGACAGGCCAAGCCCAAGCCCGCCGTGGCGGCGCGTGGTCGAGGCGTCGCCCTGGCGAAAACGCTCGAACACATGCGCCATGAATTCAGGTTTGATGCCAACCCCGGTGTCTTCCACGGTAATTTCGACGTGGCCGTCGCGCGGGGCGAGCATGATGCGCACCAGACCGTCGCGCGGGGTGAACTTGATGGCGTTCGAGAGCAGGTTCCAGATCACCTGCTGCAGGCGGGCCGGGTCACCCGCGATCGGGCCGACCGCCGCATCGTAGAATTTTTCAAGCCGGATGTTCTTGGCGTCGGCCGCCGGACGCACAGTTTCAATGGCTGCATCGATGAAGATCGCCGGCGCTACCGTTTGCATGTCGAGCAACACCTTGCCCGAGGTGATGCGGCTCATGTCGAGCAGGTCTTCGATAAGCTGGGCCTGGGCGCGCGCATTGCGCTCGATAGTTTGCAGGCCGCGCTGCAGGTCGGCCTGGTCGCGGCTGCCGCGCCGCAGCACCTGGGCCCAGCCCAGGATGGCCGACAGTGGCGTACGCAGTTCGTGCGACAGCGTGGCCAGAAATTCGTCTTTCATCTGGCTGGTGCGTTCGGCCTCGGCGCGCGCCGAGCGTTCGCTCTCGAGCAGGACCTTGCGTTCTTCGGCGGCGTGCTGGGCCGCTTCGTACAGGCGCGTATTGTCGATCGCCACGGCGGCCTGGGCCGCAATACCGCCCACGATGCGCTCGGTGCGGTCGGTAAAGATGGCGGTTTCGGGATGGCCGAAAAACAGGCTGCCCAGCACTTCGCCCGAGCGCGCGATCACCGGCACGGCCAGGTAGCTGCGCACCGGAGCGACCCCGCCGGCGATACCGAAATGGGGCTGGCTGTAGGGGTAGCGCGGGTCGGCCGTGATGTCGTCGGAGCGCACCACGCCTTCGCCGCGCAGGCTGGGCCCGAACAGCGGCGCGGCGCGCGAGCGGCCCATGGTTTCGAATTCGGCCGGGGGCAGGCCCGACAAGGTGTGCAGGGTGAACAGGTCGCCGTCGCTGTCCTTGCCGTGATAGAAAAAGGCGCCAAAGCGCGCGCCGCTCACGCCCGTGGCCGCGTCCGTCACCGTTTGCAATAGCGAGCGCAGGTCGCGCTGGGAAGCCAGCGCGCTGCCTGTGCTGTTGAGCAGTTCGAGCACGTTCGATTCGTCGCGCAGGGCCTGTTGCACGCGCTTGACCTGGTCGACGTCGGTGTTGGTGCCGAACCAGCGCACCACGTGGCCGAGCCGGTCGCGCACTGCATTGACGCGGGTCAGGAACCAGCGGTACTGGCCGTCGGCGCCGCGGATCGGGTATTCCATTTCGAAGGGATTGCCAGTGCGGACAGATTCATGCCAGCGCTGCAGCATTTGCGGCAGCACATCGGGGTCGTGGGTGGATTGCCAGCCCCAGCCCACCACCTGTTCCGGCGTGGTGCCGGTGTATTCGTACCAGCGCCGGTTGAACCAGACAATGGCGCCGTCGGCCTGGGCCATCCAGGCCAGCTGGGGAATCGAGTTGGCCAGCGCGCGCAGCACTTCTTCGCTCTCGCGCAGGGTGTCCTCGGCGCTCTTGCGGGTGCTGATGTCCTGCACCACGCCGGTCATGCCCAGCACGCCGCCGTCGCGGTCGTAGTCGACCCGGCCCACCACGCCAATCCAGTACAGTTCGCCATGGGGGCGGTCGATCCGGCACTCGATGTTCAGGTCGGTGTGCTGTGCAAAGGCTTGCAGGAATTCGGTGCGCGCCATTTCCTTGTCCCCATCGTGCAAGCGGGCGCGCAATTCGCTCCAGGGCAGCGGGGTTTCGGGAGCCAGGCCAAAGATTTCAGCTGCACGCGAACCGAGCGTGACCTGGTCGGTTGCGGCATCCCAGCGCCAGTCGCCCAGGCGCCCGGCCGAGAGCGCTACTTGCAGGCGATTATTGCCATCGAGCAGGGCCTGCTCGTCGGTTTTTCGCCGCGAGATATCCTGGAAATACATGGTCAGTCCCTCGGGCGAGGGGTAGGCACGCAAGTCGAACCAGCAGCCCAGCTGGGGGTAGAAGAACTCGAAGCTGACAGTTTCCTGCAGCGCCATGGCGCGCCTGCATTCAGTTTCCATGGTGCTGCCGCGCAGCTCGGGAAACACTTCCCAGATCGGCCTACCCATCAGCGTGTCGCGGCTTTTATTGAGCGCCGAGAGCAGTTGCAGCGCGCGGCCGTTGATGTAGGTGATGCGCCACTCGCAGTCGACGGCGCAAAAGCCGTCGGTCAGGCTTTCGAGCATTTTTTCCATGCGCGTATTGGCGCGCCGCAGTTCGTCGCGGGTCTCGAGCAATTCCTGCTGCGCGCGCTGACGCGCCACCAGCACGCTGTTGGCATTGCGTAGTGCGACCGAGCGCATCAATTCTGTTTCGTCCTGCTCCTCGTTCACTCGAGCTCCTGGTGGGGTGGGGCGTCAGGCTCGCTGGCACTGGGCCGCGCTCCGATCAGGACAGGGCGCAGCGGGCGCGTTTCGCCTTGTGCTTACAGCCGACGAACAGGAAGTTTAGCGCAGCCGAAGGCCATTTGCCCGCACACTTGGCCGTTCAGGCTGGCCTGCTGCGCAGAGAGGCGAGCTCTTCCATGGCCGCCTGCAAGGCGTCGATTTCGTAGGGCTTTTGCAGCGAGCGGTATGGGAAGTCGACATGGCGCAGCAAGGCGTTGCCGTAACCGGAGGCGAAGATAACTTGCAGCGCAGGCTGGCGTTGCAGTGCCAGACGCGCCAGGTCCACCCCCGACATGCCCGGCAGGCTGACGTCCGAAAACAGCACATCGTAGGTTTTATTTTCGAGCATGGACAAGGCGCCTTCGCCATGCCCGACGCCGTCGGCTTCGTGGCCGAAGGCTTTGAGCATTTCCATCACCAGAAACTGGGAATCGAGATTGTCTTCCACCACCAGCACGCGCAGGGCGGCTGGTAGTTCCGGGGCGGCAGCGGCCTGGCTGGGTTCCATGCTGCACATCACCCCAAGCACGGTCTGGTCCTCGCCATGCACGGGCGTCAGATAAAGATCGAAGTCACCGCTGTGCGGGCCCCCCGGCATCATGAAGCTGAGACGCTGGGCCTTGAGCTGCTGTGCCTGGCCTTGAGCGGCGCGCTGGTAGGCCTCGGGATTGGCCGCCACCGGGGCTGGGCGCAAAGGGAAATTTTTGGCGCCGGGCGCGGGCGGGTACAGGGGGCCGGCCAGGGCGGCGTAGGCGGCGTTATACACCGGAATTGCGCGCTCGCCCCAGGTCAGCAGCATGGGCGCGGGATGGTTGAGCAAGATGTCGACCGCCACGCGCAAGGCAGGCGGCCACAGCGCGGCGTCGCCGAGGGCAGTGTTATTCCAGTCGCGCCCGCTTGAGAGCGCTGCGTTAGTGCCAGTTTCCAGCATGGTAGCCTGTGGGATCGGGATATTGTAGTAACGAAAAAGATGACGAATCCTACACCAAAAGTTGCGTGTCCCGCGTCGTGCTGGCGGGCAAAAAAAAGCCCGCTCCAGGGAGCGGGCTGAATCTATTTTCTTGGAAGAGAATAGAGGAGACAGAGCAATGATGATCGAACGCAGTAGATAAAGCCAATTTTGTTTCATGATGTTGGATATATGCATTTCTTATGAGGGCTCCCATGTCGACCAGCATCAAACACCGTCGGGTCACGATTGTGGTGCTGGCGCCGGGTGAACAGGCCTCCCTGTGCTGTGGCCCAGGCGATATCGCGATCTGTTCGCAGCCCGATGGCTGGTGGACGCGGTTTATTGCAGAAGACGGCAGTATTGACAGCTACGACCAGCCCTATCCAACTTATCTGCAGGCGCTTTGGGCCGCCAAAGCCGCTGCCGAGTTCGGTTTTTGAGCAAACTCGCAGCGCCAGCCCATGCGCAACGCATGGGGAGTCTCGCTTCGTTGTAGAGATGCCAATACAGTTGGCATTCATCGCAAAATAAACCACGTTTGAGGTCGGGCGCGTGCGTGCTCTCCTTTGTGCATGGCAGAAAATGTTCTACGATAGCAAGCATGTGTAATTTGCATTTCATGTTGGCGTTTTCGATACGCTGCTCCCTCATCGACTTGCCGGCCCACGCCGGCGGTGGTGGCGCTTGACGCCTGGCGCGCAGGCAGCTTGCCGCGTGGCGCTGGCCAGGCGCCACGTGGCATGCTGCGCCCTGGCGTGGCTGCTTGCCTGCGCCTTTCTTGCCGCGCCGCCCGTCGCGGCCCAGGGCGGGGCGGCGCCGCAGGCGCTCGAGCGCAAAGTCAAGGCGGCGTTCCTGTACAAGTTTCTCGGTTATACCGAGTTTCCTGCCACCGCATTTGGCGAGGCCGATAAACCGGTGGTGATCGGCGTGGCCAGCGCTGACGAGCTGGCCGCCGAGCTGGCCCGCATCGTGGCCGGGCGCAGCATCCATGGCCGCGCCATCCAGGTGCGCACCGTGCGCGAAGGGGAGCCGGCGGCGGGCGTGCACCTGCTGTTCGTTGGCGGTGCCGACCCCGCGCGCCTGCGCTCGCTGCTGCGCTCGCTCCAGCCCGGGCCGATGCTGCTGGTCAGCGAAGCTGAAAACGGGCTGCAGCAAGGCAGCGTCATCAATTTTAAAATTGTCGAAGAGCGGGTGCGCTTCGATGTCTCACTAGAAGCGGCCGACCGTCATCAGGTAAAACTCAGTTCACGCCTGCTGACCGTCGCCAATCACGTTCACAAGGGAGCACCGTGATGCGGCAACACGATACCGGCTCCGTCCGAAGCAAGCTGATCCTCATGGCAGTGTCCACCACCTTCGTGGCCCTGCTGGCAGCTTCGCTGGCGATGCTGCTTTACGATATGCGCACCTTTCAGCGCTACTGGGTCGACGACCTGATGACCCAGGCCGACATCATCGCCAGCGTCACGGCGCCGGCGCTGGCCTTCAACGACGCCAAGACGGCGCGCCAGAATCTGGCCGTGCTCAAGGTACGCCCGCAGATCATGTCCGGCGCCATCTACACGGCTGCGGGCGCGCGCTTTGCCTCGTATTCGGAAGGCAGCAGCGAGCTGTCCTACCCGGCGCGGCCGGAGCGTCCCGGCTACCGCATCGAACAGGGTGAGCTGGTCGTGTTCCATAATATTGTCGAGAACGGCGAGGTGCTCGGCACCGTGTATCTGCGCGCCCGCTACGGCCTGCAGGAGCGTCTGTTCAACTACGCCCTGATCCTGGGCGGCGTCATGCTGGCGGCGCTGGTCATTGCCGCGCTCGTCGCTTCGCGTTTGCAAAGCAGTATCACGCGCCCGCTGATGGCGGTGACCAAGGTAGCGCGCGAAGTCATGCAGCGGCGCGACTTCAGCCTGCGCGTGCCCGGCCACGACAAGGGTGAAATCGGGGTGCTGGTGGCCGCCTTCAACGACATGCTGGCCGAGATCGGACGCCGCTCCCACGCGCTGCAGGAAGCCAATCTGACGCTCGAGCACGAGATGCAGGTGCGCCACCGCGCCGAGGAAGCGCTGCTGGTGGCCGATCGGCGCAAGGACGAATTTTTGGCGACCCTGGCGCACGAATTGCGCAATCCGCTGGCACCGATCCGCACCGGCCTGGATATTCTGCGCATCCGCAGCGGCGACGCCCAGGCAACCCAGCGCGCCACCGACATCATGGAACGCCAGCTGCGCCAGATGGTGCGCCTGGTCGACGATCTGCTCGATGTGTCGCGCATCAACACGGGCAAGTTCGCCATCAAGATGGGGCGGGTTGAACTGAAGGCCGTGGTCAACGATGCGCTCGAAGTGGTGCGTTCCTACATTGAATTGCACGGCCACGAACTGGTGATCGATCTGCCGGACCGTCCGGTCTTCCTGCATGGCGACGCTACGCGCCTGGCACAGATCCTGTCGAACCTGCTCAATAACGCTGCCAAATACACCAACCGGGGAGGGCGGGTGAGCCTGTCGGCGCGCGTGGAGGAGCGCAACCTGGTGCTCAATGTGGCCGATAACGGCATCGGCATCGCCCCAGATATGCTGGGCCACGTGTTCGAAATGTTCGTGCAGGTCGATTCCACGCTCGAGCGCACCAATGCCGGCCTGGGTGTGGGCCTGTCGCTTGCGCGCCGCCTGGTCGAACTGCACGGCGGCAGTATCGAAGCGCACAGCGGCGGCATCAACCGCGGCAGTGAATTCGTGGTGCGCCTGCCCATCGTGGTCGAGCCGGAAATGCCGGCCAAGACCATTCCTGCAGCTTTCATGAGCTCGGAAACCTACCGCATCCTGCTGGCCGACGATAACGTCGACTTTGTCAACAGCATCGGCGCGCTGCTCTCGGCCATGGGCCATAGCGTGGTCATCACCCACAACGGCCCGGACGCCCTCACGGCGGCCTCGCGCTTCTGCCCCGACTTCGCTTTCCTGGACATCGGCCTGCCGCAAATGTCGGGCTACGACCTGGCGCGCGGGATCCGGCGCCTGTCGTGCGGACCGATGACCATGCTCATCGCCGTGACCGGCTGGGGCCAGGAAAAAGACCGCCAGCTGGCGTTCGAAGCCGGCTTCGACCATCACATGGTCAAGCCGGTGCGATTTGAACAGATCGAGGAAATTCTCAGTAACCGCAGCGTCATCAAGAAGGTGCGCACCTAGCAGCCGGCACGAAAAAAACGGAAGCCTGGGCTTCCGTTTTACGCAGCGCTACCTCAGGCCTGGTTGGCTGCCTTGCGGCGCCGTGCCAGGAAGCCCATCACACCCAGGCCGGCCAGCAGCATGCCATAGGTTTCTGGCTCGGGGACCGGATTGAGCATGACGGAACCGCCAAAGCTGCCCGAGGTGTTCGACACCAGCGTGCCGCTCACCTGCAGGTAGTAGCGGCCCACTGCCAGGGCATCGGTGGTGGTCAGGGTCCAGACGTCGCGCGCACCGGTCGACATTGACATGCCAGAACGGATCAGGCTGCCAGCCTCCGAATACAGGCCCAGTGCCGTAATGTCGAGCCCGGTATTGGCGGCCCGGCTGATCGACGACACGATGGCATCGAAGTTTTGGGGGAAGTCGGTAACCGTGAAGGTGAACTGGTCCATGAAGGTGTCGCCCTGATTGTCGGCGGCAAACGAGTCGCCGAAGTAGGCGGTGGTGTCGAGAATGGCCAAGGCCTGCGGACCATTGGAAATGTCCTCGGCGTAGGCGACTGGCGCCGCCAGCGTGGCCGTTGCCAGTGCAAGCGCAGCGAGCAGAGATGTCGAATTTTTCATATATTACCTCGTTAAAAGACAGCCGCTTTCAGCAGCCAGGTTATTAACAATCGGGGGACTTCATGCTAGCAAAGCTGCGTTCAACATCGCCTGTCAACACGCAGTGCGTGCCCGCAACAGCGCCTTCATTCCATCGGTAATTTAATTTCCGCCGCGGTCACTTTATCGATACCCCGTCATAGGAGAGTCGCGTTTTTTTCGGTGTCCCAAGCGAACATTTCGATCACTGATCAGGGAAATTGTAGGTTTGGTCCTACGTGAAGGCGGGGAGCGATCCTTGGCGGAGGTCGCTAAGTAATTGATTCGGCAAAGAAAAAAGGCCCGGTGCATGGGCATCGGGCCTTTTGTTCTTACGAAATTATGGTGCGGCTGGCAGGAATTGAACCCACGACCCCTTGGTTCGTAGCCAAGTACT
>JAZKGU010000076.1:0-49111 GCA_040385745.1 Pseudomonadota bacterium
CTCAAATCGGTAAGGTGGCGCTATGGAAGGTAAGATCGTCGTCAACGACATCAGGAAGCAGTTCGGCAAGGGCGACAATGCGCTGCCGGTGGTCGGCGGGGTCAGCTTGAACATCGCCGATGGCGAGTTCGTGGCCATCGTCGGTCCGTCGGGCTGCGGCAAGTCGACCCTCATGAAAATCATTTCCGGCTTCGAGCAGCCCGACCAGGGCAGCGTGACCATCGACGGGCGCCCGGCCGACCGTCCCAGCCCGAAGGGCATCGTGATCTCCCAGCACGGCTCGGTGTTTCCATGGCTGACGGTGCAGCAGAACCTGATGTTCGGCCTGAACGGCGACGGCCACGGCGACAAGGCCGCGCTGGCCGATCACTACGCCGCCATGGTGGGCCTGAAGGGTTTCGAGAATGCCTACCCGCGCGAACTGTCCGGCGGCATGCTCAAACGGGTGGAGATCGCGCGCGCGCTGGTGGTCAAGCCCGAGATCCTGTACATGGATGAACCGTTCTCGGCGCTTGACGCACTCATGAATCTGAAGATGCGTACCGAGCTGTTGCGCATCCTGGAAGAAGAGCGCCACACGGTGCTGCTCATTACCCACGACGTGGAAGAGGCGATTTACCTGGCCGACCGCATCATGGTGCTGTCGGCGCGCCCCACCGTGATCCAGGCCACCTTCGAAGTCAACGCTGCCCATCCGCGCAAGCTGTCCAGCCCCGAACTGCAAAGCCTCAAGGAGCGGATTCTGGCCGAACTGGGACTGTAGTCAAATCGTGCTCCGCGTGCGCGCCCGATTCTGTCATCATGGGGCATGGCCAGCCTGACTTTCCCCTTGTTCCCGCTTGGCACCGTCCTGTTTCCGGACGGTGTACTGCCCCTGCAGATTTTCGAGGTGCGTTACCTTGACATGATCGCGCGCTGCATCACCGGCGAAACGCCGTTCGGTGTGGTGCTGCTTACCCAGGGCGGCGAGGTGCGCAGTCCGGAGGGCGTGGAAACATTCGCCAGCGCAGGTACCCTTGCCGCAGTCCAGGAAACTACCGCCTCCCAACCCGGCTTGCTCAATGTGGTATGCCGCGGCGGCGCCCGCTTCAAGGTGTTGTCTGCCGAGCGCCAGGCCAATGGCCTGTGGATCGGCGACATCGAGCTGGTCGAAAGCGACCGCGCCATTCCCATTCCCGCCGAGCTGCAGGGCGCGTCCGACGCGCTCGACAAAGTGCTGGCTTCGCTGCACGAGGTGCCCGAAAAGCGCTGGCCGGTGGCACCGCCGTTCCGTATGGATGACTGCGGCTGGGTGGCCAATCGCTGGTGCGACTTGCTGCCGCTGCCCAATCATCAAAAGCAGGGCCTGCTCATGCTCGACAATCCCGTGATCCGCCTCGAGCTGCTGCACGACCTGCTCGAAGAACACGGTCTGATTACCTCCTGATCGTCCTCCCGTCCTCATAAAACTGCGCCTGTAGCGCAAGTAAGCACTCACATGGTTGCGCTGGAGCAGGCCGCACACCTGTCGGATAATGCGTTTATTGGTCGGGTGATAGTATAGAGACTGAAAATCCTGATTCGCAAAACTCAGACCGAGCGAGGACAGTAGCATGAGTTTTTCTGACGATATCCTGATGGCATTTGCCGACGGCGAACTGGACGAAGCAACGCGGCGCGAGGTAGAACTGGCCATGCGGCGCGATCCCGCCATCGCCGAAAAAGTAAGGCGCCACAAGGCTGCGCGCGCCAACCTCTACGACGCTTTTTCATCCACTCTCGACGAGCAGGTGCCGCAGCGGCTGCACGCGGCCGCGCGCAGCGGCAAGGTGGTGCATCTCGACAGCGTGCGTCCCGTCAAAGTGGCGCCGCCAGCGCCGCCCCCGCCAAAGCCGCGCTGGTCCTGGCCAGAGTGGGGCGCGCTGGCCGCCACCTTGGTCGTTGGTGTGATTGCGGGTAGCCTCGGCTTTAAAAGCATCAACGACGCCGCCACCCTGGCCGCCGTCGAGGTCGATACCGGCATGCTGGTCGCGCAGGGCAAGCTGGCAGCGGCCCTGAACCAGCAGCTCACCAGCATCAGCCCGGACCCCGAGCGGGGCGGCATGCAGGTCGGCCTGAGCTTCGTTGGCAAGAGCGGCGCCTATTGCCGCAGTTTCAGCATGCCGAAACTGGCCGGCCTTGCCTGCCGCGAGAGCCAGGGCTGGACCGTGCCGATCCTGATCAATCACGAGCCTGTGCCCGGCCGGACGGGCCTGCCACCGGCGCTGCTGGCGGCAATCGAAGAGCGCATCGTGGGCCCGGCGCTCGACGCCAGCGCCGAAAAGCTGGCCCAGCAGCGCGGCTGGAAACGCCAGGAGTAGCCCGGCTGCGCGGGCCTACTCGGCCAGCTTGACGCTGTTGCGTCCGTCCTGCTTGGCCACCGACAGTGCAGCGGCGGCGCGTTCGACCAGCGTCAGCCAGTCCTCGCTCTCGTCGGGGATGGCGCTGGCCACACCCACGCTCAGCGTCAGTACCCCGTGCGGCGACTTGACGTGGGGGATTTCCAGCGCTGCCAGCTGCGCGCAGATGCCGTTGGCAATTTCGATTGCGCGCTGCGCGTCTGTGGCCGGCGCCAGCAGGGCAAACTCTTCGCTGCCGTAGCGCGCCACCAGGTCGCTGGTGCGGCGCCCGTGCGCCGCAATCAGGTCGGCGATCTTGCGCAGGCACTTGTCGCCCGCCTGGCGTCCGTAGTAATCGTTGTAGCTCTTGAAGTGATCCACGTCCAGCATCGCCAGGGTCAGCCCGTAGCCGTTGCGCGCGGCGCGCTTCCATTCGCTCTCGAGCGCGACGTCGAAGCCGCGCCGGTTGTTAATGCCGGTCAAGCCATCGGTGCTCGACAGTTCGGCCAGGCGCTGGTTGCTGTCTTCCAGCTCCTGGGTGCGGGCGGCAACCATGGCCTCGAGCTGCATCTGGCGGCGCGTCAATTGCAGCACGCGCGCGCGGTAAGCCATGCCCAGCAGCGTGATGGCCAGCAGCGCCAGCAGTGTCCGGAACCACCAGCTCTGGTGCCACTGCGGCAGGATCGTGACCGTCATCGTGGCCGGGGTCTCGTTCCACAAGCCCTGGTGATTGGCCGCCTTGACTTCAAATGTGTAGGTGCCTGCATCGAGATTGGTGTAGGTCGCGCTGCGCCGGTAGGCATCGGTGTAGACCCAGTCGCGGTCAAAGCCGAGGAGGCGGTAGGCATAGGTATTGCGGTTGGGGTCGACATAATGCAGGGCTGCGAATTCGATCGTAAACACCGAGTCATTGACCGACAAGGTCAGCTGGCCGGGCCGGGTCACGCTGCCGTCGAGCTTGATGCCCTCGGCCGGTTTGCCATCCTTGAGCGACTTGTTGAACACGCCCACGTCGGTAAAGGCGATTTCGGGCCGCTGCGACTGGCTGCGCACCAGCTCGGGGGTAATGGCGGTCATGCCCTTGACGCCGCCGAAATAGATGCGGCCATCGGGCGCGGCAAAGGAGGAACCGACCGAAAAGCCTTCGGTCAGGCCGTCGACAGTATTGTAGCGATTGACCCTGCCGCTATCCGGATCGAGGCGCACCACGCCGGCGGCGGTGCTCAGCCACAGCATGCCTTTGCGGTCGCTGCGCATGGCCAGGATCTTGACCGGCCCCACGCTGTCCTTGGCGGCGTAGCTGCGAAAGCTGATGCTGCCGTCGGCGCCGGTGATGACCTGGTTGACGCCCTTGGCGGTGCCGGCCCACACGCGGCCCTGCGGGTCCTGGTACAAGGCGGCCACGTTGTCGTCGGCCAGGCTGGTGGCCTTGCCCGGTTCGTGGCGCAGATGGGTGAAGCGGCCGCTGCGGGTGTCCAGCATGTCCAGTCCGCCACCACCCCATTCGGCGCCCATCCACACGCGCCCGAGCTTGTCCTCGACGATGGTGGTGGTGCTGTTGACGCTGCGGCTGTTGGGGTCGTCCGGGTTGGGCGCGTAATTGATCCAGGTTCCCTTGGCCGTGTCGTAGCGGATGACCTGGGCTCCGGTGCCCAGCCACAAGGTGTTGCCGGAACCGGGCACGATCACATTGATGAAGTCGGCGCCCACGCTGCCGAAACTGATGACCTTGAACGGCGCGTCGGGGCTGTCGAGCCGGTTCAGGCCGGCCGAGGTGCCGACCCACACGGGCCCGCCCGGCTGCTGGTACATGCTGTAGACGATGTCGTTGCTTAGCTTGCCGGGCTTGCCGGCCTCGGCGCGGTACGTCTTGAGCACCTGGCCGCTGGCCGGATCGAACAGGGAAAAACCCGAATTGCTGCTCAACCATAGGCGCCCGTCCGGCGCGCCTTCGATGTACTTGAGCGAATTGTCGGGACGCAGATTGTTAGCCTCGACATCGAAGGGGATGAAACGCTGAAAGCCGCTGCTGTTAAGATTGACCAGGCTGATGCCGTCGGTGAAGGAACCGATCCACAGCATGCCGCTGCGGTCATGCATCACCGCGCGAATATAGTCCGAGGGCAGGCTGTTGGAGTCGTTGGCGCGGTGCACGTAATGCTGCGAGGCGGTGCTGCCCTTGTCCCAGCGCAGCAGGCCGGCAGCCAGGGTGCCGGCCCACACAGTCTCGTTGCGGTCGCCGTAGATGTAATTGATGCGGGTGGCGGGCGACTCCAGGCGCGTGCGGGTATCCCAGGCCTGGCCGGCGTTCCAGCGCACCACCCCGTTCTCGGTGCCGATCCACAGATTGCGGTCAGGCGCGAAGTGCAGCGCGCGCACGATGTTGAGCTTGGCGTCGACGGCGCCGTCGCGGTCGACCCGGAAGTGGGTAAAGGCACTGGCCCCGGCTGGCAAATAGTCCAGCCCGCCCGGCCAGGTGGCCGCCCACAGGCCGCCCTTGTCGTCGATCGCCACGGCATTGATGTCGTTGCTGGCCAGGCTGCTGGGCACGTTCTTGTCGTGCTGGTAGACCGTGAAACTGCCCTTGGCCGGGTTGAAATGCTGCAGGCCGCCCCAGGTCGCCAGCCACATGCCGTCCTTGCCGTCGCCGATGATCTGCTTGACGATGCTTTGCGCCGAAGGGCCGGGCGGCGGGGCGAAGCGGGTGAAGTTGTCGGTCTTGGGGTTGTAACGCGCCAGGCCGTTCTGGGTGCCGGCCCAGACATTGCCCTGCTTGTCCTCGAACAGGGTCGAGACGCGGTCGTGCGGCAGGCTGCCAGCTTCCGAGGAATTGCTGGCGTACTTGACGATCTCGTAGCCGTTGTAGCGGTACAGCCCGCCGCTATGGGTGCCGATCCAGATGAAACCTTGGCGGTCCTGCAGCAGCGCAATGATGGACAGCTCGTCGGCGTCGAGCGAACCCAGGCGTTTGAAGCGCAGCGGCGAGGTCGGCGTAGCCGCGCAGGACAGCGCGAACATCAGCAGACACAGCATTGCGCAGCAGCGGCGCACTCTGGCGGCAAGGACTGGGAGCATGATTGGCGGTCCTGAAGATTAGCGTTTCAGCACGCGCCGCACCAGGCGCTGGGCGGGCGACTCGACAAAATGCCAGCTCAGCATCGCAGCGGGCAGCACGAACAGCAGCGTCAGCGCCAGCAGGGCGGGCGCATCCATGTTGGGGGAGTTTTCTTTCACCATCAGCATGATCGGCCAATGGTAGATGTAAATACCGAACGAGTAGTCGTGGCGCCGGATATGCTGCATGCCATCGTAGCGCGCCGTGCCGATCCATAGCGCCACTGCGCCCATGAGCAGGGCGACCCCGAACCAGGTAAGGCCGCTGGGAGTCATGGCGATGGTGCGCGTCCAGTTCAGCGCAATGAGCGCCACAGCGCAGGCTACGTGGACCAGGCCGACGCGCATTTGCGCGGCCAGGGTGTAGATCAGGGTGCCGCTCAGGAACAAGGTCCAGTAGCGCGCTTCCCAGATATAGCCCGACAAGACGGTGGGGAACAGGTGGGCCGCCAGGATCAGGAAGATGGCCGCGCCGCGCATCCAGAGTTGCATCGGCAGCACGGCCGCCACCCCGACCAGCGCCAGCACCACGTACATGCGGCCCTCCCAGTACAGCGTCCACAGCGAGCCATTGAGTTCCTGGCCGCCCAGCACGCCGGCGATGCGCATTTCCTCGGGCGGAATGATGTAGACCAGCCAGTGCAGCACCGAGCGCCCGAACACGTAGCGCCACGGCTCGCCCCCCAGCAGGCCGGCCCAGCCCGCGTCCGAAAAAAAGCCATAGGCGATCACCGTGGTCACCAGCAGGCACACGAACAGGCCGGGGACGATGCGGCCGATGCGGCGCACGGTAAAACGCAGCAAGTGGGGGTCGCGCATCCAGCTCTGGGTCACGAAGATGCCGCTGACGATGAAAAAGATGCCGACGGCGATCTCGCCGAGGTGGCCATGCGGCGCCAGCAACTCGCTCACGGCGTCCGGGCGGGGCGCTACCGGGTTGTGCCCCCAGCAATGAAATACCACGACCAGCAAGGCGCACACCACCCGGACCAGGTTGAACCCGTTTTCATGGGAGTCGATTGCCTCGGCCAGTGTCCGGGAACCCTTGAGTTGGAGTGCCATATTGATCAATTATCGCTGGGAAACGAAGAGTGTAAACCACTTATTGCCCCAGCAATAGATCTTATGCGCTCAGGAGGTATACATGTACAGTTGCCGGGTTTTAGGGTATCGTTTACGGCACTATTAGTGCATCTACGTCCGTGCGGCCGTGAACTCGGACCGCAATCGTGGCAATATTTCGAGCTGGCCACTGGTCTTGCCATCAACGGCGGCTCGTCCATCCTGGAGTTCCCCGTGTCGGCCTTCCAATTTGGGCGTAGAGCTTCATCGAACAATCGCCCGGAAAATTTATGTCAGAAACACCGATCATTATCGAAGCCGACAGCGCGCCTACCGTGCGTTTCGCCGACTTCGGCCTAGCGCCGGAAATCCTGCGCGCCCTGACCGACCAGGGGTATGTGCACCCCACGCCGATCCAGGCCCAGGCCATCCCCATCGTGCTGCAAGGCCGCGACGTCATGGGTGCGGCGCAAACCGGCACCGGCAAGACTGCCAGCTTTTCGCTGCCGATCATTCAGCTGCTCATGGCGCACGCCAATCCCAGCATGTCGCCCGCGCGCCACCCGGTGCGCGCCCTGGTGCTTACGCCCACGCGCGAACTGGCAGTGCAAGTGGCCGAAAACGTCAAGGCCTACGCCAAGCACACGCCGCTGCGCTCGACCGTGGTATTTGGCGGCATGGACATGAAGGGCCAGACCATCATCCTCAAGGGCGGCGTTGAAATCGTCATCGCCACCCCGGGCCGCCTGCTCGATCATATCGAACAAAAAAATGTGAGCCTGGGCCAGGTGCAGATGCTGGTCATGGACGAAGCCGACCGCATGCTCGACATGGGCTTTTTGCCGGACCTGCAGCGCATCATCAACCTGCTGCCGAAAAAGCGCCAGAACCTGATGTTCTCGGCCACTTTTTCAACTGAAATCAAAAAGCTGGCCAACAGCTTCCTGAACGACCCGGTCACGATCGAAGTCGCGCGCAGCAATGCCACCGCCGACAAGGTTACCCAGATAGTCTACAAGGTGTCCGAAGACAGCAAGCGCGACGTGGTCGAGCACCTGATTCGCGGGCGCGACCTCAAGCAGGTGTTGGTGTTTTCCAATACCAAGATCGGCGCCTCGCGCCTGTCGCGCCACCTGGAGCAGGCTGGCATCAAGTCGACCGCGATCCACGGCGACAAGACGCAGCAGGAACGCATGGCCGCGCTCGAGGCCTTCAAAAAAGGCGAGACCGACGTGCTGGTGGCAACCGACGTGGCAGCACGCGGCCTCGATATCTCCGACCTGCCGTGCGTGATCAATTTCGACTTGCCCTACAACGCCGAAGACTATGTGCACCGCATCGGCCGCACCGGCCGCGCCGGCGCCTCGGGCGACGCGCTGTCGGTTTATTCGGACAAGGACGAGCGCCTGCTGGCCGATATCGAAAAGCTCATCAAGCAGACCATCACGCGCGGCGAGCTGGCCGACTTCGTGGCGCCGACCGTGCGCGCCCCGCGCGACAGCGAGCGCGCCCCCGCCGAGCGCCGAGCACGCCGCAGCGAAGGCGAGGCGCCAGTGCGCAGCGCTGAGCGTGCCCCGCGCAGCACCGGGCCGGCCCCGCGCCGCGAAAAAGTCGATCCATGGTTCCTCAAGCCCTACGAGCCAAGCGCACCGAGCACGCCGGTGCCGAGCGCAGCGCCATCGCCGTCGATCAAGCCGGGCAAGCAGAAACTGGCCGCGCTGCTGGGCGGCATTCCCAAGACCTGAGTGCAGGCAAGGCCGGCGCTGCAGCTTCAGCGCCGCCTTGCCACTTCCGTCCAACTCAACGCCCTTGCCTGCAGCGAGCTACTCGATCCTCACCCTGCGCAGGAATAGCGCCAGCAGGCGCGTGTCGGCGCCCCCTGGGGCCGCGGGCGCTTCGTGTTCCAGTTCGATCTCCATGCTCTCCGGCGCCATCGCCGCGGCGGGCAAGGCAATTTTGCTTTCCTGATTCAAGGCATGCCAACCAAGGTCGGCGCCGTTGACCCGTACCCGTGTGCGCGTGTTGGCGCCGAAATAAGTCCCCAATATCGTCAATGAGCCTGGTCTGGCTCCCGGTGCAAGCTTGAGCGTGATGCGCGAGCAGGCAGCGTTGGACCAGGCACCGTTCCATTCGCCCGATTCGGGTGAACTCCAGCCGCTTGCCAGCCGGATCCGGCCGCTTGAGCGGAACTGCGCCAGTTCGAAGGTGGCAGGGCCAGGTGGCGCGATGCAGCGCGGGGCGCCGTCGATATAGCGCCAGCCGCGGTAGCTGTCGTGGAACTGATTGTCGGGCGCCAGCCGAGCCTCGGGGCCGCACAGGCGCAAGTCGATGTCGGGATGCTTGAGGTGGTACAGGGTTTTCACCGGCACCCCGTCGGCCTGATACATATACACCTGGTTGGGCCAGAAATAGCTGTCGTGGTGCTCCAGGCGTTCGGCAAAAATCTCCGGCTCCGGATGGTAGAGCCCCGGCGCGTGGCGCAGCACGGCCCTGGCCAGCGGACTAAATTCAATATAGCTGTAAGAGCGCGCGCTCCAGGCGCACAGCCCCTGGAACGCCAGCACCAGGGCCAGCATGACGAGCGGCACGCGCTCGCTGCGCCGAAGGCGCCACAGCAGCGCAAACACTATCGGCATCGACGACCAGAAGGCGTAGCGCATCACGCCGGCGGCGTCGGAATTCCAGTTTATTACCGTGAAGGCCGGCACCACCAGCGTGAGCGTGAAGGCCAGGCACAGCGCCAGGATGAGCGCATCGCGGCGCGGCTGGCGCCAGCCCCAGCATACCAATGCCAGCAGCACGCCGGGAATGGCCACCAGCATGCCCTGGTTCAGGTCGAAGAAGAAAGAAAGCAGGCGCGTCAGTCCAATGAAATCGGGATTGGAGAAGCGCTGCGCAATCAGGCTGGGAACGCCGAAATGGTAGAGATTGAACAGTAGCGGCAAGGAGAACACTGCCAGGCCGGCGCCCAGCGCTGCGATGGTGCGGGGCGGCAGCGCGCGCAGCACATTGGCGCGCAGTCGCGCCGTCCTATCGTAGTCGAGCGCCAGTGTCAGCAGCGGAACAAAGCCGAAAAACGCCAGGATGGTGGGATTCTGCTGCGCCGCCAGGCCCGCCAGCAGCGCGCCGCGCAAGGGGGCGCCGCTGCAGAACAGCAGCATGCCGGACAGCAGCGCGGCCGCGCTCATGCATTCGGGTGTAATCCAGCGCCAGTACTGGTCGCCGCCGCACAGCATGAACAGCAGTAGCGCGCACCAGGCCTTGAGATCGCTTTGGAAAAAACGTTTCAGGCTCAGGCCCAGGACCAGCAAGGCCAGCAGGTTGATGACCAGGTAGCCCTTCATCGGATCGATGCCGATGCGCTCGAACACTGTGTAGGGCAGGGCCACCAGCGCCGGGTAGCCAAAGAAGTGGACGGCATAGACCTTGCCCTCGCGCCCGCGTGCAAACGCCGGATATACGTCCTTGATGCCGGCGCGCATATCGCGTTCGAGAATCTCGAAGGGCGGCGTGAAATGCGGCAGGGCGGCCTTGGCGCGCGCGATGTTCTGGAGCCGGATGTCGGGCGTACCGTGGTCGGCCACGGCAATGGTGGTGAGCGAATACTCGATCACGTCGCCATTGAAGCTGGGCTTGAACCACACCAGCATGGCGCCCAGCAGCACAAGCAAGACCAGCGGGAAGCGCGAAGCGGGGGTGAAGGCCATCGGTCTGCTTACAATATTTTGGAGATCGCAAGTGTACTGCAAGTTGTTGGTGGTATAAAATCCACGCTCCTTTGCTTACCCTGATTGCCCCCCATGTCCGCCAGCCAGCTGCTGTCCCGAAAGCTTTCTGTGATCTTCTGGCTGGCGCTGGCCGCCATCTTTGCCTGGATTGTCGTGCGCAACTGGGGGCTATACCCAATGGTGTTTGCCGACGAGTGGCACTACAGCAATTCCGCGCGCCTGCATCCCTTGTCCGAATCGATCCTGCCGTCCTACCTGTTCCTGGCGCTGTATGGGTTGACCAGCCTGCTGGGTCAGCAGTTCCTGGAGGGCGCGCGCATCCTCAACGCTATATTCTTGGTCAGCGCTGCACCGTTTCTCTACCTCATCGCTCAGCCCCTGTGCGGACGCCGCGCCGCCGCCCTGGTGGCGCTGCTGAGCCTGGTCGGCGCGGTCAATTCGTACACCGCGTATTTCATGCCGGAGTCGATGTATTTCTTTCTGTTTGTCGTGCTGAGCTGGGGGGTGATGGCCTGGCGCGCGCTGGCGCCGTGGCGCTATGGCATTGCCGTGGGTCTGGTGCTGGGCGTGATGCTGGCAACCAAGGTGCACGCACTGTTCCTGGTGCCGGCCCTGGTGGTCTTTCTGCTGTGCCGCAGTTATGCCGATTATCGCCAGGATGGCTGGCTGGCCAAGGCCGCCGTGATGATCGTGTGCGCGCTGGCAGCGACCGCGCTGGTGCGTTTTGCGGTCGGCTACGTCCTTGCAGGTCCCACTGGCCTTAACCTCTACGGAAATTTCTACGGCGGCCTGGCCAATAGCACTACCTCGAGCACCGAGCGCTTGCTGCGCCTGCTGCCACCGGCGCTGTTCAGCCTCCAGGGCCACCTGCTGGCGCTGGCGCTGCTGCTGCCACTGCCGCTGGCGCGTATGGCACTGCACGCTGCCAGTGCGCAAGCACGGCGCGACAGCCCTGCCGGACTGGGCCTGTTAATGGTGTACACCTTCCTGATGCTGGGCGCGGCGCTGGCGATGACGGTCATGTTCACCGCCTCGCTGCTCGACGGCGGCCCGGCCGAAACCACCCGCCTGCATCAGCGCTACTATAACTTCCTGTTTCCGCTGCTGTTCATCATCGCCGCCGCCTCCGCCACGCGCGACAAGGATGGGCCGGCCCCGGCCCGCGTGATCGTCGCCGTGCTGTCAGCCGCCTTGTTCCTCCTGGCCGCCATGACGCTCCAGCCAGCCTACCTCATCAGCCACGTGGACAGTCCGGAACTGTTCTCCATCCTGCGCAAGCACGCTTTCCAGCTGATGGTGCCCTTGGCGCTGGCCACGCTGGCGCTATGGGCCTGGCGTGCGCGTCTCGGCGCCACGCTGTTCCTGTGTCTGCTGTTGCCCGTGATCGCCCTGAGCGGCGCCAACGCCACCCGCATCATGTTCAAAGGGGCGCTCGCAGCCAACGAGTATGACCGGGCTGGCATCGCCGCTCGCCAGCACGTCGGGCGCGAGGGCGCCAACCGCCTGACCGTGGTGGGCGACGGCCCCGGGCCCGGCCCGTTGCGCGCCCTGTTCCACATCGACGCCCCGGGCGCCCAGCACCAGGACCTGCCGCCCGGCGCGCCGCTGTTGCCCGAACTGGTGTCGCCGCGCCGCGACTGGATCCTGGTGGTGGGCCAGCATGCGCTGCCGCCGGACATGGTGCCAGTGCTGCGCACACCCGAATTCGCGCTGGTCAAGGTCAAGACCGGACACCGTCCGTATGCAGTCATCAAGATGTCGCGGCCGCTAGAGGCTGGCGTGCTGCTGCGCCACGAGGGCTTTTCGGTCGTCGAGAGCTGGGGTATGTGGTCCGCCGGCAAAGAAGTGCGCCTGCATCTGGCGCAGGCCCTGCCCAAGGCCTTGACGGTGCTGATCAAGGCGCGTGCCCTCGGCCCCAACGCGGGCCAGGACTTCGTGATGCAAGTTGGATCGCAGCGCAAGACCTTCCGCCTTGCCGAAGGTGAACAGGAGCGCCTGCTCAGTTTCGACACCGACGGCACCGTGACCAGCATCATGATCGAAGTGCCACAGCCGATTTCGCCCGAGGCGCTCGGCCACAAGGGCGACAGCCGCACGCTGGGAATTGCCCTGGCCGAAGTCGAGCTCGGCAATGCCGCGGCTGACTGAGGCGATGCGCGTCCGCTGGTTTGAGCAATAAAGGCAGCGCCCGCGGCGCGGCCCTGTGCGCCGTCCTGATGGTGCACGCGACCGGCCTGCTACTGTTGCAGCTCACCCAGCGCCGCGCTGGCTCCGATCAGGCAGTGCGCGTGATCGAGGTGTTCAATGTAGTGCGCCCACCCGTGGCCAGGCCGGTCTCACCCAGCGCGCCGTCCACCAGCACCACCAGGCTAGCTGCGCG
Source organism: Pseudomonadota bacterium (assembly GCA_040385745.1). GTDB lineage: Bacteria > Pseudomonadota > Gammaproteobacteria > Burkholderiales > Burkholderiaceae_D > Telluria_A. The sequence goes on from JAZKGU010000076.1 coordinate 12,642, forward strand.
GCCGCTGGTGCGCCGGCCGCCGCTCCTGGAGCCTCCGCTTGACAGCCCGCCGCTGCCCATCACCGTGCTGGCGCCCGCCGCCGATCCGCTCGCGCCCGCCGCGCCGCCGTCTGCGCGCGCGCCCCACGATAGCGGACTGATGCACAGTGCGCGCCAGCTCGCGCGCAAGGATGACTACGAAAGCAGGAAGGGAAAACCGGCACCACTGGGCGCGCCTGCCACCCCGTTTGCCAAAATGCAGGCGGCCATGGCGGGCGCCCACAGCGGCGGCCCGCTCACCATGAGCTCCTACACCGCGCCCGACGGCGTGGTCGTCACGCGCATGCAGCGCGGCGGGCGTAGTACTTGCTATATGAGTTCGGGGGTGAACGGTATGCCGTCGGCGGTCAACCGCAGCGGCTACATCGGTGCGGTGGGCGGCGCCAGAGAAACCAACTGTCCGCCGCCGGGCGAAGGCTGGCGCAAGCAGTAGTCATGCGCCCGGGCCGGCTGGCCTATTTGAAAATCCAGCGCTTGCCCAGCACGAAACCGATGGCGGCGACCAGCGGCAGCGAGGCCAGCTTGCCGATGACGGCCATGCCTGCCAGCTCGACCGAGGCGCTCACGCACGCCAGCGTGAGCAGGTAATTCATGCCCACCACGCACAGGTAGCGCACGAAGGTGGCGCCGCGCATCGGCGCGGCAAAGGTCATCCTTGCATGAAAGGCGAAGTTGAACAGCAGGCCGGTGATGAAACCGGCCGTGGTGGCCCACACGTAGTTGACGCCCTGGACTATCAGCAACTGCATCAGGCCGACGTCAAGCAAGGCGCTGAGCACGCCCCCAGTAAGGTAAGTGAGCAGCTGACGGTGGCGCGCCACCAGCTCACGCATGTTTGCGGAACCGGATCAGCTTGTGAATCGGGCGGCGCGGCACCGAGGCGATATCGTAGGCAAGGAAGGCCAGCACCAGCTGGGCGCCCATCAGCACTGGCAAGCCTGCCAGCATGACCGTGCCGGCGGGGGTGCTCAAGCCGGTGTGGGCCGATTCGATCCAGTGCTTGATGCCGTAAATCAGGCCGAAAGCAAACAGACCCACGCCCAGCGGCAGCTCGAGCGAGGCCACTGACATATTGCGCAGGTAGTAGTTGTAGAACACGCGCTTGAAGAAATTGCGCACGTGCTTGGCCAGAAACTCCGTGGCGATGCGCGAAATTTTCAGATTGCTGGTTTCGTCGCCGTACACCGCGTCCATCGGAATATCGACCACCACCGCGCCCAGGGTGTTGAGGCGAAACAGCATGTCGGTTTCAAAAAAGTAGCGGCGGCTGATTTTGCCAAAGGGCAGGTGACGCGCGGCGTCGGCATGCACCGCCGTGTACCCATTGGTGGGATCGAACACATCCCAGTAGCCCGAGGACACCTTGTTCAACAGCGACAGCACCGCGTTGCCGAACAGGCGCATCGGCGGCATGCAGCGCAATTGCTCGAGGTCGAAAAAACGGTTGCCCTTGGTGTAGTCAGCTTCGCCGGCCAGGATGGGCGCGATAAAATCGGGAATCAGGCGCCCGTCCATCTGGCCGTCGCCGTCGACTTTGACGATGACTGCGGCGCCGGCGGCAATGGCCGCGCGGTAGCCGGTCATTACCGCCGCGCCCACGCCCTGGTTCTTGTCGTGGCGCAGCACCACTACGCGCGGGTCCTGGCAGTGCGCCGCTACATGGTCGCCCGACGCTTCCGGGCAGGCGTCGTCCACCACATAAATGTGCTGCACTTCGGGGCCGATGCCGGCGATGACGCCCAGGATATGGCGCGTCACGCGAAAGCTGGGTATGACGACGGCGATGGTGTTAGTGGCTGTCATGGTGGCGCTGCAGTCTGGTCATCAAATGGGCATGTGGGATGATAGCAAGTCTTGCCGCCTGCCGGGCGGCAAGACTTTAGCCTGCAGGTGAGTGCACCATCACCGAGCGCAGGAAAAAGCTCATGGTGCGCGGGTCGCCAGCGGCTTCAGGCACACGCGGCGCCTCGTGCACCAGTTCGATCACCAGCGGTCCAGCGCCCACGATGGACGGTGAAAACGTGATCCGGCGGTATTCGTTCAGACGTAGCCGGCCCTGGAACTTGCCATTGACGAACACGCGCGTGTGGGTATTGTCGCCAAAATAATTTCCGTTCACATTGATAGCAGTGGGCGTCAGGCCGGGCGGCAACTTCACCTCGATGCGCGAACGCTTGCCCGAGGACCAGGCGCCCGACCAGTCGCCGCCGCCGTCTTCGATGCCGTACCAGCCACTATCGAGTTTGACCGGGTCGCCTGTCCCTAGCTGGGCCCCGCGCACGGTGATGCGGGTGTTGCCGATCGGCTGGCAACGCACGGTGCCGTGCACATAACGCCAGCCGCGGTCGCTGTCCGCCATGTCGTTGTCTGCCGCTACCCCCTTGCCGGGGCCGCACAGGCGTTCGTCGGCGCCGGGGTAGTTGGCGTTGTAGAGTGTGGTGACCGCCTGCTGGCCGACCCGATGCACATAGACCTCGTGCGGCCAGTAGTAGCTGTCATGGTGGGCGGTGCGCTCGACAAAAATTTCCGGCTCCGGGTGGTACCAGCGCGGTGCGTGCTCGAGTACCAGCCTGGCCAGCGGGCTAAGGTACATATTGCCTGTCGCGCTCAGCATGGCCAGACCCTGCAGGGCGAGCACGGCGGCCAGCAGCAGCGGGGGCCACTTGGCCTGCGTGTGCAGGCGCCACGCCAGCACGAACAGCAGCGGCATGCTGGCCCAGAAGGCGTAGCGCATGGGACCCGACGCGCCCGAATTCCAGTTGTAGACCGACAGGGCGGGCAGGGCGAGGGCCAGGGTGAACAACAGGCCAAGTCCGAGCAAATGCCACTGGCGGCGCTCGCCCCGCCATCCCCAAACGCACAGCATCAGCAGTACACCCGGAATGCCGACGATCATGCCCTGGTTGAGGTCGAAGTAAAACGAGATCAGGCGGATCAGGCTGATATTGGCCGAATCGGAAAAATGCTGGGCGATGATGTTGGGTACGCCGAACTGCAGCAGGTTGAAGATGATCGGCAGGGCGAACACGGCCAGTCCGGCCACCAGGGCCACCAGGTTTTTCCGGGTCAGCAGCGCCAGCGCAGCCTGGCGCAAGGGGGTGCCGTGCTGGTATTGCAGGCACAGCAGCATCATCGGGGCGAAGCCGAAAAAAGCGAGAATGGTAGGATTTTGCTGGGCGGCGATGCCGGCCAGCAGCGCACCGCGCAGCGGCGCCCCGCTGCAAAACAGCACCAGGCCGGCAAGCAGCCCGGCAGCACTGACAATTTCCGGGCTGGTCCAGGAAAAATACAAGATACCGCCCGAGAGCAGGAACAGGCCCAGCACCAGCATCGCCTTCCAGGCCGAGCGGTACAGGCGAAACAGACTGAGCGCCAGGATCAGGATGAAGGCAGCATTGACTACCTGGAAGGCGCGCAGGGGACTGCGTACCGCGATCTGGGTCAGCTTGTAGGGCAGCACGGCCATCAGCGGGTAACCGAAGAAGTGAATGGCGTACAGCTTGTCGTCGCGTCCGCGCGCGTAGGCGAACAAGACCTTCCGGCCCGGTTCGGCCAGCTGCTGGTCGAGTAGGTCGAACTGGGGCTTGGAGCTGGGCACCATCACGCGCCCGATGGCAATGTCCTCGGCCGTCAGATCGGGGGTGCCATGGCGGTCCAGGGCGATCATGGTGAGCGCGTATTCGTGGATGTCGCCGGAGGCAATCGGCTTGTTCAATGCCATCATTGCCGCCAGCAAGGCCAGAACCAGTGCTGTGAAACGCCACCAGGAAGTGTTTGCAATCATCGGAAACCTATCGGGTAAGGGCAAATGCGCCGGCGCCGATGAGCAGCATGCCGGCCGCCTTGGACCAGCTCATCGGTTCATGCAGGAAGGCGAAGCCCAGCGCCGCCACCATGGCCATGGCAATGCCAGTCATGACCGGGTAGGCCAGGCTGATGTCGAGCTTGTGCAGCGCCAGCGAATAGCAGACGAAGCCGAGCGCGTAGGTGACCACCGCGCCACCCAGCCAGCCAAGGCGGACCAGATTCCAGTCGGCGCCCTGCTGGCCCGCGAATTTGATCAGCAGCGTCGCCACCGCGCTGCTCAGCGCCGCGAGGGCGCACCACAGATAGCCCGTCAGTGCAGGAGTCATGCAGTAGTTTCCTTTCAGGTGCTGGCGGCAAAGGCGAGCGCCCCGCACAGCAATACGATGATGATGCTGACCCGGTCCTTGCTGACGTAGAGCACGGGATCCTCGTTGACCTGGCCGTGGAATGCCAGCAGCCACAGGCGCCCCAGCCAGTACACCAGCAGTGGAACGATGCCCAGCAGATAGCCAGGATGCTGGTAGAGGATCAGGACGTTTTGTGAATTAAAGTACAGCATGAAGATCAGCACCGACATGAAGGCGCTGTTGATGCCCATGATGGCAACCGGGATCTTGTCGGCGGTCGTGTAGCCGCGTCCGCTCGTCTTTTCCTTGCCTTGGCGATGCAGGTTGAACAGTTCGCTGTAGCGCTTGAGCAAGGCCAGGCTGAGGAAAATAAAGAAGGAAAACGCCAGCAGCCAGAACGAAGGCTCGATCTGGGTGCTGGCGCTGCCACCCAGGATGCGCATGCTGTACAGGATGGCCAGGGTGCAGATGTCGATCATCAAAAGGCGCTTCAGATACAGCGAGTAGCACACCGTGGTGATGAAATACAGCCCCACGGCCAGCAGCAGCCATGGGCTGAACACCGCGCACAGCGCCAGCGCAGCCAGCGCCAGCAGCGGGCTGGCGACGATGGCCACCGACAGCGGCAAGGTGCCGGCGGCGATCGGACGGCGCCGCTTGGTGGGATGCACGCGGTCATCGCCGGCGTCGAGCGCGTCATTGAGCAGGTAGGCGCTGGAGGCGCACAGCGAAAAGGCGACAAAGGCGAGCAGCGACTGCAGGAATACCGGCACGCTCAAGGCGTGTCCAGCCAGCATGGGTACGAACACCAGCAGGTTCTTGAGCCACTGGCGCGGCCGCAGCGCCTTGATGAAGGCGCGGCCCCAGCCGCCGCGCAGGCTGCCCATCTGCGTCGTCTGGCGCCCCTGTCCGAGCGCGAAAGGCTTGCGCGTGACCGAAAACGCCTGACGTGCGCGCTGCCACACGGGAATGTCGACATGGTCATTGCCCACGTAGTCGAAGCCCTGTTCGCCGTATAGGCGCACCAGTTCGCCGGCCTTGTTATGCGAGGTCAGGTTGAGCGCGCCGTCGGTGGCGAGCACCCGGTCGAACAGCTTGAGATGATTGGCCACGGCCTCGGCGAAGCGGCGGTCCGACCCGGTGGCCAGCACGATCACGCGCCCGAGCGCTCGCTCGGCGCTGATCAGCTCGATCAAGGTGCGGTCGTAGGGCAGGCTGGCCGCGTTCAGGGTGACCGACCCGGCCAGCTTGTCCTTGAAGCCGGCCTTGCCTTTGAACAGCCACAGCGGCAGGATCCACAGGCGCAGGAACTGGGTCTTGATGAACAGGACAATGGCTTCCCACAGCAGGTCGGAATGGATCAGCGTGCCGTCGAGGTCGACGACCAGCGGGCAAGTCCCGGCAGGCGTGCCTTGCCCGATCTTCACGCAGCAGCTCCTGGCAGGGTCTTGTACCACTGCTGCTTGTCGACGGCATTGAGCAATTGCTGGGCCGAAGCACTCCAGGTCAGCCATGGCATGCCGGCCGAGGCCGGCGCCTGGCCCTGCTGGTGCAGCGCGAGAAAGGCCTGGATGGCGCGCGCCAGGTCGTCTGGAGCCAGGCCGTCGAAGTACAGGGCGTGCTCGCCTGCCACTTCCTGAAACACTGGGATCTTGCGCGCAATGATGGCAATGCCGTGCTGGGCAGCTTCGATCAGCGGCAGGCCGAAGCCTTCGCCTTCGGAAGGCGCCAGCAGCGCCGAACATTTGGCATACAGCTGCTGCAGCATCTCGTCGGACACGCCGGGCAGCCAGAACAGGCGCTGCTCGCGTTCCGGATGGCTGGCCATGCGCTCGACGATCTTGTCGACCATCCAGCCCTGCTTGCCCACCACCACGAAGTTGATGTCCACGCCTTGCGACCACAGCAGTTCAATCGCCGCCAGCGCCTGCGCGTGCCCCTTGCGTGGCTCGACCGTGCCGACGATCAGGAAACTGGGGCGCGCCGCCACTGCCGCCATCACGGTGGCGGCGTTGTCGGGCAGGCCATAGCTGGGCGCACTGGCATCGATGTCGGCGCCCAGGTGGAACCAGCCGATCTGCAGCGGGGCGGCGCGTTGAATGCCTTCGCGTCCGATCCAGTCGCTCAGCTCGTCGGCCACGGCGCGCGAAATGCACACCACGCCATCGGCCACCTTGCTGACGGTGCGCAGGAAGTCGCCAAAATACTGTTCGGTTCCGTAAGGGAATACATCCGGGCGCAGCATCGGCAGGATGTCGTAGACCACGAAGTAGATGTTCACGCCATGGTCGCGCATCGACTGCAGCAGCTGCTCGTTTTGCGAGGTGCCGTTGGTGAACAGGTCGAGCCCGAGGAAGGTGTCGCCCGGACGCATGTCGATCGGCGCGTCTTCCAGCGCCAGGCCGGTCTCGCCGATGAAGCCCAGCGAGAACTGGCGCGCGTAGTGGTAGCTGCGGTTCGAGCCGGTCGAAAACACCGGTTCGATGCGGTAGCCCGGCGGCGGATTGCGCAGCATGGCCAGCAGTACGCTGCGCACCACACGCTGGATGCCGGTTTTCAGATCGGTGGTCACCACCGCCGAGACGTCGACAAACAGCTGGCGCTGCGGGCTGTGCGCATTATTGAAGGCAATCGCACGCGCGCAGTCGCCCAGGTCGGCGTCGGACGGCACCGCCGCGCCGGGAATGCGCGCCATCTCGCGCAGCAGGCGCTGGTAATGGAACAGCCTGCCGTTGGCGGCAAAATGCTCGATGGCGTCGGCCACCAGCTCGCCCACGCGGGCCGGATTATGCTCGGCCAGCATGAAGGCCGCCGCGCGCTGCGACAGGCCTTCGCGCCGGCGCGCGTCGCCGTGCAGCTGGGTCAGGGCGGCGGACAGTTCGGCCACGCTGAAGGCGTCGGGCAGCATCACCAGCAGATTGGGGCTGATCGAAGCGGTCGAACCGTGCGCGTTGACGATGGTAGGCGCGCCGTACAACAGGCAGTCGAGCACCGCGGCCGAGGTCTCGCCGCGCGTGGCCGAGCGCAGCTGCACTGCCGTGTCGCAGGCGCACAGGTAGTCGGCATAGGCGCCCGGCGTAACGAAGCCGGTAATGCTGATGCGCTTGGCCGCGGCGCTGTCGGCGATTTTTTTGGCCAGGGTCGCGCCGTACAGGCCGCCTTCGTTCTGGCCCACGAATACCAGCTTGCAGTGCGGGTCGGCCGCCAGCGGCGAGTCCAGGAAGGCGTCCAGCAGTTCTTCATTGAGCTTGGTGCGGCCCAGCATGCCGAAGCTGCACACCAGGTAGTCATCCTTGCGCAGCTTCAGGCGCGCGCGAGCGGCGCTGCGCGCGCCCGGTCCGTCGGCCGCCTCGACCTTGCCGCGTAGCAGAGGGACCGTGCGCCAGCCATCGTCGGCCGTCGGGCCATACCACTGGGTGGCCAGTTCGCGCGAAAAATCGGAATGGACGATGACGCCGCTGGCGTGCTCGAGCACGCCCTTATTGAGCGGATACTTCCAGATCGCCGGATTACGCCCGATGCTGGCGTGGTCGATCAGGCCGGTGTAGCCGTGCGATTCGTAGAGCGCGCCCAGAAAGCCCTGGGGAATCTTGCCTTCGCGCTCAAGATTGTCCAGGATGCCGGAAAAGAAAAAGTCGTGCAGCACCACGATGCCGGGATGGCGACGGATCAGCTCGAACATATGCTGGTGGGCGTGCGAATTGCCGAAGTGGTAGAGCACGCGGTCGAACTGGTGCGCGTGTTCTTCGAACCAGTCGACAGTGCGCAGCGGGAAAGGCAGCAGGCGCGGGTCGTCCGCATTGTCCTGGCTGACTACCAGTTCGACATCGTAGAAGCGCGCCAGTTCGGGCACCAGTTCGGCGCTGTAATCGGCAATCCCCGATTTTTCGGGCGGCAGCGGCGAGATGTAGGCCAGGCGCGGGCGCGCGCCCGCAGCCGGTGGCGTGTGCGAGGCAGCAGCTTCGAGCAGTTGCTGCATCACGCTGGCCGCATCGGCGTCGTCCTGGCCGCCAATCACGGTGGCATAGGGGTCGTGCGCCGACGGCGCTGAAAACACCGCGCCGGCCGCCTTGGCCTGGTGCGGCACGAATACCGCGTCGGCATCCAGGCTGGCGATGAAGTTATTGCGAATCAGCTGGGCGGCGCGCGCGCGCCAGTGGGCGCCGGGATGGGAATCAGGTGCGGGCAACTCGAACAGGCGCACTCGATCCCTGGGCAGCAGCGGCGCAAAGGCAGCGCGCAGCGCCTCGACGGTGCCGGGATAACGGTCCGACAGGGCGATGATGAATTCGTGCGCGCCGGGCCTGCTGACCAGGTCGCGCGCCAGCTGCAGCGCGGCCGGCTCGGGCGCGTTCTGGCAGCATTGAAGGTCGATAACGATACGCATGGGGTCGGCTTATTGGGGTGAACTGTGGTGGCGCATGCGTTGCAGGTCGGCGAACACCTTGCGCGCCGTGGCGGGCATGGCACGCAGCTCGTCCGACATCTGCGGCAAGGGAGCGACCGCGGCCGCGGGCGCAGCAACCGGCGCCACCGGCTCTTCCTGCTTGATCGCCCGGAGCTTTTCCTGCACCTGGGCCGCCAGCGCCGGCGAGCGCAGCAGCAGCGGAATGAACAGACGGCGCATGCTCTCGTTGGCGGTGAAGCGCACGGCCGTGCGGCGCAGCAGGGAGCGCGCGCGCTGACGCGTTTCCGGGGCGCGCAGATAGTGCGGAAAGCGGCCCACATAGCGCAGCGGCGCGGTGACCCGCCAGGAGGTGCTGGCCAGGGTGGCCAGCAGGCGCGCTTCGAGTTCGCGGCCCCAGCCCTGCAGCGCCTGGGCGGCGACGTGATGTTCGGCCAGGCGCTGTTCGTAAGCGGCGGCCTGGGCCGAGAGCTGGTCGGCCATCTCGGCGCGCAGATTGTCGGCCTGGATTTGGGCCGCGCTGGCTGCGGCGGCGGCCTGGGCGTGCAGCGCGGCGTCGGCGGCATCGGCGGCGGCGCGCAGGGCGGCGTCGGCGCGTTCGGCATGGGCGCGCAAGGCAGCATCGGCTGCCTTCAACTGGGCCTGCAGCGCCTCGTCCTGGGCGCGCATGGCAGCCTCGGCGGCGGCGCCCTGGGCGCGCAGCGCTGCTTCGGCAGCCTGGGCCTGTTGCTGCGCTTCGCGGCTGGCCTTGGCCAGTCTCGCGTCAAGTTCGCGCAGCTCGATGTCGCGCTGTTCCAGGCGCGCGCGGAAAGCCTCGCGCTCGCTCACTGCCGCCACCACCTGCTTGTTGATGTCGTCATACTTGGCCAGCAGGTCGGGCACCAGCGCCATGCTTTGGGCGGCGCGCTCGTGGGCCTGCTCGGCGCGCTTTTCAGCCTGCCATTGCTTGTCGGCCGCTTCTGCGGCTCGCGCGGCGGCAGCTTGCGCTGCAGCTTCGGACGCAGTGTTGGCCTTCCAGGCAGCGTCGAGGTGGTAGGGAATGAAATCGTCGAACACATTCGGCTGCAGGCCGAAATGAGCGGCCAGTTCGGCGTGCTCTTCGCTGACGTAATAGCGATTGAGTCCGTCGAAATAGACAAAGCTGTAGCGATGCGGCGTGACCAGATCTTCCCACGCTGCGTGGTTGCTGACGCGGCTGTTGGGCAGGGTTGCCTCGATCACCAGCAGCCACGGGCGAAAGCGCGTGAAATCCATGCCCTTCAATACTTCGCCTTCAAAACCTTCGACATCGATCTTGAGGAAATGGATGTTGTGCGGCGCATGTTCGGCGCACACGCCAGCCAGGGTGCGCACCGGTACCGACTGTTCGGTGACCGCGTAGCCGCGCGCGCGGTGGGCGTCGGCCACGGCGGCATCGGGCGAGGCCCAGCCATTGACTGCGGGCACGTCGAACAGGGTCAGGCTGCCGTCGGCCGCGCCGGCGGCGATGGCCAGGTTGATGTCGCGCGGGCGCTGCTCGACAAACTTTTGAAGGTAGGACGGGAGCGGCTCGATATTGATGCCGTGCCAGCCGGCGTCGTAAAAGGCGCGCGTGACCGAATGCTCGACCGGATCATTGGCGCCCACATCGATGTAGAAGCCGTTTTTGACATGCCCCAGCGCACGCCAGATCAGCACGTCTTCAAAGTTCTGCGAATAAGAAAGGAAAGTCATGGACGAAGGATTTCTATCGATGGGTCGAGCCAGGCCGAGCCCTCAAAATGGGGGCGCCGCATATTCATGACGGTAAACACCAGGGCCAGGTCGCGCCATTCGTAATTATTCACCAGGTGGGTCTCGGTGCTGACGATGGCGGTGGCCACCGAGTAGGTACCTGGACCGAGGTTGAGCGGAAAGTGGAAACGGTAAGTCACTTCCTCGCCGGCTGCGACATTGTCGAGTGGCAGCTCCTTGAGGTGCGTGTTGGTGCCGTACATCGGCTGGCCCAGGCGGTCCTTGATCATGTAGCCAAGCACCATGCGCGGGATGGCGGCCCTGGCCATCACCTTGACCTCGAGCGTGACGGGACTGCCGACGTCGATCACCTCGACCCGGGCGCCGTGTTCGTCGATGATGGCGATGTCGCTCACGCTGGCCTCGCCGGTGCCCGAGATGGTCTGGACCTTGCCGTTGCGCTCGGCCTGGCGCACGGTTTCATTTTCGCGCTCGGCGATCATGGCATTGTAGTAATCCATGATTTCTTCCGGCCTGCCTTCGCGCGCCAGGCGGCCGCCGTCGAGCAGGATGGCGCGATCGCACACCGACTGGATGGCCTGCTTGTCGTGCGACACCAGCAGCAGCGTGGTGCCCTGCTTGCGGAACTCGCGGATGCGGTCGAAGCTCTTGTGCTGAAAATAAGCGTCGCCCACCGACAGCGCTTCGTCCACGATCAGAATGTCGGGGCGGCGCGCGGTGGCCACGCTGAAAGCCAGGCGCATCTGCATGCCGCTCGAATACACCCGCACCGGCTGGTCGATATAGTCGCCAATGCCGGCAAATTCCTCGATGTGCGGCATCAGGTCGGCGATTTCGTCCAGGCCCAGGCCGAGCAGCTGGCCGGCCATGACGACATTCTGGCGCCCCGTAAAGTCGGGGTGAAAGCCCATGCCCAGTTCGAGCAGGGCCGCCACGCGCCCGGTCATGGTGACGCCGCCGGTGGTGGGCTGGGTGGTGCCGGTAATCAGTTTGAGCAGGGTGCTCTTGCCGGCCCCGTTGATGCCGATCAGGCCCACGGCTTCGCCCGGCGCGACCTGGAAGTTAATCTCCTGCAGTACCCACTTGAGCTTGTGGCGCGGCCCGCGGTAGGGCAGCATCCATTCGCCCAGGCGCGACCAGCGCGTCGGGTACTGCTTGTAGGCCTTGCCCAGGTTGACGACGTAAATGCTGCCCATCAGAGTTCATCCACCATTTCACCGGCGCGCTTGCGGAACAGGCGCATGGCAAAGAAACACATCAGCACGCTCAATAGCAGCGCCGGCACCAGGCTGCTCCAGTCGGGCGCGCGCCCGTGCACCAGGATGGTCTGCCAGGCGCCGATGATGTGGGCCATCGGGTTCCAGTCGAGCATGGGGCGAATCGCCTCGGGCAGGATGGATGCCGGATAGACGATCGGCGTGAGCCAGAACCAGAACTGGATGAAGATGGAAAAGAACTGGCCGACGTCGCGAAAGAATACATTGAGCACGCCGATGATCATGCCCAGGCCGATGGCGAACATTACCTGCAGCAGCAGCACCGGCACGATGGCCAGGAACACCAGGCCGGGGAAGTTGCCGGTGGCGAGCATGAACACCACGAACAGACTGAAGATGATGGCGAAGTTGAGCAGGGCATTGAGCACCACGATCATGGGCAGGCAAATGCGTGGAAAACTGATTTTCTTGATCAGGTTGGCCTGCTCGATGAACATGCCCTGCGCGCGCGCCACGATTTCAGCGAACAGGCCCCAGGTCAGGATGCCCGCGCACAGGTAGATGCTGTAGGCGAAGGCGTCGTCGCTGCCGGGCAGGCGCGCGCGCATCACCTCGGCAAAGATGACGGTGTAGACCAGGATCAGGGCCAGTGGGCTGAGCAGCGACCACAGCGCGCCCAGGATGGCATTGCTGTACTTGGACTGGAATTCGCGCCTGACACTGCCGAACACAAAGCCGCGGTAGGACCACAGGCCGCGAAGCATCAACGGCGCCTTCATCGGAGCGAAGGGCGCGCGGCGAACGGGCTGACGGTTGCGGTTGGGCTCATGGGGCAGGGCGGATGGGTGAGGCCAGCATTATACAACAGGCACTTACGGGTGGAACGGGCCAGGACAGCTGAAGGCTAGGGCCCCTGCACCAGCTTTTGCAAGGCATCCGGCTGCAAAATAATCAGGCGGTGCGAATCCTTTTGCACAATCCCCTGCTGCACCAGCGTGAGCAGCGCGCGGGTGACGGTCTCGCGGCTGGTGTTAATCATGTTGGCAATGTCCTGGTGGGTCGGCAGATTTTCCACCACCGGCGTAGCGCCATCGCCTTCGGGCGCCTTGCGCTGCATGAGCACCAAGTAGGTGTAGATGCGCTTGGCAGTGTTGTTAATGCTGAGCAGGGCGCGGAATTCGGAGTCGCGCTGGATCTTTTGCGCCAGGTGGCGCAGCATGTGCGCAGCCACCGGCGGCGAATGCGAAAACAGGTGCATCGCCAGCGGCGCCGGCAGGAAAGCCACCAGCACTTCGGTCATGGCCACTACCGAGGCTGAGCGGGTCGAGTTATTGATCAGCGCAATCTCGCCAAAAAAGTCGCCCGGCGCCAGCAGGCGCAGGCCGATGGCGCGCCCGTCTTCGGTCACGTCAACCACTTGCATCTGGCCCGACAGCAAAAACAGCAGGCCGTCGCCGCTGCCGCCCTTGTGCAGCACGACTTCGCGTTTGGCGTGGCGGCGGATGCGGATTTCGGCCTTGACCCGGGTGACTTCTTCGTCGGTCAGCTCGGCCAGCAGCGGAATTTTGCGCAGGTGGATCTGGATATTCTGCCGGCTCTCTTCGGGCACGGCGTCGGCGGACGGCGCGCCGGGCTTGCCGGTGTCGGTAGCATGACTCATGTGGCCAGGCCCGCCTTCCGGACCGGCGCGCGGGCAGGCGCGGGGCCGCCGCTGCGCAGCAGGCACAACAGCGGGTCGACCATGCAGGCCAACTTACACAATGCGAGATTCCAGACCATGCCACTCCGTCGGCGTTTCATTTCAATCAATTGTAGCGGGGAATGGCGCGCTCAGAGCGCGTTCCATTGCCAGGTAAATTGCAGCAGACGGTTATTGTACTGAAATAGGGAAATGTTTTCCTTATTCCTGACCTGGCGGGCCTCGATCTGGAGGTTCTGGTTTTTGGACAGGGGAATGATGACGGTTGCGCGCAACACATGGGTTAGCTGGTCGCGCACGGTATTGATGACGCCCGGCGCGTAAGGCAGGGCGCTGTCCCAGTTCTGGCGCACCAAACCGAGTTCGCCGGTGATGCCGTCGCCGAACACGCGCCGCGCCTGGATCGAGGTCAGCCAGCCATGGCGGTTGCCGCCGGCGCGGTCGCCAGTGGCGTGGTCATTCAGGTAACCGGTGGTGATATGGCCAGACAGCGGCCCCTTGCGGTAACTGAACTGGGCCTTCATTTCCACCGTGTTGGAGTCGAAACTGACCAGGGTGCGGTAGTCGACATGGGAATAACCCGCGATCAGGGCCAGCTGCCACGGCCCGGCCATTACCGGCGGCGCCAGGCGCGCCTGCAGCTGCATATGGCGCTGGTACAGCTCGCCGCCCAGGCTGGTCAGTCCGATCATGCTGGTGGTGCGCAAAGCCCACTTGCCCATGCGCCAGGGCGTCTCCACACCCAGGTACAGCGAGGCGCTGTCAAAGCGCGTGAGTGTGTCATTGCGGCGCGCCTGGAACTGGCCAAAGCCAATCGTGCCATTGGCCGTGATGTCGCGGATGTAGTCGCCTCCGATGACGCTGTACTGGTCGTGCATGGGACGAAATTCGGGCGAGAGCAGCTCTTCCAGCGGCACGCCGTCGCGAATGATGGCGTAACTACTGCTGGTGGCGCCCTGGTTGACGTTCTGGTCAATGCCGCGCGCCAGCGTGAGCGAGGCTGCATGGCTGGCTTCCCAGGCACGGCAGCCGGTGGCGCGCGCGTTGTTGACGATCTCGAGAATGCCTTCGATCGGCGCGAAGCGTTCGATGAAGGCCTTGAACAGGCGCTCGGCAATGTCGGCATGACCGAGCGAACACTGGATCAGGGCCAGATCGAGCCAGCCGCCGGCGTGCAGGGGCTCACGTTCGATCAGCCGGGTTAGGGTGGCGCTGGCGTCGCCCTTGCGGCCCTCGGCCAGCATCTCCAGCGCTTCCTGGTAGAGGTCGGGCGGCGCCGCCGGCGCGGGGGCGGCCGGGGCTTGGGCCAGCGCCAGCGGCGCCCACAGGGCCAGCAAGGCGCCGCCGAGCGCGCGGCGGAAAGCGGGGGCAAACCCGATCATCGCGCGCTTTCGGACACGGCGGGCGCGTCGATCAGGGTGGAAACCATGGGCAGTGCGGCAGGTGCAGGAGCAGTGTCGAGGGTGAACAGGGTAGTAGGTCTTTCTTTTCCGCGCAAGAGGCGCTCGCCAAGCAGGATGAAACGATGGCGGGTGGCCCGTTCGACCGTGCCGGCCCCGACTATCACGTCGTGGGGGAAATCGCGCGCCGCCTGCTCCAGCCGCGAGGCAGTGTTGACGCTGTCGCCCACGGCAGTATAAATGGAACGCGAGGAAGTGCCAAAGTCGCCGGCCATGGCCAGCCCGCTTTCGATGCCGATGCGCACGCGCAGCGGCATTTTCCCTTGCGCCACGCGCTGCTCGCTCAGGGCGCGCACCTGTTGCACGATGGCCAAAGCTGCATCGAGTGCCAGGTCGGCGTGCTGGGCATTGGGCAAGGGGGCGCCCCAGAAGGCCACCAGGCCGTCGCCGGTATATTTGTCGAGCGTGCCGCGCTGGGCCAGCACCGGACCGGTCAGGCATTCCAGAAAATCGCGCGTGAGCCGGGTAGCTTCGGTGACCGGCAGCGATTCGACCTGGGCGGTATAGCCCTCCATGTCGGCAATCAGGGTGGTCACGTCATGCTGGGCTGGACGCAGCGGGTCGAGCAGGTCGTTGTTGAGCAGCTCGTCGACCACTTCGCGCGCCACGTACTGGCGCAAGGTGTCGAGCAGGTGGCGCGAGCGCAGCTGGGTCAGCTGCCACTGGAAGGGCACCGCCACCGCCAGCAGGAACATGGCCGCCGCCAGCGGGCCGGTGGTCACGAAATGCGGATCGTGCCAGCTGGTGAAGTAGGCAATTACCAGCCACAGCAGCATGCTGCCAAGCAGCAGGCCGACGCTGGCCAGTGCCGAGCGGCGCGGCAGCACGTAAATGGTCAGGCCTGCCAGCAAGAGCACGAACAGCAGGGCGATCACCCGTCCCGGCCAGGGCGCGGGTGCCTTGCCCTGCTGTATATCGAGCAGGGTCGAGAGCATGGCCGCGTGCACGCCCAGCCCGGGGCGCTGGGCCGCCAGCGGGGTGGTGACCCGGTCGGCCTGCCCCATGGCGGAAGAGCCGACCAGCACCAGCCGGCCGTGCGCGCTGTCGGGGCGGATCCGATCCTTGAGGATGTCGGCGGCCGAGACCACGGTGAACGCCGACCAGTCGCGCTTGTACGACACGCGCATGAACGGCTCCGGTGGCAGGGTCAGGACCGGGCCGCCGCTGCAGCACTGGAGCAGGGCCACGGTCAGGGCAGGGTAGAGCCGGTCCTGGTAGCGCGTATACAGCGGCAGCCGGCGCAGCACGCCGTCGGGATCGGGGATGAAGCCGATATTGCCCACATTGGCGGCGCCGGCCAGGCCGGCATGGTTGGCGATGTAGCCTGACGCCAGCACGCCGCCACTGCGGCCGGTGGCACTGGCGCCACCGGTGAGCTGGCCATCCCGCACCGGGGTTTCGCTCACCCCCTGGTATTCGAAGATCTGGGCGGTCACCAGCGGGGCGTGAGCGGCCAGCAGCGCCAGGCGGCGGTCGCCGTCGCCGGCCGGGCGCGCATCGGGCAGTACGATATCCAGGGCCACGCCCTTGGCACTATATATAGTGAGCAGTTTTTCAACCAGGTCGGCCAGGGTCTCGCGCGACCAGGGCCAGGGGCCCAGTTCGGCGGTGCTGGCCTCGTCAATGTCCACCACCAGGATGCGCGGCTCCTCGGCCTTGCTTGCCTGCAGGTTGATGATGCGGTCGCGCAGCCATTCATCCGCAAAAAAGGACTGGCCGGCTGGCCGCGGCAATTGCGCCCACACGCCGATCAGCACCGCAACCAGGGCAATCGTGATCCGCACGCGCGCTGAAAACGAGGGAACCGAGAGGCGGTTGAACAGGGAAGCGGCCATGTAGGCGCGGCATCGGCCGCACGTGGTTGATGAGAGGGGGCAGTATACTATGTAAATGATGCTGCATAGAACTCAACGATGATATTTAAGGCAACATCTCTGGCCTTGTTGCACATGTTGCTCGTGCCCCTTGCACCAAGCTCCGTCTTCCCCGCGCAGGCGGGGATCCATAGCAAATCGTTCAAGCCAACAACTTTAAAATACCCATCGCTTACCGACGACGCTATGGATCCCCGCCTCCGCGGGGAGGACGGCGCTAGCGATAGTGGGAACAGAGAATTCTCGGCTCCCCAAGCTTGCGACACCTGCTTAAAGCGTTGACCCCGACACTTACAGCCTCGCTGGTGCCGCTAGGCAACAATTGATACAAGCTGTAACACTTGTTTCGAAGGATATTGATTCCCGTAAAATGTGATGATGATCACGGAAAGCCGCCAGCCAAATCGGATAATGGCGGAAAAGGGGAATACTATGCTGCGAAAAACATTCATTACTGTCTGCCTGGCGCTCACTGCCCAGCTGGCCCATGCCGGCGAGGCGGGTAAAGTCATGTTCGTGGCGGGCGCCGCCAAGGCGGCTGACAAGGCAGTGAGCGTAGGCGCTTCCATCGCCGAGGGCGACATGCTCAGCACCGGCGCAGACGGTTATATGTATATCAAGACTGTTGATAGTGGCCTGTTCATCCTGCGCCCGAACACCAAGGCGCGCATCGTCACCTACCATATCGACACCAAGAACCCCGCCAATACCCGCATCAAGCTCGAGCTGATGAGCGGCGTGGCGCGCAGCCAGTCCGGCAGCGCGGTCAAAATGGCGCGCCAGAATTTCCGTTTCAATACCCCGGTGGCGGCGATTGGCGTGCGTGGCACCGATTTCACCGTATTTACCAGCAGCGAGGTCTCGCGCGTAGCCGTCATCAGCGGCGGCATCACCATCAGCGGCTTCAGCGGCGGTTGCCGTCCCGAGGGCACCGGACCGTGCGAAGGCGCGGCCAGCCGTGAACTGAGCGCCGCCCAGCGTGGCCAGTTGCTCGAGATTGAACGCGGCCAGGCCGCCGCCCAGCTCAAGGCAGGCGGCACCATCGCGCCGGACGTGGTGGCGCCTCCCCGTATCGACGAACCGGTGGCCAAACCCGTGGTGTCGGCCCCCAGCGCCGGCCTGACTGCGCCGTCGCCCACCCTCGACCCGATCAAGGCCGGCGCCGTGCCACCCGCGCCTGCGCCGGTAGTTCCTCCGGTCGAGCAGCCCAAGCCACCCGTGACGCCGCCCGTGATTCCGCCGCCGGTCATCGTGGAGGTGCCGGTGGTGGTGCCACCCGTGGTGGTCGTACCTCCGGTGGTAGCGCCGCCTGTGGTGGTGGTGCCGCCTGTGGTGGAGCCGCCAATTGTCGTGGTGCCGCCGGTCGTCGCACCCCCGGTCGTGGTCGCGCCGCCGGTGGTGGTGACGCCGCCCGTGGTAGTGCCGCCGCCGGTGGTGGTGCCCGTGGTGGAACGCGCCATCGTCTGGGGACGCTATCAGCAAATCCTCGACCAGGCTCCCCAGGTGAATCTGGACGAGCAATCTGCCGCCAAGGCCCAGCGGGTTGCGCTCAATGGCAGTTATGCCTTGTATCGAAGCACCGTTGGCGCGGAATACGTCACGCCGGAACGCGGCAGCGTGGGTTTTACGCTTAAAGATGGCGAGGCTTACGTTATCAGCGATAACCTGACGGTAGCGCCGGCTAAAGCCAGCATGCAAAATGGCTTACTTAATTTCGATTTCGATAAAAAGAAATTCGCTACGAGTTTCGATTTGCTGCACAACAGCGAGACTTTTAAAATGTCCGGCACCGGTTCGGTGGCGCCGGACGGCCGCTTCGGCATCGATAACCCTTACGCTCCCGGTAATAATATGAGTGCGGATGGAGTCCTGAGCAATGCCAATGGCGGAAGCGCGGCCTATATCTTCAATGGCCGCCTTACCGAGGGCCGTACCGTCAACGGCGTCACTTACTGGGGCAAGGGGCCAAGCGGTCCGTAACAGGCATCCTACCCGTCCCAAACCCTGCGCCTTAACCGCGCAGGGTTTTTTTTCGTCCGCGCGCCTAGTCGCTAATCCAGGGCCAACTCACGGTGTTTTCGATTTCACTACTAATATATAGAGTGACAACGTCCCGTTACGTTTGCTTACTAATGACCGACACTTAAATACGACATTTTGAACGTGCGCGCCGCAGAAGCGGGTATGGTTGGGTCCGCTAGCCAGGAATCAGCGATTCATCCCTGTGGTATAGGACAAATCCTTGATTTAGATAGGTTCTTCTCTGATAATGGCTCGCCGGATATTCGAAGGCACAAAAACGCCACAAAACAAAGGATATCGCTCAATCGTGTGATGTACGTCACATAAACTGAGCAATGTCTTCTGACATGATTCGGTACGTTGGATTGCAGAAGAAGCTTAACGTCGGCTGCAAAGTTTAATTTAATGTAATTTCCCCCCTTAGGAGCACCAAATGAGTGTTAACACCTCTGCTATTCAATCCCTGTACGTTGCTTACTTCAACCGTCCAGGTGACGTGTCGGGTCTGGCATACTGGGAAAACGCGATCGCTACTGGCGGCGCGAAACTGGCTGACGTAGCCGCTGCTTTTGCTGCTAGCGCAGAATACAAAGCGACCTACCAGTCGCTGAGCAACGACGCTAAAGTCGCTGCTGTGTACCAGAACCTGTTCGGCCGCGAAGCCGAGCCAGCAGGCCTGCTGTTCTGGAGCCAGGCATTGGCTTCGGGCGCAGTTACTTTTGACAAGATGGTCACCCAAATCGCCGCTGGCGCACAAGGTAGCGATCTGGTTGCGTTCAACAACAAGACCTCCGCTGCTGTCGCCTTCACCCTGGCGCTGGACACCACCCCAGAAATCCTGGCTTACTCGGGCGAAGCTGCACTGACCCTGGCTGAAGCCTACATCGCTAGCGTAACCACCAACGCCAGCCTGGCCGCTGCTACCGCTCCTGCCGCTCTGAACGCAACCATCGCTGCAATCGTCGTTGTTGGCAACCCACTGCCAGCAGCTGTTCTGGCCGCTAAGAACTCGTACGACGCTTCCGCTGCTGCAAGTGTTACCGCACTGGCTAACGCTGCTGCAAAAGTAACCGTTGCAACCACCGCTGCTGCTACCGTCACCGCTTCGCTGAACGCACAGGCTGCTGCCGATGCTAAAGCTGCTCTGACCAGCGCTCCTGCTCTGACCGCTGCTGCAACCACCGCTGCTGCAACCGCTGCTGCTGCTGTTACCGCAAAAACCGCTGCTGACGCCCTGGTAGTTCAGCGTCAAGCTGAATACAACACTGCTATCGCCGGCAACGACGGTGCAGCTGTTTCGGTCGCTAACGGCAACCTGATCATCGCTCAGAACCAGGCTGCTGCTGCTGCAACCAAGGTCACCACCACCGCTGCTGCTGCTGCTGCTGCTACCGCTGCTGCGAACGCTGCTATCGCTGACGACACTGCTGCTGTTACCGCTGCTGCTAACGTTACCGCTGCTGTTACCGCCGCTGACGCTGCTGCCAAGGCTGCTGTTGCTGCTGCTGTTACCGCAACCGCTGCTGCTGCTGCTGCAACCGTTGCAGCTAACGCCTACGCTGCTGCTACCGCTGCTACCGCTGACACCAGCGACAACGTCGGTTCGGCTGCTGCTGTTGCTGCCGCTGCTGCCGCTGTTACTGCTGCTGCTAACGCCACCACCAGCGCTGCTGCTGCTCAAGCTGTTGTTACCACCGTCATCAACGACGTGCAGGGCACCGCTCAAGTTGCCGTCACCCTGGCCGCTTACACCAGCGCCGCCGCTGCTGCAAACGCTGCTGTTACCGCTGCTGCTGCTGCTGGCGTTGAAGCCGACGCTGCTACTGCCGCTGTTACCTCGCTGGCTCTGGCTAACGCTGCTGTCGTTAAAGCTCAAGCTGAAGTGTCGGCTGCTGCTGCTGCCAAGGCTGCTGCTGCTACCGCACTGGCTGCTGCAAACTCGTACGTTGCTGCTGCTGCGCTGACTTCGACCGCCGCTGACAACACCGCTGCTGCTGCTGCTGTTGCTGCTGCTAACGCTCTGGTTACCGCTGCTGCTGCTGCTGAAGTTGCTGCTGCTGCTGACCTGTCCGCTGCTACCGTCCTGCCAGCTCAGTTCGCTCCAATGAGCTTCACCCTGACCGCTGCAATCGATGCTGCTGCTTCGTTCACCGGCAACAAGGGCGACGACATCTTCACCGCAACCTCCGCGACCCTGTCGGCTTTCGACTCGATCGACGGCGGCGCTGGCGCTGGCGACACCCTGAACATCAGCGCGCTGACCGCTGCTGGTTTCGATTCGACCACCATTGGCGGCCTGACCGTCAAGAGCGTTGAAGTTGTCAACATCAACTCGGTTGGCGGCATCAAGGCCGACGTCACCACCTGGGGCACCACCAACCTGAACGCCATCAACGTTACCGCTGGCGACGTTGTCCTGACCGCTGCCAACACCACCAACGTGGTCACGGCTAACTCGTTCCTGACTGGCGACATCACCGTCTCCGGCGGCGCTAGCCAGACCGCAAGTGTCAATGGCGGCGACGTAACCCTGTCGGGTTCGGTTGGCGCAGTTGCAGTTACCGGCGCGAACATGGGCGGTAGCCTGGTGTCGATCAACGGCGGTACTTCGGTATCCGTGACTGAAACTGGCGTAGGCGCCGGTACGTTGACCATCGGTAACATCGCAGCTCCTACCGGCGCTGTGACCGTTTCGTCGACCACCGCTTCGGGCAACATGACCCAGGGCGCGATCACCGTCAATGGCGGCTCGACCGTATCGGTTACCACTGCAAGCGGTAACTCGACTGTCAACACCACTGCTGTGCAGTCGGCCGTTACCGTCAATGGTAGCGCACTGACCACCTCGGTAGCTGTTGCTGCTGCTGCAACCGTTGCTGCAGGCGCCACCAAAGCCGGCACCACCGCTGGTTCCGTGACCATCGTCGACAAGAACTCGGCAGATGGCACCAAGGCTGACGTTATCACCACCGTGTCGCTGACCAACACCGGTGCTGCAACCGTTACCTCGTCGGCAGTGTCGACCCTGAACCTGGCTGGTAGCAACTCGACCGTCGCCCTGAACTTCGGTGTGACCGATGCTGCTGCTAACGCCAAGACGCTGACCGTCAACGCAACCGGCACGACTTCGGTTGGCTTGATCAACGGCACCCTGGCAGCTGGCTACACCACCGTGAACGTCAATGCAACTGGCACCACCACCATTGCTGACGTTAGCCTGGCTGCTGCTACCGCACTGAACGTAGCTGGCGCTGGTAAAGTCAACTTCACCGCTAACACCGGCATCGCTGCTGTTACCGCGATCACCGTTGGCGACGGCGGCTCGAGCTTCGGCACCCAGCTGGGCAACAACGTTGTGTTCACCGCCGGTGCTGGTAACGACACCGTCATCCTGGGCGCAACCACCAAGGCAATCAACCTCGGTGCTGGTACCAACAGCGTCACCCTGAACGCAGCAGCTGTCACCGGCAGCATCACCGCTGGCGCCGGCACTGCCGACAGCCTGACCCTGAACGCAACCGACGCAGCTACCGCTTCGGGTTCGGCTGTGTTCGCTGGCAAGGTTAGCGGCTTCGAAAACCTGGTTCTGACCGGTTCGGTCGCCCAAGTTATCGACGTTGCTGCTCTGGGTAACTATACCAAAGTCAGCACTTCGGCTGGTAACGGCTTGACGCTGAACAACGCTGCATCGGGCTCGACCCTGACCCTGACCGGCGCTGGTACTGCTTACACCGTTGCAAACAGCAACTTCGTTCTGGGCACCGCTGACGTTCTGAACGTTGCTCTGACCGACGGTTCGGGCGCTGGTGTTGGTTTCGGTGCTATCACCGCAGCTAACGTTGAGACCATCAATGTCACCACCGCTGACACCTCGGCTACCCCAGCCGGCGTCATCGTTGATTCGCTGACCTTGACCGCCGCTGGCGCCAAGTCGATCAGCGTGAGTGGTAACGCTGGCCTGGCTCTGACCGCAGGCAGCACCCTGTTGACTTCGGTTGACGCATCGGGCATCACCCTGGGCGGCTTCTCGTTCACCTCGGCTGCTCTGGCTGCTGCTGCAACGATCAAGGGTTCGGCAACTGGTGCTAACACCGTTACCTTCTCGGCAGCTGGTGACGTCGTCACCTACGTCGGCGGTTCGGGTGCTGACACCATCGTTGGCGCAAACGGCAAGGCCAACATCGTTACCCTGGGCAACGGCACCAACAGCTTCACTGGCGCTGCAGGCAACATGACCATCACCGGCGGTACGGGTGCTGACACTGTCGTAGTGACCACGGGTAACAACACCGTGTCGCTGGGCGACGGCGCCAACAGCTTCACCGCGACCACGGGCAAGAACGTGTTCACCGGTGGTGCAAACGTCGATACCGTAATCGTTGGTGGTGGTGGCAACACGATCTCGACCTTGGCTGGTAACGACCTGATCACCATTGGTGCTTCGAGCGCTTCGACCAACTCGGTGAACGTCGGTACCGGTACCGATACCGTAACGATCTCCGCAGCTCCAACCGCAGCTGGTTTCTACGTCTCGCTGGCTGGCATGGGCGGCGGCGACATCATCAACGTATCGGCTGTTGACGGTGTTGGCGCTACCGAAGCAGCTCTGGGTGCAAAAATCACCCTGGGCGCGTCGGCAACCTTCGCTAACTACCTCGACGCAGCTAGCGCTGGTGGCGCAACCGGTGCTGTCAACTGGTTCACCCTGAACGGCAACACCTACATCACCGTCGACAACAGCGCTAGCACCACTTTCGCTGACGGCGTAGACACCGTGATCGAACTGGTCGGTACTGTTGACCTGTCGACCGCTGGTAACGCTCTGGGCATCATCACCCTGGGTGGCCCAACCACCTAATAGCATCAAGGTAGTCGCCCTCAAAGTACCGAGGGCACTTGAGCTCAATCCGCCCCAGCAATGGGGCGGATTTTCTCGTTAACAAGGGTCTATTTCTGGATGCTCGTGGGCATCTGGGCAGTACAAGTTTGCGCTACAATCGCTGGATTCGACTGACTGCGCTGTTTGACAATAAATGGGAGACGCTGCATGGATTGGACCGCTGGATACGCATCGGATATTGAATACACTGCCGGCTTTTATCGCGAGCAGTCACCCACCTACCTCAACTTTGCGTGCGCGCTCAACGGCTATGAGCCGGTCTCCATCGACCAGTCGTTCACCTATTGCGAACTCGGTTTCGGCCGCGGCCTGACTGTCAGCATGCTCGCAGCGGCCAATCCGCAGGGCCAGTTTTACGCCACCGATTTCAATCCCGGCCATGTGGCCGGCGCCCGCGAACTGGCGGCGCGAGCCGAGTTATCCAATCTGACGCTGCTCGAAGACAGTTTCGACGAGCTGGCGGCGGGCAAGCATCCTGACCTGCCGCAATTCGATTTTATTACCCTGCATGGCATCTACACCTGGGTTACGCGGGAGAATCGCGGCCATATCGTTACTTTCATCAAGCGCTATCTGAAGCCGGGTGGACTTGTATACCTCAGCTACAACGCGCAGCCCGGATGGACCGCGGCGCTGCCATTGCAACGCTTGCTGGTGGAGTTCGGCGATGCCTTCCCCAACCGTAGCGATCTCCAGGTCAAGGGCGCTTCCGAGCTGATTTCACGTATGGAAGCTGCAGGTGCGGGCTATCTCAGCACTAATCCTGGCTTGTCCAGGTGGCTTGACACGATCAAGACCGGCAATATCAATTACCTGGTGCACGAATACATGCACAAGCACTGGGAACCGCTGTATCACGCCGATGTTGCACGCGATCTGGCCGAGGCCAAGCTGGACTTTGCCGGCAGCGCCGATCTGGCGCTCACTTACCCGGCTATCTTTCTCAGCAAGGAAAAACTGGCCGTGATCGACACGATGACCAGTGCCAGCATGCAGGAAACGATGAAGGACTATTTCCAGAATACGAGTTTTCGCAAGGACGTCTTTGTGCGCGGCAAGCGCCAGATGAAGCCCCTGCGCAAGGTAGAAGTGCTACAGAAGTTCGGCATTGCCTTGCTGGTTCCGCGCAGCACTGTCTCTACCGAAATGAAGCTGACCTTCGGCACCGTCCACGGCAAAGATGCGATCTATATTCCAATCATTGATGCGCTGGCCACCCGGCCCCACACCTTTGGCGAACTGCAGCTCCTGCCGGCGCTCGCGGGTGTTCTCTTTGGCGATATCGTGCAAGCTGGTGCTTATCTGTGCGCGGCGGGAAAAGCCGAGGTCTACTGGGATGACAAGGTGCAGCAGGACGCGGCGCCTGCGCAGCGCATGAATAGCACGGTCAGCGCCATGGCGCGCCACGCGGATGAATTGCAGGCGCTCAGCTCTCCGGTACTTGGCAGCGGCATCATCGTTGGCCTGATTGAACGCATGGCTTTCCACCATTTCACCACAAGCGGTGCTGATGCAAACCACGCCGATACCGTCAAAGCAATCTTCAAAATGCTGCGCGAGCAGGGCCGCACCATGAACAAAGATGGGGTTGCCGTGACGTCCGAGGCCGACAATCTCGAGGAAATCGGCAAGCTGGTAACCAAGATTTTTGCCGAAGACCTGCCACTGTGGCGTCGTCTCGGCATGCTCTAGACCACCGCAATGATTGACGATGCACTCGAAATTACGGTGGATGGCGTCAGCTATAAATATTCACAGCTTGGTGAAGCTGCACGCGCACAAGTAGCCAATTTGCAGTTTGTAGAAGCCGAAATAGCCCGCCTGAATTCGATGCTCGCTGTAATGCAGACGGCAAAGAATGCTTATAATAGCGCCTTGAACGAGCTACTACCCAGAACCACCCAGTAAAGCCCCATCCCGCGCTGCCACAGATTGGCTGCGCTCAAGCGGGAGCAATGCGCTTCAATAGCTCAGTGCTACGTGCGAATCATAACAAGAAAACATGTTACGATCGAACGCCCGTGTCATAAATGCGAAAATATGTGATGCAGATCACATTTTCCAGTGAATTTGAGCGATAATGTATGCGCTCGCGCAAATTCCCATGCATTTTTCTATGCGCCGCCAAAACTTGAACCGCACTTTGTATCGCAGTGCCGCGCCTTGGGCCGGTATTACTCAATCAGGAATATGAAATCACTTAACACGGCGCCGAACGAGATCAAGACCGCTCTGATCGCGTATAAAAAGACCTTTATCACCATTGGCGTGTTCAGCGCAATTATTAATATCCTCTTGCTGACACCATCGATCTACATGCTCCAGGTGTACGACCGGGTGCTGGCGAGTGCCAATGAGGTCACCCTCGGCATGCTTACCTTGATAATGCTTGGTGCGTATCTGTTCATGTCCGCCCTAGAGATGATCCGCAGTTTCGTCTTGATCAGGGTCGGTGCACGTTTTGACATGGACTTGAACAAGCGGATTTATACAGCCTCGTTCGAGCAGAATCTTAAGAGGGGCGGCGGAAATCCTGGCCAGGCTCTGTCGGATTTGACCAATATTCGCCAGTTCTTGACCGGTAATGGAGTATTCGCTTTTTTTGACGCGCCGTGGTTCCCGATCTATCTAGTCGTGATTTTCCTGTTCGAGCCAGCACTTGGCTGGTTTGCGGTGATCGGCACCGTGATATTGGTGATTCTGGCGATTGTGAACGAAAAGGTGACGCGTAAGCCCTTGTCGGACGCTAACAGCATGGCGATTACGTCAAACACGCTGGCGACGAACAACCTGCGCAATGCCGAAGTTATCGAATCGATGGGAATGTTACCCAATCTGATGGCGCGCTGGTTCAAGTTGCATGGAAAATTTCTGCATCTGCAAGCTGAAGTAAGCGAAAAGGCTGGCATTATCGGGGCCGTTACCAAGTTCGTGCAGACCTCGCTACAGTCGCTGGTGCTCGGATTTGGCGCCTTGCTGGTTATTGAGGGAAAAATGACCGCGGGTATGATGATCGCCGCGACCATCCTGATGGGTCGTGCGCTCGCGCCAGTACAGCAAGTAATCGGCGTATGGAAGTCGTTCAGCGGTACCCGCAGCGCATACGAGCGCCTGGTGGCGTTGCTTGAAACGAATCCGGCCCGCAGTAACGGCATGCCGCTGCCGAAACCAACGGGCGCACTGTCCTTGCACAATGTGACGGCAGGACCTCCAGGTTCGCAGGCTCCCGTGCTGAAAAACATCAATTTTGCTATCCAGGCTGGTGAAATTCTTGGCGTTATTGGTCCTAGCGGTTCCGGTAAATCTACATTGGCGCGGTTGATGGTCGGTGTATGGCCGGCTGCAATCGGCAAGGTTCGTCTGGATGGCTCGGACCTGTATCAATGGAATAAGGATGAGCTCGGTCCCCACCTTGGTTACGTGCCGCAGGATATCGAACTGTTCGGGGGCTCCATTAGCGAAAATATAGCCCGGTTTGGCGACATTGATCCCGAAAAAGTAGTACTGGCGGCTAAGCGCGCCGGGGTCCACGAGATGATCCAGCAACTGCCGAAGGGATATGACACGGTGTTGGGCGAAGGCGGGGCCGGTTTGTCCGGTGGTCAGAAGCAGCGTCTTGGCCTTGCACGGGCCATGTACGGTGATCCGTCCTTGCTGGTGCTCGACGAGCCCAATTCCAATCTGGACGATGTGGGCGAACTGGCACTCGTGAACGCGATCCAGGATTTGAATCGCCGTGGCAAGACCATTGTGCTCATCACCCACCGCACTTCGATCATCGGCGTGACAAACAAACTGCTGTTGCTGCGTGACGGTATGGCTGAAATGTTTGGGCCCACCGACCAGGTGCTGGCGGAGTTGCAGAAAAACGTGCAAAAGATGCAGATGCAGGCGCAAGCCCAGCAACAGGCTCTGCAGAATAAGGCAGTGCCTGGTGCGGCTCCAGGATCGCCAACCCCGGCGCCAGCGGCCCCCGCGCCGTCTCCGGCTGCCCAGGCGGCACCAGGTGCTGCAGTTGCCTCCGCACCCACCGCGCAAGCTGCCCAGGTGAGTCCGGCGGCAGGTCCGGCAAGCGAAATTACAGGATAACGACTACATGAAACTCATTAATACCAAAGACCTCGCAACCGACGTCATTTCCCATGATGTCTCGCCCCTGACCGTTCATACGGATCCGGGAGCCTATTCCCGGGTTGGCTGGCTGATCGTAGTGGTCGGCGTGGTCGGTTTTCTGCTGTGGGGTTTTCTGGCGCCGCTGGACAGGGGCGTCCCCATGCAGGGTTTTGTCGCCAAAGAGAGCAATCGCAAGTCGGTGCAACATCTAGCTGGCGGTACCGTGGACGAGATCCTGGTCAAGGAAGGCGCTACCGTGAAGGCGGGGCAGGTGCTGGTACGCATGAACGGCGTTCAAGCCACGTCCCAGATGGACATCTCACGCGTGCAGTACTACAACGCGCGTGCCGTCGAAGCGCGCCTAATTGCTGAGCGTGACGGACAATCAAGCGTGACATTCCCAGAAGCACTCAGTTCGGCGCGGTCCGATCCGCGCGTAGCGCAGAACGTCGAACTTCAAACTCAGCTGTTTTCGTCGCGCCGTTCGGCGCTTCAAAGTGAATTGGGCGCGATTCAGGAGTCGATCGAAGGACTCAAACTGCAAATTGCCGGCATCGAGGCTTCCCGCGACAGCAAGAAGCAACAAGCTGCCATTCTGAAGGAACAGCTGGTGAACATGCGTGATCTGGCCAAGGATGGCTACGTAGCGCGTGCCAAGCTGCTCGATCTGGAGCGCACTTACGCCCAGGTAAACGGCGCGCTGGCCGAGGATGTTGGGAATATTGGCCGTTCGCGGCGGCAAATTGCCGAACTGGGCATGAAGCGTACTCAGCGTACGCAAGAATTCCAGCGCGAAGTACGCACTGTGCTGGGCGACGTGCAAAAGGAAGCTGAAGCGCTCAACAGCCGCATGACAGCCGAGAATCTCACCGTCAAAAATGTCGAAGTCACCTCGCCGGTCGACGGCGTAGTGATTGGTATGAATGTCTTTACCAAAGGCGGTGTGGTGCCACCGGGCTTCACGCTGATGAGCGTAGTGCCGACGGGCGATGCGCTCGTGGTCGAGGGCCAACTGCCAATTAACCTGGTGGACAAGGTCCATCCTGGCTTGCCGGTCGATCTGATTTTCTCTGCGTTCAATACCTCGACGACCCCGCACATCCCCGGCGAGGTCACGAGTGTATCGGCAGACCGCCTGACCGATGAAAAATCAGGTGCGCCGTATTACAAGGTGAGCGCGCGCGTGACGCCGGAAGGCGCCGCCCTGATCAGCAAAAACAAGCTCGGTGTGAGGCCGGGTATGCCGGTCGACCTGTTCGTCAAGACTGGCGAACGCACCTTGATGAGTTACCTGTTCAAGCCGCTGATGGACCGTGCCAGGACGTCCCTGTCGGAGGATTAAGGGTGAAAAAGAAAATGATTTATAGAGCTGCGCTGATACTTGCCGCCTTCGGCTGCGCCGCGAGCAGCGCTTCTGCGCTGAGCCTGGTTGAGGCCTACGAGAAAGCGCGCATCCATGATCCGCAGTACCGCGCCGCTTTTTACAACAATGAAGCAGGCAAGGAAAACCGCATTATCGGACGCGCCAACTTGCTGCCGCAATTGTCGGGCAGCTATAACGCCAGCAAGAACAACTCTGAAATCCTTGCTAATAATCGGCGGACGCACCCGGAGTATTACAGCCGCGCGGCCAACATTCAATTACGCCAGTCGCTGTTCAATCTTGATGCCTATGCGCGCTACCGTATCGGCGCGGCGCAAACCAAGGCCAGTGCCGCCATCTTCGATAGTGAAGCGCAAAAATTGATTTTGCGCGTCACCATTGCCTACGTGGAGGCGGTCTTCACCGACGAGCAGGTAGAGCTGGCGAGTGCGTCGCGCAATATGTACCAGGAGCAGAACAAGGTCAATGCGCGTCTGTTTGAAAAGGGCGAGGGCACCCGCACCGACATGCTGGAAACCCAGGCTCGACTTGACCTGGCAGAAGCGAAACTGCTAGAAGCGAAGGACAACCAGGTAGCAGCACGGACCACCTTGGCTTCACTGATCGGCGAAGATGTCACGGCGCTCGACCGGCTAGGTCCCAATTTCCGGGTGCGTGCCGCGGACACCGCTGGCTTCGATAGCTGGAAGCAAGCTATCCTCGATAGCAACCCCGAAGTGCAGGCCCAGCTGTTCAACGTGGAAGCTGCGCGTGGCGAAGTATTGCAGGCCAAGGCCGGCCATTCGCCCCGGGTCGACTTCGTCGCCTCTTATTCCAAAAACGCCTCTGAAACTATCAACACGCTGAATCAGGATTCGACTGTGCGCAGTATCGGCGTGCAGGTCAATGTGCCGCTCTATTCGGGTGGTTCGGTCAGCGCATCGGCTCGCCAGGCAGTAGCGCGCCAGGAGCGCGCCAAGGCAGAGCTCGACGCCAAGAGCAACGAGATTCTGGTGGCGCTGCGCAAGGACTATGACAGCGTCGCGAGCAGCATCACGCGCATCAAGGCCTTGGAAAAAGCAGTCGAATCGGCCACCTTGCTGATCAAGGCGACGACACAAAGCATCAAGGGCGGGGTGAGGATCAATCTGGACTTGCTGACTGCCCAGGAGCAGCTCTACGTTGTCCAGCGTGATCTGGCCCAGGCGCGCTTTAACTACCTGCTCGGTTCGCTGCGCATGCGTTCGGCGACCGGTTCCCTGACCAGCGATGATGTGCGCGAGATGGCGCAAAGCTTCCGCTGATGTAGCAAGGGCGCGTCCAGCATGGCACGCGCCCCGTTTCCTAGTTTGTCCCGGCGCCGGCTGACTGCGGCGCCGCCTGCTCCTGCCCCTTCTTGCCGTAGCAATGCGGGCAGGACACCTCGTACAAATATTCCGGCGCCAGCTGCTGCCTTGGCGTAACCACCGCGCGGCACACGAAGCACTGCACCGTCGTGGTCGGTTCCAGCTTGGGATTGAGCGCGGTACGGTAGTCGAACACGAAACAGTCGCCCGTGTAGTGGGCCCCGCCTACGTCCTCGAAATACTTCAGGATCCCGCCTTCGAGCTGGTACACATTCTCGTAGCCGATGTTCTGCATGTGGATGGCCGCTTTTTCGCAGCGGATGCCGCCGGTGCAGAAGGTCACCACGGTCTTGTCGGCCAGCGCGTCCTTGTTGGCCGCGATCACTTCCGGGAACTCGGTGAACTTCTCGATGCGATAGTCGACCGTATTGTCGAAGGTGCCCACGTCGACCTCGAAGGCATTGCGGGTATCGACCATGACCACCGGACGGCCCTGATCGTCATGGCCCTGGTCGAGCCAGCGCTTGAGATCCTTGGGCGCCACTGCCGGCGCGCGGCCCAGCTCTGGCTTGATGAGCGGCATGCGCATGGTGATGATTTCCTGCTTCAACTTCACCAGCATGCGCTTGTGCGACTGTTCTTCCGAATAGCTTTCCTTGACCTCGATATCGGCAAAGCGCGCATCGCTGCGCAGCCAGGCCAGAAACCGGTCGATCTTGGCGCGCGGTCCCGACAGGAACAGATTGATGCCTTCCGGCGTGAGCAGAATCGTGCCCTTCAGGCCGAGTTCAGCACAGATGGCCTGGTAAGCCGGGCGCATTTGTTCCGTATTGTCGAAGGTGACAAACTTGTAAGCGGCGATATTGACGTGGGAGTGAGCAGATTGCATGGCGGTTCAGTGCAGGTAAACAGGCGATATTATAAAGCAGTGGCCTGAGCGGCAGTGCCGCTTTACAATGCAGCCCAAGACAGCCACCCGGCCCGACGGCCCACACCACGATGAAATCGCTGAACATTCCCTACAATCCCCGCATTGACCAATTGCGCTGGCTGGCCGCGACGATTGTTTTCCTGTTTCACTTTCATATGGAGTGGCGCGGCAACGGGGGCGAGGGGCTCGATTCGAAGTGGTTCGGTCTGATTACCGAGGGCCATACCGGAGTGGGCCTGTTCTTTACCTTGTCCGGCTTTTTGTTCATGCAAATCGCCCTGCACCAGAAGCAGATAGTGTACGGCGACTTCATGCGCAACCGCTTCCTGCGCATCTTCCCGCTATTTTTCACCATCTTCCTGGTGGCCACTTCGATCGGGCGCGACAAGTTCCTGCCGGCCGATATCCTGTATCTGTTCAGCACAAACCTGGGCATGGCGCCGACCTCGGGCACCGTGATCACCGGCGCCGCATGGTGCATCTCGCTCGAGTTCCTGTTCTACGCGATCTTCCCCTTCCTGGCGCGCTTTGCGATGGAACGCGGTCCGCGTTACCTGCTGAGCTTGCTTGGCCTGATGCTGTTCTTTAAAGTCGCCGCCTACACAGTCAACACCAACAGCACGCTGATGTATTTCAGTACCTTCGTCGGGCGCTTCGACCAGTTCCTGATCGGCATGCTGGCCGCCATGCTGTACGCGCAGCAGCGCGTCAAGCTGCACCGGGCCGCCGGCATCCTGGTGGCCGTCGCGGCCGCGCTGGTGGTGTGCAATGCCGCGCTGCAGGCCACTGTGGCCCCGTTCGGCGCCACGCCGCGCTCGCTGTTCTGGATCGTCTGGTCGATGCTCGAAAGCGCCGTCTGGGCTTTCTTTATTCTGGCCTGGGTCAGCTTCGATCGCAAGCTGCCGGCTTGGCTGGACCGCAGCCTCAACCACGGCGGCCAGATCAGCTTCTCGTTTTACCTGCTGCACATGGGGATGCTGCACATCCTGGCGCAATATATCGGCACCATGCGCACCCTGACCGGGATCCCCCTGGCCGATGCCGCCATTGCCTTTGTGCTGGCCTATAGCGCTACCTGGGCCCTGGCCACGCTCAGTTACTGGACCATCGAGGAGCCCTTCCTGCGCATGCGGCGCGGGTACGGAAGCACGCGCAATGCACCACTGGCCAATGCTGCCTAACTAAAAATTGACTAATAGCACGATTTACCACGTTACATTGTGAGATTTTGAGCTGCTTAGGCTATGATAAGGCCAGAAACCAAGCGCTTGCTTATCGATCGGAATGCTGAAGCGTTATGCATATACCTCAACGTCTTTTACGTCTTGCCAAGGAACGCGCATTAAGCGGGTTCGCAGCGCTTGCCGAACAAACGGTGGTGGAGGCTGACAACCGCACGTCCAAAGCGCTGATGAGCGCGCCGCCAGCGGCCTCGGCCGAGCTCAATATCATCCGTGCGTTTCTGCGCGCCGATGCGCGCGTGCTGCGATCGCGGATGGTCGAGCATTTCGGCGTGTTCCTCGAGCGCGCCATGCTGACCATGCACACCGACCTGCGTCCCGGCATGCACGAAATTGACTACGAAAACCTGACCCTCATCGACGACGAAGTGGTGACGCGCCAGATCGAGGTCGACCGTCTGGTGGCGCGCCTGCGCGACGCCGAGCAGATTGCACTGGGCCGGGTCAATCTGACCATCGCCCTGATCCACAGCGACAGCGAAGTCAAGGAGCGGGAAAATCCATTCCGGCCGTATCTGCTGGCGCGCTCGCTCTACGAAGCCATCCGCGAACTGCTGTGGGAGCCGCAGCATTCCAAGGTGATTTTCGACGCATTGTCACTGGCAATGGCCAGCCGGCTTCCCGGTTATTATGCCGGTATCCAGGAGGTGTTCGAAGAGGCCGGCGTTACCGCACGGCTCACCGCCCGGCCCACGGCCATGACGCGCGCCGAACGTGATCGTCTGGCATGGCAGAAGGCGGCGCAACAACTGGTGTCGCAGGGGCCGCAAGTGAACCCTGTGGCGCCCAATTCGGGTGGGTTCAGCAACCCAAATGCCGAGCTGCAATCAGCCATGCTGCCGCGCCTGATGCGCCTGAACGAATTGCAAGGGCAGGGCGAAGGCGGGGTGGGCGCGCGCCAGGCGGACTTGCAGGAAACCATCTGGAATATTTTCCACAAGCCCAAGACCGGAGCGCGACGCCTTCGCGACGCACCGGCGCCCGAGACGCGCAGCGGACTCGACGAAGCACTGTTGCGCATGCAAAAAGAAGTGGCGGCCGGCGGCAAGTTGCCCGAGCCGCTGGGTCTGCGCGAGCGTCTCGGCGAGATCAAGCTTGAAACCGCAGAAAAGCAGACCATCGACCTGGCCGGCCTGCTGTTCGATTCGATGGCGCAGGACGACGTGCTGCCGCGTAAGGCGCGCGACGAACTGTTGCGCATCTTCCTGCCTTTCGTGCGCGCTGCCGTAATGAACCCGGCATTGCTGCATGAAGCCGAGCACCCGGCGCGGCGCCTGATCGATAGGCTGGGCTCGGTGAGCATCGGCGTGCCGGCCAGTGAGGCATGCCATGCCGGTATCGTGGATGCTGTGCACGAAGTTGTCAGCGCCGTGCTCGACCTGTATGACGACGATAGCGGCGTGTTTAGCGACGCCGAGGGGACGCTCGACGCCCATGTGACGAACCTGATTGCGGCGCACGATGCGCGCGTGGGGCCCAGCCTGGAAGCCATCGGCGAAGCTACCAGCGCCAGTTCGCGCCTGGCCGGCGCCGGTGCAGCACTGGCGGCGGCGCTGCAGCCGCTCAAGGTCCACCGCAGCGCCAGCGAATTCATCCTCGGCACCTGGGCGCGCGTCTTGAGCCATCCAGGGCAGGATGCCGTAGACAGCCAGGCCTTGCTACCGGAGCTGATCTGGAGCGCCCAGGAAAAAGTGAGCTCCGCAGACCGCGCCACATTGATGCGTATGCTGCCCGATCTGGTCAAGCGGGTGCGCGCCGGGCTGGACTCGATTGCACTACCGGAAGCGCCGTCCAAAATCGCCTTTGACAAACTGGTCGCGGTCCACATGGATGTCCTGGGCGGCAAGGTGGCATCGGGCGGCAAGCTGTTGACGCTGGACGAACTGCGCGAGCACTTCAGCCAGTTCGAGATCGATCCCAACTACACGCAGCCGCCGGGCAAGGAAGGCTGGCTTGGCAAATTCGAGCTCGAAGCGGCGCTGAGCCGGCGCGGCCTGAGCGCGGCGATCAACGCCAAGGCCGCGGCGCGCACACCGCAATCTTCGGACGCGGACTGGATGCTGTGGGCGCGTCCCGGCAACGGATTCGAGATCCTGGTCGAAGGGCGCTACGAGTCGGCCCTGCTGTGCGCCGTCAGCGCCGGCGAGAGCGCCTTTTTGTTCTCCACTACCGATCCTGAAGGCGAAGTCATATTTTTGCGCAGCGCCCTGATCGAGGCGATGGAATCGGGGACCCTGCGGCCCCTCGAGTACGCGCCAGTCTTCGACCGTGCGGTCGAGTCGCTGATGGCCGGCGCCGAGCAGCTCACGCCTGGCGCCCGTCACGATTCGCGCCAAGCCTCGCTGATCTGACGCTGTCGCGGGCGGAGCCTTTGGCGCGTGCCTTTTCTTCCATTTTTATCCCCGCCATCTGTAACGTCGCCCTTGCGTAGGCCTGAGGTTTACCTGCAAATATCCCGCTAGCTCGTCGCCTCCGGCCTTTGCGCTGAAGTTTACTCACAAATATCCCGCTAGCTCTCGCCCCTGCGCCTTTGCGCTGAAGTTTACTCACAAATACCCCGCTAGCTCGTCGCCCCCGCGCAGGCGGGGGTCCATAGCGCCTAGAAATAGTGTTGGCCTGACGTTGCAAATAACGCTTGTTATATGGTCGCCAGTATCCAGGAAGGTCAACCCTGTGCTAAAGCGCTATGGCCCCCCGCCTGCGCGGGAGCGACGAGCTAGCGGGATATTTGTGCGCAAACCTCAGCCCATGCCCGGGCGCTACGCTGCGCCGGTTTTTCCAGCCTCGGCCGCGCCCCACGCGGTAAAATAGCGTCTTTGTACAGCAGCAGAATCGGAACAGACGCATGGAAGTCATCGAAGCAGTCCCCCAGGCGCCGGTCGCCCCTGCCAAGCCCGCGGCGCCTGCCTTTGTGCACCTGCGCGTGCACTCCGAATACTCCATCGTCGATGGCCTGGTGCGCATCGACGACGTGGTTGCCGCCGCCGCCAAGGACAAGCAGCCGGCGCTGGCCATCACCGACCTGGCCAATCTGTTCGGCATGGTCAAGTTCTACAAGGCGGCGCGCGGCAAGGGCATCAAGCCGGTCATCGGGGTGGACGCCTGGATCTCGAATGACGACAACCGCGACAAGCCATCGCGCCTGCTGCTGCTGGCCAAAAACCACACGGGCTACCTGCAACTGTGCGAATTGCTCTCGCGTGCCTGGCTGGGCAACCAGCACAAGGGACGCGCTGAAATTCGTCCTGAATGGCTGGCCGAACTGGCAGGCAGTCAATCGACCCTTCATCCGGATCAAAGCCAGGCCAATGGCCTGATCGTGCTCTCGGGCGCGCATTTCGGCGACGTCGGCACCGCCATCGAGAACGGCAACCTGGCCCTGGCCGAGCGTTGCGCGCGCCACTGGGCCGCAGTATTTCCGGGTCACTTCTACATCGAAATCCAGCGCGCCGGCCAGCCCAACCAGGAAGCCCAGGTGCGCCACGCCGTCGCGCTGGCGGCCAAGCTTGGCCTGCCGGTGGTCGCGACCCATCCCATCCAGTTCCTGTCCTCGGACGAATTCATCGCCCACGAGGCGCGTACCTGTATCGCCGAAGGCGAAATGCTGGCCAACGCCAAGCGCGTCAAGCGCTTCAATGAGCAGATGCGCTTCAAGTCGCAGGCCGAGATGGGCGAGCTGTTTGCAGACATGCCGGCAGCGCTGGCCAACTCGGTTGAAATCGCCAAGCGCTGCAACGTGGTGCTCACGCTCGGCAAGCCGCAGCTGCCGAACTTCCCGACCCCGCCAGGTATGACCATCGACGAGTTCCTGGTCGCCGAGTCGAAGGCTGGCCTGGAGCAGCGCCTGATCCACCTGTATCCCGATCCGGTCAAGCGCGAAGCGCAGCGCGAACGCTACGAGTCGCGCCTGAAATTCGAGACCGATACCATCTGCAACATGAAGTTCCCGGGCTACTTCCTGATCGTGGCCGA
>JAZKGU010000077.1:0-12754 GCA_040385745.1 Pseudomonadota bacterium
CAGATGGACGGCGCGATCCTGGTGTGCTCCGCAGCTGACGGCCCAATGCCACAGACCCGCGAGCACATCCTGCTGGCGCGTCAGGTTGGCGTTCCATACATCATCGTGTTCCTGAACAAGTGCGACCTGGTCGACGACGCAGAACTGCTCGAACTGGTTGAAATGGAAGTGCGTGAGTTGCTGTCGAAGTATGAATTCCCAGGCGACGACCTGCCAATCATCAAGGGTTCGGCACGTATGGCCCTCGACGGCGACACCGGCGAAATGGGTGAAGTGGCGATCATGGCCCTGGCCGAAGCACTCGACACCTACATCCCAACGCCAGAGCGCGCTGTTGACGGCGCCTTCCTGATGCCAGTGGAAGACGTGTTCTCGATCTCGGGTCGCGGCACCGTGGTCACCGGTCGTGTTGAGCGCGGTATCGTTAAAGTCGGCGAAGAAATCGAAATCGTCGGCATCAAGGACACCGTCAAGACCACCTGCACCGGCGTGGAAATGTTCCGCAAGCTGCTGGACCAGGGTCAAGCTGGCGACAACGTTGGTCTGCTGCTGCGCGGCACCAAGCGTGAAGACGTCGAGCGTGGCCAGGTTCTGGCCAAGCCAGGTT
The DNA here is from genome assembly GCA_040385745.1 of Pseudomonadota bacterium. Lineage (GTDB taxonomy): Bacteria > Pseudomonadota > Gammaproteobacteria > Burkholderiales > Burkholderiaceae_D > Telluria_A. The sequence goes on from JAZKGU010000077.1 coordinate 608, forward strand.
CGATCAAGCCGCACAACCACTTCACCGGCGAGATCTATGTCCTGTCGAAAGACGAAGGCGGCCGTCACACCCCGTTCTTCAACAACTATCGTCCACAGTTCTACTTCCGTACTACGGACGTGACTGGTTCGATCGAGTTGCCAGCGGACAAAGAAATGGTTATGCCAGGCGATAACGTGTCGATCACCGTCAAGCTGATCAACCCGATCGCGATGGAAGAAGGTCTGCGCTTCGCAATCCGCGAAGGTGGCCGTACCGTTGGTGCAGGCGTTGTTGCTAAGATCCTGTCGGAAGCCGGCAAGTAATCAGATGCAAAAAGGTGGGAACGCGGTTATACTGCGCTCCCACCTGTTTTACTGTGGAAAAAATTCATATTGCCGGTCCTTGAGTCCGGTTCGCTCTTTTTAAGGGAATCACCATGTCCGCACCAAACCAGAAAATCCGCATTCGCCTCAAGGCTTTCGATTACAAGCTGATCGACCAGTCCGCACTGGAAATCGTCGACACCGCCAAGCGTACCGGCGCTGTTGTCAAGGGCCCAGTCCCACTGCCAACCCGCATCCAGCGTTTTGACGTTCTGCGTTCGCCGCACGTCAACAAGACTTCGCGCGACCAGTTCGAAATCCGTACGCACCAGCGTCTGATGGACATCGTCGACCCAACGGACAAGACCGTTGACGCGCTGATGAAGCTGGACCTGCCAGCAGGTGTAGACGTCGAAATCAAGCTGCAGTAATCGCTTTAGCACCATTTGCCGGCGGGTTTGACCCGCTGGCTCGAAGGGCCGGGATACCGCGTGGTATGCCGGCCCTTTTTGCATTGACGCGCCGGGGCGAATGGCCGAAGATGCAAACGTTTCCGATCATGCCGATTCGACCACTGCCACTTTCGAAAGCTTCCATGCAAAATGTTCTCGCTCTGATGACCCTGTGCGCCGCCGCAGCCTCGTCCGTCGCCGCCCCCGCGGCCAAGGTCCCTGTCATGACGGCCGAGCAGAAGGCCGTTGTCGAGCGCATCAGCGCCGCCTCCCTGCGCGGCCACTTGTCCTTCATCGCATCGGACCTGCTCGAAGGGCGCGGCACGCCCTCGCGCGGGCAGGAGCTGGCGGCGGAATACATCGCGGCGCAGTATCGGCGCGCCGGACTGGAAGCGATCGGCGACGATGAGTATTTTCAGACCGCCAACTGGACTTACACCGAGCCCAACCTCACGGGCCTGAACTTTGCCATCCGCAACGGCGCTCAGCAGTTCAGCCTGCCGGCGAAGCAGCTTTCGTTCGCACCGGGCCCGGCCATCCAGGTCAAGGGGGCACAGATCGTCCGGGCCGACTGGAACAATCTGGCGCCGCTGGAAGCGCTGGGCGAGCAGGTCGCGGGCAAGGTGGTGCTGGTGGAGTTGCCCCCTGCGAGCTACAAGACGCTGGAAGAGTACGAAGCAGGCCAGGCCGAGCGCCGTGCGGTGCTTGAGCGCATCAATAAACTGAAGCCAGCGCTTGTGCTGGCGCTGGACCGCGCGCGCAAGAGCGGCAACGGCGGCGGGCGCGGCGACGTGGCCGATCCGGCCAAGCCACGCGCCCCATCCGGCCCCAACGTCACCATGCATGGCGAACAGCCGATCGCGCTGTTCGATGCGCTGCCTGCGGGACTGACCGCGGCCACGCTCGACATCAACCTGGCAGCGGCCGAGGTCAAGCCCATCAAGCTGCGCAATATTGCGGCCGTGCTGCGCGGATCCGATCCTGCTCTCAAGGACAATTTCATTGTCGTGAGCGCGCACTACGATCACGTTGGCATGCGCCCTGAGCTGCCCGGCGACAAGATCTTCAACGGGGCGATCGACAACGGCAGCGGCACCGTGTCACTGATCGAGATTGCCACCGCCATGTCGGGCATGAAGCAAAAGCCGCGCCGCAGCATCCTGTTCCTCAATATGTTCGGCGAAGAGCTGGGCATGCTCGGCTCGGCCTATTACGGTCGCAATCCGCTGGTGCCGGTGGCGAAAACCACCGCCAATCTCAATCTCGAACACATGGCGCGCCAGGTCGGCAAGGAAAGCGCGCCGCACGAAGCGGGACTCACAGGTTTTGATTTCTCGACCCTGCCGGCCACCATGGCCAAGGCCGCCCAGCTGGCCGGCACCCGCATCTTCAAGGATGAAAAGAACAGCGACGCCTATTTTTCGCGCAGCGATAACGTGAGTCTGGCGCGCCTGGGCGTACCGGCGCATACGCTGTCGGTGGTGTACGAATTCCCCGACTATCACAAGGAAGGCGACCACTGGCAGAAGGTCGACTTCGAGAATATGGCGCAGGTAAACCGTGCGGTGGCGCTGGGCATTCTGGCCCTCGCCAACGACCCGGCTGCTCCACAATGGAACAAGACATTGCCGGCAGTCACGCCGTACCTGAAGGCACAGGAAACGATGTTGCGTTAGATTACCGGCATGAACGCGGGAGCCAGCAAACGGCTGCAGCTACACGCGTGGCTGCGCGAAACGGCGTGGTACGACTTGCTGGGCATCGGCCTCGTCATGATGGTAGTCGTAAGCCTCGCTACGCTGGGTGCCGAGCGTGGCAGCCTGCGCGCCGGCCTGCGCCTCCTGCCACTGCTTGCGCTAGCGTTTTTGTTGCTTGGGAAATTGGCGGTGGTCGGCTACGGTGGACTGCGACGCCGCCGCGCGGCAGCCCACCTCTCCTGGGGAGAGCAGCTGGTGGCATTGGCGCCGCTGGGTCTGCTGGCCTGGATCCGCACGGATCGGGCCAACCTGCGTTCCTGCCTCGCCTGGATCTTGCGCCGCCCCCACCCGGCCCCGGCAATCGGCCGCACACTGTCCACCCAGGGCAAGAGTATTTATGGCACCGTATTCGCCATGGTGATTTTCAGTACCTTCGTCGACCTGCCGCTCAATGTGTTCATCGTCACCGTGATGGTGAAGGATCCTCAGATCCAGCTGATCGTCCATGCGGTCTGCCTGGTACTGGCGGCCTACACCTTGATGTGGATTCTGGGCGACCGCCATGCCCTTGCCGGCAGCGCGCACGTGCTGGGCGAGAGCGCGCTGCACCTCCGCGTGGGCAACAGGCTGAGCGCCGATATTGATTTCACGGCAATTGTGCGGGCCGAAGCCATCAGCATCAGCGCGGCGGTATGGCGCGCGCAGCACAGCGTGTGGCGCAGCAGGACCATGCGCGCGACCCCGGTCGATCCCCCCAATCTGGTGCTGCAGCTTGACATGGATGCCGGCGTGCGCCTCACCAAGTGGCAGGTCGAGCAGCCTGCTGCGGAATATTTGTTTCTGTATCTCGACCAGCCGTCGGTGCTGGTGGCCCTGATCGCAGATAGGCAAAAAGGTCTATCCTGTCCTCATGTCTGACTTCCCGGAACTGTACCGCTACCTGGCCAATGGCGTCCTCGTGCTGCACGTGGGTATCGTGTTGTTCATTCTCGGCGGACTGCTACTGACGCTGATCGGCCGGGCGCGCCAATGGCGCTGGGTGCGCAACTTCCACTTCCGCACGCTGCACCTGCTTGCCATCGCCTGCGTCGCCATGGAAGCCTGGGCCGGCATTGTCTGTCCGCTGACAACGCTCGAACAATGGCTGCGCCAGCGAGCCGGACAGGTGGTCTATGAGGGCGACTTTGTCGCGTTTTGGCTGAGCAAGCTCCTGTTCTATCAGGCCGAGCCCTGGATATTCATCGCCGCCTATTCGATCTTCGGGCTACTGGTGCTGCTCAGCTGGTTCCTGATTCCGCCTACATTGCCCAAACGCGGCTCGCCATTGACGCATTGAACCGGACTGGCGATACTGAACCGATGAACCCGCTAACTACGCCACCATGCAAAAGCGCATCCTGATCGTTGAAGATGAACAGGCGATTGCCGACAGCATCGCCTACGCCCTGCGCACCGACGGCTTCACGCCGCGCCACCTCACCTTGGGCGAGCAGGCCCTGGAGCTGATGCGCAGCGGCGAAGAAGCGCCGGCCCTGCTGGTGCTCGACGTGGGCCTGCCGGACATGAACGGCTTCGAGGTATGCCGCCAGCTGCGTCAGTTTTCCAACGTGCCGGTGATCTTTTTGACCGCGCGCAGCGACGAAATCGACCGGATAGTGGGCCTGGAAATCGGAGCCGACGACTACATCACCAAGCCGTTTTCGCCGCGCGAACTGGTGGCCAGGATCCGGGTGGTGCTGCGTCGCCTGGGCCCTGCCGCGCCGCCGCCTGCCAGCGTCAGCCGCTTTGAAATCCGCGAGCTCGAAGCGCGCATTGTCTACTGTGGCCAGCCGCTCGAACTGACCCGCTACGAATACATGCTGCTCAAGGTACTGGCAGAACACCCCGGCCACGTCCTGTCGCGCGCGCGCCTGATGGACCGGGTGTGGAACGATGCGCCAGATACGCTTGACCGTACCGTCGACGCGCATATCAAGTCGCTGCGCGCAAAACTGCGAGCGATCGACTCCGCCACCGACCCCATCCAGACCCATCGCGGCATGGGATACAGCCTGGCCACTGCATGAAAATCGGCCTGCGCATCCTGCTCGGCTACTTCCTGATCGTCGGCCTGGCAGCGTGGTTTCTGTTGAACGTCTTCGTCCAGCAGGTCAAGCCCGGGGTCCGTTCGACCCAGGAGGATACGCTGGTCGACACCGCGCAAATGCTGGCAATTCTGGTGGCCGACGATGTCAAGGCCGGTACCATGGACCAGTCCCGCATCGGGCAGGGTATCCGGACCGCGCTCAAACGTCGGGTCGACCTGAAAATCGAAGGGTATGACAAGGGCTCGCTCAGCAATCGCGTCTACGTCACCGACGCGCGCGGCATCGTGCTGTTCGACTCGCGCGGCACCGACGTGGGCAAGGATTACTCGCGCTGGAACGATGTCTACAAAACCCTCCGCGGCACCTATGGCGCGCGCAGCACCGCCGAGCGTCCCGATGATGAAAACAGCACCGTCATGCACGTGGCAGCGCCGATTCGCGACGGCGAAAAAATCATCGGCGTGCTCACCATCGCCAAGCCCAACGCCAATGTGCAGCCGTTTGTCGAGCGCAGCCAGCGCGTGATCCTGGAGCGCGGCGCGCTGCTGCTGGTGCTGTCGCTGCTGATCGGCGGCGCCTTTGCCTGGTGGCTGTCGCAGTCGCTGCGCAGCCTGATGGTCTACATCAACGACGTCGAACAGGGCAAGAAAGCGGCGCTGCCGGCGCTCGGCAACAACGAGATCGGCACGCTGGGCCGCGCGCTCGAATCGATGCGCAACCGGCTCGAAGGCAAGGAGTATGTCGAAGAGCTGATGCATACCATGGCGCACGAGCTGAAAAGTCCGATCGCGGCCATCCAGGGCGCCGCCGAGCTGCTGCAGGAAGATATGCCCGAGGCCGAGCGCAAGCACTTCCTGGCCAATATCCTGCACCAGAACGCGCGCCAGCGGCAGCTGATCGACAAGCTGCTCGCGCTGATCAAGGTGGAAAAGCAGCAGCACCTGCTCTCTACCGAGAGCGTCAAGCTGCGCGAGCTGGTAGCGCAACTGAAAGACGACTGTGAAATCCGGCTCGCCTCGCGCCGCATTCAATTCGACGTCGAAGTCGACGACATCTCGGTGCGTGGCGATCCGCTGCTGCTGCGTCAGGCGCTAGGCAATCTGGTCGATAACGCCATCGATTTTTCGCCGGCCGGCTCGGTGATCGCGCTGCGCGCCATGCGCCAGGATACCCGCGTGCTCATTAGCGTGACCGACGCCGGCAGCGGCATCCCCGCGTTTGCGCACGAGCGCCTGTTCGAGCGTTTCTATTCGCTGCCGCGGCCCGACGGCGCGCGCAGCACCGGACTGGGATTGCCCTTTGTGCGCGAGGTCGCGGCCCTGCATGGCGGCAGCATCAGCGTGGAGAACGGCGCCGACAAGGGCGTTATCGCCATCCTGGCCTTGCCAATGCTGTAATTACGCCCCGTTTTCACACAAAACGCATCAGCAGCGCACAAGCGCTTTCTACACTGGCCTCATTACCTGACAAGGAGATGCGCCGTGCAAAAATCGCTGTTTCTGAAAGTCCTCATTATCCTGGGGTTGACCGTGCTGATTTTCATCCTCATGGCGGTGATCAGCAACACCATTGAAGAGCGCAGTGAGTATCGCCAGCAGGCGGTCCACAGCATCGCCAACGATTCGGTGCGCGAGCAAACCATCACGGGCCCGATCCTGATCATTCCGTACACCGACGAATACGAGGAAACGCTCGAGGTCGAGGGCAAGAAGGAAGTGGTAACGCGCAACGTGCAGCGCGAACACCTGGTGTTCCCCAGTGATTACACGGTTGAGGGTTCGGTCGATACGGATCGTCGCTATCGCGGCATTCACCAGGTGCTGGTCTACAGCGGTCATCACCACTTGCACGGCAACTTCGTCCTGCCGGTCGAGGCCGACCTGGCGCGCGCGGGCAAGACCTCGCGGCTGACGATCCAGCGCGCCAGGGTCGCACTGGGTATCGAGGATGTACGCGGGATTCGCGACATTACCAAGCTGGACTGGGATGGCAGCGAATTCGAGTTCCAGCAAGGGACCGCGATGAAATCCATTGTCAGCGGCCTGCATGCTTCGGTTCCCGGCTTGACGCTTCAGCAGCCAGCGACGGCCCGGTTTTCTCTGAAGCTGGGACTGGATGGCATCGAACGCCAGCATTTTGTACCTGTGGGCAAAAGCAACGTGGTGACGCTCAAGTCCACCTGGCCACACCCTCAGTTTGGCGGACGCTTCCTTCCATCGCCGCGCGACCGTACCATCGGCGACGACGGCTTCAAAGCCACTTGGAAGATTTCATCGCTGTCGACCAACGCCCAGCAGCAACTGCGCAATCTGGAAGCCCTGGGGGCACCCCAGGAGTTCGCAGGTCCGGTCAGTACAACTGCAGCCACACCCGACGACGTCACTGCCCGCGCGCGGGGGCCGCAAGTGGACCGCTTCAGCGTCGGCTTCGTGGAACCGGTCAATGTGTATTCGCTGGCCGATCGCGCTACCAAATACGGTCTGCTGTTCGTCATCCTGACCTTCGGCGCCTTCTTCATCTTTGAAATGCTCAAACGGCTGCCGATTCACCCCATCCAGTATTTGCTGGTGGGCCTGGCGCTGGTGGTGTTCTTTCTGCTGCTGGTGTCGCTGTCGGAGCACATAGCGTTTGGCGTGGCCTATCTGTCTGCAAGCCTGGCCTGTATTGCGCTGATCAGCTTTTACCTGTCGCACGTCCTGCGTGACTGGCGCCGGGGCGTGGGCTTTGGCCTGGGCCTTACCTTGCTCTACAGTGCCCTCTACGGCCTGCTGATCTCCGAGAGTAATGCGCTGGTGATGGGCAGTATCCTGCTGTTCGCCATCCTGGCTGCTGTGATGGTCGCAACGCGCAAGATCGATTGGTATCAGGTAGGGGCGGTCGAGGTGCGGCCGCAGGCAGCTTGATCGGCGCTTGAAGTGAAAACCGGACCGTGCATAAAAACACGGTCCTTTTTTTGCTACGCGCGCGTGATAATGGCTGCCTCGGCCCGGTTGTAGCGCAACAGGCGCATTTGGTCGTCTGCCCCAGGTGCTGGCGAAAGCCCTGACAGCGCACCTGGCGCCAGGCCCATGAAGGTATTGAAGTCGCGGATCATGTGCGCCTGGTCGAAGTAGCCCGCCATGGCGGCGATTCCCGTCAGTGCACCGCGCTGGCCGGCATGGCCGATCATCAGGCCGAGCGCATGGGCGTAACGCAGCATCTTGCGGCGCTCGCGCATGCTCAGGCCATACGCCGCCAAATGTCTGCGCTCGATCTGCCGCACGCTCAGGCCAAGCTTGGCGGCGATGCTCTGCGAGGGCATCAATAACAGTTGCCCGGACATTTGAAATGCATCGAGCAGGCGCTGCTCGCGTTGGCTTGCCAGCTGGAGCAGCCACTCTGACAGCAGCGCCACTGCCTCGCTTCCCGTGGTGCTGCGCTCCAATGCGTCGGCCAGCGCCCCCAAACGCAGGTGGGGGGCGATCAATGCCAGCGGGAGCGGCATCGCGCGCAGGTCGAGTATGTCCAGTCCCAACAACTCGCCAAAAGTGCCGGACTCGCATACCGCCGTAATAAAACTGGTGCCAGGCAGCCAGGTAGCAGGAAAGGCGCTGGTAATGGGGCCGTTGGCAAACGGTTGCTGGAAATGGACGCAGGTTCCGTCCGGCCGCTCGACCACGGAACCGCCGGCAAGGAAGAACGTGAGCATCGGATGCGGTGATGCCGGCAGCAGCACCGGGCCGCCCGCACCGTGTTCGTAATGGAAGTAGCGCACCAGGTGGCGCAAGGCCGGCGGCGGCACGAACAGCATGCGCGAGAGTGGCGTCTGGTCACGGGTCTGCATGCGCGCCATCTTACTCCATGGCGCGGTGGGCGGAGCACCGACCCTAACGCGCCAGCTCGTTGGGGCGGCGCCCTTCAATCGCGCCGCGCATCTTGCGCTGCAGCTGAATCAGGCCATACAGGAGTGCTTCCGCGGTAGGCGGGCAGCCGGGCACGTAGACGTCGACCGGCACAATGCGGTCGCAGCCGCGCACTACCGAGTAGCTGTAGTGATAGAAGCCGCCGCCGTTGGCGCACGATCCCATCGACACCACGTAGCGTGGTTCTGGCATCTGGTCGTAGACGCGGCGCAGTGCAGTCGCCATCTTGTTGGTCAGGGTGCCCGAGATGATCATCAGGTCGGAATGCCGGGGCGAAGGGCGTGGCATCATTCCCATGCGGTCCATGTCATAGCGCGCGGCGGCAGCATGCATCATCTCAACCGCGCAGCACGCCAGGCCAAAGCTCATGTACCACAGGCTTCCCGTCCTTGCCGCCTGCACTACCGAGTCGACCGAGGTGACGATAAAGCCGTCATGTTCGAGCGTAGTTTCCATTTTTTCCTTTTCGTTTTGCGGGTAACGATAAAGGAAAGCGCCGCGCGATCATTGTACGGATGCGACACGGGCAATAAAAAAGCCGGCCCGTGCATGGCACGGCGCCGGCTGTTCCCGGAGGGGGGGCTTAGTCCTTGCGGCCCGTGGTCCAGCGCAGGCCAAAACCGAAGCGCTGGTCCATCAGTTCGTGCGCGCTTTGCTTGCCCTGCTGGGAAAAATACTCTTCCAGCTTGGTTACCTGCAGGCTGCCATTGCGGTTTTCGATCAGGGCGATCGCGCACATCATCTGGTTGTTGCCCTGGTTGAGTCGCACTTCGATTGGGGCCTGCTCGGGCATGTTGATGGTCACCACGCCATCGGTCGCGGCCCAGTTAGGGGCGCCCTTGTAGATGAAGGCGAAAATCAGCGCGCGCTTGATGTCGGCGAAGTGGTCGCCATTGATGGTGAGGTTCTCGCCTTCAGTGCTTTGCCCGGTGCGGTCGTCCGCCGCCAGCTTGATGAAGGGCGGGCGGTCGAAGTCGCCCCAGGCGTTGCCCAGCGCCTGCACCAGGCCCGGACGCCCGTCGGCCAGCTCGTACATGCAGCCAAGATCGAGGTCGATACCGTCCGAGCCGCCACCACCGGTCAGCTTGGCCAGGAAACCTTGCTTGGGTTTGGCAGCCTGGCTGCCTGCATGGTTCCAGTTCAGGTTGACGTGGATGCGCCCGAATCCGCGCCCGCCTGCGCGCTTGTCGAGCGACACCTTGTCGCCGCGTTTTTCGAGCGTGACCTTTGACAGCGATACTTTCGGCGCCGCGGGCGCGGTAGGCGCCTGAATAGGGGCAGGCGTGGGAGTGGGCGCGGCCGAGGCGCCGGCTTCCGATCCGCCAAAGTGCGCGAGCAAGGCCGACAAGCCGCCATTGAACCCTTGTCCCACCGCGCCGAAACGCCATACGCCATCCTTGCGGTAGATCTCGCCGAGGATCACGGCCTTTTCGTCCTGGAAGTCGGCGCCGCTGAGCGGGAACTGCAGCGCGTCGCCCAGCGTCACCGTGCTCGGCGACAGGTTGCGCATGGTGCCGTTGCCGTCGATGGCGGCGACGAACACCAGCTTGACGATCGAATCGGGCAGGGCGTTCAAATTGACGGTAAAGCGCTCCTGAGCTGAACCCAAATCCAGCCTGACCGCATCGGCCGGCGCGGTGAGCTGGTTATAAAACACCATGAATCGCTCGTCGGACAGCTTGTCCGCGCTGTCCAGGCCAAAGCAGGAGACGTCGATCGACATGCCGGCCTTGCCCAGATCCAGGGTCAGGGTGAACGGGGAGTTGCAACCCAGGTCAGCCAGTTTGCCTTTTTGTCCTCGCGAGAAAATATTCACAGCGCTTCCTTTCAAATGAGTTTAAGGGGCCGCGGCGTCGCTTTGATGGGCGCCGAAGACCTTGGACTGATCCACCATGCGCTGGGCCCACGCGCGATGGGTCGCTACTTCGCACATCGAATCGTGCATGCGGAATACTGCAGGGCTGTTGACATCGAGGATCGCCCGCGCCGCTTCCAGATCCCTGGCCTTGACCCGGTAGTGCTGCTCGATCAGGGCGATCTGGCTAGGATGGATCGCGGTCTTTCCAACCATCCCGTAGGCCATGTCTTCCATGACTTCCTGGTCGAGAAGTTCGGGCAGGTCGAGATGTTCGAAGACCGGCGCGGTGAGCACGAAACCGTAGGGACGGAAGGTGGTGACCAGGCGCGCGATGATCGGCCCCAGCGGGGTGCGGTAGATCGTCATCGTGCGCGGCCGCCGCAAGCCCAGCAGGGCCAGCAAGTCGTTGCCGCCGATGCGCAGCGCCAGGATGCGGTTGCGCACGCCCGGGGCTTCGAGCACTTCGCGAAACAGGCGCATCTCCTTGTCGCTGAATACCTCGGCCGTTTCCAGCGTGGGCATCAGCATGTGGTCGGTGTCGCGGATCTGCCGGTAGTAGGCGTCGAAATTATGCCGTGTGCATTTCGGGATCACGAAGCCGGTCAGCTTTTCGACCCCGGGCATGGCCAGTACGCGCGTCATGACTTCCGGATTACGGACCCGGACGAAGCGCTCGGCGCCCACGTCGGTCTTCATGTTCGCCAGCACCACCGAAAGGTTGAACAGCGCCCAGCTCAGGTCCGCATCGGCCACCGCATCCTCGGTGCAGAAAATCAGCGAGCGGGTGTGGCCCAGGCGTTCGCCGTCGGCCACCGCCATCAGGTGTTTGTGATTCGCGGGCAGATAGAGCGAGGCGCCCATCGACTTAACCATCCAGTGCACTCCTTATCAGCGATACCGCGTGGTAGGGCAACCGGGGGTCGACCTGCACGGGTACGTTTTTTTCTTGGGCCAGTAACTTCAAGTGCGCCACTTCGGGCGCGTCGGCGTCCCGCAGGATCAGCAGGCGCGGCACGCGGCGCAGCAGTACCCGGGTGGCTTCCCCGATACCGGGCTTGACCATGTTGGCGTCACCGATGCCATGCTCCTCCAGCGCAGCGGCCATGTACGCGCGCGATACCTTGGCGGCACGCTGCTTGTCCATGGGCGCTGGATCGGCGATCGGTCCCAGGGCACGCGCCCGCGCCACCAGGGCATCGGCAAAACCCTGTGACTGGTCCTGCTCGGCAAACTGCTCGTAATACACGCAACCGTGGAAGTCCCCTGCACCGATCGACTGGTTCAGGATGGAGCGGCTGATCAGGCCGGATACCGTTGCATTAAGGATACTCGAAGGTATCAGGTAGTCGTCGCACGATGCGGCGCAGGCGGCGCTACCGGCCAGGTCGGACAGCACGTACAGACCGCCTTCGATGGCCGTGCCGCGGCGCGCATTGAATTCGGCGATGGCAGCTTCCAGCTCGCGCGAAATCACGCCCTTGCCGGTCCAGCCGTCGACGAACACGATCGACTCGGGCGCGTGGCCGCGCTCCAGGATGTGTTCGAGGGCGACCTGGTCGATGCCGCGGTCGCGGATGATCGAGACAGAATAGTGCTCGGCCTCGCGCTGCAGCACGTCCTGGAGCAGGTGCTTGAGCACCACGCCCACCGGGGTGCCGGCGCGCGCCAGCGACACCAGCGTAATCGGGCCGCTGCGACGCTGCGCGATCAGGGCGGCCAGATGCAGGCAGTCGCGCGCCATGCGCTCCAGATTGGCCGCACAGGCTTCGCGAAACACGTTCAGGTAGCGCGCCGACGGCAGCGACTCGGGCGACAGCATTTCGCTGTAGTGGCGCTGGCCGGACTG
>JAZKGU010000078.1:0-6627 GCA_040385745.1 Pseudomonadota bacterium
CCCCGCCCCGGCAAAATCAGCGTCACCCCGACCAAACAACTGACCAATCAGCGCGACCTGGCCCTGGCCTATTCGCCCGGCGTGGCCGCGCCGTGCGAGGAGATCGTCAAGGATCCCGCCAACGCCTACAAGTACACCGCGCGCGGCAACCTGGTGGCCGTCATCACCAACGGCACCGCCGTGCTGGGCCTGGGGAACATCGGTCCGCTGGCGTCCAAGCCGGTCATGGAAGGCAAGGGCGTGCTGTTCAAGAAATTTGCCGGCATCGACGTGTTCGATATCGAAATCAACGAGATGGATCCGGACAAGCTGGTCGACATCATCGCCTCGCTCGAGCCGACCTTTGGCGGCATCAACCTGGAAGACATCAAGGCGCCCGAGTGCTTCTACATCGAGCGCCAGCTGCGCGACCGCATGAAGATCCCGGTGTTCCATGACGACCAGCACGGCACCGCCATCATCGTCGGCGCGGCCATCCTGAACGGCCTTAAATTCGTCGGCAAGGACCTCAACGCCTGCAAGCTGGTGGTCTCGGGCGCGGGCGCGGCGGCCCTGGCCTGCCTCGACCTGATCGTCGACCTCGGCTTCCCGATCGAGAACATCTTCGTGACCGATCTGGCCGGGGTGGTGTACAAGGGCCGCGCCGAGCTGATGGACCCGGACAAGGAGCGCTTCGCCCAAGACACCGGCGCGCGCACCCTGGCCGAAGTCATGCCCGGCGCCGACATCTTCCTCGGCCTGTCGGCCGGCGGTGTGCTCAAGCAGGAGATGGTCAAGGAGATGGCGCCCAATCCCCTGATCCTGGCGCTGGCCAACCCGACCCCGGAAATCCTGCCCGAGGAAGTCAAGGCAGTGCGCGGCGACGCCATTATTGCCACCGGCCGTTCGGACTATCCGAACCAGGTCAACAATGTGCTGTGCTTCCCCTATATCTTCCGCGGCGCCCTCGACTGCGGCGCCACCACCATCACGCGCGAAATGGAAATCGCAGTGGTGCACGCCATTGCCGATCTGGCCCATGCCGAGCAGTCCGACGTGGTGGCCACCACCTATGGCATCAGCAACCTGTCGTTTGGCGCCGACTACCTGATCCCGATGCCGTTCGATCCGCGCCTGCTGATCCACATCGCGCCGGCCGTGGCCAAGGCGGCCATGGATTCCGGCGTGGCCACGCGTCCGATCGCCGACCTGCAGGCCTATGCCGACCAGCTGCAGCAGTTCGTCTACCGCAGCGGCACCTTCATGAAGCCGCTGTTTGCCGTGGCCAAGGCCGCGCCGCCGGAAATGAAGCGCATCGTCTACGCCGAGGGCGAAGAAGAGCGCGTGCTGCGCGCGGTGCAGGTGGTGGTCGATGAAAAACTGGCGCGCCCGATCCTGGTCGGCCGCCCGACCGTGCTCGAACAGCGCATCATCAAGTTCGGCCTGCGCCTGAAGCTGGGCCAGCATTTCGATGTCATCAACCCCGACCACGAAGAGCGCTACCGCGACTACTGGCAGACTTACTACGAGATGGCCAACCGCAAGGGCGTGACGCAGGAATACGCCAAGCTCGAAATGCGCCGCCGCCACAGCCTGATCGGCGCCATGATGATCCACAAGGGTGATGCAGATGGCATGATCTGCGGCACCTTCGGCACCACCGCCCTGCACCTGCACTACATCGACCAGGTGCTGGGGCGCCGCCCCGACGCCCACGTGTACGCGGCCATGAACTTCCTGATCCTGCCAGAGCGCCAGATGGCCATCGTCGATACCCACGTCAACGAGAACCCCAGCGCCGAACAGCTGGCCGAGATCACCGTCATGGCGGCCGAGGAAATGACGCGTTTCGGCCTGATTCCGCGCGCGGCGCTGCTGTCACATTCCAATTTTGGCTCCTCCAACTCCGAATCGGCCCGCAAGATGCGCGCCGCGCTGGCGCTGGTGCAGCAGATGAAGCCGGACCTGGAAGTGGACGGCGAAATGCATGGCGACACCGCGCTCGACTCCAAGCTGCGCAAGACCATGATGCCGCATTCGACCCTGCAGGGCGATGCCAACCTGCTGGTCATGCCCAACATCGACAGCGCCAACATCGCCTACAACCTGCTCAAAACGGCGGCCGGCAACGGTATCGCCATCGGGCCGGTGTTGCTCGGCTGCGCCAAGCCGGTGCATATTTTGACGCCATCGGCCACCGTGCGCCGGATTGTCAATATGACTGCCCTGTGCGTGGTTGACGCGGTTGCTCAGCGTTAAGACGTATTGCGATCAAGGAAGGTGTCGCGCCCGCGCGCCTTCCGCTTTTGCCGGGAACTACTGCACGCCGCGCGCGCAGGCAATTGTCTACAATGTTCATCGTCCGCGTAACAAAGCGTAATGCCGCGCCTTTGGTGCACCGTTTCAAGGCATAATATGCGCCGCGCAAGTTGTTTATTGTGCAGCAGGACCAAAAAGGCTGGCACCCCATCGCCTCTGCTATAATACTAAGTTGCTTAAATCCTAATTTGGGACTTCCGCGTAGCGCGTGCCCACATTACCCAAGATCATCAAGAACATGCTCACAAAGAAAAAAGCCCTGATCACCGGTATCACCGGTCAGGACGGCGCCTATCTGGCACAGCTGCTGCTGGAAAAAGGTTATCTGGTGACCGGCACCTATCGCCGCACCAGCTCGGTTAACTTCTGGCGCATCGAAGAACTTGGCATCCAGTCTCACCCGAATCTGAAACTGGTCGAATACGACCTGACCGACCTGTCCTCCAGTATCCGCCTGATGCAAACGGCCGAGCCGGACGAGGTCTACAACCTGGCAGCGCAGAGCTTTGTTGGTGTATCTTTCGAACAACCTGTTGCAACGGCGGCGATTACCGGCCTGGGCGCGGTGCACCTGCTCGAAGCCATTCGCATCGTCAATCCCAAGGCGCGCTTTTACCAGGCATCGACCTCCGAAATGTTTGGCAAGGTACAAGCCATTCCGCAGGTCGAAGACACCCCGTTCTATCCGCGCAGCCCGTACGGCGTGGCCAAGCTGTATGCGCACTGGATGACGGTCAATTACCGTGAGTCGTATGGCATTTTCGGCGCCAGCGGCATCCTGTTCAACCACGAGTCGCCTCTGCGCGGGCGGGAATTCGTCACCCGCAAGATCACCGATTCGGTCGCCAAGATCGTGCTCAACAAGCTCGACGTCCTCGAGCTGGGCAACCTCGACGCCAAGCGCGACTGGGGCTATGCCAAGGAATACGTCGACGGCATGTGGCGCATCCTGCAGGCCGATACTCCCGACACGTTCATCCTGGCTACCAACCGCACCGAAACCGTGCGCGACTTCGTGACCATGGCCTTCAAGAGCGCCGGCATCAATATCGAATACAAGGGCGAGGGCGAAGCCGAGACCGGCCATTGCGCCCGCACCGGCAAGCTCTTGGTGCGCATCAGTCCCAAGTTTTACCGTCCGGCCGAAGTCGAACTGCTGATCGGCGATCCGGGCAAGGCCGAGCGCGAACTGGGCTGGAAGCCGCAGACCACCCTCGAGCAGTTGTGCCAGATGATGGTCGAGGCCGACATGCGCCGCAACGAAATCGGTTTTTCGTTCTGATATGAACCGCGCGGCCACGCAACAGTACCCGGCGCTCGCGCTTGATGGCGAGGGCGCAGGCAAGCGCGCCCTGATCACCGGGCTGCGTGGCTTCACCGGGCACTACCTGGCCCAGGAACTGGCAGCCGCCGGCTACCGCGTGTTCGGCACGGCGCTGCCGGGCGAGGCGGGTGGTCCCGATATTCACCACGTCGACATGTGCGACCGCTCGGCGGTGGCGGCCATGGTGGCCGAAGTCCAGCCCGATGTCGTGGCCCACCTGGCGGGCATCGCCTCCGTCACCCATGCCAACGTCGACCTGATCTACCGCGTCAACGTGGTCGGCACCCGCAACCTGCTCGAGGCGCTGGCGTCCCAGCAGCACAAGCCGCATGCGGTACTGCTGGCCTCATCGGCCAATATCTATGGCAATGTCAGCGCCGGCATGATCGACGAGAGCATGGCGCCGGCCCCGGCCAACGATTACGCCGTCAGCAAGCTGGCCATGGAATACATGGCGCGCCTGTGGAGCGACAAGCTGCCCATCATCATCGCGCGCCCCTTCAATTACACCGGCGTGGGCCAGGACGAGACCTTCTTGCTGCCCAAGATCGTGTCGCATTTTCGCCAGAGCGCGCGCCAGATCGAGCTGGGCAACCTCGCCATCGCGCGCGACTTCTCGGACGTGCGCATGGTCGCCACCACCTATCGGCGCCTGCTCGCCGTCAGCCCGGCCGGCCAGTCGTTTAACGTGTGTACCGGTCAGGCCCATTCGCTGGGCGATGTGATCGACACCATGGCCGCCATCGCCGGCTATGCGATCGAAGTGCGGGTCAATCCAGCCTTTGTGCGCGCCAACGACGTGCTCACCCTGGTGGGCAGCAACGACAAACTGTCCAGCGTCATCGGCGCCGTCAAGCCGACTCCGCTGGCCGAGACGCTGCGCTGGATGTACCTGGCGTGAGCGTCTTGCGGGTCGGCCTGGGAACGACCATGATCGAACCAGGACTGACCAAGGGACGTGTGGACGGCATCGGCGTGTACACCGAAGCGCTGCGGCGCCACCTGCCCGAAGCCGGCTGCGAGGTCAGCGGTTTTTCCTGGCCGCGCCTGCGCGGCCCTGCCGGCCAGCTCACGGTGGGGCGGCCTTTTCCGCAGTCGTTCGAAACTGCCAGCCTGGTCGACCTGCTGGCGCCCGCCGCGCACCGCGTGCATATGCCGGTCGATATCTTTCAGGTCACCGATTACCGTATCGTGCGCATGGACTGCCCCGTTGTCGCCACCCTGCACGACGCGCTGCCGCTCAAGTATCCCCAATGGTGCAGTCCGCACCTGCGCCAGCTGAAGAACTGGATGCAGAAAAAAGCCACGCGCAAGGCCGACCACGTGATCGCGCTGTCCCATTTCGCCATTGACGAACTGGTCGAATGCTTTGGGGTCGATCCGCAGCGCGTAAGCGTGGTGCCATGCGGTGTCGGCGCCGAGTGGCTGGCCGCGCCGGTGGCGGGCGAAGAGGACGCGACCCTGGCCGCGAACGGACTGCGGCGCGGCTATTTTCTATTTGTGGGCACCCTGCAGCCGCGCAAAAACGTGGAACGCCTGCTCGAAGCCTATCTGGCCTTGCCGCAGGCCGTGCGCGCCGAGCGCCAGCTCGTCATCGTGGGCGGCACCGGCTGGCGCTGCGAGGAACTGGTGGCGCGCATGCGCGCCGCCCAGCAGGCCGGGGAACAGCTAGTGTGGCTCGACCGCCTCACCGGCAACCAGGCGCTGCGCCATGTGTACATGGGCGCGGGCGTGTTCGTGTTCCCCTCGCTGTACGAAGGCTTCGGCATTCCGGTGGTGGAAGCGTTTGCCTGCGGCGTGCCGGTAGTGGCCTCCAACACCAGCTCGCTGCCGGAAGTGACCCAGGGCGCGGCGCTGGAAGTGGACCCGCTCTCGGCCGGCGCGATCGGCGCGGCCATGCTGGCGCTGGTGCGCGACGAGGCACTGCGCGCGCGCCTGGCTGCGGCCGGCCGGGCCCGCGCGCTCCAGTTGACCTGGCACGAGACAGCGTTGCAGACGGCCGCCGTGTATCATACTGTCCTTTCCCATTAAGCCGCCCCAGAACCAGCCGGGTCATTCATGCGCGTCCTTCATTTCTACAAAACTTATTATCCGGACTCCGTGGGTGGCGTCGAGCAGGTGATCCGCCAGATGTGCGTGGGCACTGGCAAGCTGGGCGTGGTCAATCAGGTGCTGACCCTGACGCCGCAGAAGGAGCGGCTCGATTTCGAGTTTGAAGGCCACCAGGTGCGGCGCGTGCCGCTCGACATCGAGATCGCCTCGACCGGCATGGCCTTCGCCGCGATCGGCGAACTGGCGCGCATGGCAGCCCAGGCCGACGTGGTGCACTACCACTTTCCCTGGCCTTTCATGGACCTGGCCCACTTCATGGCGCGGGTGCGCAAACCCAGCCTGGTGACCTACCATTCCGATATCGTGCGCCAGAAGGCGCTGCTGCGCTTTTACCAGCCGCTCAAGCACCGCTTCCTGCAAAGCGTGGACACCATCGTGGCCACCTCGCCCAATTACCTGGCCTCGTCGGCCGTGCTGGACCGCTACCGCGACAAGACCCGCGTCATCACCTATGGCCTGGACAAGAGCATCTATCCGGCCCCCGAGCAGGCCCGTATGGACCAGTGGCGCGCCAAGGTGGGCGACAAATTTTTCCTGTTCGTCGGCGTGCTGCGCTACTACAAGGGCCTGCACATCCTGCTCGACGCGGTTGCCAATTCGGATTATCCGGTGGTGATCGTGGGCGCCGGGCCGATCGAGGCCGAGCTCAAAGCCCACGCCGAGCGCCTCGGCCTGACCCACGTGCTGTTCGTAGGCGCGCTCGACGAAGCCGACAAGGTGGCCCTGCTCACGCTGTGCTACGCGGTGGCCTTCCCCTCGCACCTGCGCTCGGAAGCGTTCGGCATTTCGCTGCTGGAGGGGGCCATGTACGGCAAGCCGATGATCTCGAGCGAAATCGGCACCGGCACCACCTATATCAATATCGACGGCGATACCGGCATCGTGGTGCCGCC
>JAZKGU010000079.1:0-10861 GCA_040385745.1 Pseudomonadota bacterium
AGCGCACACTTTTTAAGTAACGTTCCCCCATGGGCACTGATTATAGCTGGACAAGTCAAAGTCCGACGAGCTGCCGCCAGCACGTTTTGCAGGTACCATATTGGTCTTGTGCCGATTTGGCACCGGCATGAAAGCATTGAATGACTTACCAGCTGCGCGGCGTGTTTGCCCTGCTCGTCGTGACCCTGGTCTGGGGAACCACTTTCCCGGCCATGAAAGACTTGACCACCAACCTGTCGCCGGCCTGGATCGTGTTCACGCGCTTTGCCATGGCTGCGCTGCTGCTCTCGCCCTTTCTAGTGCGCGCCGCGCGCTCCGACCTGGTCTCGGGCGCGCTGCTGGGCGGTCTCCTGTTCTTCTGCTACGTGTTTCAGGTCGAGGGCCTGGCGCTGACCAGCTCCAATCGTAATGCCTTCATCTGCGGACTGAATGTGCTCATCGTGCCGCTGCTGGGCATGCTGTCCGGGCGCCCGCCCGAGCGCCGCATCGTGCTGGCCCTGGCGCTGGCGGTGGCCGGCTTGGCAGCGCTGTGCTGGGACGGCGGCCCGTGGCGCTTTGGCGACTCGCTGGCGCTGGGCGCGGCGCTGTGCTTCGGCCTCTACATCAAGCTCATGGAAACCCGCACCCGCACGGCGCGGCGGCTGATGAGTATTACCGCCACCCAGATTGCGGTGGTGGCCGTGCTCGCGCTGTTGTGGCTGCTAGTGACCGAGGTGCCGCTGGGCGGATCCGGCGTGCAGCCGTACTGGGACAAAACGGTGGCCGCGCTGAACTCAGGGCTGGTCAGCATCGTCTACCTGGGCCTGCTCGCGACCGCCGCCATCATTTCCCTCCAAACCTGGGGCCAGAGCCACAGTACGGCCAACGAGGCCGCCGTGATCTACGCTTTCGAACCGGCTGCCGCCGCCTTTTTCGCCTTTTTCTGGCTCGGAGAAACCATGACCGGGCGCGGCTGGATAGGCGCCGCGTTATTGATCTCCGGTATGATAGTGAGCCAATGGAATAGTGCGCCACGTCCGGCCGGCGCACTCGTACCCGAGTAAGGAATCAGCCCCGCCCATGTCATCCGCCCAACTCGCCCAGCTAGCGCAGGAGCAGCCACTCCGCGTGCTGCTCATCAATGCGGGCGAGCCGGATACCCTGACCTGGGCCGGCCTGTACCAGCCGCTGCGCCTGGCGGCCAAGATCCTGGGGCCGCAGCGCCTGCATGTGGACGTGCGCAGTCCCGACAAATTCAGCGCCGACGCGCAGCGCCACTGGCATATCGTGCTGCTGGTGGCCGATGAAGCGCAGGCCTCGCTCAAGCCGGCCAACAGCCGCGTCCTGATCAACCGCTGCCGCGCCGCGCAGTTCTGGGGCGGGGTGGGAGCAGGGGTCTTGTGGCTGGCTGACGGCGGCGCCCTGAACGGCGTGCGCACCGCGCTGCCCTGGGCCCTGTATGTGGATGTGGACAGTGCAGCCGACCACGCCATCTTCACGCCGCACCTGTACGAGATCGACGGCAATCACCTCACCTGCTGCGGTGGCGCTGCCAGCATGGACTTTGCCCTTACCCTGGTCGAGATGATTTTTGGGGCGGGAGTGCAGGCCCAGATCAAGGAAGCGTTGTGCGTGGACCGGGTGCGCGGCAAGGAAGAGCGCCAGCGCGTGGCCCTGCAGGCTCGCTTCGGCGCGCTGCAGCCCAAGCTGACCGAGGCCGTCACGCTGATGGAAGCCAATATCGAAGAGCCGCTCTCGACCGATGACATCGCCAATCTGGTGGGAATTTCCCGGCGCCAGCTCGAGCGCCTGTTCAAGCAATATTTGGGCAGCCTGCCCTCGCGCTACTATCTGGAGCTGCGCCTCCAAAGGTCGCGCCAATTGCTACTCGACACCCATTATTCAATTGTCCAGGTGGGGCTGATGTGCGGTTTCTCGAGCGGGTCGCATTTTTCCACGGCCTTCGGCGCCCTGTTCGGCAACACTCCCCGTGAGGAACGCCAGCGCAAGCTGGCCAGCCCCGCCTAGCCCGCTACTCCCCGCTTTTATACAGGCCAAAAATGAAAATGCCTGTCGCGATTCCAAAAGATGTTTGGTGCTGCCGTTCTTATAATGGTCTGACGTACTCAGCGGTCCCAGCTGAATTCGCCCCACTAACATTGGATGAGGAATGCCATGAACGCAAAGCTTGATTCGGGTGTCACAACGCGGCCTGTTACTCGACAGACATTTGACGATGTCCTCGTCCCAACCTACGCGCCTGCCGCGATGGTGCCGGTGCGCGCCTCGGGCCTGGACCTGTGGGACCAGAACGGCAAGCATTACCTGGATTTCACCTCCGGCATCGCCGTCTCGAGCCTGGGCCACTGCAACCCGGTGCTGGTCGACGCGCTGACCCGCCAGCTCAACAACGTCTGGCACCTCGGCAACGGCTACACCAACGAGCCGGTCCTGCGCCTGGCGCTGGCCCTGACCGAAGCTACCTTTGCAGACCGCGCCTTCTTCTGCAATTCCGGCGCCGAAGCCAATGAAGGCGCCCTCAAGCTGGCGCGCAAGTACGCCCACACCAAGTTCGGTCCGCACAAGTCGCGCATTATCTCCTGCCTGTCCTCGTTCCATGGCCGTACGCTGTTTACCGTTTCGGTCGGCGGCCAGCCCAAGTACACCGAAGGCTTCGAGCCGCTGCCGCAAGAGATCAACCACATCGCCTACAACGATATCGACGCCGCGCGCGCCGCCATCGGCGACGATGTATGCGCCGTGATCGTCGAGCCGATCCAGGGCGAGGGCGGTGTCATTCCTGGTAACGTCGAGTACCTGAAAGTGCTGCGCGAGCTGTGCGACCAGACCGGCGCCCTGCTCATTTTCGATGAAGTCCAGTCCGGCGTGGGCCGTACCGGCCATCTGTACGCCTACATGGACAAGGGCGTCACGCCCGACATCCTGACCTCGGCCAAAGCGCTGGGCAATGGCTACCCGATCGGCGCCATGCTGACCACCAACGAGATCGCCGCCCACTTCGGCGTCGGCTCGCACGGCACCACCTACGGCGGCAACCCGCTGGCCGCCACCGTGGCACTGAACGTGGTCGAGATCATCAACCAGCCGGCATTTTTGGCGCGCGTGCGTGAAGCCTCGGCCAACATCTTCGCCAAGCTCACCAAGCTGGCCGCAGACTATCCCCAGGTGTTCGGCGCGGTACGCGGCAGTGGCCTGCTAATCGGCCTGCCAACCACCGGCGCGTTCAAGGGCCGTGCCAAAGACATCACCAAGGCCTGCGAAGGCTATGGCCTGATGCTGCTGATCGCCGGTCCGGACGTGGTGCGTTTTGCGCCGGCCCTGATCGTGACCGACGCCCAGATCGACGAAGCCGACCGCATTCTGCGCGAAGCTATCGACAGTCTGCTCGATTCGGCGCCGTCGAAGTAAGCTGCCGTCCCCGACCTGTCCGGCCTGGCCCGGGCAGGTTCACGCTGTCCCGCCTGTCCACTTGGGAGTTCACATGTTTGTAGTTCGTCCGGTTGAACTGACCGATATCGACGCCCTGGAGAAGCTGGCCGCCGTCACCATGCCCGGCGTGCATACCCTGCCAAAAACACGCGACAAGATCGCCGCCTCGGTCGAGCGCTCGATAGCTTCGTTCGCCGCCCATGTCGACATTCCCAGCGAAGAGTCCTACTTGTTCGTCCTGGAACAGCAAGACACTGCCGACATCGTCGGCACCGCCGCCATCTTCGCTTCCGCAGGTTCTAACGGCACCTATTTCTCGTTCCGTAACGACGTCATCCAGCAGGTGTCGCGCGATCTGAACATCAGCCACAGCGTGCATGCGCTGACGCTGTGTTCCGAGCTGACCGCCTACTCCCAGCTATCCAGTTTTTACGTGTCCAACCGCGCCAGCGCCGGCCTCGAAGCGGCACTGCTGTCGCGCGCGCGCCTGCTGTTCGCGGTACTGGCGCCGCACCGCTTTGGCGATCGCTTCTTCGTGCCACTGGCCGGCATCACCGACAAGAACGGCCAGTCGCCGTTCTGGGAAGCGCTGGGCCGCAAGTTCTTCAAGATGGATTTTCTCGACGCTGAAAAAGTCATCGGCGGAGCCCGTAACCGCACGCTGATCGTCGAACTGATGCCGCACTACCCGGTGTATGTGCCGCTGCTGCCGGGCGACGCCCAGGCTGCGATGGGCCAGATCCATCCGGACGGCGATCTTGCTTTCAGTCTGCTGACCGAAGAGGGTTTCGAGGCCGACGAGTACATCGACATTTTCGACGGCGGTCCGATTCTGCAGGCGCACAAGAATAGTCTGCGTTCGTTCTCCGGTTCCATCATGCGGCGCGCCGTGCTAGCCGCCGACGGCAATTCATCGGACCTGATGGTCAAGTACGCGCTGGCGGCCAGCAATGAACAGAACTTCCGCGCCGTGACCGTGGCCTGTCCGTCGGCCGACAGCGGCGAGACCATCACTTTGCCGCAAAGCGCACTCGACGCCCTGATGATCGAGCCGGGCGATAACGTTATCTGCGTCAGAATCTGAGGACCTACCTATGCTAGTTGTACGTGCAATCAAAGCCGACGATCTCGACGCCCTGATCGATATGGCGCGCCAGGTTGGCAGCGGCATGACCACCCTCAAGCCGGACCGCAAGATGCTGGGCGACCGGGTGGCGGTGGCCGTGGCTTCGTTCGCCGAAACCATCCCGCCCGAACAGCGCGACTACATGTTCGTGATGGAAGACACCAGCAGTGGGCGCATGGCGGGAATCTGCGCGATCAAGAGTTCAGTCGGCCTGGACGAGCCGTTTTATAACTACCGCATCGGCACCCTGGTCCACTCGAGCCACGAACTCAATGTGTTCACCCGCATGGAAACGCTGTATCTGTCGAACGACCTGACCGGTTGCACCGAACTGTGCTCGCTGTTCCTGCATCCCGACTACCGCAGCGGCAACAACGGCAAGTGGCTGTCCAAGAGCCGCTTCCTGTTCATCGCCCAGTTCCCGCACTTGTTCACCGAAAAGCTCATCGCCGAGATGCGCGGCTACCAGGGCGAGGACGGCACCTCGCCGTTCTATGAAGGCCTGGGCCGCCACTTCTTCAAGATGGATTTCAACCACGTCGACGATCTGACCGCGATGGGCAAAAAATCCTTCATCGCCGAACTGATGCCACGCCAGCCGCTGTACGTGACCTATCTGCCGGAAGACGCGCAGGCGGTCATCGGCAAGGTGCACCGCTCCACCGCGCCCGCGCGCAAGCTGCTCGAGCAGGAGGGCTTGCACTTCGAAGGCTACGTCGACATTTTCGATGCCGGACCGGTGCTGCAGGCCCGCGTATCGGAACTGCGCGCCATGCGCGAGTCGACCCTGGCCATCGCCAGCCCGGCCAGCGCTGAACATGAAGGCGAACCTGTGCTGGTGTCCAACACCACCATGGGCGACTTCCGCATGATCCTCACCAAGGCCAATCCGGTCGCCGGCAAGATCGGCCTGTCGGATTCGGAACTGGAACTGCTGCATTGCCAAAGCGGCGATTCGATTCGCACGCTGTCACTTAGTGTAAGGAAGAACGTTCATGTCTAATCTTAGTAACTACATCAACGGCGCCTGGCTGCCGGGTTCCGGCCCCGAACTGGTCACGATCGATCCCTCCACAGGGCGCCAGACCTGGACCAGCAACGAGTCCACCGGCGACGACGTGGAGCGCGCCGTGCAGGCCGCGCGCGCGCAGTTCGACGCCTGGGCATTGAGTCCGCTCGAGCAGCGCATTGCGGTATGCACGCGCTTTCGCGACCTCTTGAAAGAGAATGCGGAAACGCTGGCCCAGACCATCGCCGAAGAAGTCGGCAAGCCCCTATGGGAAGCGCGCACCGAAGTGGCCACGATGGCCAACAAGGTCGACATCTCGGTCCAGGCCTACAACGCCCGCACCGGCGAAGTGGCGGCCAAGGTCGCTGACGGCAATGCCGTGCTGCGCCACCGCCCGCATGGCGTGTTCGGCGTTTTCGGTCCCTACAACTTCCCCGGTCATCTGCCCAACGGGCATATCGTGCCTGCGCTAATCGCCGGTAATACGCTGGTGTTCAAGCCGAGCGAGTATGCGCCGCGCACCGCCGTCCTGACCGTGCAGCTGTGGGAAAAAGCCGGCCTGCCTGCGGGCGTGCTGAACCTGGTCAATGGTGGCCGCAATACCGGCGTCGCGCTGGGTCAGAATGCGGGGCTTGATGGCGTGCTGTTTACCGGCAGCTGCCAGACTGGCGTCGCCCTGCACAAGCAGTTCGGCGGCCAGCCTGGAAAGATGCTGGCGCTGGAAATGGGTGGTAACAATCCGCTGGTGGTGTGGGACGTGAAAGACATCGACGCCGCCGTGCACCACGCGATCATGTCGGCCTTTATCTCGGCCGGCCAGCGCTGCACCTGCGCGCGCCGGCTGGTGGTGGCCGATACTGTCGAAGGCGATGCCTTCATCGAGCGCCTGGTCGAAGTCGCGTCCACGCTGACGGTCGGCCCGTCGAACGCCGAGCCGCAGCCGTTCATGGGGCCGGTGGTGTCGAGCGCTGTGGCCACGCGCCTGGTGCAGGCCCAGGCCGACATGGCGGCCAAGGGCGGCAAGGTGCTGCTGCAGATGAAGCAGCTCGATCCGAACGCCGGCTTTGTCAGCGCCGGTATCGTCGACGTGACCAACGCCAAGGGCATCCCTGATGAGGAGTGGTTCGGCCCGCTGCTGCAGATCATCCGCGTGTCCGATTTCGACGCTGCCATCAAGGTCGCCAACAACACTGAATTCGGCCTGGCGGCAGCGCTGCTGTCGAACGACGAGCAGCTGTGGAAGCAGTTCTCGGTGCAGGCCCGCGCCGGCATCGTCAACTGGAATCGCCCGACCACGGGGGCGGCGTCGAGCGCACCGTTTGGCGGCGTGGGTAAATCGGGCAACCATCGCCCGAGCGCCTACTACGCGGCCGATTACTGCGCCTATCCGGTCGCCTCGATCGAGACGAGCGAACTCGAAATGCCGGCCAAGCTGTCGCCCGGCCTGTCGTTCTAAGGACCACTCATGCAAACCGCACGCGAATACAACTTTGACGGCCTGGTCGGCCCGAGCCACAACTACGCCGGCCTTTCGTTCGGCAACGTCGCCTCGTTCAGCAACGTCAAGAGCGCGTCCAATCCGCGCCAGGCCGCGCTTCAGGGACTGGCCAAGATGCGCGCCCTGGCCGCGCGCGGCTTTGCCCAGGCGCTGCTGCCGCCCCAGGCGCGGCCCAACTTCCGCCTGCTGCGCAGTATCGGCTTTTCCGGTACCGACGCCGACGTGCTGGCGCAGGCCTACCGCGCCTCGCCCGTGATCCTGGCCTGCGCCTACTCGGCCTCGCCCATGTGGACCGCCAACGCGGCCACCGTCAGCCCATCGGCCGACACCCATGACGGCCGCACCCACTTCACTGCCGCCAACCTGAACAACAAGCTGCACCGCGCCGAAGAGCACCATCAGTCGACCCGCACGCTGCGCGCGCTGTTTGGCGACGAGCGCCACTTCGCGGTGCACGAGGCGCTGCCCTCGACCCCCGCCTTTGGCGACGAAGGCGCGGCCAATCACACCCGTCTGGCCGGCGCCCACGGCAACAAGGGTATCGAGTTTTTCGTGTATGGCCGCACCGAGTTCGATCCATCGGCGCCGGCCCCGAAAAAATACCCGGCACGCCAGACCCTGGAAGCTTCGCAGGCCATCGCCCGTCTGCACGGCCTGGATGGCGCCCGCACCGTGTTCGCGGCGCAGAATCCCGACGTCATCGACCAGGGCGTATTCCACAATGACGTCATCGCGGTAGGCAACGGCAATGTGCTGTTCTATCACGAGCAGGCCTTCCACGACGAAGCGGCGGTGCTCGATCAACTGCGCCACGTGATGGACGGCGTTGGCGCAGGCCTGATTCCGCTGCGGGTCGACAGCGGCCGCGTGTCGGTGGCCGATGCCGTGGCCAGCTACCTGTTCAATAGCCAGCTGCTGTCCAAGCCGGACGGCAGCATGGCGCTGGTGATTCCGCAGGAGTGCCAGGAAAACCTGGCCGTGGCGCGCTACCTGGAAGACCTGGTGGCCTCGGGCGGCCCGGTCAACGAACTGATTCACTTCGACCTGCGCCAGAGCATGCGCAACGGCGGCGGGCCAGCCTGCCTGCGCCTGCGCGTGGCGCTGACCGAAGCCGAAAGCCTGGCCATGCACCAGGGCGTGATCATGACCGAATCGCTGTACGCGGCGCTGGTGGCGTGGGTCGGTAAATACTACCGCGACCATCTCGAGCCGAAGGATCTGGCCGACCCGCAGCTGGCGCTCGAATGCCAGGCCGCGCTGGAAGAGCTGACACGAATTCTCGGGCTTCCCGGCCTGTATGACCTGTAAAATACGCCCCTAAAACCTTATGACTGGACGGGCCAACCCCGTCCGCTATAAATCGCCGGCGCCGCCACAAGCAGAGCACACCGGCGGTGACAACCGAAGCAATGGAGATCCAAGATGACACAGATGCCACACGATTTGCGCAAACAGACCCTCGAACTGATTCATGCCAGCCAGCCTGCCCCCGATGGCCAGGTGACGGCGCTGATCAGCGCCTGGCTTGGATCGCTGGACGATGAAGACCTCGCAGGCACCGCGCCGACCAGCCTGGCGCCGGTATTGAGCCAGGCGTTCACCCAAGCTGCAAAACGCACTGTCCAGGGTTGCCAGATCGCCCAGCTGCGCCACTCCGATGGCCGCGGCGGCATGGCGACCGCCCTGTTGATCCTCAACGACGACATGCCTTACCTGGTCGATTCCTTCGTCATGGCCATGCGCAAGCAGAAGGTGGCAGTGAGCGGCGTGATGAACGCGGTCCTGGCCGTGCGCCGTGATGCCGACGGCAAGGCCGCCGCCGTCGGCGAAGCCGGTGCGCCGCTCGAATCGTACGTCCTGTGCCTGCTGGCGGAAGACCTGCCCGCCGACGAACTGGCAGCGCTGGTCGCGCGCCTGGAGATGGTGGCGCGCGACGCCGCCGTGGTGCGGCGCGATTCGGTCGCCATGGCCGACCGCCTGACGTCGGTGGCCGCCAGCGCCGCCACCCACGGCACCGAAGGCGCCGAAGTGGCAGCCTTCCTGGAGTGGGCCAAGAACGAAGGCTTCGAGCCGTTCGGCTACGCCTATTACATGGTCAAGCCGGGCGTGCGCGAACTCGAGCGCGACATCCCGAGCCGCATCGGCGTGCTGCAAGATACTGCGCACCCGGTCTACGGCACCTGCCTGGCCAATATCCCTGGCGACTTCGATACGCTCTCCAAGCGTCCCGCCACACTGTCGATCGTCAAGGCCGACGTGGAAGGCACGCTGCATCGCGATCAGCCGCTCGACTTCATCGGCGTGCGTGACACCGACGCACAAGGCAACATCCAGGGCGAACACTGCTTCGTCGGTCTGTTCACCCGCGCCGCCACCGCCACCCCGCTGGCGCGCCTGCCGTTTGCGCGCGGCCGCGTGGCCAAGGTCCTGAGCCTGGCCGGCGTGCGCCAGGAAGGCTTCCGCGCCGAGAAATTCCTCGAGATCCTCGAGTCGCTGCCGCGTACCGAAGCGCTGGAAGCCGATCCGGAATGGCTGTCGCAAGTCTGCAGCGCCGTGGTTTCGCTGTACAAGCAGCCGCGCGCCAAGGTGTTTGCGCGCCGCGACGTCTACGCGCGCCACCTGAACGTATTGGTCTACCTGCCGCGCGAGCGTTACAGCGCCAGCGTGGCCGCCGCCATGGCGACCGCGCTCAAGGAAAGTTCGGGCGCGACCGAAGTGCGTTCCCAGACCCTGGTGGCCGACGGCCCGCTGGCCCGCGTGTACCTGATCGCCCACGCCGCGCGCTATCCGCTCGACCTGGAAACCGACATTCAGCAGCCGCTGCTGGCCGTGATGGACGGCTGGCACGACAAGTTCGCCGCACTGGCCGATAACGTCTTTGAAATGCCGCTGCGCGCCAGCCTGCGCAAACTGTGCTCGACCCTGCCGGTCAACTACGTCAGCGCCACCGCGCCAGCAGTCGCCTTCCGCGACCTGAACGCGCTGCTGCACAACGGCCAGGACGGGCACGTGACTGCGCGCGTTGAAACCGACGACGCCGGCGCCGCCTCGATCCGCCTGTACTCCGTGGGCGCTGTGCCTTCGCTGTCGCGCATTTTGCCGGCGCTGCAAAATGCCGGCGTGGCGATCGACCGAGAGCAAACCTACGCGCTTCCAATGGCCGACGGTTCCAAGCGTTTTGTCACCAGCCTGGCGGTCGACGAGGAAAGCGCGGCCAAGTTGCGCAAGCCGAACGTGGTTGCCGTTGCTGAAGAACTGTTCACTTCGCTGTTCAACGACCAGGCCGAAGACGGCCGCCTGAACGGTCTCGCCATCGAAGGCGGCATGCGCATGCGCGAAGTGCAGCTGGTGCGCGCCTACATCAGCTACTGGCGCCAGACCGGCAGCAAATTCACGGTGCGCTACATGGCCGACACGCTGCGCCGCCGTCCGGACCTGGTGCGCGAACTGGTGGAAGGCTTCAAGCAGCGTTTCGACCCAGCCCGCCCGAACGCCGAACGCCTGGCAGCGGCCGAGCGCATCGCCGCCATCAAATCGAACCTGGCATCGGTGAACCACGCCGATACCGAGGAAATTCTGGCTGCGCTGGTGGACCTGGTACTGGCCACGGTGCGCACCAGCTACTTCCAGAACGATCAGCAGGGTGACAAGATCATCTTCAAATTCGACACCAGCAAGCTGGCGCTGGTTCCCGAGCCGCGCCCTTACCGCGAGATTTATGTGTTCTCGCGCCGCTTTGAAGGCGTGCACCTGCGCGGCGGCCCGGTCGCCCGCGGCGGCCTGCGCTGGTCGGACCGCA
>JAZKGU010000080.1:0-110910 GCA_040385745.1 Pseudomonadota bacterium
CGAGCTCGACCGTAGCGATCCGCTACGGTCGAGCTCGTGTGGAAATGGAGGACCTGACCCCGGATGTTGCATTTAGAAGGTGGCGCTGAGCGTGAGTCGGAAGGAGCGCGATTCGATCGGGTGGAAGTGGATATCGTCGCTGCCTTCGGTTTCGCCTTGCAGGCGCGAGGTGTAGTAGTAGTCGATCGCGGAATCGCGCCGCTGCGCCAGGTTGAACCCCTCCACTTCGAGCTTCATGCGCTTGCTGATCTTGTAGCCGATGCGCCCATTCAGCGTGGAGGTAGCCCGCGAGCGCACCGAGTTGTCTTCGATCAGCGGCCGCGGTCCAAAATAGCGCAGCTGCAGCGCGCCATACCAAGCGCCGATATTGTCGAGCGCCAGCGCCAGCGAGGCCACACCTTCCACAGCGCCCGGGATGCGGTCGCCGGCCGGGTCGTGCCCGCGAAAGCGCGCACGCGCATACGCGATGTCAGCGTCGATCGTCATGTATTTGTTCGGTTTGTAGTAGTTCGAGAACTCGAACCCGCTGCGCCGGCTCGGGCGCCCCGCTTCAGTGGCGCCGGCGTCGCCCACGAACACTAGCTCGGAATTGAAATCAAGCCGGTACAGCGAGAACGAACTTTGCAGTCCCGCGATCGCTTCGGTACGCAGGCCCACCTCCATCCCGGTCGCCGCCGCCAGCGGCGTCACGCGTTCGGCCGCAGCGCCGCTCTTGGGGTCGATCGCAATGGTGGTGCCACGCGCGTCGTTGCTGTGGAATCCACGCCCGGCGTTCAGGTAAAACTCGGTCGCCTTCCATGGCCCGAAAATCATGCTCAGCGTTGGACTGGCCTTGCTGGCCCGGCTGCGTCCCGAGTTGAGCGCAAGATCGCTCTCGACGTCGAAACGGTAGTGGTCCACCCGCACACCCGCCACCGTGCGCAGCCACGGAGTCCAGCGATGATTATTCTCAAAAAATAATGCAGCACTGGTCTCGACTATGTGGTCCTCGCGCGTCGTCGCGCGGCGCTGGCGCGCTACCGTGTCGTACAGGCCGTTGTAGATATTGTCGTTCTGAAGCTGCAATCCGATCCGGTTGTCGCCCCAGCGATGCTCCGCATTGAGCACCGAGGTCACGCGCCGGTCCGGCTGGCTGAACTGGTCGCCATTGACCGGGTCGTCGAGGTAATAGGTGAAATTGGAGTACAGGTCGAGCCGGTTGGCGATGACGTAGGCGTTCACTTTCGAGGCGCCGGCGTCGGAGTTGGCGCGCCACTCGCCCGACAGGCTGTAACGATGGGCTTTGCCGCCGTCGGTGGTGTCGACCGTGTCGAAGCGCCCCAGCCTGCCATCGGCCACCGCCCGCCGCGGGATCTGGTCGGTCGCGTTCCAGCGTGCCTTGTACGCCATCGCCGTGACATTGAAGCCGTTCGCCTGGCTACCCTGGCTGTAGCGCAGCACGCCATTGAATTTGTTAAAGTCGTCGCCGCGCGTGAACGGGCCGTCGTTGTGGAAGTACTCCAGCGCATACAGCAAATGGCCGCGCAAAAGATGCGGCGAATCGGCCACGAGCATGCGCCGCATGCCGTGCTGGCCCAGCGTCAGGCTGGCCAGGCCTTCGGGCAGGGTGTCGGCATAGCGCACCGCGAGCGCGCCGGCGGCGGCAAAGTCGCCCTCATCGGCGTGATACGGCCCTTTGCGGTAGTCCATCCGCGTGGCCAGTTCGGGAATCAGAAAATTCAGGTCGCTCCAGCCCTGGCCGTGCGCGTGGCTGCGCTGGTTGACCAGCATGCCGTCAACCGTCGTGCGTAGGTCGGTGCCGTGATCCAAATTGAAGCCGCGCAGGTAAAACTGGTTGGCCTTGCCTTCGCCACTATGCTGACTGACGATCAGCCCGGGCGTAGCTTCCAGCAGTTCGGCCGGCCGGTACACCGTGCGAGCTTCGAGCTGCTGCTGCGTCACCACGCCCGCATTGGCCGAGTCGGCAATCCCGAGCTGGCTCACCCGCGAAGCTGCCACCACCACCTTGTGATGCGGTTCGGGCTCGTCGTCGGCTCCCCGTGCAAGCGGGGTGAAAACCAGCACAGTCAGCGCAGCGGCAAGTGGGCACAGGCGTATTTTTTTGTGCATCGAAACGGTCAGTGGTTTTGAATAGTTGAAACTTATTCGGTGCTCACCGTAAATTGGATTCAAAAATACCAACTTATTCGGATCAATAGGCTTTGCGCCTTGGCAGTGGCGACAATATGGCGCTGGCATAGTCGCCCACGCGCACGAAGCCGATGGCGCGGTACGCTGCCTGGGCAGCCAGGTTGTGACACCCGGTCGAGAGCACCGCCTGCTGCACCGCCCCACGGCGCGCCAGGGCCAGCGCGCCGGCGACAACTGCACGCCCGTAACCTTTGCCGCGCAGCGCGGACGGGGTCCACACATTACCGATCTGGACAATTTCAGGCAGGCGCGCATTGAAGGAACAGCAGGCTACGAGCTGTTTTTGCACTTCCAGCACGAACAAATTACCCGCTATCTGCAGCCCGGCGATATCGGCCCGGCTTGCCGCCAGCAAGCCTTCCCCCTCGACATCGTGGAGCGCCTCGCGGCGAAAGGCTGCGCGCCACGCCACCAGTTGCGCACTTTCGTCCCGGCGAGCAAGGCGGCAGGCCAATGGGGATGCCTGCAGCAAGGCCGGCAGGCGCAGCAGCTCCAGGTTCAGCGCGAACAGGTCCTCATGGGTATCCTTGATGAAGTCGCTTGCAGCGAGCGCCATGTCGCGCCGCGCGGCCATGACCTGGGCGTAGGGACCGAGGAAGCCCGCCAGCGGGCGCGAGCTGGCCTGCAAGACCGTGCGCACGAGCACAGCGGCATCGGTCGCCGTTTGCAGCGCGATCATGCCACTGCTCAGTTGTCCGGCTGCGCCGACAATGCGCCCAGCTTCTCGCGCAACGGCAAAGTTGTTGAGGGCGGCGCCATTGTGCAGCGCCGCGCGCAGGTACATCGAGCCGTTGGCGTGCGCGGCCAGGAATGTATCCAGTTCAGTCTGCTCGCCTGCACGCAGCAGCGCCGTGCTGCTCAAGCCTTGACCACCTGATGATGCATGCGCCGCAAGCCCAGCCACACCAGCACGATCAGCACCGGAATTACCAGGCCGGTTGCCACGTCCGGGTTGATCGGCACACCGGCCGCCTTGAGGGCCTTGCCGGCGTAGCTGAACAGCCCGATGGAATAATAGGAAATGGCCACCACCGACAAGCCCTCCACCGCCTGCTGCAGGCGCAGCTGCTGGGCGGCGCGGGTGTTGAGCGATTCGAGGATGCGCCGGTTCTGCTGCTCCTGCACGATGCCCACGCGAGTGCGCAACAGGTCGTTGGTACGCGCAATGCGTGCGGCCAGCGCTTCCTGGCGGCCGACCATCGATTCGCAGGTGTTCATGGCCGGGGCCAGGCGCCGGTCCATGAATTCGCGCACGGTGGGGACGCCGGGGATCCGGGTTTCGCGCAATTCTTCAATGCGCGACAGTACCAGCCGGTAATAGGCCTTCGAAGCGGCAAAACGATAACTGTTTTCCAGCGCCAGCTTTTCCATGCGCGCGGCCAGGGCCGTGATCTGGTGCAGCAGCACGCGCTCGTCGTCCGGCTCGCCCGTGATAGCGCCGTCGGCGCCGTCGGTCATGCCAGCCGCGAGGCGCGCCAGTTCTGCTTCGATGGCGCTGAGCACGGGGGCTGCCTGCTGCGCATGCGGCAAGCCCAACAGCGCCATCATGCGGTAGGTTTCCACCTCCAGGATGCGCTGCACCAGGCGCCCTGCCTGCTGGTATTGCATGCCCAGGTCCTCGACCACGATGCGCCCGAAGCCGTCGGCGGCAATGGCAAAGTCGGTCCACAGGCGCGCAAAATTCTGACTGTCGCTGCCCACCAGCAGGTTGTTGGCAAACAGGCCGCGCAGCTCGGCCAGTTCGGCGTCGCCCTGCTGCAAGACCACGTGGGTTGCCGCCATCAAGGTGCCGTTCAGCCCTTGCAGCCAGTGGGCCGGAATGAAGCGCAGCGGCATCTGGTCGAAGCATTGCGCCAGCGCGGCCGCCTGGCTGCGCTGCTCGGCGAACGTGTAGGTGGCAAATTCGGTGTGGGCCTCCCATTGCAACCGAAAGGTGCCGAAATCGTGGAAGAAGTACTTGGCGTCGAGATGGGGGCCGGCCACGCCAAAATGCTGGCACAAGCCGCTCAAGAGCTCATGCTGAAAGCCAGCCTGGTCGGCGCGGCAATAGACCGCCAGGTGAGTCAGCGCCTCGGGCCCGATCAGGCGCAGTGAAGGCCGCGAATGCACTTCGGCGGCCAGGGGTATTCGAAGGTAGTGGTTCAGTTGGGTGTGAACTATCGACATCAAAGACTCGCTATGCTGTTGGAATTCTAGTCTGCAGCCGGCTCCGGATACTCCACGCTGAGCACTTCAAGCTCCTCGCTTCCGAGCGGGGTTTGCAATGTGATGAGGTCGCCTTCACGGGCCTTGGTGAGGGCGCGCGCCACCGGCGACACCCAGCTGATCTTGCCCTTGAGCGGGTCCAGTTCGTCGATACCCACGATGGTCACGGTATGCTCGTCGCCAGCGCTGTTGGCGTAGCGGACGGTGGCGCCGAAAAATACCTGGTCGTTGCCGTGATGAACGCTGGGATCGACGACTGCGGCCGAATCCATGCGCTTGGTCAGAAACCGAATGCGGCGGTCGATTTCGCGCAGCCGCTTTTTGCCGTAGATATAGTCGCCGTTTTCCGAGCGGTCTCCGTTCGACGCGGCCCAGTGCACGATCTTGACCACTTCCGGCCGATCGACGTCGATCAACTGCAGCAACTCGTCCTTGATGCGCTGGTAGCCGGCCGGGGTAATGTAATTCTTGGCCCCGGCTGGAATTGCTTGCGCCAGGGCGAGCTCTTCGTCGTCATCCTGATCGCTCTCTTTGACAAATGCTTTATTCATTTGGCTATTGTAAGGTGCTGACCTCTTTCCTGTCCGGGTGATAGCCGAACTGGCCTTGCACGGCAATAGCCGTATCACGATGACCCATTGATTCGCCCGTTTTTCGGGCCGCATACCATGGTCGCGAGAAAAATTCCAGCGCGGCGAGCTGTGTGTGTAAAAACATTAACACGATACAAATAATTTAAGACAGACAACGATTCAACTTTACTTCTCCCAGCATTTCCGTGAGTATGGATGAATGAGTTTCCGGTATAGACAAGTAATATTTTGTTATGGAAACTTATTGATTCAGCGCAACGGGTTACTACGGCCATGAGCCAAGGGGCACCGCCAGCGCACATAAAAACTATCTTTTATCGGAGAAGCACAATGAATTGGAATCAGGTAGCCAAGGCAAGTGTCGCCATCATGGCAGTAGCAGCATGTGCCAGCGCATCGGCGGCATCGAACGGAGTAGTTGCAACGGTACAGGCTGAGAAAAGTGTTCTGGGCAAAAACGATAACGTGACGATGAAGGTCACGATCACCAATACCTCGGCGCAGCCGCAGCTGGTGCTGAAGTGGCATACCCCTTTCGCCGAAATCGAAGAGTCGCTGTTCGAGATCACCCGCGACGGCGTCAAGGTCGAGTACCAGGGCGCGCACTACAAGCGCCAGGCGCCAACCGCCTCGGATTACTACCTGCTCAAGCCGGGCGCGTCGCACACCATGCGCATCGAACTGTCCGATATGTACGACATGAGCATCACCGGTGAATACTCGATCAGCTACAACGCCAAATCGCTGAACCTGTTCGGCGTGAACGAGAAGACCGTCGGCGAACTCAAGTCGCAGGCTGTTTCAGTCTGGATCGACGGCGCCAAGCCACGCGGCAGCATTTCCGATCCGGTCGCGATGGCCGCGCCAAGCAACCCTAGCCCTGCCGCAGGCACCCTGTCGTTCAACAAGTGCACCATCACCCAGCAACAAACCGTGACCCAGGCAATGAGCGCGGCGGCCACCATGGCCAACGGCGCCGATGCCTATATGGCCGGTTCGCTCGGCGCGCGCTACACCAAGTGGTTCGGCGCGACCGATACCACCCGCGCCGGCATCGTGCGCGCCAACTTTGCCAAGATCAAGGATGCGTTCGCTACCAAGCCGGTGACCGTCGACTGCGGTTGCAAGAAGACCTACTACGCGTATGTCTATCCAAACCAGCCTTACACGATCTACGTCTGCAAGGCATTCTGGAGCGCGCCGCTGACCGGTACCGACTCGAAAGGCGGCACCCTGGTGCACGAAATGAGCCACTTCACCGCCGTCGCCGGCACCGATGACTGGGTCTATGGCCAGTCGGGCGCCGCTAGCCTGGCAATCAGCGATCCGGCAAAGGCCATCAACAACGCCGACTCGCACGAATATTTCAGCGAGAACACGCCTAACCTGAACTAATTGGTTTCAGGTAGTGATGAGGCTGGCCCCGCAAGGCGCCAGCCTTTTTTACGTTCAGTTCTCGGACTTCATGAAAATGTTCAGTATTTAACAGTTCGGCTGCAGCCGATCAGTTATTAACATGATCTAGTCCATTGTTTTTTCAAGAAAAAATGAATATTTCCGAAGAGAAATCGTACGGTTGCAAATACATGCACAATTCTGTGATTTCACATATTTACCGATGATTCAATGTTTACTCGGAAATAAGCTTCATGTGACGATGTGTTGTTGAGCTCGCTTTCGCAAGCGGATACAGACGGGGGCAGCATCAGCATATAAAAACCTGACATTACTTCTTCGGAGAAAAAATGAACTGGAACAAACTGGTCAAAGCAGGTGTATCGCTTGCTGCCCTGGCGGCATGCTTTTCGGCCCATGCCGGCAACAACGGCGTTACTGTCAGCGTGGAACCGAGCAAAAGCACGCTGTCGAAAAACGATGACGTCGAGCTCAAGGTCACCATCACCAATACCTCGTCATCGCCCCAATATGTGCTCAAGTGGCACACGCCGTTCGCCGGCATCGAGGACCACATCTTCGAAGTAAGGCGTGACGGCGAAAAAGTACCTTACACCGGCGCCCACTACAAGCGCCCGGCGCCGACGGCCCGCGATTACTACCTGCTCAAGCCGGGTGCCTCGCATACCACGCGGGTGGAAATCTCGGCCATGTACGACATGAGCATCACCGGCGCCTACGCAATCCGCTATCACGCGGCTTCGATGAACCTGTTCAGTCACGGCCAGGATTCGCGCGGCAACGTGATCGGCGCCGCGGAAATGGGCGAACTGGAATCGGCCGAGGTGGCGCTGTGGATTGACGGCCAGTACGCGCGCGGCACCAAGAAGGCCGATCCTTACGAGATCGCCAAAGCGACCAATCCCAGCCCTGCCGGCGTGAGCTTCAGCGGCTGCACGACGTCGCAGCAAAGCTCGATCAACTCGGCGATCAGCGCGGCCAAGACCATGGCCAACAGCAGCACTACCTATCTGACCAACGGCCTGCGCGGCACCCGCTACACCAAGTGGTTCGGGACCTATGATGCCAACCGCTATGCTACCGCCAAGTCGCATTTTGCGGCCATCAAGACTGCGCTCGATACCAAGCCGATCGTTGTCGACTGCAGCTGCAAGCAGTCGTATTACGCCTATGTGTATCCGACACAGCCCTACAAGATCTATGTATGCAATGCGTTCTGGTCGGCCCCGACTTCAGGCACCGATTCGAAGGGCGGTACCCTGGTGCATGAGTTGAGCCACTTCAACGTCGTCGCCGGCACCGACGACCATGCCTATGGTCAGACGGCAGCGGCCAACCTGGCCAAGTCGAGCCCAACCCGCGCCTTGGACAACGCGGACAACCATGAGTATTTTGCGGAGAATACGCCTGCTGGTAATTAAGCAGCTAGCGCATGAGGAAAGGCCTGGCGCTTTGGGCGCCAGGCCTTTTTTACGTGAGGGCACCCGGTCGCGGCGTCCCGCTATTTGATCCCTGCTCTACCTTGACTGGTGCGTAAACGTTGCGGGCGCCAACGGGGCTGCCGTACTCGCCATGTCGAGATCGCGCAGGTCAGTGAGCACCTTGCCAGCGTAGCGCAGCATATAAGTGTGGGTACCCGGCTTGAAATCGTAGCTGCGCGTGATATCGATCGTGTTGCTGAGTTTTTTCCCTGGCGCGACTTTGATAAAATCGGCGGCGGTCCACGGGCCGCGTTTGACCATCGGACCCACGTAGTCCACTTCGAGGCCCTTGTCCATGGTGATGGTAAAGGCGCGTCCGAACAATTCCTTGTCCTTGTATAGCGCCACCGGCACATGCACCGGCGCCGCGCCAGCGTTGTCGACACTGAGCGTAACGCGCACCTTGCCGTCGCGTGATTCCACCTTGACTGTCTCGCTCGCCTTCATCGATTCTCCTGTGCCCGCCGCCGGAAGTGCCAGCATCACAAGCGCCGCGCCAATTGCCAGTTGTCGATTCATGGCATGCACCTCTCTTGAATGGTTGGAATTGTAGTCGCTGCTTACCACCGATGGCAGGATGATATGTGCGTACAAGCGTAGCACGCTCACGATGCGCACGGGGCAACTGCCGCCCCCACGTCTACGCGATATTTTCAGGCTGAGAAGCAAATAGCGTCCTCCACCGCAGCAGCGGGCAAGCATTGCGCATTGTCGAAACGACAGCATGCATCCGGCTCCATCATCACACATGCAACTACGCCAGCAAGAACGTTCAATTTCCTGTTGGCATTTTAATAACAATCGAGCGCCGCCCCGCGCGAAAAGCACGCATGATATGACCATGGACAAGCTAAATTACGTTTATATTTTCGACGCGCCATTCAATAATCTGTACATTGGCGTCACTAGCGACCTTGAGCAACGGGTACGCGCAGGCTCGCGCTCGCGCAAGCTGGTGTGGTATGAGCCTTATCCCGACCTTTCCACCGCGATTGAACGTGAAAGGCAACTCAAGAAGTGGAACCGCGCCTGGAAAGCCAAACTGGTCACGAACCATAACCCCACGTGGCGCGATCTGTACGAGGACTTCGTCGGCGAGTAAGCACGCAGCGCCAAGGCTAAGCGCGCGGCATGCTCCCGCCTCTACAGCCAATTATGCAATTGCGTGAGTTCTGTGCCAGCAGGGCAGACCTTACTGTTGCACCACTCGCGCCCCAATACGCGCAGCGCGCGCCAGATAGCTTCCGCGCTCACGCGCCCTCTTTCCCCGACCGCCCTCCCCTCCGTCATCACAAGTTCACCTAGAAGCACCTCTGAGGTACCTTGCCTCCCGCTCGGTTTAGCTCCCTCACCCAGAACAACGGCATTGCCTTGCTAAGTCGACAGGCCATATGCCGCGATGCTCTTATCTCAAGCGCCCAGCGGCTGCGTTCGCAAAATTCAGGGCTAGTAGGCTTCCTGCCGAACGGCCAAGCAATGATCAGCCTCGACCATGCCAGTACAACAACTGGTCGTCGCCGACACTTGCCAGCGTTACCTGAATGATGAGCAAGGGACGCAAGGCCCAAAGCACAACAATCCCAACCGCGATCTTCTGAAGTGTAAGGCGGCAAGCACCAGCCTCGCTCGGGGTGTGCGCTCATGCCGCCAGAGTCGGGCGCGACGCTGCCAGCGCAGTCCCGGCGACTTGGTCCCCCTCTCCATTATTACTCCAGGACCAACATTGTTAAAATCACCCTTCAGATCAAAATTTCCGCTAATAAAGATATAATCATGTTCTCCTGATCACGCTCCGAAGGTGAAGATCGCGAAACGGACGCGAAAACTAATTCTCACCAAATACCACACGAAACATTGTTTCCTCTACAACATTGATCGAAAACATTAAATGTTGGCAACAAATACAACCCATAAACCACACTTTCTTTTGAAAATTGATTCCCCTCAACAAAACTTCAGATATAGTTCTAGGTCATTGAAAGCGAAGTCGTATGCATTTTCTCGCGTGAGAGTTGTGTGCTTTTCGCTACAGGCAGGTTTTTGAATCTATCAGTACACACTTTATTAAAAGTTTCTACATGGAAATTCGCAGTTCAATCGTTGTATTGCAGCCAGGAATGTATGTGTTGCGTCATCCGCAGACCGGTCTGCCCCCGCTCACGGTGACCCGTGCGCCAGGCAGTTTAGCTACGCAGATGGGCAAATCGGAAGTGTTGTCCACGCCAAATTCGCACGGCAGCATTTTGCGCACTGGCGCTGACTGTATCGTGATGCATGTATACGACGGTCCGATCGAGATTCTGGTGACGGCCTACCTGAAGGAAGCGGGCGCATCAATGCCTAGCCTGAAGGTGGATCGTATCCCTCTTGAGGGCGACGGCGGCGGCGGTGCGGCGGTGATCGACAAGAGCAAGATCGCCATCGCAGAGAAGGGCATGAGCATCATTGGTCATCTGGAGCGTTCCGGTGACGTGGTGGCGAGCGAAGGCCAGGCTATTGGCGAGCCATCGAGCACCTTGCGGATTGAAGGCTTTCAGATCATGTGGCCGGATAAGCCGGATGGCGTCGATCTGGCCTACAGCATCGAAGTGGAAGGCGTTGGCGTCACCCCGCTGGTAGGCACCGGCAAGTTTTGCGGTACCCGTGGCCAAGCCCGCCGCATCACGGAAGCGACGTTTGTGCTGACGGGCCCGAACGCAGCACAGTATCAACTGGAAGGCGTGGCATGTTTTACAGGTGGTTTCACGGTGCCCATTACCTCAGGCCTGCCTAATAGCGGACCGAGTGGCATGGAGCACCTGACCTCCCTGAGTCTGCGCGCAGTAAAGGCAGACAAGGCAAAGCGCCAGCCCAATCCGTGGGATGCGTCAGCCAAAACCAAAGTATTCAAGGCGCCAGCGAAAGCTGCGCCTGTCAAGAGCACTAGCAAGCCGGCAAGACCCGTAGCACATGAGAGCAGCTCACCGGCAAAATCAGCAGCAAAGAAGCGCAGCATTACCCCGGCAAAATCTGCAGCAAAGAAGAGTGTCATTACCCCGGCAAAATCAGCAGTAAAGAGAAGCAGTACAGCACCGGCCAAGTCCGCAGCACAAAAGAGCACAAAGCCGCTAAAGTCCGCAAAAAAGTAGCAGTATAGAAAACGGTAATACCCTATTAGGAGCAACAATTATGTATGAAGTAACAGAAGCAGCTGTCAGTGCGGCCTTAACGGCCAGCCCGTCAGAGGCGCTGACGACCGAGACTATCGATCTGATCCTCAGCCTCGTGGCTGGCGGTGGCGACAACAATGTCCAGATTGATCAAGTAGCCCCGGGCGCAAACGGCGTCGTCACGGTACCAGAAGGCGCCGAGATCGTCTTCGTCCAGACCTCCGATACCGAAATGACCCCGCTGAGTGTGAGCGAGGACGCTCCGGTCGTGATCTTCCAGGGCAAGGGCGGCGTTAGCGCAACCATCGGCGCTGGCGGTCCTGCCGGTGGCGAGCCAGGCGCATCGAGTGTTGATGCAATGGTCGATATCAGTGCCGGCAACGCCACTGTGGTCTCGGGCTATGGCGTCACCGGTCGCGTTGTGATCGGCTCGGCCGGTAGCGACCTGATCAAGTTCAGCGATTCGGCCAATAGCCACGTTACCCTCGGCGGCGGCGATACCGTTGTTTCCGGCGGCGGC
Organism: Pseudomonadota bacterium; assembly: GCA_040385745.1. Taxonomy (GTDB): domain Bacteria; phylum Pseudomonadota; class Gammaproteobacteria; order Burkholderiales; family Burkholderiaceae_D; genus Telluria_A. The sequence goes on from JAZKGU010000080.1 coordinate 11,555, forward strand.
GACGACACCATTGTTGCCGGTTTCGGCAACACCACCGTGGTCGGCGGCTCGGGCTTCGAAGTGTTGCAACTGAAGGGTTCGGCAGCAGACTACACCGTCAGCGTTGCAAACGGCCACGCAATCGTGACCAACAAGGCCAACAATTTCTCGACCGATACTATCAACCTGCAATACGTCGAACTCGACAACGGCAAGGGCATGGTATTTGCGAAGAATACCCTCGAGGCGTCGGTCACCATGTTGTTCCAGGCAACCTTCGGCCGCATGGCCGATGCAGATGGCTTGGGCTACTGGTTCGATCTGGCCAAGTCGGGCGTTAGCCTGGATACGATGGCACAAGGCTTCATCAATTCGGCCGAGTACCAGGCAAACTTCGCATCGCAGAGCAACAATGCGTTCGTCGCCAAGCTGTACATGAACACCTTCGGTCGCGTTGCTTCCGCTGGTGAGATCAGCTTCTGGGAAGGCCATCTGAATGCTGGTACGGTTAGCCGTGCTGCAGTGGTGTCTGACTTTGCAGAAGTTGCTGGTCAGTTCATCGCTGGTAATATCGTTACTGAAACCACCGTTGTTGGAACCGTCATTATCGTTCCAGGCACCTTCGGTTAAGTTCCGATATGATGCACACGAAGGGGGCATCCGCCCCCTTTTTTCTCGCCTTCGGCATCTCGCGCCTGCGCAGCGATGCAATGCTTCAGCGCGCCCTTGCCGCGTTTTCCCGATCTGACTATGCCGACGCCTTGCTGGCTGTCGAATACGTCTGTCGTCATCTCCCTACTCAGGCTGTTCCCGCTGTCTTGCGCGCCAAGATTCTGGAAGCATGCCGACCCGAACTTGCACCAAAGGCATGGTACCGCGCCTGGTGTTGCGACCCCGAAAATGCCCACGTCCAGGATCTGATGCTGCAAGCCTGGCTTCGTGCTGGCGCCCTGACCAGCGTCATCGAACTGGGCCCTGTCTTCCTGCCCGCGCGCTGCCGCAGCGGCCATCACAAACCCCTGGTGGCCCTGCTCCACAAAGCCGGCGTCAAGCTGAGTGGCGCGTGCTGGCGTGCCGGTGACTTTATCGAAGGCATGTTGTTCAGCGCCCCTGCTGCGGGCAAGGCCCCGCGCGTGCGCCTCACTGCGGCCGACGAACACGGCGGCTTTGGTTACGACATCGTGGCCGATGGCAGCCTGTTTCGCATTGCCTGCCCACGTCCGCGCGGCGTATGGTCGCTGTCCATCGACGCCGACGGCGGCCGCCCCATTTTGCTGCAGGGCTCGCCGCTTGTATTCGACGCAGCCATTGTTCCAGTGCCAGCGGCGTCAGCCAGGCCCGCCGGTCCGCTGCCGGTGTCCATCATCATTCCGGTGTATCGCGAGCGTGATCTGGTGCAGGGATGCATCATCAGTGTGCTCAACAGCCTGCCCTTGAATGCCACCCCGGCCGAAATCATCGTCATCGACGATGCCAGTCCCGAACAGGCCCTGTCGCAGTGGCTCGATGAGCTGGCGCGCGCTGGCCGGATCACGCTGTTGCGCAACCGCTTCAACCTTGGCTTCATCGAGACCACCAACCGCGGCTTGCGCTTGCGCCCGGGGCATGATGCGATGCTGCTCAATTCCGATACGCTGGTGCATGGCGACTGGATTGACCGTCTGAGCAAAACGCTGCACAGCGGCCCCGACATAGCTTCGGTCACGCCATGGTCCAATAATGGCGAGATCAGTAGTTTCCCAAAAATGAGCATCGCTACGCCGGCCCCAACGCCGGAGCAGTTGCGTGATATCGACAACCGGGCCGCCGCGGCGCGCAGTCGGGGCAGCGTGGACGACATTGAAATTCCCTCCTGCTGCGGGTTTGCCATGCTCATGAAGCGTAGCGTGATCGACGCGATCGGGGTGCTCGATGGCGTCGATCTGGTGCGCGGCTATGGCGAAGAAGTGGACTGGTGTCTGCGCGCGCGCGCGGTCGGCTATCGCCACCTGGTGTCAACCGGCGTTTTTATTGCCCATACCGGCACTGTCTCCTTCCGTTTCGAGAAGACCCTGCGCGTGCGCCAAAATCGCCTGGTGCTCGACGCCCGCTTTCCCGATTACCAGCCGGAATATCAAGCCTTTGTGCGCAACGATCCTCTGGCGCCGGCACGCGCGGTACTGAGCGCCGAGCTTGAAAACGCAGGCAGCGCCTGGATGAGCGCTTCGAGCAAACTCATCGACGGCAGCGCGGCCATAGCGCGCCCTCTTCCTGCGGCCCTGGCCTCGTCCTGCCAACGGATCGCCGTCTGGCACCATCTGATCGGCGCGGCCGGCGCCCAGAAAATTCTGGCGCTGGCGCGTGCAATTGCTGCGCACGGACCCGCGCTCAAGCTGCGCCTGCTGATCATCGGCGCAGCATCCGAGGCCTTGTGGCACACCGGCGTGGCCGACATCGTGCCCGCCTCGATCAGCCAGGAAAACACGCTGTTGGGCGATGCTGCACTGGTGGGACTGTGCGCTTGCACCGCTCTGATCAGCTCGCATGGTAATGTTACGCCTCTGGGCATGCCGCACATCAGACTCGACGACAGCTTCGATCCGCAAGGCTGGCTCGACAAATTTCTATCTGAACGGCAAAGCGCCACCACGTTAACATAAAGATACAGGCAGTATGAAACTGGAAAAAATTCAGACTGCGGCGAGTGCCAGACGCACCGCTGCAGACAGCCCGGGACGCTGGCGTGGCGCGCTCGACGGAACCTACATGTCGACCCTGTACGGCTGGGCTGTTGACACGGAGCAAGTCAACACGCGTGTAGTGCTCGAAGTGTGCCTGAACGACGAGCCGATCGGTTCCGTCACCGCCGATGTCGGCCGCTCCGACCTGACCGAATTGTTCGCTTCGCTGCCACAGGTGCCCGACGATCCTTGCCATGGCTTTGTGGCCGACCTCGGCAGCTTGCTTGACAGCTACAGCGGCTCGCTGACTGTGCGCATTGCCAACACCGATGCCGTGCTCGACGGCGTGCTGTTTGCGGAGCAGGAAGAAAGTGCGGCGCCAACTGCCGCCATCAGCTCGGTGTTCAGCGACGGCGGCTTGAAACTGCATGGCTGGGCCCGCGACGCTGTAGATAAAAAGCGCGCACTGCGGGTCCGCGCCTTTCTCGACAGCACGCAAATTGCCGAGGTGACCGCAAACGAAGAGCATCCTGCTTTGCGCAGCCATGACGTTGGACGCCACGGCTTTACCCTCGACTTGCCGATCTCGCTGGCCGACGGACAATGCCACAGCGTGCGCATCATCGATGATGAGGGCCAACCCCTCAACGGCAGTCCGGTCACCGTGTGCTGCCATGCGGAAGGGTTGGCCGCCTTGCTGCCGGGCGCTGACGCCCTGCTCACCAGCGTGGTCGACAGCTATCAGCGCTATGTGCCGCGGACCCTGGGCATGACGCATTACCGCGCCTGGTCGGCGCGTTTTGACGCCGCCGGCCCGGCACTGTCAGGCGCTGTCGGCCAGCGGGTCGGGCTGATCGTGTGCGGCGACGCCGATGAAGTAGCGCTGGAGCGCACCAGCGCCAGTATCAACAGTCAGGGCGGGGCCACGGTCAACGTCTACCTGCCATCAGCCAAGCGCGGCAAGAGCGCCGGCTTCGCTGCCCAGCTTCAGCGCGCCTTCGATGATGGCTGCGACGCGATCGGGTGCGTGCGCGCGGGCGATGAGCTTGCACCGCACGCGCTTGCCTATGCACTGCAAGGTTTGGGTACGCAGGGTGCGGCGCTGGTGTACACGGACAGCGAGCAAGCCGATTTACCCTGGTTCAAGCCGGCCTGGAACGCAGACTACGCCCTGGGCAGCGACTACCCGCTTGAGCTGATGCTGGTGACACGGACGCTTGTTGCAAGCTTGCTGCAGGAAGAGAACCCGCCTGCCAGCCAGGCCAGCTTCTCATGGCAGGCTCTGGCGGCACTATGGTCAGAAAGCGCCAGTGCCATCATCCATGTGCCGCGCGTGCTGTACCGCTTCAACTCAGCCCTGAGCGGCGAGGAAAAGAAGGCGCGCGCCAGTGCCGCAGCGGCGGCGCTGCAGATGGTCGAACCGGACGCGGCCCTGCTGCCGATCACCGCATTCCAAAACGCCGCCGAATTCCTGCCACGGCGCACTGCGCGTGGCTTGAGCAAGCGCGAGCGTGCGCAATCGGTGAGCCTGATTATTCCCACGCGCGACCACGTGGAGCTGCTTGAACGCTGTATCACGTCGTTGAAAAAATTCACCAAGTGGCCTGGCCTGGAAATCATCGTGGTCGACAATGGCTCGGTGCTGCCGAAAACCAAAGCCTATTTCAAAAAACTGGCGCGCGCCGGGGTCCTGATTCTCGATGCCGCCGGCCCGTTCAATTTTTCCAAACTGAACAATGTAGCGGTGGCGCGCGCTAGCGGCGACATTGTCGGGCTGATCAACAACGATATCGAAGCCTTGCATGAAGGCTGGCTCGATGAAATGGTTGGCCAGCTGCTGCGTCCGGGGGTGGGAGCGGTCGGCGCCAAGTTGCTGTGGCCCAATGGTATGGTCCAACACGGCGGCGTGCTGCTCGGCGTGAGCAATGTTGCGGGCCATTTTGGCAACCGCCTGGCAACGGGCGACTGGGGCGATCACGGACGCAATCAACTGGTCCAGCAGGTGAGCGGCGTTACCGCTGCCTGTCTGTTGGTGCGCAAGGCGGATTACCTTGCAGTGGGCGGCATGGATGAGGTGAAATTTCCGGTTGCGTTCAACGATGTCGATCTGTGCCTGAAACTGCGCAGCGCCGGCAAGACCATTACCTGGACCCCGTTCGCAGCGCTCCTGCATGCCGAATCGGCCAGCCGCGGCCATGAAGACACGCCGCAAAAACGTGCTCGCGCCGGCCGCGAGGTCGATCAACTTCGCCAACAATGGGGTCCTGTTCTGCTGCGCGACCCGGCCTACCACCCGAGCCTGAACCTGGATGCACACAGCCACGCCTTTGGCGGCCTGGCCATGCCTCCGCGCGACCGCCAGCCGCGCACAGCGAGCCTTGCCCGCTTTGAGGCAGCGCCAGTCACAACAAGCGTGCCGCCTGCACCCGCCGCGCGCGCCAAGAAGACAAGGAAACAATGAGCAGTACTCACATTTCCGCTGCTGAGCCGGCCTCAGCACCGCGCATTCTCTTGCATGTTGGCTGCGGACGATCGCCACGATCACGCCTGCCGCAGGCATTCCAGTCTGATGCGTGGCATGAGGTGCGACTCGACATCGACCCGGCAGTAAACCCGCATATCGTGGGTTCCGTTACCGATATGCCCGCGGTCCCGGATGCTAGTGTGGACGCGGTCTGGTCGTCGCATAGCATAGAACATCTCAATTCCTTTGAAGTGCCAAAGGCACTGGCCGAGTTCAAGCGCGTCCTCAAGCCTTCCGGTTTCGTATTGATTAGCTGCCCGGACATGCTCGCAATTGCGCAACAGGTGGTCAAGGATGAACTGACAGGAACGCTGTACAACTCGGCCGCCGGGCCGATCCGTCCGCTTGACATGATCTTCGGCCACCAGGCTTCTATTGAAGCGGGAAATATTTATATGTCACACCGCACCGCCTTTACCGCAACAAGCCTAGGTGAAGCGCTTGCCGAAGCAGGCTTCGAAGAAGTGCGTGTGCATGCAGGCACACGGTGGGACTTATGGGCCGTGGCAACCATGCCCGAAACCGATAACTTTGTGTTCGAAGAACTGGCAGGAGTGATGTTTTGAACGTTTTGTTCATCCATCAAAACTTTCCTGGGCAGTTTCTGCACTTGTCTGCCGACCTGGCTGCACAAAAACACAATCGCGTCGTGGCGCTTTCGACCAGCAATAATCCGGTTCCGAAGGGGGTCATTGCAACCCGCTATTCGCTTCTGCGCAGCCCGGCGCCGGAAACCCACCCCATGCTGCGTGAAGAGGAGACGAAAGTCCTGCACGCGGAAGCCTGCGCGGCAGCAGCGCTCAAGCTCAAGCGTGAGGGCTTTATACCTGACGTCATCGTCGCCCACCCCGGATGGGGTGAAGCCTTGTTCATCAAGGACGTGTTTCCGAATTCGAAATTGATCATGTATTGCGAGTATTACTATGCGGCGGAAGGACAGGACGTGGGCTTCGATGCCGAGGATCCACCGCTGACTTTCGCGCACCGCTGTCGGATCCGCCTGAAGAACACGACCAATCTATTATCGCTGGAGATTGCCGATGCTGCCATATCGCCGACGCAGTGGCAGAAGAGTACCTATCCCACATGGGCACAACAAAAGATCACGGTAATCCACGACGGGATCGACTTAAATAATTTGCGGTTCAACCCCAAAGCGCAAATCACGCTAACTGCCAATGTTGATAGTTCGGCGCATAGCTTCCGCCCTGGCGACGAAGTGCTGACCTATGTAGCCCGCAACCTGGAACCGATCCGCGGCTTTCGCATATTTATGCGTTCGTTACCGTCAATTTTGCGCCAACGACCGAACGCCCACATTATCGTGGTTGGAGGCGATGAAATCAGTTACGGGCAACCGCCTCCGGGGGGCGGCGGCTGGAAAGAGCATATGCTTGCCGAAGTAGGAAGCGAGCTCGATCTGCGCCGCGTCCATTTCGTCGGCAAGGTACCCTACTCTACCTATCTTCAACTGCTCAGCGTCAGCGCTGTGCATGCATACTGGACGTCACCTTTTGTACTGTCCTGGTCCTTTCTGGAAGCCGCCCTGAGCGGAGTACACGTTGTAGCCTCGGCAACGCCACCAATACTGGAATTTTCCGCTGATTTGCAAGTGGAAACTCAGCCATTTTTCGAGACGGAAGCATTTGCGGGGTCCATCGTGGCGGCCCTACAGGAGCCGCGCAGGCGTCGCCCGGCGCCACGAATAAAACGACTTCAGCTTTCGGAGTGCCTGAAATTGCAGCGAAAATTGATTAGTTCTTAAGGAAGGATCCCAGGTATTGTTCGTGGTATAAATTTTAAGGTGCGACCATTTTGTGTTGACATGCTGCTATGATAACGAGAAAATTGAAGATTAAGATGTCTGCCCGTCCAGGTCAAGGTCGTTCCCACCAAGAGTGAGCTCTACTGTAGATAGATCGACTATATTAATAGATCGACTACAGTCTGATCACGCTTAATGCGATATTCTCATATTGATTTGTATCTCAACGGAACTGCTCGACGAGATACGGTAAGTGACCAACCGATAACCACATGAACCGTCTTGATGCTTTAAAAAACCGCCATATTAGGGAACGGTGCGTGCTGGTCGCCAATGGCCCTTCTTTGAACGCGATGGATCTTTCTTTCCTAAAACATGAGATTGTTTTCGGATTGAACAAAATTCACCTCGGGCTGGAGAAATTTGGCTTTTATCCGAAGTACTATGCCGCCGTCAACGAAAAAGTAATACAGCAGTCAGCGAAAGAAATACACCGGATGGGGTGTATTAAATTTATTGGTTCGAAGGGCGGCAATATTGTACCGGAAAGCGCTTTAACTTATCACATTAACACAGCCAATCCACCTGCGCGCTTTTGTTCCGACATTAGCTTGGGCGTTCACGAAGGATGGACCGTCACTTACGTCGCTCTGCAAATTGCATATTTCTTGGGATTTTCTGAGATTATTTTGATAGGACTGGATCATCGATACATTTACGATGGCAAACCAAATGAAACGCGGCAGTTGAAGGGACCTGATCAAAACCATTTCTCACCGAGTTACTTCGGATATGGTCAGCATTGGGATAATCCAGACCTGAGTAATTCCGAGGAATCTTATCGAATCGCCAAAGCGCATTTCGATGACAATGGTCGACGAATAATTGATGCCACTGTCGACGGCGCATGCGAAATTTTTCCTAAAGCTGACTATAAAAAAATTTTCCTATCCCAAAGGTAGGAATACAACTATTACAGAGTTTGAATATGGCCCTAGTTACTATCGTGATTCGCACCCTGAACGAGGCAACTCATCTCGGTGCGTTGTTGAAAGGAATTGCAGAGCAAGACATCAGTCCAGATCTGACATGCGAAGTGGTACTCGTGGATTCGGGCTCTACTGACGGGACACTGGAGATTGCTGAACAGTTCGGATGTAATATTCTTCACATATCGCGCGAAGAATTCTCGTTCGGGCGCTCGCTTAATCTCGGTTGCGCAGCGGCCAAAGGGGAGGTACTGGTGATCATCAGCGGCCATTGCGTCCCAACCAATGGGAATTGGCTACGCGCACTGTGCGCGCCCATTTTGGAAGGTAAAGTGCAATACTCATACGGCCGGCAAATCGGTGGGCCCGAAAGTTATTATAGCGAGTGCCGCATCTTTGCAAAATATTTCGGATCCGCATCCAAAATACCCCAACAAGGCTACTACTGCAACAATGCTAACTCTGCAGTGCTGAAGAGTTCCTGGGAACGTTATGGCTTCAACGAAGAGCTAACGGGTCTTGAGGATATGGCACTTGCTAAGCAAATGGTTGCGGACGGAGCAAGCGTTGCATACGTTGCGGAAGCCTGTGTCTATCATTACCACAATGAGACATGGCGTAGTGTCGAACGACGGTTTAGTCGTGAGGCGATCGCGTTGCAGTATATAATGCCCCAAATACACATCCGCAAGCGAGATCTGTTCCGCTACATTGCTTCAAGCATCTGGTTAGATTGGCGCAGCGCCGCGTCCCAAGGAGTTTTTCTAAAACGAGCTAACGAAATTGTGCAATATCGCGTCCGCCAGTATTGGGGTTCCTATAAAGGCAACCATGATCACCGGACTCTTTCACACACCGAAAAAGAAGTATATTTTTATCCGGACCAAACATTATGACCAAAACTGAACGAGTCGTCGCCCTTCTTCCAATGAAAGCGAATAGCGAACGTGTTAAGGGGAAGAATTTTCGCGATTTTTGTGGTAAGCCACTGTTCCGCTGGATTCTCGACACGCTAGTCGCCGTCGACGAGATCGATTTGATTGTTATTAACACTGACGCGCGCCACGTCCTGCTCGCCAACGGATTGGTCGAAACGGACCGTATCGTTATTCGCGATCGCGCCCCAGAGATTTGCGGCGATAGCGTTTCAATGAATTTAGTCTTAGCTGACGACGTAAAAAACGTTCCAGCCGACCTTTTTCTAATGACCCACACCACCAACCCGCTAATGAGCGCTGCTACCATCCGCGCTGCAATTGCTAAATTCCGGGAAGGCCGTGACCAGCACAATTCGGATTCGTTGTTTACGGTCGACAAAGTACAGACACGCTTCTACCGCAGCGACTCCTCTGCTGTAAATCACGATCCTGATAACCTGATTCCAACACAAAATCTGGAACCTTGGTACGAGGAGAATTCCAACCTTTACATCTTTACTGCAGAGAGTTTCGCACAAACGAACGCTAGAATTGGCAAGCGTCCGATGATGTTTGAAGGCCCTGCTTTCGAGTCGATCGACATAGACACTCCTCAAGATTGGGACTTCGCTGTGGTGGCGGCCCGCTACATGGAAGAACAGAAAGGAAATGGAAAATGAAAGTTTTAGTAACTTGCCCTCCGATGCTCGGGATGATCGAAAGCTTCAAGCCTTTATTCGCTGAATATGGCGTGGAAGTTACCGCACCCAATGTCGTCCAGATTTTGTCGGTTGAAGAGCTCAAACAGTTAGTCCCTCAACATGACGGTTGGATTATCGGTGACGACCCAGCCACGCGCGAAGTGTTTGCCGCAGGCAAAGCCCAGCAACTGAAAGCTGCAGTCAAATGGGGGATCGGCGTCGACAATGTTGACTTCGCTGCATGTAAGGATTTAGAAATCCCAATTATTAATACGCCGAATATGTTTGGCAAAGAAGTTGCCGACTTGGCGATGGGTTATGTCATTGCGCTGGCACGTGAGACATTCGAGATTGATCGCGGCGTACGCGCCGGGACCTGGCCGAAGCCTCGTGGAATATCCTTGGCAGGAAAAACCGTTGCACTGATCGGCTTTGGCGATATCGGTCGAAACACAGCAAAACGCCTGGTAGCCTCCGAAATGAAAGTGATCGCCTACGACCCGGCAAGCGAGGAGTTGGCGATGCCAGGCGTGGAACGTGCGCAGTGGCCGAATCGTCTTGGCGAAGCCGACTTCATCGTCGTCACGTGTGCGCTTACACCTTCGAGCCGGCACATGATCAACGCGCAAACGCTCGCGATGGCTAAAAAAGGCGTTCGAATTGTCAATGTCGGGCGTGGACCCGTTATTGATGAAGATGCGTTAACTACAGCCTTGCAGAGCGGCGCGGTCTACTCCGCAGCGCTTGATGTGTTCGAAGTAGAACCACTGCCGATGAACTCGATACTGCGAACCCATCCGCGCTGCATATTTGGCTCCCATAACGCATCAAACACCGCCGACGCCGTGGCGCGCACGAGTGTGATGGCGATTCATACGCTGATGAAATTTTTGGGAAAAGAGGTCCACGGGTGAGCTTAACTGATCACGCTGAAGAATCCATTCTTATCACCGGAGCGAGTGGTGGAATCGGACAGGCGCTGGTTACGACTTTCGGCAATGCTGGATACCATGTAATTGCGACCGGGCTCTCAGCACCTCCTGCAGGGTTGCCCTACGCAGACTTCATTCCCGCAGACCTGCAACGGACTGTAATGGATGAAGCCTACGCGGCGAACGTTTTTACAGCAATTCGCGCCAGTCTGGCGGGAAAACCCCTCAAAGCATTGATAAATAATGCCGCGGTACAAATTTTGGACGATGCTGCATATCTTTCTCGCGCCGCCTGGCAAGAGACGCTTAACGTCAACTTGCTAGCACCTTTTTTTTGGACTCAAGCTTTGCTTGAAGATCTTGCAGCCGCGCAGGGCTGCGTACTCAATATCAGCAGTATTCACGCCAGGCTCACTAAAGCCCGTTTCGCCGCCTACGCAACTAGCAAAGCTGCACTAAGTGGACTTACCCGATCCCTGGCGATAGAATTCGGCGGACGAGTTCGGGTAAATGCAATTGAACCTGCGGCAATCGACACTCCGATGTTGCGAGCCGGATTCTCCGGGAATGACGATGGATTTGCACAGTTAGAACAGTATCATCCGTCGAAGTGTATCGGTACGCCCGAGAAGATTGGAGAACTGGCCAAGCTACTGGTCGAGCAAAATTCGATGTTTTTGAACGGTGCAGTGCTCCCTTATGACGGTGGTATTAGCGCGTGCTTACACGATCCCAACTAGATAGATATAACCAATTTTGGCATATTGGACGCATGACGAGGAAATCGAAGAATGAAGCTTCATGAAATAAACTCTCTGGAACGGAAGGGGTTGCTGCTTGAATCCGCTAAGATGCATCTCCATCTTTACCGGTCCGAGATGGACGAAAATATCCGCGGGATTCACACTGCTTCTCTTCGGCGCATTTATTCCAAGTTATCGCGCGAGCACAGGTCGCAACTGTTAGCGTCAGGCTCCGATTTCCTCGGTATACCTGGCCTTCTGGATATACTGGCAAATTCAACCCCGGCTCAAGCTTCCAGTTCGCCCCTTGTTTCCATCGTCATCCCCTGCTATAACTGTGAAAATTTCCTGAATGCCACCATTGATAGCGTGCTGCGCCAGTCGTACACGAATTTTGAGTGTATTCTAATTGATGATTTTTCCACGGATAATACCCTCCAGATCGCGCGCGATGCCAAGGCCAAGGATAAGCGGTTTAGACTTTATCAGCATCGCGCCAATGGTGGATTATCGGCCAGCCGTAACTCTGGTATCCGTTTAGCTAAAGGGCGTTTCGTCTGTTTTCTGGATTCGGATGACTTATTGTCCGCTAATTCCATCAGAAATCGTGTTCAAGAGTTGTCTCGTTACGCTAATGAACAAATGGTGGCGGGTGTTTTCGATTTTTCGCAAACCGTTGCAGAAGATTTTGCGGGGGAAATCACAGATACAGTAACGAAATATGACGGCGATTTGGTCGATTTCATCTCAGCCCAAGGCCACTGTCCATTTAACGCTAACCAGCCGATGTTAAAACGGAGTGTTTTGGTAAAAATGGGGGGGTTCCCGGAGAATTACCCCCAGGCCGAAGATTGGCGCCTGTGGTCAAAAATGTTGCGTTGCGGCTATTTGTTTGTTCCAGTTAAACGTATAGGCAGTGGGTATCGGCAATCTAGAGGCAGTATGATAAGACGAGCGCCTCTACTTCACCTGGAAAAATCGTCAGGGAATTTTTATCGTTCCCATCTGCCGGTGTCGGGAGAAAAGGATAAGCTCGAACTTCGATATGAGTCGATATTTGAGTCAGCCCCATATTTCGAACGCGAGCTCGGTTTCTATCTGGCTCAAAGCTCTTTTATTCCCCGCGTTTTTAATTTTGTCGGGATCGAACTAGCGAAATCTGCCGCCGGAACTGAAGAATTGTCATTATCATCCATCAGAGAGACGGTAATGGGTGCTGTGCCAGACCTCCACAAGGTGGCGAGTAATTACACGTTTGCGAATATGCTGGGCTGGATGCAAAACGGGTACAAACGCTATCTTGGGGTAAGTGAACTGACTCAAGATCAGAATACCCGGTCGCGGGTCGACGGGCATCGCGTCCTGTGCGAGCTATTTGAAGATTTCGACGTGGCATTTTTCGGCAATGCAAAGCGGGTAGTATCTCGTCGAATGCTTGTATCGCGGGAGGTAGAAATAGTTGATATTCTATTTTTCCCTCACAAGGCATATCACACACGAAGCTTTGCGTTGTTAATTCCCTTGCTGAAGGAGAGAGGTCTGACATTCCGATTTGTTAACTCGAGTGTGCCATACCGTAATGAGATGGCGTACGATGCGAATCTGAGCGAATATTTCGTATCCTATAATGAATTTGTCCTCTCACGACTCGGAGCTCGGTCGATTGTCTGCATGAATGACTGGGACACTGTGGTTCGTCCAGTCGTTCAAGCCGCAAATCATTGCAGTATTCCAACTATCGGCATAGTTGAGGGAGTTCAAGACTTCCACGATGCCGATACGGGTAGGAAACGAAATGCTTACCGTGAAGTGAGTAACGTGTTCCTGCCTGGCGAATTCGATCGAAAATATTTCACTGAGTCGCCGCAGACGCTTTGGGTGACTGGGGTTCAACGGCTTGATGGTCTGGAGCCGTGGCGTAAACGCCGGTCCGAGCGCACAATAGATGTGTCCAGGCCGCGGCGAGTGGTTGTGAATGTGAACTTTTCTTATAATGTCATGACAGACCGGCGGATTCAATGGCTGACCGAAATTCGAGAGGCATGCAGTACCGTCGGTTTTGAAATGATCGTGTCGCAGCACCCCCAGGACGACGGCGACCTGTCCGCATTCAACACCTCACGCGAACCGCTTTATGACCTTTTGGTAGATGCTGATTTCTTCATAAGCCGTTTCAGCGGTGCAATTCTGGAATCCATGATAATAGGGTGCCCGGTCATCTATTACAATTCCCATGGTGAGTTGGTTGATAAGTTTCATAACAGTTTAGGTGCCTATGCGGTAGCAAATACGCTCCCGGAACTGACTGATGCGCTACAGTCGCCGAGATCAGATGCTGATCGGATTGCAGAATTCCTGCACCAGCATTGTGATATCGATGCGGCCGACATCTCAAATTCGTCGGTATCCAAGACCGTTGCTGCTATTGAGAGAGTTATCCTGACCTCACATGTCACTAGCGCACAACATACTCAGTTTAAGACTCGATTAGGCGGTGTGCAACCTTGATGAGTCCATCCAAACAAGATGTAGTGGAGCCGGCTCTGGTATCGATCGTAATGCCGTCGCTTAATCAGGATAAGTACATAGGCGCCGCGATTGATAGCATATTGGCGCAGGACTACGCCAATGTTGAGCTGGTGGTTGCTGACGGTGGCTCCACGGATCAAACTCTCGGTATTCTGAGCGACTATTCGAGTCGGGATGCACGCCTGCGTTGGAGTTCACGGCCAGACAATGGTCCTGCACAGGCATTGAACATCGCGCTAGCTCAAGTCCGTGGGACAATTATTGGATGGCTCAACTCTGATGACCTCTATACCCCAGGAGCTATACGGCGCGCGGTTGACGAACTACATAAGGATCCTCGTCTATTGATGGTCTACGGCCAAGCCGAGCACGTTGACAAACAGGGCGAAACACTCGGATTGTATCCGACCTTGATGCCCGCAACCCCGGTCGAGAAGTTCAAGGAGGGGTGCTTTATTTGCCAACCAAGTATGTTTTTCCGGCGAACCGTCCGAGTGCTATTGGGAAACCTGGATGAAACATTAAAAGCGTCGTTTGATTTTGATTACTGGTTGCGTGCGTTTTTGGCCTTCCAGGATCGGATAGGATTCGTGGACGTTGTCCAGGCCAAATCGCGACTGCACGACGATTGCATTACTTTGCGCATGCGTCGTAGCGTCGCGCTGGAAGGTATGGAAATACTTTCCCGACACCTTGGCTCGGCCCCGAAGGAGTGGTTCTTGACATACGTGGACGAGCTGTTGTTAGAGGGTGAGACATCCGAATTAGGTACAGCCCGACGGGAACATTTAGTTGAAACTGCGACCCTCGCAGCTAAATGGCTTTCCCCGGATGAAAAAAATGATATGGAGGCCGAGTTATTGCGGCGATTGAATGGTAACTAAAGAAGATGTAGTGGCAGCGTACCGTTTCTTGTTTGGACGCGAGCCGGAAAACGAGGCCGTTATTACTCACTATGCTACGGAAGTGGGCAATCGAAAGGCACTGCGCGAATTGTTTATCAATTCCACTGAGTTTCGCGCCAGCCTTGAACGGATCCAAACTCCGCGCCCGCCCAAACCGCCCTTCCTTGGCCCGCCGATGGTTGTCGAGGTGACGGCGCATGAAGATAAGCTAGAAGCATTGTTCGCTAAAGTAGGCGCCCAGTGGCAGCATCTGGGTGAAACTGAACCTCATTGGTCGGTTCTCACGAACGACAGTTATTTTCGTGAAAATTTCGCGACCGGGCGCGATGCCTTCTATGCTAGCGGCGTAACAGAACTAAAAATATTGGACGCCGCCCTGGCGCGGGCGGGGTTGAAGCTTGAGAATTTTAAGACATGCGTGGAGTTAGGGTGTGGTGTGGGCCGGGTAACCATACCGCTGGCACGCAGGTTTGCTTCTGTAACAGGAGTTGATATCTCAGCTGCGCACCTCCGCGTCGCACAGGATTATCTTGATCAGTCTGGGATCGATAACCTGTCGCTCGTGCGCTTAAATTCTATTGCTGATGTTGACAAGCTTGGCTCATTTGATGTCCTTTATAGTCGAATAGTCCTGCAACATAACCCACCACCAGTGATGGCGCGGATTCTTAGCGACCTGCTAAAGAAATTAAACCCGGGAGGCGTCGCATTCATTCAGCTCCCGACGTACAAGGCGGGCTACCGCTTTCAAATTAATGCCTACTTGGCGACACAAAATACGACTGAAATGGAGATGCACTTTTTGCCTCAGTCGTTTCTTCTAGGACTAATTCAAGAGCATGATTGCAGCGTCCTGGAAATTCGGGAGGACGACTCCATTGGCCTGTCCGTGACGGCGATTTCAAATACTCTTCTGATTCAGAAGCGATCGCTCTAAGAATGACTACTACCTCCATGGATTCAGTACGTCCTATTGAGCTTGCCTGGCTTCTGCGTGAGGATCTACGTCGGGGACTTCCCGCGGCCTCAGTTATTCCCGACTGGTTCGAGACCTGGTGGGTATTTGAGGGAGCCCGTGAGTACCCAAGGTGGCGTGCCGGATTGCATTCCTTGGTGCCCGCTTTACTAAGGCCACTACCTGACTGGCCGCAGTACGGCGAGTTTGGCATGACTCCCGCGCTTCTCCATATCGTTTCCAACCGGGTAGATCTGGCCGAGGTGTTCGACGTTGGCACTGAGAGTGGCCTTTGGCATGCAATCGCCTGGTTTTATGTGCATGGCCTCCGCGAATACGGCTTGGCAGAATTTGTGGATCTGCGCATCCTTTCCGCCCTGGACGCGCCTCCCCCATTTTTCGAAGACCCGTTAAATGATGAGGCTTCGCACCCGCCCCTCACATGGCTCATGTTTTTTGTTTGGCGGTGCAGCAGCGAACTTCAACGTCTATTCGATCTGACTAGCCGTACGGGTCGAAATGAATACACAGAATGGTTTCTCTTCGAGGGCGTGCACAATTGTGACCTCGCCATACTCGTCTCGCCGCGTTGGAAACAGTGGCTGCGAGAGCCTCTCCGATCAGCTTCCAACGCGCCGCTGAGCGGGGTCAAACGCGTTGGTTGCCTTCAATGGCTAAGGCGCAAGGACCTACAAAACGCATTTAAGCTGGACAATGAGGCGTCTTGGTCAGCTTTTTCCGCTTGGACGGAGAATGCCTGCGAGACAGAGCGAGCTCTTGCTTGGCTCAAGCCAGCCGAACCTCCACTGGCCAGCATCGACGCATTGCCGCCGCGTCCCTTCGGTGTAAATCTGATCGGTTTTGCATTTGGCGAACTGGGGATCGGCGAAGATGTTCGCATGGCCGCGGCAGCCTGCGGAGCAGCCGATATCCCCTTCTCGATTGTTAATATCGACCCGGGGAAGCATCTTCGTCAAGCTGATCGGTCTCTTGAGCGACAGCTATTGGCGCAAACCGTCGAGGCGCCTTACTCGGTGAATCTGTTCTGTCTCACCGGTTTCGATACCGCCAGGATGGCTCTGGAGCGTGGGCCAGAACTCTTCGAGGGGCGAACAAACATTGGTTGGTGGCCATGGGAACTACCTGTATGGCCCAAAGCATGGCTCTCTGTGCTCAACCTTGTCGATGAAGTTTGGGCGGCCACGAGATTTACTCTTGAAATGTATGTCGCCGCGGCAAAGGCAGCCAATCGTCATGCGCCAACTCCAGTTACGCATATGCCCCTGCCCGCCAGCGTGTCGCGCGTAAAGGACATAAGCCGCAGCGAACTCGGCTTGCCAGATCGTACATGTCTGTTTCTATATATTTTTGACTTCAACTCTTATTTGGAGCGAAAAAATCCTTTTTCTGCACTCCACGCGTTTCGCAACGCCTTCCCTCTAGACGACGACGCAGTAGGGTTGGTGTTCAAAACCATGAACAGTAATCCAAAAAATCCTGCTTGGAAGCGTTTTTTGCGAGAATGCAAGCGCGACGCAAGAATTACTGTACTTGAGGGGACCATGGAGCGCGGCGAGGTGCTGGCGCTGATCCGAACGTGCGATGTGTATGTGTCGCTGCATCGCTCTGAGGGATTTGGACGGACACTCGCAGAAGCAATGCTCTTTGGCAAGCCTGTCGTGGGAACCAATTTCTCTGGAAATGTAGACTTCCTGACCGAAAACACTGGCTTCCCTGTGCAGTACGCGCCCACCATGGTTCAGCCCGGTGAATACCCCTTCGTCGACATGACTGACGGCGCTTGGTGGGCCGACGTCGATATTCCTGCCGCCGCTGCAAAGTTAGGTGAAGCGCGCGCCGCTACAAAAGTAGCTCATTTTGGGAAGAAGGTACGTGCATTTTCAGAGCGTCAATTCGACCCAAAGAGGATTGGCTTATTGATGAAGAAGAGGTTGATCGAGATCGAGCAGCGTTGATCCCTGTCGCCAAGAGAACAGCACGGGATACCAGCCCTGATCTGGCGCTGTCCTAAGCGAGAGTACGCTGGCGGAACTACAGGCAATGGGCCGGCCCCACGAACGCAACTACAAGTCGGCCCAACCTCATATCAACGATCAGCCATTTAAAAGTCAAGGCTACTTGATGTTGGAAAAAGCGCGCTCTGCAGCCAGCGCAGTTTTACGTCAGCGCTTCTGTTGGCTATCGTCCATAAACTTTGCCACTGCATACGCAAAATCATCACACGCGGATGCGTCCAGATGCTTCCACCACGAATATCCTTCCTTTGACCTGAAAGAATAGAATCCGACGCCCACCCTCTTAAAATCAGGGTAATCAATCATAGAAGAGCGATACGAATCTGCAAACGATGCTAGGTTCCAAGTTCTGCTCTTCGAAAAAAAGAGGGTATCCCTGACCGCACTGCAATGGTTTTTGTTTTTTACAAAAACCGGATAAATAGGAACATGTGGGACTGAGGACAATACCTTAGACTTTCTCCAAAGCTCATTATCCTTTTTGAATTTTTGGACGTCAGTCGAATAGCGCTGTAGAAACACCATATCCTGGAACGAAGGGCTGAGATGACGCAACACTACATTTTCATCTTGCCCACGCTGATAGGCATGATTAGTGTTAATGACGGGCCTGCTCACACGGTCAGGATCAGCCTGGCGGATCACCTTATAGACCTTTAATTGAAAGTCTGGGGCAATCCGGCCTCCCCTCTCAGCATGATAAGTTGCCGGCTCGTCGAAAACATAATAGCCCACCACGCGATCCTGGCGGCTTAGAAACTGCACAAGTTCAAATAGCCAAGGCGGTGCCGCGCAGTCAGTGGATTGGCCCTGGCATTTTTTGGCGTGATAATCCGAGAGGGCCTGATTAAGCCTATAAATAACCTTAAACCTCTTCAATGAGGGATCGCTGGCAAAATCGTCGAAAAAATCTCTTGCCGCAGCATCCCCGACACCGCCCCCGGCAACCACAGCATTAACTCCGGAATCAGCGATGAGCTTTAGACGCCGCCTGAAATTATTCTCATCTTGAACAGGTATTTTTTCGCCGAAATACAGTACAGAAGGAGACTTTTGCCAAAACTGGCTGTTGTCTGCCGCCTGGGCAGCACCATAGGTAGCTAAACCTGCAACAAACAGCAAGCCACGCAGGTAGATTGTCTTATAGTTCAGCAAAGCTTAACCCTGCCTTTTTGCAAACCTTGACGAAATTTGCACGTCGTGCAGTGTAACATTTATGGAATACTTCCAACTTTGACGAAGACAATTCCCGCTCCACGATTTCCGCCAATGACTTGGTTCTCATATCGGCGAAGGTGGCGCTCGGCAATTTAAAATAATCGACCAACTCCATCACCCGAGCATCTCCCTTAACGATAATGGCAGGCGTCCCGGTTTGAAGTGCAACGACGCCGCCATGGAACCTATCACCGAAATACAAATCTCGGCTACGTATGTATGAGCGCCACGCCGACACATTATCGAACATATACCACCCCCCTACAAATTTCATGTCGACGTTCAAGCTTGCAAAATATGCCGTCATCCGAGCCGTATCAAAGCTGAAGGTAGCGTCGTCAAACATGCCCTTTTCGTTAAGCAACTCTGAAAATGTAAATATCTCATCCTGCAACACGTAGTCGATTGGGTTATTGCACGAAGACATGAAGTTATAAAAATCCACCGCCCGCTTGGATTTGGAAGTGGCTTCGGATAAGTTTTCCCGCGAAAAGTGTCCAGCCACCGTTAATCTAGTGAACGGTTCCAGGCTCATGGGGGCAATTTTGCGAATATTGTCAGGGTAAACATATAGGCTTGGACAACCGAGTGCTACACAATTATTTATACCGTTCGTATGCAGAAATTCCTGAGTAGTCTCGCCCCGCACGGAAAACAAAGCTGCCTTCTCGTTCAATATACTCAGCAAGTCGCGAGTTGATGGAGATAAGTGACTCAGAGAATCCAACCGAGTCTGCAGTCCTGCGGAAAAGACGAAAAGTGGCTTGTGAATTTCCTTTAGGGCAGCGACCAGTCTGCTATGATCCTGATTCTTCCTAATGAGATTGGCTACACTGAGAATAATAACGTCAAAACTGTTGATGTAGTCTGAAAAGGCGAAAGGGTCGGCCTGCTGCACACTTACCAGATTTCCAGTACATGACAGCGAAAGGTTATGCCGAAAAAGCTTTTGAGGGGCTTCGGCGTGAACCATATTCCCCCTATTTCCAGTCTGATTGAAGGACGGGCGCATCTCATCAATTCGGGAAAGCGCAGGAAAGACGCAGCCATTCACATTTTGGGCAGCGCTCTTAGATTTCGCTATGCTGAAGGGGGTCGAATGGAAGAAAATAGACTTCATCTAGTACAAAACTCCACGGTTAATATTGCAGCTCGTTTTTCCCATGTGGGATGACGAGCTTAGCTAAGCGACGTGTCATTCCTTTGAGCGCGTGGAGATCAACACAGTAGTGCCCAGTAGTGGGCTTTCGCACGGATAAAAAGAAGAGTGAAGGATGCTCCGATCGCCAAAACTAACGCGAGCAGAAAATGGATGCGCTGGCGACGATGCGAATCGTTGGCAAACGACATGAGTATACCTATAATCATACCGGAGTCAAGCGTCCCCGCCCCTTACTACTAGCTTGGGACAGCATCAATCTAGGGGATTCTTACGCAAGCAAGGATTTCCGCGTAAATTGCTGCGCCAAGTGTTTAGCTAATGATCGTCGCTCGCGTGGAAATCCGCAATTCGCTCAACTGATGAACGGGGAGCGCGTTGGCCGGTAGGTGGGCAATCGCACGTACCTACCGGATCGAGCAAGATTACCGAGTGCGCAAGGATGGCTAGTAAATGCGATGTTTGATAGGCGGCCTGGCAACGGCGCAGGGGCTGTTGCCCGCGGAGATGTGCTGGCCGTGCCTGCAGCGGTTACAGCGATCAGACTCGGCAGGCCAGTACCACTTGCGCGTCCTGTAATTACAATAAAAACCAGCAGGCTGCAGGATGCATAGTAAATTAGTGTGAAAATCTTCTTCTGGCGATTGTGCTAGTACAGAAAATTAGATATATTTCCGTTTTTGCATCAACTCAACATGGTCTGTAAACTTCTGATGACAAAGCGAGCTGCACGTTGTTTGCTGGGAATTTGTTGTACTTGGTTTTACTTATGCCAATCTTTATAGGATTAAGATTTCAACAAACCCTTTAAAACGAAAAGTTTCGGGCTTACCCGCAATTTGCCACCTTGCTTGTGTTGCTAAAATCTGATTTTTCCGTGCTGCGTTACCCGAAGTCCAGCACTGTGGCACTTAGCGCGTCGCGCGCGCCCAGATCGGAGAATAACAATAGCCACGTCGAAGTTAGCCGCACATCCGGTACCGACCGCACGATCTGGAGCGACCGCAGCGACCGCTTAGTCACACCTTATCTTCTGACATGCGGAGTGCGGGTGCGTCCATCTCACCAGCCGAACGGTAAAAAAGCACTTACCACGGGTGGAGGCAGGAAAAGGGCCGGGTGATCCATGAAGGCATAGAGTGCTGGCGCCTGCAGCTCGCCAGGCGTACCGTGACTCTAGCTGCGAACGACCGCCGTGCGAGCCCCTCGCTCAGACCAGGCGAGGAGGTGCCAGGCTTCGGCGGCGCGCGCAAGCTGGCACCCGTCGGCGGCTTCCCATTCCGAAAGCGAACCCCGAGAGAAGTAGTGATGCGTGGGGCGATAACAGCCCTTCGAGCGCATGCCGCTTTCGTCGAGCTGTGGGCTCAGATGCGCAAGATGGGTGCTGTCGGGCAGGCTTGCCTGCTTTTGGACCAAAATAGGACAATCACGTGATATTTAAGTATAGTTCACGTCGGAAAAGTAAGAGTGAAGATCTCAGTGTCGGAACCGAACGCGTCGGATTAATCACGAAGGACTGCTTTGCAGAGTTAGCACCTCGTCCCGTACGCTATTTCGACAGCAGAAGTTAGAGGATCAGATCTCGACGACAAGGTCGAACTCACCCATAATGATTAGGCGCCTTGCGAGACTCCGCCGCATTAAGAATAAGACCGGATGGGAAAGCACTTCCAAGGGCAGACTTTCGGCGCATGCGTATGTTGAGACATGAGGTAATAACGATGTACGAATTTATACGAGCGGGCGCTGACGGAGCCGCGCATTTTGAGTATGACGGGATCGGACGTAAGAATCGTACGGTTCCAATGTGGTCTGTACACCAATTTCAAGCAAACGGGGTTTAGATGAAGATTTTATGTGTTACTGGCGCTCCTGGTAGCGACCTGGATATGGTTGCTGGCATTTTGGCCCATGCCGGTGTTCAGCCCGCGTTACCTTCGTTGCAAGACGAATCGATCACGATGCAGACTTGGCACGATCACGTGCTATCCGCATCGTTTGACGAGGCACCTGCGAATAAACCAGTTGATGAAATCGGCAAGTTTTGGGAGCAGATCGCGAGCAGCATTTTCGTGGCCAACTTGAAGGCTTCTAATTGGTCATGGGCAAACTCGCGCAGCGTATGGCTGATGGATTACTGGCGCAAATTCGACCCAAATATCCGCTTCGTCCTGGTCTACACGCCCCCCAAGCGAGCCCTCGCTGCCGCGCTTGCCGCTCGTCAAGTGTCCGGCGATTCGCTCACCCAGCTGCTCGAGACATGGGTAACTTATAACCGTGAGATCCTGCGCTTTCACAAGCGCTACCCAAGTAAAACCCTTCTGGTCAACGCGGACGATTGCGCAGCGAATCCCTCTGCCCTGATTAAAGAGTGTTCAGAGCGCTGGAAGCTAAAGTTGTCCGCGGAAGGTATCGAAGCCCATTCATCGTTCTCCCCGGAGCCTCTGCCAACCTACCTCGCCGAGCAATCGCTAGTGTTTCAGCCCGAGTTCAAAATGCTCAAGGATGAGATCGAATCGGCGGTGCATCCTATAGCGTCGCAAGATGATGGAGATCTACCCTCGTTCACGATATTTGACGCACTCAAGGATTACAATTTCCTCAGAGATATGGCGGCGCAAGCGCGCAGTCTGAGCGAAGATCAGCCACTGCTTGAGTCTAAGATTCGCAACCTGGAATTCGCCCTTACTGCACGCACAACTTCTGCAACGGCTACCCAGGAAGATCTGTCCGCGTGCAAAAAGCAGCTGGATGAGGTAAGGAAGGAAAACGAACAGATTCTGCTGCAAATGCACCAGCAACAGGAGGAACTTGAACGGGTCTTTATTGAGCGCAAAAAACTAAACGAAGACCTTGCAGCGAAAGAGATCGCGCTCACTGAGCTGCGAAAGAATTCAGCCATACCTGAAGAGCAGACTGCCCAGGCAAAAGTAATCGCCAATCAACTGCAAGTGGCACTACAGAAATGCAGGCAACTTGAAGAAAACAACCAATTGCAGAATGATCGGGTATTCCAACTGCAAAATGCGCTGGACGTGGCAAGCAAAGACCTGGCAGCGAGGAATATCGCCCTTGACAAATCAAGTCGGGAACTTGCAGCTAAGAACAACGAACTGAGCGCGCAAACGAGAACAGCCCAACAGCTAAGGGAGGCCGCAGCTATTGCTGCGCAAAAAGCCGCCGAACGTGAGTCCGCCAATGCTGCACTTAAAAAGGAAGTCGAAGCCACTCAACAGTTAAAGGCAGCGGCAGCTACTGCTGCGGCGAATGCGGCCGAACGGGATGCACTCAACGCTCGTACTCTCGCAGCGCTGAAAAATGAAGTCGCAACCGCCCAACAGCGAATGCAAGCAGCAACTGTTGCCGCGCAAAATGCCGCCGAACGGGAGTTGGCGAATGCGAAAGCCTTCGCTACCCTGAAAAAGGAAGTCGAAACCGCCCAACAGCAAAGGGAAGCCGCGAGAATTGCCGCGCAAAACGCCGCAGAAAGGGAGTCGGCGAATTCTAAAGCTCTCGCGGCACTGAAAAACGAAGTCGAAACCGCCCAGCAGACCGCGAAAAAGGCTCGACAGGAAGGCGACCTTATTCTCGTTCAGCTGCATCAGGTGCAGGAAGAACTCGAAAACTACTTCCTACAAAATAAAGCGGCGGCGCAACGGAACAAAGAGCTCGAGGCACGCTGGCAGCGTATGCTGGAGCGCAATCCTGACTATTGCGATTACGCTGCTCTGGAGGCTGCTCCAGCCCAGGACAATGACGCCCGCTTGGATTGGAAGTTCACCGAACTGAACGCTGCAGGTCGCTCCTTTCCAGAATTACGATTTAGCACGGTGATTGAAGATGGGAGAATGCGCATCGCGTTGGCCAGCAACGGGGATTCGCAGATCGCCCGTGCCGTCCCGTTGACGGCGCTGACGACAACCGAATGGTCCCTCATCGAAATACTATGCAAAGTACTAGTGTCCTTATTGAAGCCTGCAGATCTGACGACCGAGAAACTGTTCGGCCTGAATGAGGAGCAGCTAGATGTGCTACGTGAAGGTGTGCAACAATTAATGGACGAAATGGCGAACTTTCCGCCAGCTTTACGTTTCGACAAGGTTACACTCAAACGCGAACAGGTCAACCCGGACTACGAACACCTCTGGTTTGCGGTAGAAAACATGAGCTTCGGTTCAAAAAGGACGACGGAGTTCGGCTTTAGGCTTTCGTGCGCTAACGTCCGCCCCGGAAAGTTTGGACTGTATCCTAAGCTGGAATTCCCGGCTGAATATGGAACGTTAATCTTCGAAAAATGGTTTGTTGAGTCATATGACGATTTTGGCGAGAAGCTCGAGTTACGCTTTGCGCTACCGAATTCCATGGATATGGCAGTTTTTTCAGAGCTTTCGGCAAACGACCAGGCATTTATACTGGGATTGATTAACAATTTAACAAACATGTTGAATCAACTCGAAAGTAATGGTGTCCACATTTCACGGCAATGGTCTGACTGGCATATGATAGCCGGCGAAATTGAGCGTATTCATTCACAAATCAAGGCTACAGTGGACTCACAAAAGGCCCTCGTCGCCCAGGAGCCTGAAGACGCAATCATTCCGAAAAAAATGGCACGTCAGCAGAAGCCAAGTGGAGGTGGACGAGCAGTGAAAGCCCGCAGAGGCACGAGTTAGCTTACGGAACCACGTTTGTGAATATCACCTCGATCCTTGCACGGGTCGAGGCCTACCGGGTGAGCGCAACCTCCGAACACAAGAACTGAGCGAGCTGCTGTTGCTGCCGGCGGTCACGCTCAACGACGTGGCCGCCATGTCGGCTCAAGAAGAGTTGCGGCATAACCAGAACTATGAGAAGTTTCTCGCCGATCCAGGTCCTTGCTCTCGCGCTTCGCCCTTTCCTTGAATGAAACTTGCCTGCTCCTTGTTGATATTGAATGCAATCTGGAGCAATGTTTCCATGGCTTGGCTGCGTCGGCAAGGTATTGGCGGTTAGCCGTCGGTGGGAGCAGCGGTGCAGACTGACTTAGCGACGCAGATAGGCTTGATAAGTCCGCTGCAGGCCGTCCTCCAGCGTGGTTTTTGCAGCCCAGCCCAAAGCACGGAGCTTTGACACATCGAGCAATTTGCGCGGCATGCCATCGGGTTTGGATGCGTCGAATAGAATCCGGCCATTAAATCCTACAACTCCGCTAATTAATCTTGCCAGCTCGGCGATGGAAATATCTACGCCGGTTCCAATATTGATATGTGACTGCGTCGGCCCTGTATGTCGTTGATACTCTGCACGCGGCAAATTCATCACGTGTAGACATGCCTCTGCCATGTCATCCACAAACATGAATTCACGCATAGGCTTGCCACTGCCCCAGATTACAACTTCAGGGTGGCCTTCGACTTTCGCCGCATGAAACCGCCTAAGCAGCGCCGGAATCACATGGCTATCGTGCGCATGATAGTTGTCCCCTGGTCCGTACAGATTAGTCGGCATCACGCTTCGATAGTCGGTACCGTATTGTCGGTTGTAACTTTCACACATTTTAATACCTGCGATCTTTGCGATCGCGTAAGGCTCGTTGGTTGGCTCGAGCGGTCCAGTCAACAGGTATTCCTCCCGGATGGGCTGAGTGGCCAGGCGTGGATAAACACACGACGAGCCGAGGAAAAGCAATTTGCTGACCCCACTGCGCCACGCATTGTCGATGACGTTAGTCTGTACCGCGAGATTTTCAGTGATGAATTCTGCTGGGTAGGTTTCATTTGCAAAAATCCCCCCTACCCTCGCCGCGGCCAGGTATACCTCTGAAAACTTTTCAGCATCGAAGAAATTTCTGACCGCGAGCGTGTCCCGCAGATCGAGTCGATCGCGCGGCCGGGTGACGACGTCAAGGTTCAGATTGCCCAGCAGGCGGCCTAGAGCCGTCCCTACCAAACCCGCGTGCCCTGCGAGGAAGACTTTTGCAGTCGACGACTCTTCCACAGCTTGCTCTCCCAATGTTCAATTAAGTATTGTTAGGAACATTCGGGGTAACGGAAAAAATTCGTGATCCCATAATTGATCCCATAAATAAATTGGCAAAAGTAGCGCATGCAGGCTGAAACCTGGAAACTCCCTTAGCGGCAATTTTCTGGAATGCTCGCTTGAGCAAGTGATACCCATGCAGGGTCGCCTGAGCAAACTAGTGCGTGAATTTGAGCGCGGGGGTGGCTGCGCTTAAGCCCAACGCTCACCCGTGCCCTGGGGCCGTACGCTCACTGATCCAGCGCCGGAAATCGGCACCCACGTCCGGATGGGCCTCAGCGAGGTCGACGGTCGCCTGCAGAAACCCAAGCTTGCTTCCACAATCGTAGCGCATTCCGCGGTACCTGAAAGCGAACACCTTTTCTCGACGCAGAAGACTGGAAATTCCATCGGTTAGCTGAATTTCGCCCCCGGTACCGCTTGGCAGGTTTTCCAACTCGCTAAAAATCCCAGGGGTCAGGATGTATCTTCCGGCCACGGCAAGGGTAGAGGGCGCCACCTCGGGAAGTGGTTTCTCAACCATGCCCGATACGTCAAGCATATCCTCGCGCACCTCGGATCCCGACACAATCCCGTAGCGATTGGTATGTTCCGCGGGCACATTTTGTACAGCAAGAATGCTCGCTCGCCACTCCTGAAACTGATCTACCATCTGTTTCATGACCGGCACTTCCCCGGTCATCAAATCGTCTGCGAGGAGGACGGCGAACGGCTCGCCACCTACGAGTTCCTTCGCGCATAGGACCGCGTGGCCCAAGCCAAGGGCGCGCGGCTGGCGGACGTAGACACAACTCATATCATCGGGCGCAATAGAGCGGGCAATACTGAGTAGTTCGTGCTTGCCTGCAGCTTCCAGCTCGCTCTCCAGCTCATATGCGGTATCGAAATGATCTTCGACGCTACGCTTCGTACGTCCAGTAACAAAAATCATCTGACGAATACCAGCAGCGTACGCTTCTTCCACTGCGTACTGGATGAGTGGCTTGTCAACAACAGCCAACATCTCCTTCGGCGAAGCCTTTGTTGCAGGTAGGAAACGAGTGCCCAATCCGGCGATTGGAAATACGGCTTTACGAACGATAGGCATAGCGACTCATGAAAACTTGGCAAAGACGATAATTGTACGCAACCTGTTGCAAGGATGGGAGTTTTCGATAGCCTAGTTCCGAAAAAGTATGCGGTCCTTACTGGGCGCTTCCACACTGGCGGTAAAAATATGTGGAGTTCTTATGCATCGCTGGCCTGATAAAGTTTGCTCCTGAACAATATCTGGTTTCTAGCGAGAAGCATGATAGTCGTGTCGGTATGCGGCGCGGCAGGCTAGGAAATGAGTCCCGTCGAAATTGTGCCTAGCAGAGTTGGCGCCATCCAAACAGGCAGGAACCGGGCATCAGCTTCGCCATCAAACAACAGACGCAAGGCACGCTTCCGAGCGTGCGCGCGCGCACCAAGGATAAGCAGAACGTCGTCTTATAATGAAATTCAGAAATAGTTAAACCGAAGTGAGCGCCGCCATGTCCAAGAATCTGCCCCTGCTGCCCATTGAGAACGCCATTCGCAACGACCTGCGCTTCGATGGCGACTTTTCGGACATGTTAAGCGAACTGCGCATACTCTTGCCGGGCGCTCAAATGCTGACCGCCTTCCTGATCATCCTTCCGTTCAATGGAGGCGCTCGAGAAATTATCGAGACAGGCAAGTTCGTGTTCCTGGCAACCTTCTTTTTTTCGCTGACCAGCCTTGTACTGCTGAGCGCCCCCGCCATTCAGCACAGATTAATGCGCCCACTCAACAACCGTGCCCGCTTCAAGCGCGTTGCAACGCGCCAGATCGTGGCTGGTTCGTTCTCGCTGGCCTTCGCTTTCATCCTCGGGACCAATATGGTGATCAGCGAAGTCTTTGGCGTTGCCGCTGCAGGCGGCGCTAGCGCTGTCATGGCGGTGATGATTCTGAGCGTCTGGTGCGTGCTGCCGATGTACCTCAAGCGCAAGCACGATTTCTAAACGCTGAACTAACGCCCCTTGCGGGCCTCGGCCTGTTTGACCGCCTGCTCGATCGCTCCGAAGATTGACTTGCCATTGGCGTCGAGCATTTCGATCTTGATAGTGTCCCCGAACAGCATGAATGGCGTGCTTGCCACACCGTCGGCAATCATTTCCAGGCAGCGCTTTTCTGCAATGCAGGAATAACCCTTCTTGCTATCCTTGTTCGATACAGTGCCGGACCCGACGATGGTCCCGGCACGCGCGTTGCGCGTCTTGCACAGGTGGGCGATCAATTGCGGAAAGTTGAAGACCATGTCAACCCCTGCATTGGGCTGGCCGACCAGCTTGCCGTTCCAGGTCGAGCGGAGGGGCAGGTGCACCTTCCCGTCCTTCCATGCTTCGCCCAGTTCGTCGGGTGTCACGGCAACTGGTGCAAAGCTCGACGCCGGCTTGGACTGGAGGAAGCCGAACCCCTTCGCCAGTTCGGGCGGAATCAAGTTGCGCAGCGATACGTCATTGACCAGCGTGAGCAGCCTGATCTGCGAAAACGCCTGGTCCGGCGTACTGCCCATACGCACATCGCCCGTGATAACAGCCACTTCGGCCTCGAAATCAATGCCCCATTCCTCGTGCGCCAACACGATGTCGTCGTGCGGGCCGAGAAAATCGTCACTGCCACCCTGGTACATCAGCGGATCTTCCCAGAATGATTCGGGCATCTCGGCGTTGCGCGCCTTGCGTACCAGTTCTACATGATTTACATAGGCGGAGCCGTCGGCCCACTGAAATGCCCTTGGCAAGGGCGCCATGCATTTGCTGGCGTCGAACTCGAAGCTGCGGTGGCCACGGCCATTGTTCAACTGCGTGTACAGTTCGGCTAACTGGGGGGCTATAAAGGCCCAGTCGTCCAGCGCAGCCTGCATGGTTGGCGCGATGCCGTCGGCCAGGTGGGCAGTTTTCAGGTCGCGCGCCACGACAGCCAGTTGGCCGTCACGCGTACCGTCGTTGATGGTGGCTAGTTTCATGTCAATTCCTTAGGCTGGGGCGTCGCCAACCAGCAATGCCAGCTGCTCCGGCTCCAGGAAACACCATTCGCCTTCATCGATCGCCAAAGCGTCGAGGGTCAACCCGCCGATGGCGGAGCGGTGCAAGGCGCTGCAATGATTCCCGGCTGCTGCCAGCATGCGTTTGACCTGGTGGTACTTGCCCTGCTCCAGAATTATTTCAAGCTGCCTGTCACCCAGTTGTACGCAGCTCAGCGCGGCCAGCGGCGCCGGTTCGTCATGCAACTTGACGCCCGCCAGCAGTGCGGCGACCAACTCGGGCGTGACAGGGTCGGCCGTCGTCGCCTGATATACCTTAGGAATATGCCGTTTGGGTGACGATTGCGCGTGGATGAACGGGCCATCGTCGGACATGAGCAGCAGGCCGGTGGTGTCGTGGTCGAGCCGGCCGACAGGCTGCACATCGCGCCAGGTGAATTGCTCAGGCAACAGTGTCAGCACACCCGGATGATGGCTGGGCTTGCGAGAGCACTCAAAATTGGCTGGCTTGTGCAGCGCAATATAAACCCGCTCGCGGTAGACCCACTCTTCGTCAAAGACGCTCAGAACCAGTCCGTCCGTTTCCAGTGCGGCTTTGTAGCTGGTCTGGGCCTGGCCATCGATGAAGACGTCGCCATCTTCAATCAAAGTTCGACAATACTTGCGCGTGCCAAAACCTTGCGATTGCAGGATACGGTCTAGGGATAATTTACTCATAGGCCGGACTTTAACAGAAGCGAGCACTGCCTGAAAGACGGACGCCCGTGGGTTTGTAGGACAAATCCCCGTCGCTTGGGAATCGCTGAGAGGGCTTGGACTACATTTGACGCAGATCAAGTATTGCCGGAGTCCGGTTGCTACACTGACTCATCGTTAGGAATCGGCCTAACGGAGTAGGAGCTCCCAGCCCACTTCGTTAGGATTTGCCACACTCAATACGGGGTCGAGAATGCTAGCCAAACCTTCCACACAGTCGCTTAATGCCCAACTCGCTGAGTTGAATGGAACCGACCTCGAAAGCATGATGCCCATGTCCCAGTCCTCCCTCCAAACCACGCGCGAAGCGATTGCACGCTGGACTAATGGAAGCGTGAATCCGGTGCGCCCTGGTGGACAGAAGCACGTTTCGGTACAGCAGCGCTGGTTCGCCCAAACCCAGCGCGATCTGGCTGCTTGGATACGCGATGGCGGCTTTGGCCAGCGCTGCGAGCCAGCAGCAGCAGCGCCTGCGGCGGTCGAGCGCATGTTGACGCCGCAGCTGTATAAGTTACCGAAGTTCTTGCGCACGGGGACGACGCATGAAAGTGCGGATGCTTGCGTGGATTGAGCATGCCGCCCTGCCCGGGGCTAGCGGAGCTGAAGGAATACCGTATCCCCGCGCGAACGCGGGGGACAGGGCTCATCTTCGAGCCCCATGGCAATCATATATTGAGCGTTACAAAATGAAAACGGCGGCATTGCGCCGCCGTTTCCACGTCCCCAGGTAAGGACTCATTGCGAGGAATCGAAATTCTCTCTGTGCCGCATAAGAATGCGGTTAGTAGTTCGTTTCAATGCGTAATTTCTGCCAACAAATACTTTGTTTTTATATCGGCCCCCTTCGGAAAGAACTACAGGTCCAATATAGAACACCCTCGCCAAGTTTCAAGTTAAATATTGATTTAGTCGACTATCGGACTTGCGGAACTGTGCTGCTGTTGAGCGTCTTGACCGCCCCCTTGCCCACTGCCGCGCCGAATTTTTTCAGCACCCGCTCAGGCAGCCCTTCGCGCGCCGTGTAGTCGACAATGTCTTCCACCTTGATCTGGTCGCGGGCCACACTCTCGACCGTCCCGAAGCCATCGGCCAGCCCCATCTCGACAGCCTTGGCGCCGCTCCAGAACAGGCCGGAGAAGGTTTCGGCAGTCTCCTTCAAACGCTTGCCGCGTCCGGTGCGGACCACGCTGATGAACTGCTGGTGAATTTCGTTGAGCATCGACTGGGCGTGCGCCTTGTGCTTGTCCGACTGCGGGCTGAATGGATCGAGAAAACCCTTGTTTTCGCCGGCCGTCAGCAAACGCCGCTCAACGCCGAGCTTGGCCATCGTTCCAGTAAAGCCGAAGCCATCCATCAGCACGCCAACCGAGCCGACGATGCTGGCCTTGTTGACATAAATCTGGTCGGCAGCAGCGGCGATGTAATACCCGCCCGAGGCACAAATCTCGTCGACTACTACATACACGGGCTTGTCCGGATAACTTTCCTTCAAGCGCAGGATTTCGTCGACGATGATGCCCGCCTGGACCGGGCTGCCGCCGGGACTATTGATCTTCAGTACCACGGCCACCGACTCCACGTCGGCAAAGGCCTTGACCAGCGACGGAATCACCACATCGGCCGAGCCGCTGCCCTCCCCTTCGATCTCCCCTTCGATTTCGATTAGCGCCGTATGCTTGCCGACCAGCTCGCCATCGCCGCCCAAGGTGAGGTCGGAGAAAGCAAACACGGCAAAAAAAGCCAGCAACAAAAAGCTGAGCTTGAAAAAAATGCCCCACCGCCGCGCCGAGCGCCGTTCCTGAACGGTGGCGAAAACGAGCTTTTCGAGCGTTTCGCGCTCCCAGCTACCGCTCAGGATGGTCGCTGGGCGGGTGGGTGGCAATGTGTCGTCGTTCGGGATATCGCTGTCGCTCATTTTTCGCTTTACAAGATAACGCTGCTGCTCACTCGGCAGGAACCGATGGCGGCTGAATGAACTCATCCGGAGTCCAATAGATATTGTCGCCTTCTTCGAGCACCACGATCGAGCGCAATTTTGCGCCCTTGCAGGGGCCACCCGCGCAATGACCGCTCTCGGGCACGTAAATCGCACCATGGGTAGCGCACATGATGTACAGGCCGCTCGATTCGAAGAATTCTCCCGGAGCCCAGTCCAGCTCGATGGGGACGTGGGCGCAGCGGTTCAGGTAGGCATATGGCTTGCCGTCATAGCGCACCACAAAGCCTGTCGCCTTATCTCCGAATGCCTTGACCGGAAACCGCACGCCAAGACCGCCTTCGAGCACGGTGCCCGAAGAACAAATCAGGATCTGCGTCTTACTACCGGCTTCCATCACGCATTCTCGCTTAACCATTCGTGCAACTGGCTGACGCTGGCTGCCGAATACAGCGGCTTGCAGGCGTCGAGCTGGTCGATTGGATGCGCACCGTACTGTACAGCAATTGCTGCCGCACCGGCGTTGTTTGCCATCTGCAGATCATGGGTGGTATCCCCGATCATGACAGTTCGCTTGAGATCCTGGCCTAACTCCCTGGTAAGTTCTTGCAACATCGCTGGATGGGGCTTGGAGAAGGTCTCGTCGGCGCAGCGGGTGGCATCGAACAGCGATAACAGGCCCACTGCATTCAACGCGCGGTTCAGCCCTACCCGGCTCTTGCCTGTGGCAACGGCCAGAAAATAGGCCTCCTGCGAGAGCATGTTGAGCATCTCGCGCACCCCGTCGAAGAGCACCAGTTCATGGTCTTTCGACAGGTAATGGAAGCGATAACGCTCCACCATGCGCGGGTACATTGCCGGGTCAATATTGGGCATTACCGCCTGCATTGCCTCATGCAGGCCCAGTCCGATGACATGCGATGCAGCCTCATCATGGGGAACCGGCAGGCCCAGGTCACGGGCGGCGGCCTGGATGCACTTCACGATAGCCGAGGTACTGTCCATGAGCGTCCCGTCCCAGTCAAAGACGATCAGATCGAATTGCTTTCTTGCCATGTATTACGGCCGCTTGTGGCGGGCCGCTCCTGATGTTGGTATCGGCATCGCGCCAGGTATTAGCGCTTTGCCGTCGTTAAAGGTGTGCCCAAGCTTACCAAGAAACGTTCACAGTCACCGGCAAGCGGTGCCTTGATGGTCATTGGTTTGCCGGTCTCGGGATGGGTAAATGTAATCTGGTGGGCGTGCAGGAACATGCGCTTGAGGGCGCCACGGGTGGCATCAGCCTTGAGTAGCGCTCGGTTCAGGGCAAAATCGCCGTATTTATCGTCACCTGCAATAGGAAAGCCCGACGAAGCCAGATGAACGCGGATTTGGTGGGTGCGACCGGTCTTCAGCTCGGCTTCGAGCAAGGCAAACTGCTTGAATTTGCGCAGCAGCGTGAATACTGTATGCGACTCCATGCCGCCGGCCTGCACACACACGCGGCGTTCGCCGTCGGGCGTGGTGAACTTGTGCAGCGGTAGTTTTACATGCTGGCGCGCGTTCTGCCAGTCGCCATACACCATGGTCAGATAGCGCTTGTCGGTAAGGCCGTCACGCATCTGTTCATGCAGGTTGGTAAGCGCCGACCTTTTTTTGGCGAGCATGAGCAGACCGGACGTTTCACGGTCCAGCCGGTGCACCAGCTCCAGGAATTTTGCGTCAGGACGCGCGGCGCGCAACTGCTCGATCACGCCAAACGACACGCCTGAGCCGCCGTGGACGGCGGTGCCGGCCGGCTTGTCGATCACCAGGATATGGCTATCTTCGTGCAGCACGGTAAATTCAGCCGCCGGCACGGCAGCCTGACTTTGCTTTTCAGCGACCCGCACAGGTGGAACGCGCACCACGTCGCCTGCCACCAGGCGGTACAACTGGTCGATGCGCCCCTTGTTGACGCGTACTTCGCCGGAACGAAGGATGCGGTAGATATGACTCTTGGGGACGCCTTTGCAGATTCGTAACAGGTAGTTATCGATCCGCTGTCCGGCATCTTCTTCGTTGATGGTGACAAAATACGCTTGCACTTGCGGGCTGTGGCCGTCTGCCGGGGATGAAGGGGGAACAACGCTTTGCATCTTCATTTGCTCTGTCTTCCCAGAAATTCTCTCTAAGTCCTTCATTTTGAATATATAATCGACAGGCGGCGGTCAAACCTCTGCTGGTGTAAGAATTAAAACGATATTTTACACAGGGGCGTCTCCATCGGCCTCGCCAAATTGCAAATTCGATGGAAAATATGTGTATGCACATCCCTGCGCGGGTCAAGGTTGCACCGTTGTTGTAATCGGATAGCGCGCAAGGCTGCTGAATTGGATTGTTTGGAATTGTAAGGATAAGTACCGGCAAGCTGCAGTTTCAGCTCGCCGGTTGTTGGCGTCGATAACGCTTGTCGTTTTCGCCCGACCCGATTGCCAAGCCTCATCCCGCTGGATGAACCGACAGGCTGTCGTTCAAGCCGTCGCGTTTCGAGTTCCCGGTTTGGTGGCTGGCTAAGGTTTGGCTCACTGATTTCGCTCAGCCTGGCTTTGCCTGCGCCCCGGTTTTGACTGGGCCATTACAGGGAAGTTGCAGGTGATGCGCGTACTCGGCATGTCGATCGACCTCACCGCGCCCTGGTTGCGGCCGTGATGCTCTGCGTCGCGTCGCCGTACGAAAAGGCATACCCACCCTCCAACACTCCCCTTCTCGCGTACATCCCTGTACTTTATGCCGCTTGTCACAGAGCGGCAGTGGATCGGTCCACGGACCGCGGAGTTAATAAAAATGAAACGCATGTTGTTTAATGCAACGCAGCAGGAAGAACTGCGCGTCGCGATTGTCGACGGACAGAAACTGATCGACATTGATATTGAAAGCGCAGGCCGGGAACAGCGCAAATCGAATATCTACAAGGGCGTCATCACCCGTATCGAACCTTCACTGGAAGCTTGTTTTGTCAGCTACGGAGAAGATCGGCACGGGTTTTTGCCTTTTAAAGAGGTAGCGCGCACCTATTTCCGCGAAGGCGTCGATGTCCGTAACGCTTCCATCAAGGAAGCGCTGCGCGAAGGCCAGGAAATCATGGTCCAGGTCGAAAAGGAAGAACGCGGCAACAAGGGCGCTGCCCTGACCTCGTTCGTTTCCCTGGCCGGCCGTTACCTGGTCCTGATGCCGAACAATCCGCGCGGCGGCGGCGTATCGCGCCGCGTCGAAGGCGAAGAGCGCCAGGAACTGCGCGAAACCATGGACAAGCTGGACCTGCCGCAAGGCATGTCGGTGATTGCCCGCACCGCCGGCATCGGCCGCAACGTCGAAGAACTGCAGTGGGACCTGAATTACCTGATGCAGCTGTGGCGCGCCATCGAAGGAGCCGGCAAGTCGGCCCACGGCGCCTTCCTGATTTACCAGGAATCCTCGCTCGTCATCCGCGCCATCCGCGACTACTTCCAGCCCGATATCGGCGAGATCCTGATCGATACCGATAGTATCTACGAGCAGGCGCACCAGTTCATGAGCCACGTGATGCCCGACATGGTGCATCGCGTCAAGCGCTACAGCGACGACGTGCCGCTGTTCTCGCGCTTCCAGATCGAACACCAGATCGAAACGGCTTACTCGCGCACCGTACCGCTGCCATCGGGCGGCGCGATCGTCATCGACCACACCGAAGCGCTGGTCTCGGTCGACGTCAACTCGGCCCGCGCCACGCGCGGTTCGGACATCGAAACGACCGCCTTCAACACCAACTGCGAAGCGGCCGAAGAAGTGGCCCGCCAGCTGCGCCTGCGCGACCTTGGCGGCCTGATCGTCATCGACTTCATCGACATGGAAGTGGCCAAGAACCAGCGCGAGGTGGAAACCCGCCTGAAAGATGCGCTGCACCACGACCGTGCCCGCGTCCAGATGGGCAAGATTTCGCGCTTCGGCCTGATGGAACTGTCGCGCCAGCGCCTGCGTCCGTCGCTGTCCGAAGGCAGCCACGTGACCTGCCCGCGCTGCTCCGGCACCGGCCACATCCGCGATACCGAATCGTCCGCCCTGCAGGTGCTGCGCATCATCCAGGAAGAGGCGATGAAGGAAAATTCGGCCACCATCCACGTGCAAGTACCCGTCGACGTCGCCGCTTTCCTGCTCAACGAAAAGCGCGGCGAAGTGCTCAAGATCGAGAACCGCCACCGCATCAGCGTGATCCTGATCCCGAACAAGCACCTCGACACGCCGCACTACAAGCTCGAGCGCATCAAGCACGACGATCCGCGCCTCGAAGACAGCCAGGCCAGCTACAGCCTGGCCGAGCAGGCTGAAACCGATATGGGTTACAGCAAGCGCGAAAAGGAAGAGGCCAAGCCGCGCCAGGAAGCCGTCGTCAAGACCATTACCCCGGCCCAGCCCGCTCCAATGGTAGACCGCACCGAGCCAGCGCCAAAACCTGCTCCGGCGCCAGTTCTGACCACGCCGGTCGAAGAAGGTTTCATAAGCAAATTCATGAACTTCCTCGGCTTTGGCAAGAAGGAAGAGCCAGTCGTTGCCGCGCCGGTTGTGGCCGCACCGCAAAAAGCCAGCGCCAGCAGCGAGCGTGGCGGCGACCGCAACGGCCGTGGCCCGCGTGGGCGCAGCCGTGGCGGTAAGCAAGGAGGCCGCGAGCGCGAAGAGCGCGAGCCGAAGGCACCAAGCGCCGACGACAGTGTCAAGGCAGCCGAGGCCGAGTCCAAGCCAGCCCGTCCACCACGCACTCCGCGCCCACCGCGTGAACCACGCGAGCCGCGCGAGCAGTCCGATCAGGTGGCAGCGGCGCCACGCGCCGAGCGCGGCGAACGTCCCGAGCGCGGCGAGCGTCCGGAACGTACAGCACGCCCCCCACGCGAGCGCGCCGACTACCGCACCCCGGTAGCTGAGGTCAAGAACGACGAACTGGCCGAAGCACCGGTCATGAGCGCAGCTCCCCAGTCCGCCGGCCCGCAAGGCGAGCAGGAAACCGCAGCACCGGTGATGATTACCACCATCGGTCCGAACGGCGAGGAGATTGAAGTCGAAGCCGGTGGCGACGAGCCGCGCCGCCGTCGCCGTCGTGGTGGCCGCAACCGCAACCGTCGTGACCGCGAGGGTGTTGAAGGTGCGGAAGGTGCAGAAGGCATTGACGGCGCTGAACAGGAGTCAGGCGAACACGAAGTGAGCGAAGCTGCGCCGGTTATGGCGCACGCTGAGCCGGTTGAAGTGAGCAAGCCGGTTGCAGTTGCCGAGCCAGTGGTCGTTGCCGAGCCGGTAGCCGTTGCCGAACCTGTGTACGCTGCACCAGCGCCAGTTGAAGCGCCGGTAGCAGAGCCAGTGCAAGCCGTCGAGGCCGACCCGGTTCCTGTTGCTGAATACAGCTCGCCGGCTCCGGAAGTGCAGGCGCCAGCGCCAGCGCCGGTGGAAGTTGCGCCGGCTCCGGTCGTTGCCGAAGCCGCGCCAGTGGAAGCTGAGGCTGCTGCAGTGCACGCACCTCTGGTTCAGCAAACCTTGTTCACGCCAGAAGCGGAGCCTGATCCTGAGCCAACGCCAGAAGTTGCTCCAGCGCCAGCGCCAGCACCGGTAGCTGCTGCTCCGGTCCCAACGCCAGCGCCGGCAGTGGTGCAGCCTGTTGCCGATCTCAACGAGATCCTCAACTCGGCCGGTCTGACCCTCGCTGCAACCGATCCTGAAAAGCTGCGTGCAGCCCAGGAAGCTGCAGCGCAGGCGGCCCAGCCCGTGCGCGTTCCACGCGAGCGCAAGCGCCTGCCACCGCCGGTTGACGAGCCCTTGATCCAGATCGACACAACGCGTCAGTAACGCGGAAGCAGGTTAAAAAGGGAAGCCAAGTGCTTCCCTTTTTTTACGGTACTAAAAACAGCGCGGCCTTTACAACCTTGTCACCCGCGCAGGCGGGTCCTATGGCGCTTCTGCTCATACGTGCTATGGACACCCGCCTGCACGGGTGCGACGGTTGCTTGGGTGGCACGGATATGAGCACGTGCGACGGTTAGGATCGTTGCACGGTGACGAGAACAAGCTACTTAATCAACAAGCGCGCAACAAGCGCGGAACCAGTACGTAACACTTGAAACCGTCTCACCCGCGGAGGCGGGTGCCGATAGCACGTATGAGCAAAGGTAGTATAGGCACCCGCCTTCGCAGGTCGGACTGTTCGAAGTGTCGCGGTTGGATCGGCTAAGCGTAATCATCTAAATTTCACTACCAATATCCCGTCATGTCCCTTCCCCGCGACGTCCGCCCCGCCCCCGTCTCTATGGCCGAAGCTTTCCGCTACTGGCTCAAGCTCGGTTTCATCAGTTTCGGCGGCCCGGCCGGACAGATCGCGTTGATGCACACCGAACTGGTTGAGAGACGCCGCTGGATCTCTGAACAGCGCTTTTTGCACGCGCTCAACTACTGCATGCTGCTGCCCGGTCCCGAGGCCACCCAGCTGGCCGTCTACATCGGCTGGCTGATGCACAAAACCCGCGGTGGCATCCTGGCCGGCGTGTTGTTCGTGGCGCCCTCGCTGCTGCTGCTCATCGTGCTGTCCTGGATTTACCTGGCTTACGGCTCGCTCCCGGTCGTCGCCGGCATCCTGTACGGTATCAAGCCAGCCATTGTGGCTGTGGTGCTGGCCGCGGCCTGGCGCATCGGCACCCGCTCGCTCAAAAATCCCACGCTGATCGGCATTGCCATCGGCGCCTTTCTGGCCATCGCCGTCCTCGAGCTGCCATTCCCGCTCATCGTGCTCGCCGCGGCGGTCATCGGCTGGGCCGGCGGACGCTGGCTGCCCGCGCACTTCCAGGTCGGCGGCAAGCACCCCGACAGCCGCGAATCGTACGGCATGGCTCTGATCGACGACGACACGCCCACCCCCGCCCACGCCGCCTTTTCGTGGATGCGGCTGGCCAAAGTCAGCGTCGTCGGCTGCGTGCTGGGCGCAGGCGCGTGGCTGCTCATCGCCCAGCAGTTCGGCGCCAGTGGCACGCTGGCCCAGATGGGCTGGTTTTTCACCAAGGCCGCCATGCTAACCTTCGGCGGCGCCTATGCAGTGCTGCCCTATGTGTACCAGGGCGGCGTCGAACACTACCAGTGGCTCACCGCCACCCAAATGATCGACGGCCTGGCGCTGGGCGAAACCACGCCCGGCCCCCTGATCATGATCGTCGCCTTTGTCGGGTTTGTGGGCGCGTGGACCCACGCCCTGTTCGGCAACCTGTTTGTGGCGGGCGTGGCCGGCGCATTAGTGGCCACGTTTTTTACGTTTCTGCCATCGTTCGTCTTTATCCTGGCCGGGGGTCCACTGGTGGAATCGACCCGCGACAATGTGCGCATGACCGCGCCGCTGACTGCCATCTCCGCCGCAGTGGTCGGGGTGATCGTGAGTCTTGCAGTATTTTTCGGCAAGCACGTATTTATGGCAGGGCCACAGCCGGACTGGTACGCGGTCGCGATCAGCGCTGCCGCCTGCGTGGCCTTGTTCCGCTTCAAGGTCGGCACCATCAAACTGATCGCCGCCTGTGCCGTCGCCGGCCTCGTGCTATCGTACTGGAATGGCTGAAAAAATCATCATGTTCGGGGACGGTCGATCGCCCGCCCCGGCCATTCCGGCGCAGCTCGACGCGCCCACCGGACTGCTGGGCGACGCGCTCGGCCGGCCCCTGCACGACCTGCGCATTTCCGTCACCGACCGCTGCAATTTCCGCTGCGTGTATTGCATGCCCAAGGAAGTGTTCGACAAGGACTACGCCTACCTTCCGCATTCTTCGCTGCTCTCGTTCGAAGAAATCACGCGGCTCGCCACCATCTTCATCGCGCACGGCGTCGAGAAAATCCGCCTGACCGGGGGTGAACCGCTGTTGCGCAAAAACCTGGAACGCCTCGTCGGCATGCTGGCCGAACTGCGCACGCCGAGCGGCAATGCACTCGACCTCACGCTCACCACCAACGGCTCGCTGCTGGCAAAAAAAGCCCAGTCGCTCAAGGACGCTGGCCTGAACCGGGTCACCGTCTCGCTCGACTCGCTCGACGACGCCACCTTCAAACGCATGAACGATGTCGACTTCGCCGTCGCCGACGTCCTGGCTGGAATCGAGGCTGCGCATCGCGCCGGTCTGGGCCCCATCAAGATCAATATGGTGGTCAAGGCCGGCATGAACGATCAGGAAATCGTGCCCATGGCGCGCCACTTCAAAGGTAGCCCCTACATCCTGCGCTTCATCGAGTACATGGACGTGGGCGCCTCCAACGGCTGGAACCTGGCCGAAGTAATTCCTTCGGCCGAGGTGGTCCGCCGCATTGGCGAAACGATGCCGCTGGAAGCTGTGGGCGCCAACTACAGCGGCGAAACTGCGGCGCGCTGGCGCCATGCCGACGGCAGCGGTGAAATCGGCGTCATCTCCAGCGTCACCCAGGCCTTCTGCAAGGACTGCTCGCGCGCCCGCCTGTCCACCGAGGGCAAGCTGTTCACCTGCCTGTTCGCCACCCGCGGGCACGACCTGCGTGCGCTGCTGCGCGCCGGGAACAACGACGCCGAGATCTCGGCAGCCGTCGCCCAGCTCTGGCGGGTACGCGATGACCGCTACTCCGAAACCCGCACGATCAACACCAGCGCTCTTTCAGGCCGTGACCGCAAGGTCGAAATGTCATATATTGGCGGTTGAATCAATTAAAGTAGCTGAATCGGAAAACTGGATTTTTTTACATGACCAATAGTATCGAAGTCACCGGACTGGTTCTGGCGGGCGGCCAGGGTAAGCGCATGGGCAATGTCGACAAGGGCCTGCAGCGCTTCCGTGGCTCGACCATGATCACCCACGTGCTGCGCCGGCTGGCGCCGCAAGTAAAAAAAGTGGCCATCATCGCCAATCAGAATACCGACGCCTACTCGGTATTCGGTGCGCCCGTGTGGCCCGACGACCTGACCGGCTTCGAAGGCCCGCTGGCCGGCCTTGAGACCGGCCTGCGCCGCTGCATGACCGATTATCTCGTCACGGTGCCGTGCGACTCGCCATTTTTGCCGGTCGACCTGGTGCAGCGCTTGTGCGAAGCGCTGCAGGCCAATGACGCCGACCTGGCCGTCGCCGAAACCGAGGAAGCCGGCGTGATCCAGCCGCAGCCCGTGTTTGCGCTGATGAACGCGATGGTGCTGCAGCATCTGTCGGACTACCTGGCAGCGGGCGGGCGCAAAATGGATGGCTGGTACGACGGCATCAAGGTGGTGCGGGTGCGCTTCGACGACCGCGACGGCTTCCGCAACATCAACACCCTCAGCGAGCTGCAGCAGTTCGAAAAAGAAGCATGACAGCTCCCACGCTCGGCGAGGTCACCAGCTGCCTCTCGGGCTACGATCCGGACGCGCTGCCGGTGCGCGATGCCCAGCGTATCATCGCTAACTTCATCACCCCTGTCACCGAGATTGCAGAGGTGCCGCTGCTGGCGGCGCTGGGCCGCGTCCTTGGTGCGGACATCATCTCTCCGATCAGTGTTCCGGCGCACGACAATTCGGCCATGGACGGCTACGCGCTGCGCGGCGCTGATCTGGCCGACGATAGCGCGGTGACGCTGCAGGTAGTGGGCACGGTCTTCGCAGGCCGCCCCTCCGATGTCGCGCCCACGCCCGGCCAATGCGTGCGCATCATGACAGGCGGCGTCATGCCCGCCGCTTGTGACAGCGTCATCCCGCAGGAGCATGTGGCCCACGTCGGCGCGGACAGCATTACCATCGCGCCCGGCACCATCCGCACCGGGGACAACCGCCGCTTTGCCGGCGAAGACCTGATGGCCGGCAGCGCCGCGTTGAACCAGGGCCGCATCATTCGGCCTGCAGATCTTGGCTTGCTGGCGTCGCTGGGGATTGCCAGCGTGCCGGTCCAGCGTCGTTTGCGCGTGGCGTTTTTCTCGACCGGCGACGAACTGCGTTCGATCGGCCAGACCCTCGATGCCGGCTGCGTCTATGACAGCAATCGCTACACCCTGTTCGGCATGCTCACCCGGCTAGGCTGCGACATCATTGACATGGGCATCGTGCGCGACGATCCGCAAGCGCTGGAAGACGCGCTGCGCCAGGCCTGCGAACAGGCCGACGCCATTGTCACATCGGGCGGCGTGTCCGTGGGCGCGGCCGACTACACGCGCGACATCATGGCCAGACTGGGTGATGTCACTTTCTGGAAGATCGGCATGCGCCCCGGGCGCCCGCTCGCCTTTGGGCGCATTACCTCGAACGGCAAGAGCGCGTTCCTGTTCGGCCTGCCCGGCAACCCGGTGGCGGTGATGGTGTCGTTCTATTTCTTCGCACGCGCGGCCCTGCTGCGCATGATGGGGGCCGACGCGCCCCAGCTGCTGGTGAAGATCAGGTCGGCCGCGGCCATTCGCAAAAAGGCTGGCCGCACCGAATACCAGCGCGGCATTGTGTCGCAGGACGCCGATGGCCGCCAGCAGGTGCGCATCACCGGCTCGCAAGGCTCTGGGATTTTGCGCTCCATGGTGGAGGCCAACTGCATGGTCGTGCTGCACGACGAGCAAGGCAGCGTGGCGGCGGGCGACATGGTCGATGTGCTGTTGTTCGAGGGACTGGTCTAGCGCCGCTCTACATCCGGTCCAGCAGCTGCTGCGCCGCGCGCTCGCTCAGCACCAGCACCAGCTTCAGGCGCGCCCGCGTCATGCCCACGAATAGCTTGCGCAGCACCAGATCATCCACTTCGTCGAAATCGATCTCGGTAAAGATGATCGCCGGCGCCGACTGGCCCTTGAACCGGTACACCGACTCGGCCAGCAAACCGCCTTCGCGGTACTCGGGGTTGCCGAACAGGTCGTAGTGGCCGGTGAAGGACTTGAGCGTATGGGCCTCGCTCAGCTTGTCCAGATTCAGAATCGCCGATTTCTCGCGTCCGCGAAACGATGCGATGGCAATGTCCTGGCGTGAGAAACCGGCGCCAAGGCACAAGGTGACCGCCTTGCGGGTCTGCCCCAGCATGGCTTCGGTATCGCCCTCTGGGTACAGCAGCTCTTCGATATCGGCGCCCTTGAACGGGCTGCCCGCCTCCACCGGTGATTGCACCGCGCCGATGGATTCGAGCATATCCACGATCTGGCGCGGGCTGCGGTAATTGGTATCGGAGTGCATCTTGACCCAGCCTGGCAAAGGCACCATTTCGCGCCCGTACAGGTTCTGGTTGGGGTCCTCGAGCCAGATAGCGCGCCCTTCGGGATTCAACATGCGCAGCAGGATGTCGCGCCAGGCCACCGAAAAATCCTGCCCCTCGTCGACGATCAGCACATCGTACTTCCAGCTCGCCGGCAGCTCGGACGCAGCCATGCGCGCTTCGATCTCGGTCCACACGCCTGGCGCCGCGTAATTGGGCGTGTGGCCTTGATCGCGCATGAAAGCGTCGCTGAGCATGTGAAAGGTGGCCACCCTTCCCCCTTGTGGAACCAGGCGCTCGATGTGATCGGCCAGCGGGCGGTTGTAGCACACGTACAAAGGGCACAGGCCGGCATCGATGGCGGCGGCATATTCGGCCAGCGCCAGCTGGGTCTTGCCGCTGCCCGCGGTGCCCGCAACGCGCAGCCGGAAGGGTGAAAATTCGAGCCGACGCGCCCACGTGGCCAGGCCGCCCGACAGGCGCGTGACCATTTGAGCTGCATTGCCGATCATCGAGCTGGGGTCGGGCCGCAGATTGAGGATATTGCCCAGATAGCGGGTGACCTTGTCAAACTGCTCGCCGGGCGCGGCGTCGCCAACCGGCAGAATTTCACGGATCAGGTCCGCTAGGCGCTCTTTGTTGGTCGCGTCAATGATGTGGCGCGGGTCGATGCCGGCCAGGTGCGGATCACGCACCGTATAGTCGGGGCAGTACAGCAGGTAGTCGATCGAGAGCTCGCTGCCAAAACGTTCACTCAAGCCGCGAATCGAGCGGATGATATGGTTGCGCACCTTGCGCGGCTTGCCCTCGAAGTTCTTGACGAGGCCTTCAGGCGTCTCGCTCAGAAAGCCCGATTTCTGCTCGATCAGCAGCACGCGGCCACTGGGTGCAACCAGGATGAAATCGATCTCGCCGTAGGCTGAAAAGCCTTTTTCGACGTTAGTCCAGTGAACCCCGTGATAGATCCGGTACGGATCGGCAGCCAGCCTGGCATCGAGATAGGCCAGGGTCTCGATCTCGCGCGCCGCGGTCCCGGTGACCGCCATCTCTTGCCAGCCAGTTGGATGAATATGAGCCATGAGTCGCCGCGAAGGCCGCTAATTAAAACAACGATTGTATGACTGTTTAGCCAGAAAAGCCCACGCGCGCCAGACCTACGAGGGTCAAGCTACTGGCCGCCTTCCCCGTCGTCGAGCTCGGGCCCCAGCATGAGTTGCGCCGCCTCGCTCGGCAAAGCCTCCACCGTCTTGAGCTTGCGCGCCATCTGGCGGCTGCGCACCTCGGCGTTCTCGATGTTCTTGGCGGCCTTTTCCAGCGTCAATCGAGTCTGGCTCAGCACATCGCCGAACTTGCCAAACTCGGTCTTGACCGCGCCAAGCACCTGCCACACTTCCGACGAGCGCTTTTCCAGCGCCAGCGTGCGAAAGCCCATCTGCAGGCTGTTGAGAATCGCCGCCAGTGTCGATGGTCCGGCGATCGACACGCGCAGCTTGCGCTGCAATTCGTCGGCCAGCCCGGGCCTGCGCATCACTTCCGCATACAAGCCCTCGGTGGGCAGGAACAGGATCGCAAAATCGGTGGTCTGCGGCGGAGCGACGTATTTTTCGCAGATGGTTTTTGCCTCCAGCCGCACCGCGCGCTCAAGCTCGCGCCCCGCCGCTGCCACGCCCTCGGCATCGGCCCGTTCGGCCGCTTCCACCAGGCGTTCATACTGCTCTTTCGGGAACTTGGCGTCGATCGGCAGCCACACGGGCACCC
This sequence comes from Pseudomonadota bacterium, assembly GCA_040385745.1. GTDB lineage: Bacteria > Pseudomonadota > Gammaproteobacteria > Burkholderiales > Burkholderiaceae_D > Telluria_A. Next base: position 56,225 of record JAZKGU010000080.1, read on the forward strand.
CGCCGCCCTCCTGGCCCGGCAGCTTGATGGCGAATTCCACCCGCGCGCCGGTGCCGGGCACGGTCTCGACATTTTTTGCATACTGGTCTACTGTCAGCACCTGTTCGAGCAGCATTTCAAGCTGCACTTCGCCCCAGGTGCCGCGCGTTTTCACGTTGGTGAGCACACGCTTGAGGTCTCCCACGCCAATGGCCAGCTGCTGCATTTCGCCCAGCCCCTGGTGGACCTTTTCGAGCCGCTCCGACACCTGCCTGAAAGATTCACTCAAGCGCGTCTCCAGGGTTGCGTGCAGCTTCTCGTCGACGGTCTTGCGCATTTCTTCGAGTTTGAGCGCATTGTCGACCTGCAGATCCTTGATGCGGGCTTCGACGGTGGTGCGGATCTCCTGCATGCGCTGCGCGTTCGACTCGGTGAGCTTGTTCAAGGTCAGGCTCATGCTGTCGGCGAAGCGCTTGAGCGCAAGCGCCTGCTCCTGCCGTCCGCTGCTGCCACTCGATTCAGCCTGTTGGCGCATGCTGTCAATCTGCTGCACCGTCGCCCCGTGGTTCTGCGCCAGCATGGCGCCGAGCTCCTGGCGCGTACCCTGGGCCCCGTCCTGCATCTCGCGCCGCAGTTCCCGCTCGATGCGCTCCAGCGCTGCTGCGCCGCCATCGCTACCCCGGCGCAACAGCAGCACCAGCTGCAGCAGCAGCGCCAGCGCAAGCCCGCCCGCCAGGATCAGAAACTGAAGCTCGCTCATCAATCGGCCTTGTTCCGCATCCAGTCGGCGGTCTGGTAGAACGACTCCATGAGCCGTACGCGCAAGGCTTCGTCGATCCCGACATCCTCCATGGCCCAGGCCATGGCGCGCAGCCACTGGTCGCGCTCACTGCTACCGATCGCAAACGGCAGATGGCGTGCGCGCAGGCGCGGGTGACCAAATTTTTCAACAAAGAGGTCGGGCCCGCCCATCCAGCCCGACAGGAACATGAACAGCTTTTCGCGCGAGCCGTCCGTTGTCGGCGGATGCAGGGCGCGCAAGCCGGCGAACTCGGGTTCGAGCTCCATCAGATCGTAAAACCGGTCGACCATGTCACGCACACGCGCTTCGCCGCCAATCACACTATATAAAGTTTGAGGTTCATTCATGGCCGTCATCATAGCGCAGCGGACCTGCTCATACCAGCGAGAGGCGGTTCAGTCGTCTGGTGGACGACCAGCTTCCCAGGTCGACTTCGCGGCGCATGTCGGCGCAGGCGTCAAGTAATCGTTCGACCTGACTCTCGCTCATGCCGGAATTGAGCGTGAGCCGCACCAGCGAACGGTTCTTGGCGGTGGCAGGGGCGCAGAACACGGCCCCGTAGATGCCGCGCCGCTCCAGCGCCTTGCGCAGCGCCAGCGTCTTGGGCTCGGGTCCGGCCTCGAGCGAGATGATCTGCTCGGTGCCGTCCGAAACGTTGAAACCAAGTTCGCTCAGGCCTTCGCGCACCGTGCGGCTGTGACGCGCCAGCGCCGCGCGCCGACCGTCGGCTGCGGCGATGAAATCGAGCGCGGCGTCGAACCATGCCAGCTCGTGCTCCAGCAGGCAGGAGCTGAAGATCGCCGGGCGCGATGCCGACAGAAAGTAACCCTTGAAATGCCGCGAACAGGTAAGAAAGCCCGCGCGTCCGGCAAAAGCCTTGGCCAGCGAGGCTGTGCGAAAATGCACCCGGTCGGCCAGTCCCATCGCAACCACCAGCCCTTCGCCGTGTGGTCCGTGGGTCCCCAATGAATGCGATTCGTCCACAATCAGGATGCTGCCCGAACGCTCTGCAATGTCGACAATCTCATAAAGCGGGGCGATGCTGCCATTGGTGCTGTAGAGCGCGTCGACCACGATCACGCCTGGGCCGTGCTTGTCGATCTGGCGTGCCAGGTGGCCGGCGTCGTTATGCAGGAACGGCACGCCCAGCGCCTGCGCCGACTGCACGCCTTCCCACAGCGAGGCGTGGGCCAGCATGTCGAGGTAGACCGGAATCCCCGGTTCGGCGATGGTTTGCAACAGGCCCACATTGGCTGCCCAGCCTGACTGCGCCAGCACGCCATCCTCGGCGCCCATGAATGCTGCCAGCCGGGCCTCAAGGCGGTGCTGCGCGCTTCCTTCCTGCAAGAAAACAGAGGACATGAGCATGCCCTGCTGCGAGGCCAGGCAACGAGCTTGCGCCCGTAGCAGTCGTTCTTCCTGCGAAATACACAAGTAGTCATTTCCGGCCAACATGATCGCGCCGGCCTCGGCCGGCTTCCAGACATGCAGATGTTCACCGCCAAGCAGATTCTGCACGCGTGTCACATAGTGCTCGTCCATGCGACGGTTCACGAAAGCCGGCAAGCGCTGCTCGGCGGGAACAACAGCAATGTTGAGATTTTGAACAGACATGATTTCTCCTTGGCAAAAGAGTTCATTTTCTGCTCACACTCGTTTGCTTTGGATCAACATGGTTCGGTATTGATATAGATCAAATTGCAGTTAGTCAACTTAAGCCACGATGGCTCTTCGATGAAAAATTGTGCAGGATCAATACCTCACACCGGCGGAAATGAGCGAGCGCAGCCGAACCATCAGCGGAACCGTGTACCAGGCCCGTCAGGCAATGCGGCACTGGCTGCAACGCCGCGAGCGCGCCTTCGACAGCGGCACCTGGCGCTACGTCGTGCTGGCCTGGATCGGCTGCCTGGGCATGCCTACGTACTACGTGATCTGGACCTACATCTTCCCCCAGCACTACGAGAGCTTCAGCGTGCGCCTAGTCGGCATGCTTTTGTGCTTGCCCGCCCTATGGGCGCGCACCTGGTTCAAAGGCCGCTTTCTCGACGCGTATGTGTTTGTCGCCATAACTTACGTGCTGCCGTTTCAGTTCACGTATATGTACCTGATGAATTACGCCTCCTCGGTCTGGGGCCAGTCCTACCTGATAGCACTGATCGTCCTGTTCCATTTTCCGACACTGTGGTCATTGGCCGCCTGCGCGACCGGCACCGTGTTCGGCTGCCTGTTGTTCGCTTGGCAGGGCGACCCGAGCTTCCTGCTCGATCCGGAAGTTCTCGAACACCTGCCGGTCTACGCTTTTACGATCGTGGTGGTATCGGCGGCCAAGGTGGGGCGGCGCATGCTGGCCAACGAAAAACTGGCCGGCATGGCGCATGGGCTGGCGGCGGTATCGCACGAACTGCGCACGCCACTGGTGAGCGTGGACGCCAACGTGCGCGGCATTACACGCCGCCTTGCGCGCGGTGCGCCAACCACGGCCGACTGCCAGGAGCTGATCCAGGCCGTGGGCCGCATCCAGTACGAGGTGCGCCATATGAACCACATGGTCGACATGTTCCTGCTGTCGGCAACCGCGGTCAGCCAAAAGCTCGAGGCCTGCGAAGAAGTATCGATGCAGGAAGTGGTCGATTCAGTGATGCGGCGCTATCCCTTTGCAGGACAGGCTCAGCGCGACGCGGTGCAAGTGCAGATTCGCAGCGACTTCGTCTTCGCCGGCAAGCACGAACTGTCGATGGTCATTCTGCTCAATTTGCTGCGCAATGCGCTCAACGCCCTGCACCGCGCCGGCAAGGGCCGCATCCGCATTGTCGTCGATGGCAAGCGCGAGGTCCCGCGTCTGCTTTTCATCGATACCGGCTGCGGGATCGCGGCGCGCCAGCTGCCGCTGATCTTCAAGCGTTTCTACTCCTATCCGCCCGAATCTGGTTCGGGCATTGGCCTGGCGCTTTGCAAGGAGATTATCGACGCCTGGCAAGCCAGTATCCGCTGCATATCGCGCGAGCTGGCTTACACAATTTTTGTCCTCGAATTCCCGAAAATCGCGCTGCCGCAACCGCGGTAGTCTGAACTACCTTGCCGGAAGCGACCATGCAACTGCCCATCTACCTTCATCCCAGCCTGACGGTGCTGATCGACGACAGCGACAGTTTTCTGTCGAGCCTGTCGTTTCAGCTCGACCCCAGCCTGACCAGCAAGTCCTTCCACGACACCCGCAGCGCGATCGACTGGCTCGACCGGCAGCCGAGCGCAAGTCCAGTGCGCGATGCCGAGCTGTCGGCCAGCTTCGACACCTACCCCAACTCGCATGAGCAGTGCAACGTAGCGGTCGACATCGAGCAGATTCACCGCATCAGTTTCCAGCCGCAGCGATTCCTCACGCCCTCGGTGCTGGTGGTCGACTATTCGATGCCGCAGATGAACGGGGTGCAGCTGTGCCAGGCCCTGCGCCATCTGCCGTGCAAAAAAATCCTCTTCACCGGCGTGGCTGACGAAAAAGTGGCGGTCGATGCCTTTAACCGGGGGCTGATCGACCGCTACATCAAGAAAAGCGACGACGACGCGCTGGACCGGCTCGAAGCCGAGATCGTGTCGCTGCAGCGCGAATATTTTGCCGCGCGCTCCAATCCCCTGCGCGACATGCTCAAGCTGCACAATTACAGTTTTGTGGGCGACGCGGTGTTTGCCGAACAGGTCAATCAGCTGCTCGCCGAGCATGGCATCGTGGAGTACTACGTGTTTCCAAGTCCGGCCGGGATACTAATGTACGACAGCGCGGGAAAGGCCCAGCTGATGGTGGTCGAGACCGAGGCCAGCATGAACTCGCACTACGAGATCGCCTGCGACAACGACGCACCCCCTTCGCTCCTGACGGCATTGCGCGAACGGCTGGTGATTCCGTATTTTCGCGAAGGCGACGGCATGTATTCCTCGCAGTTCGCCAGCGGCTGGCACCGGCACGTAGCCCCCGCTCGGCTGTGCAGGGGCACGCAGCAGTATTATTGGGCCTTGTTCAAGCTGGAGCCGGGGGAGCTGGAAGAGCCGGCGCGGCCGTTCAATGATTACTTGCGGGAGCGCGAGCTGGCGTAAATGGACTGTTTTAACACAGCGCATGTACACCTGCCCTCGCCGCCGATCAAGCCTCGCGCAGCGTTTGCAAGGGCGGCTGCCTGAGCACGTTCCTCAGCCCCAGCCACCCGCCAATAATCGCGCACACCGCGCCGATCACCAACCCGAACACCCACACCATCGGGCTGAAGCTCCACGGGAACTTGAACTGGTAAGTGGCCAGCGCCCAGCCCAGTGCGGCCGCGCCGGACGCCGCCAGTACTCCGGCCAATCCACCCACCAGCGAAAACTCGATCCACTGCGCCTGCGCCAGCTGCTTGCGGGTGGCGCCCAGCGCGCGCAACAAACCCGCCTCGCGGGTGCGCTCATCCTGCGATCCCATCAGCGCGGCATACAACACCAGCACCCCGGATGCCAGCGTGAACGTGAACAGGAACTCCACCGCCGTCACCACCTGGTCCAGCACCTCCTGCAACTGGCGAATGATGCCGGAGACGTCGATCACGGTCAGATTGGAGAAATCGCGCGCCAGTGCATTGACCAGCCCCGGCGACTGAGGTGGCAAATGAAACGCGGTCATATACGTCTGCGGCGCATTGACCATGGCAGCCGGGTTGATGATGACGAAGAAGTTGGCCCGCATCGAGCCCCACTCCAGCTTGCGAAGGCTGGTGACCTTGGCCTCCACCACCACCCCGCCTATATCGAAACGCATCATGTCGCCCAGCTTGAGTCCCAGCGTCTTGGCGATGCCCTGCTCGACCGAAGCTTCCGATACACCCGGGCCATCCGTGTACCACTTGCCTGCCACGATCTCGTTAGTGGGCGGGATATTGACCGTGGTCGACAGATTGAATTCGCGATCCGACAAGCGCTGCGCGCGCTCTTCCTGGTAGGTCGTCGCGGTAATGGGCTTGGCGTTAATGGCCGTCAGGCGCCCCCGTATCATCGGATATAGCTGCAAGTCGCGCACTTGAGCCGCAGCGATGCGGCGTTCCACTTCCGCCTTCTGGTCGGGCATGATGTTGATAATGAAGCGGTTCGGGGCGTCGGCCGGGGTGGCGCTGCGCCAGGCGGTCATCAGGTCGGCCCGCACTATGGTCAGCAGCAACAAGGCCATCAGACCCAGCGCCAGCGACACCACCTGCACAATGGTGGCGCCGGGACGGCGCTGGAGCGACGTCACAGCAAAGCGCCAGCTCTGGTGATTGACGGCGCCGCGCAAGGACTTGAGCGCCAGCAGGCCGAGCCAGCCAGCCAGGGCGAACAGCGCGAACCCTGCCAGAAAGCCGCCCGCAGTCACCAGCGCCAGCATTGGATCGCCCGCCTGCCACAGCAGCAGCCCCACGAACACCACGATGCCAAGGCCATAGGTGACCAGAGCCATCGGCTGGGGGGCCGCCTGCTCGCGCCGGATCACGCGGTTGTGCGGCACATTGCGCAACTGAAGAATGGGCGGCAGGGCAAAGCCAATGAGCAGCAGCATGCCGGTGGCCAGTCCCTGCAGGGCAGGCAGCAGCGACACCGGCGGCAGTTCGGTCTTGATCAGGGAACCGATCAGCTCTAGCAATACATAGTGCCCGCCAAAGCCGACCAGCACACCGAGGGCGCTGCCCACCAGCCCCACCAGGGTGAACTCAATCAGATACAGCAGCGTGACCTCGTTCTGGGTCAGGCCCAGGCAGCGCAGCATGGCGCAGGCGTCGAGGTGGCGCTGCATGAAGCGGCGCGCCGCCATGGCCACCGCGACCGCGGCCAGCATGGCCGACAGCAGGCCGACCAGCGACAGGAAACGGTCGGCGCGATCGAGCGTCGAACTCATTTCAGGGCGGCCGTTGTCGAGCGACTCGAGGCGCACGCCCTTGACCGACTCGCGGGCAATGGCGTCCTTGATCCATTGCTCAAACTGGCTCACCACCGCGCGGTCGGCGCCCGGCGCGGCCACCTGCAGCCGGTACAGCACGCGCGAGCCGTTGTCGACCAGGCCGGTGGCCGCCAGATCGGCCGTGGACAGCATCACGCGCGGAGCGAAGTTGACGAAGGAAGTGCCGCGATCAGGCTCGGTGGCGATCAGCTGGGCCACGGTGAAGGTCTTTTCGCCCAGCTTGATGCTGCCGCCCACATCGACCTTGAGGGTGGTGAGCAGGGCCGGGTCGACCCATACCGTGCCGGCGGCGGGTATGGCGCTGGTGGGCGTGCCGAGCGCCTGGCGCGCCTGATCAGGGTCGAGCGAGAGCTTGAGCTGGCCGCGCAGGGGGTAGCCGGGCGAGACCGCCTTGATCGAGGATAGCTGGGCCAGTGACTGCTCGCCCAGCCCGGCTTGCGCCATGCTGGGAAAGCTCACGGTATCGGCCAGCACCAGGCCGCGCTTGAGCGCTTCGGCGCGCCATTCCGGCCGCAGCGGCTGGTCGGACTGGATCAACAGGTCGGCGCCGAGCAACTGATGGGCGTCGCGTTCGAGTCCGGTGCGCATGCGGTCGATGAAAAAACCGACCGCCGTCAGCGCCGACACCGCCACGATCAGGGCAATCAAGAGGAAGCGGAGTTCGCCGGCACGCCAGTCGCGCGCGCTCATGCGCAGGGATTGAATCAGCATAGGGACAATCTATTGAATGGTAGAAAAGTATTGATCGACTTCGTCGAGGAAACGCCGCTTCGATTCCGGGGCGAGAAATGCAGCCTTGAAGCTGTTGCGCGCCAGTTGCCGCGCATGGGCCGGGTCCAGCGGCAGCGCATCCACCACCGCCAGTAGATTGGCGTTCATGTAGCCGCCAAAATAGGCCGGGTCGTCCGAATTGACGGTGGCCAGCAGGCCGGCGTCGAGCAGCTTGAGCAGATTGTGTTCGTCCATCACGTCGAACACCCGCAGCTTGATGTTCGACAGCGGGCACACGGTGAGCGCTACCTGTTCGCGCGCCAGTCGCGCCGTGAGAGCCGGGCTCTCCAGGCAGCGCACGCCGTGATCGATGCGCTCCACATTGAGCACGTCGAGCGCGGTCTCGATATAGGCCGGCGGCCCTTCCTCACCGGCGTGGGCCACCAGGTGCAGTCCAAGGTTGCGGCAGCGCTCGAACACCCGGGCGAATTTTTCCGGGGGGTGGCCCCGTTCGGATGAATCGAGGCCCACGCCGATGAACTTGTCGCGAAATGGCAGCGCTTCTTCGAGCGTGGCAATGGCTTCGTCTTCGGACAGATGGCGCAGGAAACACATTATCAGGGTCGCGCTGATGGGGCCGTCCTCGCAGGCGCGATGAATGCCATTGATGACCGTTTCGAACGACACGCCGCGCGCAGTATGGGTTTGCGGGTCGAAAAAAATCTCGGCATGGCGCACCTGGTCGGCGGCGGCGCGCGCCAGGTAGGCGGCTGTCATGTCGTAGAAATCCTGCTCCTTGAGCAAGACACTGGCGCCCGCGTAGTAAATATCAAGGAAAGACTGCAAATCGGTAAATGCATAGGCAGCACGCAAGGCCTCGACATCGGGATACTGCAAGGAAACGCCGTTTCTTTGCGCAAGCTCAAATATCAGCTCCGGTTCAAGCGAACCTTCGATGTGTATGTGCAACTCCGCCTTCGGCATCTGTTGCACAATGACTCGCATCTGCTCTTTCGGCATGCATTACTCCGTTCAAGGGTCGGGAAACGGCGTCCCGACGGTCGCCATTGGTGAAGTGTAGCGCAAGCCGGCCTGACCGTTGGAGCAGGCCAAAAAAGTGTGACGCACGGCCGATGTTCGTGCGACACCGGCGGACAAGTTCGTGCAATATCAGAGCACGATATATGGATTCAATGCACTTCTTTCGAGCGCTTAAGTTTGGAGTACCGGAACAGCATATAAAAGCGTCATCACAACACCAAAAGCGCTCGCCCGATTCAATTGAAAACTGATGTTTTATCGTTCTAAATCAACTACTTAATTACGTTACATTCGCTCACACTACATTGCTTTGACTTCCGGAACTATTAGGCACATAATAAATTTCATAGGCGTAAGAAACCTTTGCACCCCATACAAATCGCCGGAGAAATCCGGAACAAAAACAGAGTCCATGTCACGGATTTTTGTTTCATCAAAAGTGAAACCGAAAAACTTGGCAGGGAGAATAAAAGAGGAGTACGCCCACAACCGGCCTGGCCCAGAACGCCGATGGTACGACGCCAGCGATAGTGAAGTAGTGTTAGCACATTAAAGGACATTCATATGACCATTTTTGACAACTACGCAGCTCGCTACGAGCGTACCCGCGAAGAAGAGTATTCCCTCTCGGAATACTTGGCGCTGTGCAAGAAGGACAAGCTTACCTATGCCAGCGCCCCGGAACGCATGCTCGCTGCCATTGGCGAACCGACGCTGATCGACACGCGCAACGACACCCGCCTGTCGCGCATTTTCGCCAACAAGGTCATCAAGATTTACCCTGCCTTCAAGGACTTCTACGGCACCGAGGAAGTCATCGAGCAGGTAGTGTCCTATTTTCGCCACGCCGCGCAAGGCCTGGAAGAGCGCAAGCAGATCCTCTACCTGCTCGGCCCGGTCGGCGGCGGCAAGTCGTCCATCGCTGAAAAACTCAAGTCGCTCATGGAGCAGGTGCCCTTCTACTGCATCAAGGGTTCGCCCGTGAACGAGTCGCCGCTGGGCCTGTTCAATGAAGAGGAAGACGGCATCATCCTCGAGGAAGACTACGGCATCCCGCGGCGCTACCTGCGTACCATCCCGAGCCCCTGGGCGGTCAAGCGTCTGCACGAATTCAATGGCGACATCAACCAGTTTCGTGTGGTCAAGCGCTACCCGTCCATCCTCAAGCAGGTCGCCATTTCCAAGACCGAGCCGGGCGATGAGAACAACCAGGATATTTCCTCGCTGGTGGGCAAGGTCGACATCCGCAAGCTCGAGGACTACGCCCAGGACGATCCGGACGCCTACAGCTATTCGGGCGGCCTGTGCCTGGCCAACCAGGGCCTGATGGAATTCGTCGAGATGTTCAAGGCTCCCATCAAGGTGCTGCACCCGCTGCTGACGGCCACCCAGGAAGGCAACTACAAGGGCACCGAAGGCTTCGGCGCGATTCCGTTCGACGGCATCATCCTGGCGCACTCGAACGAGTCGGAGTGGAAAACCTTCCGCAACAACCGCAACAATGAAGCCTTCCTGGACCGCATCTACATCGTCAAGGTGCCGTATTGCCTGCGCGTGTCCGACGAGATCAAGATTTACGACAAGCTGATTCGCAATTCGTCCCTGGAACAGGCGCCGTGCGCCCCGGGCACCATGAAGATGATGGCCCAGTTCGCGATCCTGTCGCGTCTGAAAGATCCTGAAAATTCGAGTATCTTTTCCAAGATGCTGGTCTACGACGGCGAAAACCTCAAGGACACCGATCCCAAGGCCAAGTCGATGCACGAGTATGTCGATTACGCCGGGGTCGACGAAGGCATGAACGGTCTGTCGACGCGATTTGCTTTCAAGATCCTGTCCAAAGTCTTCAACTTCGATAATACCGAAGTGGCCGCCAATCCGGTGCACCTGCTCTATGTGCTCGAGCAGCAGATCGAGCGCGAGCAATTCCCGCCCGAGACCGAGCAGCGCTATTTCTCGTACATCAAGGAACACCTGGCGCAGCGCTATGTCGAATTCATCGGCAAGGAAATTCAGACCGCCTACCTGGAGAGCTATTCCGAGTATGGTCAGAACATTTTCGACCGCTATGTCACTTTTGCCGACTTCTGGATCCAGGACCAGGAATTCCGCGATCCAGATACCGGTGAAAGTTTTGATCGCGACTCGCTCAACAGCGAACTCGAAAAAATCGAAAAGCCTGCAGGCATCAGCAATCCGAAGGATTTCCGCAACGAGATCGTCAACTTCGGCTTGCGTGCCCGTGCCACCAATGGCGGCAAGAATCCCGCCTGGACCAGCTACGAGAAGTTCCGCACGGTGATCGAGAAGAAAATGTTCTCGAATACCGAGGAACTGCTGCCGGTCATTTCGTTTAACGCCAAGGCCAGCGCCGAAGACGCCAACAAGCACGCCGATTTCGTGGCGCGCATGGTGGAAAAAGGCTACACCGCCAAGCAGGTCCGTCTGCTGTGCGAGTGGTACCTGCGCGTGCGCAAGTCGTCGTAGATTTATATGAGTACATCTCGATAATATGTCCCGTCGTTCCCGCCGAGGCGGGGATCCATAACACGCCGGCAAGCCAGGCGCCAGGATCTCCGTCTCACGGGTATGAGGGCTACTATCGGGTTGTACTTGCTAGGAGCCACTTTTGACCTACCTCATCGACCGTCGCTTGCAAGGCAAGAACAAGTCAGCGATCAACCGAGAGCGCTTCTTGCGGCGTTACAAGGGCCAGATCAAGGACGCGGTCGGACGCGCCATCAAGGGCCGTTCGATTACCGACATCGAAAACGGCGAGAAGGTCTCCATTCCCGTCAAGGATGTGAACGAACCCAATTTCGGCCATGCCCATGGCGGCGTGTGGGAGACCATCAACCCCGGCAACAAGGAGTACCAGAAGGGCGACCAGTTCAGCCGTCCGCGCGGCGGCGGCGGCGCCGGGCGCGGCAAGGCCGGCAATAGCGACCAGCAGTCCGAAGACGATTTCATCTTCGAGCTGTCGCGCGAAGAATTCATGAATTACTTCTTCGAAGATCTGGAATTGCCCAATATGGTCAAGACCCAGCTGACCGCCACCACCGAATTCAAGAACCAGCGCGCCGGCTACAATATGTCGGGTACGCCATCGAATATCCATGTGCTGCGCTCGCTGCGCGGGGCACTGGGACGCCGCATCGCCGTCGGCGGCGGCGCGCGCCGCGAACTGGCCAAGGCAGAAGAAGAGCTGATGGAGTTGCTCGCACGCGGAGAGCCGATGAACGATCCGCGCGTGCTCGAACTCAAGAAACTGATTCACCATCTGCACACCCGCTTGCTGGCCATCCCCTTCATCGATCCCTTCGACCTGCGCTACAGCAACCGCATCAAGGTACCCAAACCGATGACCCAGGCCGTGATGTTTTGCATCATGGACGTATCGGGCTCGATGGACGAATCGCGCAAGGACACGGCCAAGCGCTTTTTCATCCTGCTCTATCTATTTCTCAAGCGCGCCTACGACAAGATCGAAGTCGTGTTCATTCGCCACCACACCGCCGCCTCTGAAGTGGACGAGGAAGAATTTTTCCATTCGCGCGAATCGGGCGGCACCGTGGTGTCGTCGGCCCTGCATCTGCTCACCAAAGTCATCAGCGAGCGCTTCGGCAGCGGCGAATGGAACAGCTACGTGGCGCAGGCATCCGACGGCGACAACTGGGACAACGATTCAGTGCTGTGCAAGCAGCTGCTGATCAACACCATCATGCCGGCCGTGCAGTACTACACCTATGTGGAGATCACCGACGGCCCGCCGCAAAATCTGTGGGAGCAGTACACCGAGGTCAGCGACCATCACCAGAACTTCGCGATGCAAAAAATCGTGACCCCGGCCGATATCTATCCGGTCTTCCGGGAATTATTCAAGAAACAGCCGAAATAGCATTGCGGCCCGCAGTACGAAGCAAAGGAACACGCCATGCCCAGAGACCCCAAACACCCGCGCGCCCTGCCCGAGCAGTCGGAATGGACCTTCGACCTGATCGAGCATGCGCACGACGAAATCAAATGCGTCGCCAAGCAATTTGGCCTGGATACCTATCCCAATCAGCTCGAGATCATCACAGCCGAGCAAATGATGGATGCCTACACTTCGGTGGGCATGCCGGTGTCGTACAACCACTGGTCCTTCGGCAAGCACTTCCTGTCGACCGAAAAAAGCTACAAGCGCGGCCAGATGGGACTGGCCTACGAAATCGTCATCAATTCCAATCCTTGCATCGCCTATCTGATGGAGGAGAACAGCCTGACCATGCAGGCACTGGTGATTGCCCATGCAGCTTACGGCCACAACTCTTTTTTTAAAGGCAATTACCTGTTTCGCACCTGGACCGACGCCGATGCCATCGTCGACTACATGGTCTTCGCCAAGAACTATATCGCCGAGTGCGAGCAGCGCCATGGCATCGATGCGGTTGAACTGCTGCTCGACTCCTGCCACGCCCTGCAGAATTATGGCGTGGACCGCTACAAGCGTCCCGCCAAGCTCTCCATGGCCCAGGAGAACGCGCGCCAGAAGGAGCGCGAGGAATATGCCCAGTCGCAGGTGAACGCCCTGTGGCGCACGGTGCCGCGGCGCGACGAGGAAGATGCGCAAGTGGTGGTGCCGCGCTTTCCGCCCGAGCCCGAAGAAAACCTGCTCTACTTCATCGAGAAGTACGCGCCGCTGCTCGAACCCTGGCAGCGCGAGATGGTCCGCATCACGCGCAAGATTTCCCAGTATTTTTATCCGCAGCGCCAGACCCAGGTGATGAACGAGGGCTGGGCCACCTTCTGGCACTACACCATCTTGCAAGAGCTCTACAAGGAAGGCATTGTGGGCGACGGCTTCATGATGGAATTCCTGCAAAGCCACACCAATGTGGTGTACCAGCCGCCCGCCACCAGCCCTTACTACAGCGGCATCAATCCCTACGCGCTCGGCTTTGCCATGATGACGGACATACGCCGCATCTGCGAGGACCCCACGCCCGAAGACCGTGAATGGTTCCCCGACATTGCCGACAGTGACTGGCGCAAGACGCTGGACTTCGCCATGCGCAACTTCAAGGACGAGAGCTTTATCGCCCAGTATCTTTCGCCCAAGCTGATACGCGACTTCCATTTCTTTGCCGTGCTCGACGACGACAAGAACGACAAGCTGACCATTTCCGCGATCCACGACGAGCGCGGCTACCGCGACGTGCGCCAGAAACTGGCCGACCAGTACAACCTGGGCAACCGCGAGCCCAACATCCAGGTCTGGCAGGTCAACACCCGCGACGACCGCGCCCTGACGCTGCGCCATACCCAGTACCTGCGCCGTCCACTCAACCAGCACGCCCAGGAGGTGCTCAAGCATGTAGCGCGTCTGTGGGGATTCGACGTGCGCCTGGATACTGTTAGCCCGGACGGCGAAGTGGTCAGCAGCATCGAATGCAAACGCGAAAAGCGCAACCGCAATTAATACCTTCTAGCAATACCTTCCCACCATCGTGCCATCACCCCGCCTGCTGAATGCAGGCGGCGGTTTTCTATTGACAGATCCCGGCGACAATGGCATGCCATGCATCAGCAGCTAAATTGCTAGTCCCGAGCAAAAAAAGCTGGGATTAGCTCGTCAATATGCTATATTGCTAGCGTGATGACCGTCATTTCCCCTGCGTATAGCTGGGGGTCGCGGATGCCACCGCAGCCGGCCTGTTTCAGGCTCCTGCGAGCGTCATTGGAGTGTCCATCCGAAGCCCCGGAAAAACCGGAAAAAACCTGCGTGCGCAACTGTACGGCGGGTCTTTCCAAACCTAGTTATAGTTATCATGATTGCTATCGCGATAATGAACAAAATTCGGCATTCGAGGCAACACGGTGTGGAAGTGCTCAGTTATTTCGGTATTTACCTTCGCGATGCGTAGCACGGCAGTTTGCAAGACAGTAGCATGGCAAGCAAGTGTTGTGATTATTATCAGAACAAACCTGAGGTCGGGACAGCCCTCCGGAATGGCCTTTTTAGGGGCAAAACCGAACCGGTTTTACCCAGTAAAAAAGTATGGTAAAAAACGAATACGTAGGTATAATTCGCCGACGTCCCGGATACGGCCCAAGGTTTCGTCGTGTTTTGTGGGTTTAGTAGCTACAAAAAGAGTTGGTATTGGAGAAAGCAGGCATGAATTTTTCGCATGAGAAGAACCCCGGGAAGAATTTCACTGGCATTGCAGTCGTTATTGCGATTCACGTGCTGGTGGGATGGGCGGTTGTCAGCGGTCTCGGCACGCGCATGGTCACCAAAATGGCCGAAGCAGTGGAAACCAAGATCATTGAGGAAGTGAAGCCTCCCCCTCCAAAGGAAGTTCCACCACCACCGCCTCCGCCGGAAATGAAGGCCCCGCCGCCTCCATTCATCCCGCCGGTCGAAGTGAACGTGCAGCAACCTCCACCGGTACAGACCACGATCGCCAACGCGACCAACGTCAAGCCGGCAACGACTGAATTGCCGCGCCCTGCGCCTCCGGCAGCCCCAGCCGCTGCGCCCGCCAACCCTAACCCGGTTCGCGTTGCCGCAGTCGCCGACTTCAACACTTGCGCAAAACCAGAATGGCCTAAAGCCTCGCTGCGCAATGAAGAAACCGGCACGGTCACCCTGTCCTTCCTGATCGGCACCGACGGTGCAGTGAAGGAATCGAAGATCGTCAAGTCGAGTGGTTTTCGCGACCTGGATCGGGCAGCCGTGGTAGGTATTGGCAAATGCCGCTTCAAGCCGGGCCTGACGGACGGCAAGCCGGAACAAGCGTGGATGCAAATGCAGTACGTCTGGACGCTGGAATAAAAACCGAGGCGTTACCCCGCCTCACACCGTGATTTCGTTGTCATTATGTTCAGCGAATAGATTATTTTATATATTTGGAGGAAGCATGTTTAAGAATACCCGTTTGTCCGCTGTCCTGGCGGCTGTTCTGTTCTCGGTTACGGCAAGTGCAGCACTGGTGTCGGCTCCAGCCTTCGCCGATGCGCCAGCCTCGGCTCCTGCCGCCGCCGCTCCAGCAGCGGACGCAGCAGCAGCACCGGCAGCTGACGCTGCAGCAACTCCAGCACCGGCAGCAGCAGAAGCGGCGCCTGCAGAAGCAGCTCCAGCAGTTGCTCCTGGCGAAAAAGAAGAAGTCGAGAATCCATACGGCCTGAAAGCCATGTGGGAAGAAGGCGACTTCGTCAACAAAGGCACCCTGATCATCCTGGTGCTGATGTCCATGGGTTCGTGGTACATCATCATCACCAAACTGATCGACCAGATGAAGATCTTCAAGCAGTCGAAAGAAGTCCAGGCCAAGTTCTGGAAAGCTTCGTCGATCGCTGCAGGTTCGGCTGCCCTGAAAGAAGGCTCGCCATTCCGCTTCATCGCTGAAACCGGCACCAAGGCTACCGTGCACCACGACGGCGCCCTGCTCGAGCAGATCGATCTGTCGACCTGGGTCACCATGTCGATCCAGCGCGCTGTTGAAAAAGTTCAGTCGCGTCTGCAAGATGGCCTGTCGTTCCTGGCAACCGTTGGTTCGACCGCACCGTTTATCGGTCTGCTCGGTACCGTTTGGGGTATTTACAACGCACTGACCGCCATCGGCATGTCGGGTAACGCATCGATCGACAAGGTTGCAGGTCCAGTGGGTGAAGCGCTGATCATGACCGCAATTGGTCTGTTCGTCGCGGTTCCTGCAGTTCTGGGCTACAACTGGCTGGTACGTCGTAACAAGTCGGCCATGGAAGATGTACGTTCGTTCAGCGCCGACGTTCACTCGGTTCTGATTTCGGGTGCCATGTCGACCAGCGAAGCCGGCCGCGCCGCCGGTGCCAAGAAGATTGGATAAGCCATGTCGATGAGCGTCGGCTCCGACAGCGGAGACGAAGATCAAGTCATGTCAGAAATCAACACGACGCCGCTCGTCGACATCATGTTGGTTCTGCTGATTATCTTCCTGATTACAAGTCCGGTGGTCCTGAAGCTGCAGAAGATTGACCTGCCTTCGGAAGCCAACCAGGCATTGAAACCAAGCCCGACCACGGTGAATATCGTGGTCAACAAAGATGGCGACATGTACTGGAACCAGCAGCGTCTGGCCGATACGAACGAACTGTTCGAATTCCTGAAGAAGGAATCGGTCAAGCTGCCGCAACCTGAAGTGCACGTTCGTGGCGACCAAGGTACCCGCTACGAATTTGTCGGCAAGGTCATCTATACGGCACAACGTGCTGGCATTCAGAAGGTCGGCTTTATTACTGAACCGCCGGAAAAGACTTACGGCAAGAAGTAACCGGTCTCCTTCAGCAGTGCCCGGGGCAGCAGCCAGGCCCCAGGCACCGCGGGTGTCAACATTAGAAAAGGAATCACCATGAGTATGAATGTCGGTTCGTCTGGTCCCGCAAATGCGGATCCGGAACCAATGATGGAAGTGAACATGACTCCCTTGATCGACGTAATGTTGGTCTTGATTATCATGTTGATTATCACCATTCCGAAGCAGAACCACTCGGTCAATCTGAACATGCCGGTAGGTACCCCACCTCCGCCCACCGTAGAACCCGTCGTCATCACGATCGACGTCGACTTCGATGGCACCATCCTCTGGGATAGTGTGATTGTTCCGGATCGTCCAACTCTGGAAGCGAAACTGAGGGAAGTAGCAGCCTCGGCAGAGCAGCCAGAAGTGCACCTGCGTCCTAACAAGCTGGTGGAATATAAGTACGTCGCTGGCGTCATGGCCTCTGCCCAACGTCTTGGTGTTACCAAGATCGGCATGGTCGGAAACGAGCAGTTCCAGTAAGCGCTATTGCTAATAGACGAACGGCAGGGTCCCCCTGCCGTTTCGCATTTGATTGAAAGATTTCCTATGATCAAGCTTCGACTCGCACACCTCAGCCTTGCAATGGCCGCGCTCGGCTTCGTTGCAGTAACCCCGGTCCTGGGATTGTCCAGCGCTTATGCAGCCGAGACCCTGCGTCCGGAAGTCGGCGGCCCACTGCAGGCAGCCAACCAAATGATGAAATCGGGTAACGCCAAAGGCGCCCTGAACGAGCTGCGCAAGCTCGAAAACGTCAGCAACAAGACCCCCAATGAAAATTACCTGATCGAGCGCACCCGTGCCGCCGCGGCCTCCTCGGCCGGCGACTACGACACCGCTGCCCGCTCGTTCGAAAACCTGATCAACTCCGGCAAGCTGTCCGCCTCGGAGAGCAATAACTTCTCCCAGGGCCTGGTGGGCATTTACATGCGCGCCCGCGAATTCGGCAAAGCCAACGCAGCCATCCAGAAGCAGCTGGCCAAGGGCGACGACCCTACCCTGCGCGCTTACCTGATCCAGAACTACGTTTCGATGGGCAATACCAAAGAAGCGATGAGTCAACTGCAACGCGAAATGGCACGTGGCAATCCAAAGGAAGACCAGCTGAAAATGCTGGCCAACCTGCAGAACATGACGGGCGACAAAACCGGCTATGTGGCAACGATTGAAAAACTCGCCGCCAACTATCCGCAAAAATCGTACTGGGAAGACTTGCTCAACCGCGTGGTCGGCAAGAAGGATTTCTCCTCGCGCCTGAACATCGACGTGCTGCGCCTGAAAATGGCCCAGGGCCTGATCAAGAAGCCAAGCGACTACATGGAACTGTCGCAGCTGGTGCTGCGCGATGGTGCAGCGGCCGAAGCCGTACGGATCATTGAAAAAGGCTACAAGGAAGGCATTCTGGGCGTGGGCGCCGATGCGCCGCGTCACCAGCGCCTGAAAGACCTGGCCGCCAAGACCCTGGCTGACAACAACACCAATCTGGCAGCCAACGAGGCAGCCCTGGTCAAAGCCAACGACCATGACGGCCTGATCAACCTCGGTTACGCGCTGGTGCAAGCCGGCCAGACCGACAAGGGTCTGAAGATGATGGAAACCGCGGTCAAGGCGCCTGGTCTGCGTCGTCCACAGGACGCCAAGCTGCGTCTGGGCGAAGCCTACGCGCAAGCTGGCAAGAAGCAGCAAGCCATCGCGACCCTCAAAACTGTCGGCGGCACTGACGGCACCGCCGATCTGGCCCGCTACTGGATCATGGCGATCAACAAGCCAATGGCTTGATCATCCCTGTCTTGCAGGTCCCCTGAAAAGCGCTGTCTGCATCTTGCAGGCAGCGCTTTTTAGCTTTGACCGTATAATCTACTATTTCGATAGTTTCATAACAGTATTAGCGGCCCCCATGAAGGTATTTCGCGGACTGCCCAACGACAGGGCGCGCGCGCCCTGCGCGCTTACAATCGGCAACTTTGACGGTGTCCATCGCGGTCACCAGGCATTGCTGGCGCGCGTGCGCGCCGCCGCCGACCGCCTGGGCATCGAGGCCGCCGTGATGACGTTCGAACCGCATCCGCGCGAATTTTTCGCCCAGCGCGCTGGCGACCTGTCCAAAGCCCCGAACCGCATTGCCAACCTGCGCGACAAGCTCGAGTCGCTGGCCAAGGCCGGCATCGACCGCGTGATCGTCGAGCACTTCAACGCCCACTTCGCCTCCATGCCGCCCGAGCAGTTCACCGAGCGCGTGCTGGTCGAGGGCCTGCACGTCAAGTGGCTGATGGTGGGCGCCGATTTTTGCTATGGCGCCAAGCGGGCCGGCAATGTCGAGCTGCTGATGGAAGCCGGCCGGCGCCACGGCTTCGAGGTCGAGACCCTGCCAACCGTGATGCTGGGGGAGCAGCGCATTTCATCTTCGGCGGTGCGCGCCGCCCTGGCCGCCGGCGACTTCGCCCAGACCCGCGAGCTGCTGGGCCACTCTTACTCGATTTCCGGTCACGTGATCCACGGGCAGAAACTGGGCCGCACGCTCGGCTTTCCCACCCTGAATCTGCGCGTGGCGCACCGCCCTGCCCTGATGGGCATCTTCGTGGTGCAGGTGCATGGCCTGGCCGAGCAGCCCCTGCCCGCCGTGGCCAGCCTGGGCGTGCGTCCCACGGTCGACAACAGCGGGCGCGTGCTGCTCGAGGTGCACCTGTTCGACTACGCGCTATCCTGCTACGGCAAGATGGTGCGCGTCGAGTTCCTTGAAAAAATCCGCGACGAAGAAAAATACACCGACCTGCCCACCCTCACTGCCGCCATTACGCGCGACAGCGAGCAGGCGCGCGCCTGGTTTGCGCAGCGCGCCGATGCCCTCAGCGCGACCGACCGAATTTGACGCCGGCCGCACCCGCCCTACCCGCCTCCACCGATCATGCAGCACCCAGATACACACCATTGAAGAAAAAAATGTCCGACACCAAACCAGACCAGCAACAGCAAAGCGCGAAAGCCAACAGGAAGCAAGACAGCAAGCCCGCCAGCAAATATCCGGTCAATATGACCGACACCCCGTTCCCGATGCGCGGCGACCTCGCCAAGCGCGAACCGGGCTGGGTCAAGCAATGGCAGGACAAGAAGATTTACGAGCGCGTGCGCAAAGCCGCCAAGGGCCGCCCGAAGTTCATCCTGCACGACGGCCCGCCCTATGCCAATGGCGACATCCACCTGGGCCACGCGGTCAACAAGATTTTGAAGGACATGGTCGTCAAGTCGCGCACCATCGCCGGTTTCGACGCGCCCTATGTGCCGGGCTGGGACTGCCACGGCATGCCGATCGAGATCCAGATCGAAAAACTGCACGGTAAGAACCTGCCGACCGCCGAGGTGCTGTCCAAGGCCCGTGCCTACGCGCTCGAACAGGTCGACCGCCAGCGCGCCGGCTTCATTCGCCTGGGCGTATTGGGTGAGTGGGACAATCCGTACATGACGATGGCCTACAAGAACGAGGCCGACGAATTGCGCGCGCTCGGCAAGCTGCTCGACAAGGGCTATGTCTACCGCGGCCTCAAGCCGGTCAACTGGTGCTTCGACTGCGGCTCCGCGCTGGCCGAGGCCGAAGTGGAATACCAGGACAAGAAGGACCCGGCCATCGACGTCGGCTTCCCTTTTGCCGAGCCCGAAAAGCTGGCCGCCGCCTTTGGCCTGGCGGCCCTGCCCGCAGGCGACGGCTTCATCGTGATCTGGACCACCACGCCATGGACCATTCCGTCCAACCAGGCGCTCAATGTGCACCCCGAGATCAGCTACGCGCTGGTGCAATCCGAACGTGACGGCAAGCCGCTGCTGCTGATCCTGGCCCAGGACCTGGTGGAAGCGTGCCTGCTGCGCTTCAAGCTCGAGGGCCGGGTGCTCGCCACCTGCGCCGGCGCGGCGCTCGAAGGCATCAGCTTCAAGCATCCGCTGCATGCAGCCGACGCCTTTTACGACCGCCGCTCGCCGATGTACCTGGCCGACTACGTCACCACCGAAAGCGGCACCGGCGTGGTGCACTCGGCGCCGGCCTACGGCCTCGACGACTTCATCTCGTGCAAGGCGCACGGCATGAAGGACGACGAGATCCTGACCCCGGTGATGGGCGACGGCCGCTTCGCCTCGACCTTGCCGCTGTTCGGCGGCCTGACCATCTGGGAAGCGTCCAAGCCGATCTGCGCCGCGCTGACCGAAGCGGGCGCGCTGTTCGAGCTGAAGATGTTCGACCACAGCTACATGCACTGCTGGCGCCACAAGACCCCGATCGTGTATCGCGCTACGTCGCAATGGTTCGCCAGCATGGACAACCAGCCCAAGGATGGCGGCCCCTCGCTGCGCGAGACTGCGCTCAAGGGCATCGAAAATACCAAATTTTTCCCTGACTGGGGTCAGGCGCGCCTGCACGGCATGATCGAGAATCGTCCCGACTGGACGCTGTCGCGCCAGCGCCAATGGGGCGTGCCGATGGCCTTCTTCCTGCACAAGGAGACCGGCCAGCTGCATCCGCGCACCCCCGAACTGCTCGAACAGGTAGCGAAAATGTTCGAAGAGCGCGGCATCGATGCCTGGCTGGCGATCGAGCCGAAAGACCTGCTCGGCGACGATGCCGACATGTACGTCAAGAACAAGGACACGCTCGACGTCTGGTTCGATTCCGGCTGCACCCACCAGACCGTGCTGCGCGGCTCGCACGCGGCCCAGTCAAGCTTCCCGGCCGACCTGTACCTGGAAGGCTCGGACCAGCACCGCGGCTGGTTCCACTCCTCGCTGCTGACGTCCTCGATGCTCAATGGCTGCCCGCCCTACAAGGCCCTGCTCACGCACGGCTTCACGGTCGACGCCGAGGGCAAGAAGATGTCCAAGTCGCTGGGCAATACGCTGGCCCCGCAAAAAATCTCCGACTCGCTCGGCGCCGACATCCTGCGCCTGTGGGTGGCCGCCACCGACTACACCGGCGAGCTGTCGATCTCCGAAGAGATTTTGAAGCGCGTGACCGAATCGTATCGCCGCATCCGCAACACGCTGCGCTTCCTGCTGGCCAATACCTCTGACTTCGATCATGCGCAGCATGCGGTGCCGGTGGCCGACATGCTCGAAATCGACCGCTACGCGCTGGCCAGCATGGCCGCGCTGCAGGACGCCATCGCGGCGCACTACGAGCGCTACGAATTCCACCCGGTGGTCGCGCGCCTGCAGAACTACTGCTCGGAAGACCTGGGCGGCTTCTACCTCGACATCCTCAAGGACCGCCTGTACACCTCGGCCGTCGATTCGCCGGCGCGTCGTTCGGCCCAGACCGCGCTGTGGCACATCACCCAAAGCCTGCTGCGCGTGATGGCGCCAATGCTGTCGTTCACGGCAGAGGAAGCATGGGCGGTATTTGCCTCGCCCGACGCCTACGCCGCCAGCGACGAGACCATCTTCACCCAGACTTTCTGGAGCATGCCTGAAGTAGCCGGCGCCGCCGCCCTGATCGAGAAATTCGACGCCCTGCGCGCGGTGCGTACCGGCGTGACCAAGGAGCTCGAAGAATTGCGCGCCTCGGGCGCCATCGGTTCCTCGCTGCAGGCCGAACTGTCGATCAAGGCCGCCGGCGACAAGTACAAGCTGCTCGCCAGCCTGGACGACGACCTGAAATTCGTCTTCATCACCTCCCAGGCCAGCGTGGCCGAGGTGGCCGACGAAGCCCAGGAAGCCGTCGCGGTGAACGCCTCCACGGCCCCCAAGTGCGAGCGCTGCTGGCACTATCGGGCCGATGTGGGCGCGCATGCGGAGCACACCACCTTGTGTTCGCGCTGCGTGAGCAACCTCTTTGGCAGCGGCGAGCAACGCGCTTTTGCCTGATCCAACAAGAACATCACATTCAAACCAATGGCAACTAAAAAACAATTATTCTCGACCGCCCGGCCATCCAGCGGCAATCTCGCCCCCTGGCTGGGTATTGCCGCCATCATCGTCCTGATCGACCAGCTGACCAAGATCGTGGTCGAAAAGCTGTTCGTGTTCGGCGAAGAGAAGGTCATCACGTCCTTCTTTAACCTGGTGCTGGCGTATAACAAAGGTGCTGCCTTCGGCTTTCTGAACAACCAGCCGGGCTGGCAGCGCTATTTTTTTACCGCCGTGGCCATCATCGCCGTCGGCTTCATTCTCTACCTGCTGCGCAAGCACTCGGGCCAGCGTTTGTTCTGCTGGGCCCTGGCGCTGATCATGGGCGGCGCGGTGGGCAATGCAATCGACCGTCTGCTGTACGGGCACGTGATCGATTTCCTCGATTTCCACTTCGGCAGCCTCGGTCACTTCCCCGCCTTTAATGTCGCCGACACCGCCATTTGCATCGGCGCGGCGCTGTTCGTCTACGATGAGCTGCGCCGCGTGAACAAAAACTGAGGCTGATTCCATGACCATGGACCTGAAGGGTAAGAAGATTGTTCTCGGCCTGTCCGGGGGCGTGGCCTGCTACAAGGCGGCTGAACTGTGTCGCGCGCTGACCCGCGAAGGCGCCACCGTGCATGTGGTCATGACCGATGCGGCCACCCACTTCATTACCGCCGTGACCATGCAGGCGCTGTCGGGCAATCCTGTCTTTACCGACCAGTGGGATGCGCGCATGGCCAACAATATGGCGCACATCGATCTCACGCGCGGGGCCGACGCGGTGCTCATCG
This sequence comes from Pseudomonadota bacterium, assembly GCA_040385745.1. GTDB lineage: Bacteria > Pseudomonadota > Gammaproteobacteria > Burkholderiales > Burkholderiaceae_D > Telluria_A. The sequence continues at coordinate 79,703 of JAZKGU010000080.1, forward strand.
CGCCCTGCTCGGCCGATTTCATCCGCAAGCTGGCCCATGGCGTGTGCGACGATCTGCTCTCGACCCTGTGCCTGGCGCGCCCGCGCACGGTGCCGCTGCTGGTGGCGCCTGCAATGAATGTGGAAATGTGGGACAACCCGGCCACCCAGCGCAATGTGCGCCAGCTGCGCGCCGACAGCATCCGTATCTTCGGACCCGGCGCCGGCGAACAGGCTTGCGGCGAAGTGGGCCTGGGCCGCATGCTCGAACCGCTCGACCTGCTCGACGAACTGGTGGCAGCATTCCAGCCCAAGGTCCTGGCGGGCAAACGCGTGCTGATCACGGCCGGCCCTACCTTCGAAGCCATCGACCCGGTACGCGGCATCACCAATCTGTCATCGGGCAAGATGGGCTACGCGATCGCACGCGCAGCGCGCGAGGCCGGCGCCGACGTGACCCTGGTGTCCGGACCGACCGCGCTGGCCACGCCGCACGGCGTACGCCGCACCAACGTCCAGAGCGCCCAGCAGATGCACGACGCCGTCATGGCCGCTGTCGGGGGACAGCACGTGTTCATCGGCGTGGCGGCGGTGGCCGACTGGCGCGTGGTCAATGCCAGCGACCAGAAGATCAAGAAGCAGCAGGACGGCGCCACCCCCAGTCTGCAGTTCGAACAGAATGCCGACATCCTGGCCTCGGTGGCCTCGACCACTTCCATCACCGGCTGGCCCTACTGCGTGGGTTTTGCCGCCGAATCGGAAAATCTGGTCGAATACGGCGCGGTCAAACGCGAGAAAAAAGGCATTCCCTTGTTGGTGGGCAATATCGGCCACCACACTTTCGGGCAGGATGACAACTCGATCATCCTGTTCGACGAACATGGCCACACAGTGCTGCCGCGCGCCGACAAGCTCACGCTGGCGCGCCAGCTCATTTCCGAAATTGGGAAGCGCCTCGAACAGCGCTCCCTGCTCAAGTAAAGCATCACAAAGACCATGAAGACCATCGACATCAAGATTCTCGACCCGCGCATGCGCGAGCAGCTGCCGGCCTACGCCACTCCGGGCAGCGCAGGGCTGGACCTGCGCGCCTGCATCGACCAGGCCATTACCATCGAAGCCGGCGCCACGGTGCTCATTCCCACCGGCCTGGCCATCCACGTGGCCGATCCTGGCTACTGCGCCATGATCCTGCCGCGCAGCGGCATGGGCCACAAGAACGGCATCGTTCTGGGCAATCTGGTAGGCTTGATCGACTCCGACTACCAGGGACAGTTGATGGTATCGACGTGGAACCGCGGCCACTCCGCTTTCACGCTCAACCCCATGGAGCGCCTGGCGCAACTGATCATCGTGCCTGTCCTGCAGGTCGGTTTCAATGTGGTCGAAGAATTCGACAGCAGCGAACGCGGTGCGGGCGGTTTCGGCAGCACCGGCAAACAATAAAAACATGGAGAAGCATATGACCCGCATCTTTGGTCTGCGCCCGGCTGTCCCGGCGCTCATCATCGCCTTTGTATTGACCGCATGCGGCACCCCGCCGCGCGTGGCGCCTCCCGTGGTCGTCACACCCGACCCGGTGCCCGAAGAAAATGTCATCAGCCCGGCGGTGGCCGCGGCAGCCGAAAAGCTCACCCAGATGGCGGCCATGCAGGACCGCCTGTACAAGGTAGCCGCGCCGCTGCTGATCCAGAACGCCGACTTGTGCAAAGGCCAGGCGCGCAATCTGCTCGGCTTCACCGCGCGTAATCGCTACTGGTATCCGGGCGATTTCAATGAAGCTGCCCACATCGCCTTTGGCATGGGCGAGCGCCTGCAGGTAACCGGCGTGCTGGCCGGCAGCGGCGCGGCCAAGGCCGGCCTGCGCCGCGGCGACGGCCTGATCGCGGCTGGCGGCAAGCCGCTGCCAACCGGTCCGGATGCGTCGAGCAAGGCCGGCGCCGTGTTCGGTCCACTGGTATCATCGCAGCCCAATTTGCCCATGACGATCGAGCGCGACGAGAAAGAACGCCAGCTCACCATCCCCGTCACACGGGCCTGCGGTTTTGCGATTGAGCTGGGCAATGCCGACAACGTCAACTCCTATGCCGACGGCCCGCGCGTGCTGGTCACGCGCGGCATGGTGATGTTTGCCCAGTCCGACCAGGAACTGGCCGTGGTGCTGGCCAAGGGCATGGCCCACAACGTACTCGGGCACCACAACTCGCAGCGCATGGCCAGCACGCTCGACACCATGATCGACAACCTGATCAAGGTGCGTCCCGACAGCTCGCTGCTGATCGGCAGCGGCGGCGTGAAAGCCGTGCCGCCCGAAGTCGACGCGGCGGCCGACGAACTCAGTCTGTACATGCTGGCGCGCGCCGGTTACAGCATCGAGGCGGCGGCGCCGTTCTGGAAGCGTCTGGCCGCGGCCCATCCGGCGACGGTTTTGAATGGCTATGTGGCCAACCACCCCGGCACCAATGCGCGGCTGGCGGCGATTCAAAGTGCGGTGGCTGAAATCAAGGCCAAGCAGGCGTCCAAGAAGCCCCTGGTCCCGTAAAACCCGCAACAACATCCGGGGTCAGGTCTGGAAATGCTACACGGACTCAGCGCTATCCGCAGCGGATAGCCCCTACAGTCCGGCTCGTGTAGCTTTTCCAGACCTGACCCCGGGGTTTGTTGCACGGCGCTCCGGCCGGGGCCGCTATTGCGGCCAGGTCAGGACGGGAAATCCGGGAAGAAGGTTCCCATCACCCACGTCAGCACCACGCAAAATCCCACCGCTGCCAGCAGCACAATGAGCAAACGGCCGAATTTCGGCGAGCCGTCGTCTTTTTTTGTATCATTGCTCATCATTCCCACCGCGCGCGTTGTTTGAGAACGCCAGTATATTCCATCCATGGACAGCATCGACCTGGAAGTCCTCAAAAGCGCCGCCGACTGGGTCGCAGCCGGCCTGCGCTGTGAACTCGTTACCGTCATCAAGACCTGGGGTTCGAGCCCGCGTCCCATCGGCGCCACCCTGGCCCTGTGCGAGGACGGCCGCGTGGTCGGCTCGGTATCGGGCGGCTGCATCGAAGACGACCTGATCGAACGGGTGCGCACCCACGGCATCACCCGCAGCCTTCCCGAAGTGGTCAGCTATGGCATCAGCGCCGACGAGGCGCACCGCTTCGGCCTGCCCTGCGGCGGCACCATCGAACTGGCAATTGAACCACTGGCGCCGTCGAGCGCAATCGGCGAGCTGCTCGATCGCCTTGAACGCCACGAACTGCTGGCGCGCCGGCTCTGCCTCGACAGCGGGGCCGTCACGCTGGCGCCAGCGCGCCAGGGTGCGCTACAGCAGCTCGAAGGGCGTGTTCTGACCACCATTCACGGCCCGCGCTGGCGCCTGTTCATCATCGGCGCCGGCCAGCTGTCGCGCTTTGTCGCCGAGATCGCCACGGCCATGGACTATTACGTGACCGTGTGCGATCCGCGCGAGGAATACCGCGCCGGCTGGCAGCTGCCCGGGGTGCAGCTGGTGCATGCCATGCCCGATGACCTGGTGATCGAGGCACGCCTGGACCACCGCAGCGCCGTGGTGGCGCTCACGCACGACCCCAAGCTGGACGACCTGGCGCTGATGGAAGCGCTCAAGTCGAACGCCTTTTACGTCGGCGCGATCGGTTCGCGCGTCAACAACGCCAAGCGGCGCCAGCGTCTCAGCGAGCATTTCGGCCTCGATGCAACCCAGCTGGCGCGCCTGCACGGCCCCATCGGACTGTACATTGGCAGCAAGACCCCGGCAGAAATCGCCATCTCCATCCTGGCCGAACTGACCGCCGTGAAAAATGGCGTACCGGCCCAATTCCAGGTCCAGCACGCACAAGCCCTGGCCTGAATTCAATAGCAAGAACAGGATGTCCGATCCGCAGCGGCGGGCCGACAATGCCTCAACCGATTTTCGAAAGTGACCATGAACACCGCTAACATGCTGCGCCTCGTCGTGCTGGCCGCCATCTGGGGCAGCTCCTTCCTGTTTATGCGCATTGCTGCGCCAGTGCTCGGACCTGCTGTGCTGATCGAGTACCGGGTCGGCTTTGCGGCGCTGTTCCTGGCCATCGTCGGCTTTTTCCTCAAGCGCAGCCTGAATTTGGCCGCGCACTGGAAGCACTATCTGATCCTGGGCTTTTTCAATTCGGCCTTTCCGTTCCTGCTGTTTGCCTATGCCGCCGCCACGCTCACCGCCTCGGTGCTGTCGGTGCTCAATGCCACCGCACCCATGTGGGGCGCGCTGATCGCCGCCTTCTGGTCGAGGCAGGCCATCACGGGGAAAAAGGCGCTGGGGCTGGTGCTGGGCACCTGCGGCGTGGCGCTGCTGGTAGGCTTTGACGACGTCACCTCCAAACCCGGCGCCATGGTCGCGATTGCGGCGGCGCTGCTGGCGGCGGTCAGTTACAGCGTTGCCAGCGCCTACGCCAAGTCGGCCGCCAGCGTCGAGCCCTTCGCCAACGCGCATGGCAGCATGTGGGCCGCCACCGTGCTGGTGATTCCCGCGCTGTTTTTCTTTCCCTCGCCAGGCCCGACGACCGCCGGCATCATGGGCGCCGCGCTGGCCCTGGGCATCATGTGCACCGGGGTGGCCTATATCATTTACTTCAGGCTGATCGAGGAAGTGGGCACTACCTCGGCGCTCACCGTCACCTTCCTCAATCCGCTGTTCGGAATTTTGTGGGGCGCCCTGTTTCTCGATGAAGTGATCGGCTGGTACACCATCGCCGGCGCCGCCATCGTCATTCTGGGCACAGCCCTGGTGACCGGCTTCGCACCGCGCTTTGGCGCCAGGAAGATCGCTTGAAGCAGTCGATCGCGCTGCCGCCGCTGTACCGGGTTGCCGACATCCTCGCCTTTCATGGACGCGACCCGGCGGGACTGGCCGAACAGGTAAGGCCCGACGCCCTGCGCAAGGGCGTGATGCTCGATGGGGCGCCGGTGCTGCTGGAGGTGAGCTTCGATCAGCACAGCGCCCATTGCACGGTCAGCGCCGACGGGGCGCTCTCGGCGCGCGCCCGCCATTTGGTGGACGAAGCGCTGCTCAACATTCTCGGCTTGCGCATCGATCCGGCGCCGTTCGTCAAGGCCGTGCGCAAGGACCCGCTGCTGGCCCCCCTGGCGCGGCGCCAGCCCGGCATGCGCATCGTGCAGTCGGCCACGGTGTTCGAAGCGCTTACCTGGGCCATTATCGGCCAACAGATCAACCTCACCTTTGCCATCGCCTTGCGCCGCACCCTGATCGAGCAGGCCGGCCAGCGCCATAGCAGCGGCCTGTGGTGCTACCCCGAAGCCCCCGCCGTGGCCACGCTGGTGCTCGAGGAGCTCACCACGCGCAAATTCTCGCGCGCCAAGGTCGAGACGCTATTGCGCCTGGCGCAACTGGTCGACAGCGGCGCACTGGCGCTCGATCGCAACGCCGATGCGGCCACGGTCTCGGCCGCGCTTCTTGCGGTCAAGGGGATCGGTCCCTGGACGGTGAACTACGCGCTACTGCGCGGCTACGGCTACCCCGACTGCTCGCTGCATGGCGACGTGGCGATCAGGGAAGCCCTCAGGCGATTGCTGGGCGAAGCGGACAAGCCCGATATCGCCCGCACCGAAGCGCTGCTGGCGCAGTATCAGCCCTACCGCACCATGGCTGCGGCGCATCTGTGGGCCAGCCTGGCCTGAGGTCGGCATTTCGTGCTTTGGCCTTTTACATTTGAAGGCTATGATTGGGCGCTTGCAAAAACCGATCTTTGACGAGGAATGCGAATGACCACGATGGCGCCAGCAGGACCGAAAGAAATCACGATCCGGGGCATCCTGCTCGGCATTGTCATTACACTGATTTTCACCGCGGCCCAGGTCTACCTTGGCCTCAAGGTGGGCCTCACCTTCGCCACCTCGATTCCGGCGGCGGTGATCTCGATGGCCCTGCTGTCGGCGTTTCGAGACGCCACCATCCAGGAAAACAATATCGTCCAGACCATCGCCTCGGCCGCCGGCACGCTCGCGTCAGTCATCTTCGTGCTGCCTGGCCTCTTGATGATTGGCTGGTGGGCCAATGTGCCTTTCTGGCCCACCTTCGGCGCCTGCGCCATCGGCGGCGTGCTGGGCGTGATGTACACGGTGCCGCTGCGGCGCGCGCTGGTATCGCAATCCGACCTGCCCTATCCCGAAGGCGTGGCCGCAGCCGAAGTGCTGAAGGTGGGCACCTCCTCGCGTAGCGGCGCGGCGGAAGGCAAGGCCGGCCTGCGCGCCGTGGTCCTGGGCAGCATCGCCTCGGCGCTGTTTGCCGCCGCGGCGGGCGCCAAGCTGCTTGCCGCCGAAGTGGCGGTGCATTTCAAGGTCGGCCAGGGGGCCACCGGCATTGGCGCCGCCAGCTCACTGGCGCTGATCGGCGCCGGGCACCTGATGGGCATCACGGTGGGCCTGGCCATGCTGGCAGGCCTCGTCATCGCCTGGGGCGTGCTGGTGCCGATGCTCACTTCAATGGAGCCCTCGTCCACCCTGTCGGCGGCGGAACACGCGACCAATATCTGGCGCTCGCATGTACGCATCATCGGCGCCGGCACCATTGGCGCGGCCGCCATCGTCACCCTGGCCGGCCTGGCCAAGCCCGTCATCGGCGGCCTGCGCTCGGCGCTGGAAGCTGCACGCGCGGCCAAGGTCGAAGGCGCTGTCATCCCGCGTTCGGAGCAGGACCTGCCGATCTTTATCGTCGGCCTGGTCACCCTGATCATGATGGTGCCGGCCGGCTGGCTGCTGGCCACCTTCCTGCAGGGCGGCGTGCTGGCAAGCCTGTCGTTGCCGCTGGTGGCCGTCGGCGTGGGCTACATTCTGATTGCCGGCATTTTCGCCGCCGCGGTGTGCGGCTACATGGCCGGCCTGATTGGCTCGTCCAATTCCCCGGTATCGGGCATCGCCATCCTCACCATCCTGGGCGCTTCGCTCAGCGTTGGCATGGTGGGCAAACACATCATGGGGCCGGAAGTGGCCCATGCGCTGGTGGCGTTCGCGCTGTTCGTCACCACCGTGGTGCTGGCGGTAGCGGTAATCGGCAACGATAACCTGCAGGACCTCAAGACCGGCCAACTGGTAGGTGCAACGCCATGGAAGCAGCAGGTAGCGCTGCTGATCGGCGTGGTCGCAGGATCGGCCGTGATCCCGCACGTACTCGAATTGCTCAACCGCGCCAACGGCTTTGCCGGCGCACCCAATCTGCAGGCCATCTCCGACAATCCGCTCGCCGCGCCGCAGGCCACCCTGATTTCCACGCTGGCCAAGGGCGTGATCGGCAACGACCTGCCCTGGAACCTGGTCATGTACGGCGCCCTGCTCGGCCTTGGCCTGGTGATCGGCAACTTCCTGATCAAGGCGGCCAGCAAGAATCGCTACAGCCTGCCGCCGCTGGGCGTGGGCCTGGCGATCTACCTGCCGAGCGCCGTGACGGTGCCGGTGGTGGTCGGTGCGCTGGCGGGCTGGCTGTTCGAACGCGCGGTCAGCAGCGCTACCTGGGGCGAGGCGGCCAAGCGCCTTGCGGTGCTGATCATGTCTGGCTTTATCGTCGGCGAGAGCCTGTTCAATGTGGCGCTGGCGGCCCTGATCGTCGCATCAGGCGTGGGCGAACCGCTCGCGCTCACAACGGGCCTGGGAGAAGAAGTGCAAATGCTGATCGCCCTGGTGGTCGGTGGCGCCATCGTCGGCAGCCTGTATCGCTGGGCCGCCAGAAGCGCGCGCCGCATCGAAGCCTGAGACTGAGGCAGCGCCGTGCCGGGACCCGAGTCCGGCGCCGCGCTGCACTGCAATAGCGCTGCGGCTGCGCCAATGGAAAAAGCCGCTGACTCTTGCGAGATCAGCGGCTTTCAAATTTGGTTGCGGGGACAGGATTTGAACCTGTGACCTTCGGGTTATGAGCCCGACGAGCTGCCAGACTGCTCCACCCCGCGTCTGTATGTCAGTATTATAGGGCGGTTTGTGGAATTAGGCAAATTTAATCCAAATAAGATGTGCGATAGCAGCAGCAACACCATTCCCCGGCCTGTATTTGCCGTATTCCCGGAACGCCACAGTCGGCGCAATCGGTGTAAAGTAGTCGGAAATCCAATTCCACGGTTCCCTATGAAATTCTGCTCCGAGTGTGCGCATCCTGTCGCGCTGTTGATTCCCGAAGGCGACAACCGGCCACGCTATGTGTGCGCGCAATGTGAAACCATCCACTACCAAAACCCGAAAATGGTGGTCGGTTCGATCCCCGTGTGGGACGAGGACGGCCAAGTCAGGGTGCTGCTGTGCAAGCGCGCCATCGAACCGCGTCACGGTTACTGGACCCTGCCTGCCGGCTTCATGGAAAACGCCGAGACTACAGCCGAGGCCGCCGTGCGCGAAACCATCGAGGAAGCCGGCGCCGACATCGAAATTGGCGACCTGTTCAGCATGCTGAACGTGGCCCAAGTGCACCAGGTCCACCTGTTTTATCTGGCGCGGCTGCGCACGCTCTCGTTTGCAGCCGGGGTCGAGAGCCTGGAAGTGCAATTATTCGCCGAGCACGAGATTCCCTGGGATGACCTGGCCTTTCCCACCATCCGCAAGACGCTCGAACTGTTTTTTGCCGACTGCGCCCTGGTGCGGGAAGGCAAGCGTTTCGGTTTCCATAGCCATGACATCGTGCGCCCCATGCGCATATCGAGCGCGCCCACCGACTCATGATCCCCTGGCTAGAGATCCACACGCCGTTTCCCGACGTCTCCGAGGCGCTCACCATCGACGCGCCCGGCCTGCTTGCCGCCGGCGCCGACCTGTCCCCGCAGCGCCTGCTGGCCGCCTATCAGCGCGGCATCTTTCCCTGGTTTTCCGAAGGTCAACCCATCTTGTGGTGGAGCACTGATCCGCGCATGGTGCTCATGACGGCCGAGTTTCGCGTCAGCGACAGCCTGCGCAAGTCCCTGCGCCGGATCGAGCGCAGCATGCGCGAGGGTGGCCCTTGGCAAGTGCGCTTTGACAGCGCCTTCGAAGATGTGATGCGGGCCTGCGCCGCGCCGCGCCGGGATGGTCCGGGCACCTGGATCAGCGAGGAAATTATCGACGGCTATAGCGGCCTGCATGCGCTTGGTTTTGCCCACTCGGCCGAGCTGTGGCATCAGGGCGAGCTGGTGGGTGGCGCCTACGGGGTGTGCATCGGCCGCATGTTCTACGGCGAATCGATGTTCGCGCGCGTGACCGACGGCTCCAAGATCGCCCTGTCCTACCTGGTCGATTTTCTGGCCGGCCAGGGCGTGGCCATGATCGACTGCCAGCAAGAGACTGCGCACCTGGCTTCGCTTGGCGCGGCGCCCATTTCGCGCGCGGCCTTCCTGGGCCATCTGCGCGAGGCAATCGAGCAGCCGGGGGTGACTGGATGGGAGCGGCCGCCACGCTTGCGCGCGGCTCGGTAGACCGGGCAAAGATTGGCTACAATGGACCCCACAGGAATCCACCACGTCGCATTGAAAGCGTATGCATGACGCACTTAAATGACCTGCCCTTCTCGACGCTGCAGTTCTACACCACGGCGCCCTATCCGTGCAGCTATCTCGACGCGCGCCAGGCGCGCTCGCAGGTTGCCACCCCTTCGCACCTGATCAACGCCGACGTTTATTCCGAGCTGGTAAAAAATGGTTTTCGGCGCAGCGGCATTTTTACCTACCGTCCATATTGCGATGGTTGCCAGGCCTGCATCCCGGTGCGGGTGCGCACCAACGAGTTCCTGCCCAACCGCGCCCAGAAGCGCGCCTGGAAGCGCCATGGCGGCCTGGTCGCCAGCGTGGCCAACCTGAGCTTTTCCGACGAGCACTACGCGCTCTACCTGCGCTACCAGACCACGCGCCATGTGGGCGGCGGCATGGACCAGGACAGCCGCGACCAGTACGCCCAGTTCCTGCTGCAAAGTCGGGTCAACACGCGCCTGGTCGAATTCCGCGACCCAGAGGGCGTGCTGCGCATGGTCTCGATCATCGATGTGCTGTCCGACGGCTTGTCATCGGTGTACACCTTTTTCGATCCCGACCTGCCGGGCGCCTCCTTCGGCACCTACAACGTGCTGTGGCAAATTTCCCAGGCGCGCGAGCTGGACTTGCCGTACGTCTACCTGGGCTACTGGATCGAACAAAGCCCCAAAATGGCCTATAAAACCAATTTTCATCCGCTCGAAGCGCGCATGGATGGCATGTGGAGTGTGCTCGACCGGTGACGCGCGTGCACTCCCAAGCGGGCACAAGGTAAAATGCTGCAACAGTGCCATCTTGAGTAGACAATGTCCCAAAAATTGCTGTACGCCCTGACCCGCCCGCTCCTGTTCACGCTGGGCGCCGAAACCGCCCACAACCTTACCCTGCCTGCCCTGCGCCGCGCCAATACGCTTGGTCTGACCGCCACCGTGCGCAAGCCGCAGCCGGATCCGCGCACGGTAATGGGCATAAGCTTCCCCAACCCGGTCGGCCTTGCTGCCGGTCTGGACAAGGACGGCGCTTATATCGACGCGCTCGCCGCCCTCGGTTTCGGCTCGATCGAAATCGGCACGGTGACGCCGCTGGGCCAGCCCGGCAACCCCAAGCCGCGCATGTTCCGCCTGCCGTCCAAGCGCGCCATCATCAATCGCATGGGCTTTAACAACCACGGAGTGGATGCCTTTGTTGAAAACGTGCAGGCCTCGAGGTTCTATCAGGAAAAACAGGGCGTGCTCGGGCTCAATATCGGCAAGAACGCCGCTACACCGATTGAAAATGCCGCCGCCGACTACCTGATCTGCCTGGAAAAGGTGTATCCCTACGCGAGCTACGTGACGGTCAATATCTCCTCGCCCAATACCCAGAACCTGCGCCAGTTGCAGGGCGCGTCCGAACTTGACGATTTGCTCTCGCAGCTGAAAACAGCGCAGCTGCGCCTGGCCGACCAGCACAAGCGCTACGTGCCGCTCGCGCTGAAAATCGCGCCAGACGTGGACGCTGAACAGATCAAGATCATTGCCGAGGCGCTGCTGCGTCACAAAATCGACGGCGTGATCGCCACCAACACCACGCTTAGCCACCGCGACGTGGACCGGGTGCGCCACGGCCTGGAACAGGGCGGCGTTTCGGGCGAGCCGGTGTTCCAGCTGTCGAATATCGTGGTGCGCGCGCTCAAGCAGGAACTGGGCGACGCCATCCCTATCATCGGGGTGGGCGGCATCATGTCGGGCAAGGATGCGGCCGAAAAAATGAGCATGGGCGCCTCGCTGGTGCAGGTCTACACCGGCCTCATTTACGCCGGCCCCTCGCTGGTACGCGAGTGCGCCGAGGCGATAAGGAAGCAGCATGGATAAGGTCGACCTGGGCGGCAGTGGCCTGAAGGTGTCGCGGGTGTGCCTGGGCACGATGACCTTCGGCGAGCAAAACAACGAAGCGGAGGCCCACAGCCAGCTCGATTACGCGCTCGAACGCGGGATCAACTTCGTCGACACCGCCGAGATGTACCCGGTCATGCCGCGCGCGCAGACGCAGGGCAGCACCGAGCGCTTCATCGGCTCGTGGCTGAAAAAAAGCGGGCGCCGCGGCGAGATCGTACTGGCCACGAAGATCGCCGGCCCCAACGCAGCCATGCACTGGGTACGGGGCGGCAAATCGAATCTCGACGCCCCCAATATCCGCGCCGCCGTGGAAGCGAGCCTGCAGCGCCTGCAGACCGACCATATCGACCTGTACCAGATCCACTGGCCGAGCCGCAATGTCCCGATCTTCGGCGCCACCGCTTTTGAACCGCGCAAGGAGCGCGCCTGCATTGCGATCGACGAGACCCTCGCCGCGCTGGGAAAGATGATCGACGAGGGCAAGATCGGACATATTGGCGTCTCCAACGAGAGCGCCTGGGGCGTGAGCGAATACATCAAGCAGGCAGAAATCAAGGGCCTGCCGCGCATTGCCAGTATCCAGAACTTGTACAACCTCACCGCGCGCAACTTCGAGACCAGCCTGCTCACCGAAGTGTGCTATCGCGAGCAGGTGGGCTTGCTGGCCTACAGCCCGCTCGCATTCGGCCAGCTGAGCGCCAAGTACCTGGACGACCCCAAGGCGCCGGGACGCCTGACGATTTTCCCGGCCAGCTGGAGCCCGCGCTACCTGCGGCCCTCGGTACTGGCGGCGGTTAAGGAGTACGCGGCACTGGCGCGCGCGCACGGCATGACTCCGGCGCAGATGGCGCTAGCCTGGTGCTACACGCGCTGGTTCGTAGCGTCGACAATCGTCGGCGCGACCAGCCTGGCGCAGCTACAGGAAAACATCGATGCGCTCGACGTCAAGCTCGATGACGAGCTGGTACGCGCCATCGACGACATCCACCTGCGCATCACCAATCCGGGCGCCTGAAAACCCAACCTGCAAGCGGGGTCAGTGCAACCGGGGTGCAACCGGGGTCAGGTCCTCCATTTCTCCACGAGCCCGACCGTAGCATTCGCTACGGTCGGGCTCGTGTAGAAATGGAGGACCTGACCCCGGTTGGGTTCTGACCCCGGTTGGGTTTTCAAACGGAATCGAAGCCGTTGTCGGCGTTGATCGCCTTTTCAATATCAACCCGTTTCAAATCAGGCGCGAACTGCGAGATGAAGTGATAGGCGTAGGAGCGCAGATAGGCGCCCTTGCGCAGCGCCAGACGCGTGACATTGGGCGCGAACAGATGCGACGCTTCGACCGCGCGCAGGCCCTTGTCACGCCCATGGTCAAAGGCCATCGAGGCTACGATGCCCACCCCCATCCCCAGCGATACATACTGCTTGATGACGTCCGAGTCCATTGCGGTGAGCACGATGTCGGTCTTGACGCCGGCATTGGCGAAGGCGGCGTCGATATGGCCGCGGCCAGTAAAACCTACATCGTAGGTAATCAGCGGATAGGCAGCCAGGTCCTCGAGCCGCATCGGCGAACTGCCAAGCAAGGGGTGCCCGTCCGGCACCACCACCAGGTGGCTCCAGCGGTAGCATGGAAACGACACCAGGTCCGGAAACTGCGACAGGCCTTCGGTGGCAATGCCAATGTCGGCCTTGCCGGACAGAACCCACTCGGCGATGTGATCCGGCGCGCTTTGCTGGAGCGCGATGCGCACTTCGGGGAAGTCCTTGCGGAACGACTGCACCACCTTCGGCAGCGCGTAGCGCGCCTGAGTGTGGGTGGCCGCGATAGTCAGCGTGCCGCTGTTCTGGCCCGTGTATTCAGCGCTGGCCTGCTGCAGGTTCTCAGCTTCCACCAGCAAACGTTCGATGATCTTGAGGATGCCCTTGCCAGGATCGGTCATGCCGGTCAGGCGCTTGCCGTTACGCTCGAAAATGACCAGTCCCAGCTCTTCCTCGAGCTCGCGGATCTGGCGGCTGACACCGGGCTGCGAGGTGAACAGCGCATTAGCCACTTCGGTCAGGTTGTAGCCGCGGCGCGCTGTCTCGCGAATGGAGCGCAGCTGCTGGAAGTTCATATCGATGCTCCCTGGTCGACAAACACATGCAGACGGCGCGGGCGCACCAGCAGCAATTCGCCTTCGCGCACCTGCAACTGGCCGAAACGCTCGTTGGGAATCACCGCCTCGATCATTTCCTTGGTGTCGGCGCGCTCCAGGTCGAGCTGGGCCAGCGGGCCGATGGCGTGGGCGCGCCGCAGCCGCACCGGGATCCCTTCGCCGCCCTGCACATAGCGCTCGATGTCGAGATCGTGCGGACGCACATAGGCGATGCCCTTGCTGTCCTGGACCTTGGCGTGATCGGGCACAGTAAAGCTGGCGTCGCCGCTGGCCAGCACGCCTTCGTGCACGCGTCCATGGAACAGGTTGACGTTGCCGAGAAAGCCGTACACGAACGGCGACACCGGATGGTTGTACACCTCGTCGGGTGCGCCCAGCTGCTCGACCCGGCCCTTGTTCATCAGGACCACCTGGTCAGCCACTTCCAGCGCTTCTTCCTGGTCGTGCGTGACAAAGATGCTGGTCACATGCAGGTCGTCGTGCAGGCGCCGCAGCCAGCGCCGCAGCTCCTTGCGCACCTTGGCGTCGAGTGCACCGAAAGGCTCGTCGAGCAGCAGCACGCGTGGCTCCACGGCCAGCGCGCGCGCCAGGGCGATACGCTGGCGCTGTCCGCCCGAGAGCTGCGGCGGATAGCGGTCGGCCAGCCAGTCCAGCTGCACTAGTTCGAGCAGCTGCTTGACCTTGTGGCGGATCTGCTCTTCGCTCGGCCGCTCCTTGCGCGGCTTGACGCGCAGGCCGAAGGCGACGTTTTCAAATACGCTCATGTGCTTGAACAGCGCGTAATGCTGGAACACGAAGCCGACCTGGCGCTCGCGCACGTGGCGGGCCGAGGCATCTTGTTGATCGAGCAGCACCTGGCCCGAGTCGGGATGCTCCAGGCCGGCGATGATGCGCAGCAGCGTGGTCTTGCCGCAGCCCGATGGGCCGAGCAAGGCGGTCAGCTCACCGGCCGGAAAATTGAGCGACACATTGTCGAGGGCGACAAAATTGCCAAAGCGTTTGTTGATGTCCCTGACTTCGATGGTCATGCTGTGTACTCCATGTTGCGCGCTTCTTCATCGGTCGGTACCGACTGGTGCAAGCGCCATTCAATAAAGGATTTGATCGCCAGCGTCACCAGCGCCAGCAAGGCCAGCAGCGACGCGACTGCGAACGCCGCCGCGAAGTTGTATTCGTTGTAGAGGATCTCGACATGCAGCGGCATGGTGTTGGTCTCCCCGCGGATGTGCCCCGAGACCACCGACACCGCGCCAAACTCGCCCATGGCCCGCGCATTGCACAGGATGACGCCATACAGCAGGCCCCACTTAATGTTAGGCAGGGTCACGCGCCAGAAGGTGCTGAAACCCGAGGCGCCCAGCACGATGGCGGCCTCCTCTTCTTCGTTACCTTGCGCCTGCATCAGGGGAATGAGTTCACGCGCCACGAAGGGGAAAGTGATGAAGATCGTGGCCAGCACAATGCCCGGCACCGCGAACAGGATCTTGATGTCGTGTTCCTGCAGCCAGGCGCCAAACCAGCCCTGGGCGCCGAACAGCAGCACGTAGATCAGGCCGGAGATCACGGGCGAGACCGAAAACGGCAGGTCGATCAGCGTGAGCAGAATGCTCTTGCCGCGAAACTCGAACTTGGCGATTGCCCACGCGGCCGAGACGCCGAACACCAGATTGAGCGGCACCGAAATGAAGGCAGCAATCAGGGTGAGCTTGATGGCCGATACCGCGTCGTCGTCGGTGATGGCGGCAAAATAGGCTTCACCACCCTTTTTGAATGCCTCGACAAACACCGCCACCAGTGGCACGAACAGAAACAGCGTTAAAAACGCCAGCGCCACCGTCACCATGACAATGCGCAGCCACGCCGGTTCGAGGTTGCGGGTACTCCTTGTGCGCGCGCCGCTCATGCTTTCCCCGATCGTTTGCGAGTCCAGGCCTGCAGCAGGTTAATCGTCAACAGCATCAGGAAGGAGGCCAGCAGCATCACCGTTGCAATCGCGGTGGCGCCAGCATAATCGTACTGCTCGAGTTTAGTAATGATGAATAGCGGGGTAATCTCGGACACCATCGGCATATTGCCGGCGATGAAAATGACCGAGCCGTATTCCCCGGTGGCGCGGGCGAAGGCCAGCGCGAAGCCGGTCAGCATGGCCGGCATGATGGTGGGGAAGATGATGCGCACGAAGGTTTGCAGCGAAGTCGCGCCCAAGCTTGCGGCGGCTTCCTCGAGTTCGCGCTCGGCGTCTTCGAGCACCGGCTGCACCGTGCGCACCACAAAGGGCAGACCGATAAAGGTCATTGCCACCACCACGCCCAGCGGCGTGAAGGCTACCTTGATGCCGGCCGTTTCAAGATACTGGCCGATCCAGCCATTGGACGAGTACAGGGCCGTGAGCGTAATGCCAGCCACCGCGGTCGGCAAGGCGAACGGCAGGTCCACCAGGGCGTCGATGATGCGCTTGCCGGGGAACTGGTAACGCACCAGCACCCAGGCCACGATACCGCCAAAGAAAACATTGAGAGTGGCGGCAATCAGCGAGGCGCCGAAGCTGAGCTTGTAGGAGGCGACCACGCGGTCCGACGTGACTGCGGCCCAGAACGCTTCCCAGGTCATGGTGAAGGTTTTCAGGAACACCGCCGAGAGCGGGATCAGGACGATCAGCGCCAAATAAAAGATCGTGAAACCCAGCGACAAGCCAAAACCGGGCATGACCCGGTATGGCGCGCGCTGAATAGGGGGGAGTTGCATCAAAAGGCCTCTTATTACAAATACGTCTAAGAAGGCTCAATAATCGCACCGATGTTTCATTAAGCAAACGAAGCATTATTCATTTGCATAGACACTTAATGATATTAGGAGGCGTCCTAATAGATCAGTTTTGCCGCCACACCAGTCAATGTCATGGCAAGCAGCGCGCGCAGGAATTTTTCGGGCACCGAGCGCGCCAGCCAGGAGCCCAGGGTAATGCCCGGCACCGAACCGATCAGGAGCATGGCCAACAGTGACCAGTTGATCGAGCCCAGCCACCAGTGGCCGAAGGCGGCGATGGCAGTGAGCGGCACGGCGTAGGCGATGTCGGTGCCAGCCACTTCGGCCGAACTCATGCGCGGATACAGCATGACCAGCAGCGTAGCGCCAATCGCGCCGGCGCCAATCGAGGACACCGTGACCAGGACGCCCAGCACAAAGCCGGACACTACAGTTGCGATGGCCAGCGCCCTGCCCTGCAGCTGGCGTTCAGGATGGGCGTTGAGCCAGGCCAGCATCTTGCCCTTGAAGAGCAGCGCCACCACCGTCAGCAGCACCGAACCGGCGATCGAATAGCGGATGACCTGGCCGATTTCCTTGTCGAGCGCACCGAACTGCTTGAGTGCGAGCGCAGTCATGACGGCGGCCGGCAAGGCGCCCAGGCACAGCAACTTGACGATATCCCAGCGCACCGTGCCGCGCAGGCGGTGGGTGAAGGTGCCGGCGGTCTTGGTGATGGAAGCGAAGGCCAGGTCGGTGCCCACGGCAACCGCCGGGGGCACGCCGAAGAGCAGGGTCAGTAAGGGCGTCATCAGCGAGCCGCCGCCGACGCCGGTCATACCGACCAGCAAGCCGACAGCGAAGCCCGAAATAATATAAGTGACATCCATGCGAGAACCCCTAAGTTACCGCAAGGGTAACGGGGCTCTGCAGTAAACCAAACGACTGAAACCTTATTTGCTTATGCGTCCGATGGCTTTACTTGTTCGGCTGCGGCGTCACGCGCAAGTAAGGGCGCGCGGCGGTAAAGCCCTTGGGATACTTTTGCTTGATGACTTCCGGATCCTGGACCGTGAGCGGAATGATGACGTCGTCGCCATCTTTCCAGTTGCCCGGCGTGGCCACCGTGTGCTTGTCAGTCAGTTGCAGGGCGTCGATGACGCGCAGCACTTCGTCGAAATTGCGGCCGGTGCTCATGGGATAGGTGATCGATAGGCGGATTTTTTTGGCCGGATCGATCACGAACAGCGAGCGCACGGTAGCGGTGGCGGACTGCTCGGGATGGATCATGTCGTACAGGGCGGCGACCTTCTTGTCGGCATCGGCAATGATGGGAAATCCGACCACGGTCTGCTGGGTCTCTTCGATATCCTTGATCCAGTTGCGGTGCTGCTCGGCAGGGTCGACCGACAGCGCGATGGCCTTGACGTTGCGCTTGTCGAATTCCGGCTTGAGCTTGGCGGTCAGCCCAAGTTCGGTGGTGCACACCGGCGTGAAGTCGGCCGGGTGCGAAAACAGCACGACCCAGGAATCGCCCGCCCACTCGTGAAACTTGATGGAACCGACGGAGGAATCTTGTTCGAAATCGGGAGCGGTGTCGCCCAGGCGTAATGTCATGTGGATCTCCTTGGATGATGGTGGATGAAGCATTGGCAAGCATGCAGCTTTGCTATTGTGCTTCAGATCATCCAAGGATAGCGTTGCGCGATGTCGAAACAAACGATTTGTTTCGCAGGAGCTTATGCGGCGGGCGCATGAAGCGGCAAAGTCTTAATAGAAGCGGTTGAACAAGACCACAATCCAGCAGGAGCTTGCCATGAAGATGCTCAGCATGACGGCCGCGCTGCCCATGTCCTTGGCATTTTTCGACAGGGGATGGCGCTCGAGCGAAATTCGGTCGACGATTGCCTCGATTGCCGAATTGATCAGCTCCACGATCATCACCAGCACCAGAACCGCGATCAAAAACATTTTCTGGAAGGCCGAGATGGGCAGCGCCAGCGCGGTAATGGTCAGTATCAGGCCGATCACTGCTTCCTGACGAAACGCGTGTTCGTTTTGCCAGGCGGCCTTCAGTCCTGCCATCCCGTAGCCGATGGCCGGCAGGATGCGGCCAAGGCCGGCTTTACTCTTGAATTCACTGACCGGTTCGCTCATTGTTTAGTCCAGGTATGCCATTGATGCCACATTATGCCCCGCGCGCAGCCGCTGCGGAAAAGTGTTTCCACGCACAGGATCCCCCATCCTTTTCACATTATGGTATAAAGTAAACACGAATACCGCACTGCACCAACCACATTATGAAAATCGAATCAGTCGACGCACCAAAAACATCGATCCAGGTGATCGAGCGCATGGTCGCGCTGCTCGACGCGCTGGCCAATTACACCGATCCGGTGAGCCTGAAGGAATTGTCCAAGGTATCTGGCCTGCATCCCTCGACCGCGCACCGCATCCTCAACGACATGGTCATCACGCGCTTCGTGGACCGGGTCGAACCGGGCACCTATCGTCTTGGCATGCGCCTGCTCGAACTGGGCAATGTGGTCAAGAGCCGCCTGTCGGTGCGCGAAGCTGCACTCGACTTCATGCGCGCCCTGCACAGGAAAACCCAGCAGACCATCAATTTGTCGGTGCGCCAGGGCGACGAAATCGTCTATATCGACCGGGCCTTTTCGGAGCGCTCCGGCATGCAGGTGGTACGCGCAATTGGCGGGCGCGGCCCCCTGCACCTGACCTCGACCGGCAAGCTGTTCTTGTCGGTCGACGAGCCCAAAGCCATCCGCGCCTATGCCACACGCACCGGGCTGGCGGGACACAACAAGAATTCGATCACCGACCTGGGAAAGCTCGAACGCGAACTCAGCCTGGTGCGCACGCGCGGCTATGCGCGTGACAATGAAGAGCTGGAACTGGGCGTGCGCTGCATGGCGGCGGGGATCCACGACGATAGCGGCAAGCTGATCGCCGGACTGTCCATTTCAGCCCCGGCCGACCGCTTGCAGGAAGAGTGGCTGGACGATCTGGTCGGGACCGCCCTGCAGATTTCAACTACGCTGGGCTTCACCGGCCATCTCTGAGCGCCCACGCTTAGCCGATGCCTGGCGGCTTGATAGCTTCCAGCCAGCGCCGCACCCGGCCGGCATCGGCCGTGCGCGATTGCTTGCCCTTGGAATCAAGAAACACCATGATCACCGAACGGCCGTCGATCACCGTCTGCATGACCAGGCAGCGCCCAGCTTCGCGGATATAACCGGTCTTTTGCAAACCAACATTCCAGTCCGGCAGGGCAACAAGGTAGTTGGTGTTGTTGTAATGCATCATCCGGCCGCCGGCATCCACGATCGACTTGGGATCGGTGGAGTATTGGCGCAGCAAGGGTTGACCGTAGGCGGCCACTGCGAGCTTGGCCAGGTCGCGCGCGCTGGCCACATTGCGGCTCGACAGTCCGCTCGAATCGACGTAGTGGGTGTCCTTCATGCCCAGTTCCACCGCCTTGGCATTCATGGCCGCGACGAAGCCTTGCAGTCCGCCAGGGTAATTGCGTCCCAAAGCGGCTGCGGCGCGGTTCTCCGAACTCATCAAAGCTATATGCAGCAGGCTGCCGCGCGTCATTTGCGAGCCCACCCGCAAGCGTGAGCTGGAAAACTTTTCGCGGTCCACATCGTCGTCGGTGATGGTCAGGATTTCATGCATGTCCTGATTGGCTTCCACCACCACCAGCCCGGTCATCAGCTTGGTGATGGAGGCAATCGGCAAGGCCACGCCGGCATTCTTCTCGAACAGCACTTCCGAGCTGTTCTGATCGACGATGAGCGCCACGCTGGAGGCCAGGTCTAGCGGATCGGCTGTGCGGTTCAGGCCGGCAAGGTCGCCTGCGCTCGGTACCGCGCGCTGATGCACCACGGCAGGATAGGCGCGCTGATAAATCGTTTTGCGCTTGCCGTTGACGATAATCGTGCGCCGCACCAGCGTGCCACGCGGTGCCGCGCTCTGGCGTGCCGACAGCGCCTGGCGCTTGAGCCGGCTCTTGCTGATCGCCGACTTCTTGGACTTGGCGCTGACGCCGCGCTCGGTCCTGGCCTCGGTGGCCGGGCTGAGCGCCAGCAGGAACGACACGAGAGCGCTTAATACTATCTTGTACATCTGAAAATCCTTTGCAGCGAACTGAACAATCCTAAAACAGTGTAACAAAGCACGCGCCTGGTGCAAGCGGATTTAACAGTACCTTGTAATTGATTTTGCTGTCGCGCAACGTCACATCGTAAAGCAGTATTGGAACGTCATCAGTGTACGCCTCTACTCCAGAAAGCGCGCAAAACCGGGTATTGGCTCGCGCTCGGTGACCAGGCTATTTTCGATCTTGGCGGGGTCGGCATAGCCCAGCGCCATGCCGCACACCACCATTTCATTGTTGGAAAGCCCGAGTTGGGCAGCAATGATCCGATGATATTGGGTAAAGGCGGCCTGGGGACAAGTATCGAGGCCCCGGCCGCGCGCCGCGATCATGATATTTTGCAAAAACATGCCGTAGTCCAGCCACGACCCTTGCTCGAGAATCCTGTCGATAGTGAAAATAAGGCCCACGGGTGCATCGAAAAAACGGTAGTTGCGTCCGTGTTGCGCGGACATGCCCGCCTTGTTATCGCGCGTCAGTCCCAGCAGCGCGTACAGGTCCCAGCCCACCTTGCGGCGCCGCTCAATGTACGGGGAAACCCACTCGCGCGGATAGTAAGCGTATTGCTCGGTGTGCTGAGCCGACAGGGACGGATCGCCGTGCACCGCCAGGATGGCGTCCGATAGCCGGGTTTTGGCGGCGCCAGTGAGCACATGCACTTTCCAGGGCTGGGTATTGGTGCCCGAGGGCGCCCGCGCAGCTACTTCCAGGATGCGCTCGATGTCCTCGCGCACTACCGGATCCGGCAGGAAGGCGCGGATCGAATGGCGCGACGTGATGGCGGCGTCAACTATTTCCTGCTGTGGGGTCGAAATCATCTAGGTCCTTGCGTTGCGTGCACCTTAAAACTGCGTTGGCGCGCCGCAACAAAATTTTTTGGCAACGTTTGATAAAAATCAATAAAATGTCGTTTGGTGGCTTGGCTCTTGTGTTGTCTCAAGTACTGTCTTCAAGCCAGCGCGAGTCTAGCATGCGAGAACTATTCGAGCGAGTCGGTCCAGCCTGCCTATGAGAAAGCGCCAAGTGTGCAACTTCAACAGCCGTCAGGATCGGCCGTACAGCTTCAACGTGACGGCCGAGAATGCTATTGTGCACTGCACAAAAAGCGCTTGACTTGGCGGTGGAAGTCGATAGAATAGACTTTGTTGCGCTGCACAATCCTACGTTGTCTTGAAATTTCGTTGGAAACACCCTGATTCATCGGTCGCTGGCAGCATCTATTAAAACTAATTTTATTCAAATTCTGGAGAACATATATGTTTGCAATCCCTGAGCAGTTTTCGAACGCCACCAAAGCCAACTTCGAATCGCAGTTCGCCATCTTCTCGTCGCTGACCGCCAAGGCTTTCGAAGGCATGGAAAAGCTGGTTGAGCTCAACATCACCGCTGCCAAGGCATCGCTGGAAGAGTCGTCGGCTGCTACGCGTCAACTGCTGTCGGCCAAAGATCCACAAGAATTCTTCGCACTGACTGCCGCCCAGGCCCAGCCTACCGCAGAAAAAGCCATTTCGTACAGCCGTCAGGTTGCCGCGATCGCAGCAGGCACCCAGGCTGAGTTCACCGCCGCTGCCGAACAGCAAATCGCCGAGACCAACCGCAAGGTCATCTCGCTGGTTGACGAAGTCACCAAGAACGCGCCTGCCGGTTCGGAGAACGTTGTTGCAGTACTCAAGGCAACCATTGGCAACGCCAACGCCGGTTTCGAGCAGCTGCAAAAGACCTCGAAGCAAGCTGTCGCAGCCATGGAAACCAATGTGAACGCGGCTGTCAGCCAGTTCACCCAGGCTGCCCAGAACGTCGCCCCTAAGGCTGGCAAGAAGTAATCTTCTACTCCCAGCATGAAAAAACCCGCTTCGGCGGGTTTTTTTACGGCTGCCAATATGCAGCGGCGGCAAACTTGCGTTCGCCGCTTGGGATTATTCGCCCAGGTACGCCGCCTTCACCCGCGGGTCATGCAGCATGTCTTCGGCATTGCCGCTCATGATGATCGAGCCCGAATCCATGACGTAAGCGCGGTGCGAGGCCTGCAGCGCCAGCTTGGCATTCTGCTCCACCAGCAAAATGGTGATGCCCTGCTTGGACACGTCGCGAATGACTTCGAAAATCTTTTCCACCATGATCGGCGACAGGCCCATGGACGGCTCATCGAGCAGCAATAGTTTCGGGTGACTCATCAGGGCGCGCGCCATGGCCAGCATTTGCTGCTCGCCGCCCGAGAGGGTACCGGCCAGCTGACCGGCCCGCTCCTTCAAACGCGGAAACACCGCAAACCACTTTTCGACATCGCTGTCGATCTGCGCCTTGTCATTGCTGATGTAAGCGCCCATCAGCAGATTTTCGACAATGGTCATGCGGGTGAACACCCCGCGGCCTTCCGGCACCATGGCCAGGCCGCGCTGCACCATCTCGAACGACTTGGTATCGCGCAAGGGCTGGCCGGCGTAGCTGATCACGCCCTCGACTTTGCATGGCGGCAGCGTACCCGTGATGGCCTTGAGCGTGGTGGTCTTGCCGGCGCCATTGGCGCCGATCAGGGTGACCAGCTCACCCTTGTTGACTTCGAGGTCGGCGCCCTTGACTGCCTTGATGCCGCCGTAGGCGACCTTGAGCCCCTGAATCTTAAGAATTGTTTCGCTCATTAGTGGCCACCTCCCAGATACGCCTCGATCACGGCCGGATTTTTTTGAATCTCGGCCGGCAGGCCCTCGGCAATCGGCTTGCCGTATTCGAGCACGGTGATACGGTCACACAGGCCCATCATCAGCTTGACGTCGTGCTCGATCAGCAGCACCGTCTTGCCCTCGTTCTTGATTTTGACCAGCAGCTCGCGCAGGGCCAGTTTTTCCGTAGCATTCATGCCGGCGGCCGGTTCATCCAGCGCCAGCAGTTGTGGATCGGTCGCCAGCGCGCGCGCAATTTCCAGGCGGCGCTGGTCGCCGTACGACAGGAATTTCGAGGTCCGCTTGGCGAAGGCGCCGATGCCCACAAAATCAAGCAGTTCCTGCGCCCGCGCGCGGATCGCCGCCTCTTCCAGGCGCGCCGCCTTGTGGCGGAACACCGCGCCGAACACGCCCTGGTGGGTGCGCACGTGGCAGCCGACCATGACGTTTTCGAGCGCGGTCATCTCGCCGAACAGGCGGATGTTTTGAAAGGTGCGGGCAATGCCGGCCTTGGCCACGAGGTGCGGGGCCGACGGTGAATACGGCTTGCCGGCCAGTTCGAAGGTGCCGGTATCGGGCTGATACAGGCCGGTGATGACGTTGAAGAAGGTGGTCTTGCCGGCGCCATTGGGGCCGATCAGGCCGTAAATCTGGCCCTTGGTGATCGTGATGCCGACATTGGTCAGCGCCTGCAGGCCACCGAAGCGCTTGTTCACGCCTTCGATTTTAAGAATAGTCTGTTCGCTCATGGTACTTCCTCAGGCCGCCGGAAAGGCATCGGGCTTGTTCGTTTCGGCAGCTTCGGGCCGGTCTTCGTGCTTGGGCGCGGGCCACAGTCCAGCCGGGCGATACAGCATGATCACCACCATGGCCAGGCCGTACAGCAGCTGGCGCAGTACTTCGGCTTCGATCAGGACCTTGCCGAACATGGCGTTTTGCGCAGGTTCCACAACGTGGCGCAGCACTTCCGGCAACGCTGCCAGCAGCACGCCGCCGATGATGACGCCAGGAATGTGGCCAATGCCGCCCAGCACCACCATGGCCAGCACGGCGATCGACTCGGTCAGCGAGAACGACTCGGGCGACACGAAGCCCTGGAAGGAGGCGAACATGGCGCCGGCCACGCCGCCGAACGAGGCGCCCATGGTAAAGGCCAGCAGCTTGACATTGCGGGTGTTGATGCCCATGGCCTTGGCGGCGATTTCATCTTCGCGAATGGCGACCCAGGCACGACCCAGGCGCGAGTGCTGCAGGCGCGCGGTGACGAACACGATGGCAATGCACAGGAACAGGAACAGGAAATAATAAGCATTGACCGAAGGCATGCCGAAGCCGCCGATGTAGACAGTTGCCTTCGAGCCGGCTTCACCGGCCAGCGACACGCCAAAGATCCGGATCGGATCGATCAGGTTGATACCCTGAGGTCCGTTGGTGAAATTGATCGGATCGTTCAGGTTGTTCATGAAGATACGAATGATTTCGCCAAAACCCAGCGTCACGATGGCCAGGTAGTCGCCACGCAGCTTGAGGGTCGGGGCGCCCAGCAGCGCACCAAAAAAGCCCGCGCAGGCAGCGGCCAGGGGCACGATCAGCCACACCGACAGGTGAATGCCGGTGGTGCGGATTTCTTCGCCCATGATCGAGACCAGCCATTCGCCCAGCACTGGATACTGATACACCACCGATTCGAGCAAGGCGGCAAATTGCGGCGAGGCCAGCAGGCCGGTCATGTAGGCGCCGACAGCGAAGAACGCTATGTAGCCGAGGTCGAGCAGGCCGGCGAAGCCGACCACGATGTTCAGGCCAAGCGCCAGCATGATGTACAGCAGCGCCATGTCGATGATGCGCACCCAGGAGTTGCCGAACTGCTGGGCAACGAAAGGGAAGATCAGCAGGCCGATGAGCACGAACGCCATATTGGCGTAGGCTTTTTTCCGGTCGTGCTCGACGTCGAAAGTGATGAGAGCCATGTGTGTTTTCCTTTTCCGGTGCTCGATCAGGCGCGGTCGGCGACGCGCTCACCCATGATGCCGGATGGTCGTATCGTCAGAACAATAATCAGCACCACGAACGCAAAGATGTCCTGGTAATGGCTGCCCAGAAAGCCGCCCGTCAGATCGCCGATGTAGCCGGCGCCCAGCGCTTCGATCAATCCCAGCACGATGCCGCCGATCATGGCGCCATAGATATTGCCGATGCCGCCCAGCACTGCGGCCGAGAAGGCCTTCAGGCCTGGCAGGAATCCCATGGCAAAACCAATCGAGGAGTAATTCGCGCCCCACATGACGCCGGCCACGGCCGCCAGCGCGGCGCCGATGGCGAAGGTGGCCACGATCACGCTGTTGGAGTCGACCCCCATCAGGCCGGCGACGCGCGGGTTTTCGGCGGTGGCGCGCATGGCGCGGCCCATCTTGGTTTTTTCGACCAGCAGCACCAGCGCGCCCATCGACAGCGCGGCCAGCGCCAGCAGCAGAATCTGGGTGTGCGAAATGACAGCGCCGCCAATGGCGACCGGATCAGTCGAGAGCAGTTGCGGGAAAGGCAGCGGGCTGCGGCCCCAGATCATCATGGCAAAGGTGGTCAGCAGGGTCGACACGCCGATGGCGGTGATCAAGGGCGCTAGGCGCGGCGCATTGCGCAGGCGGCGATAGGCTACGCGCTCGATGATCACGTTGACGATCATGCACACGGGTATGGCGCCAAGGATGGCGATGGCCAGCATGAGCGCGCCCGACATCTCGGGGAACATTGAACTGAGCACATTGAGGATCGACAGGCCCACCATGGCTCCTATCATCAGCACGTCGCCGTGGGCGAAATTGATCAGGTTGAGCACGCCATACACCATCGTGTAACCGAGCGCGACCAGTGCATACATGCTGCCCAGCACCAGTCCGTTGATAATCTGTTGGATAAATGTATCCATGGTTTTGCCGCCTCTTTTCTTCGATCTAACAAAAACGGCACCCGGAGAAAACTCCGTAGTGCCGCTCCTTGTTTCATGGTTCTACTGCAACCGCGTAGTGCCGGGGATGTGTTTACTCCGCCCCCAGCGACAAAAAATTCCGAGCGCCGCCATGATAGCGAGGTTTGATGAAAACTAATATCGGAAAATTACAACTGTTCCAAATATAATTTACCTCGGGAATTTCTTGACTTTCAGATCAGGGCATTTCGCCCCGGCTTCCGCCATGGCAGCTTAGCTGAGTGCGGCGCCCTTGCCATCCAGGCCCTTGGGAAGGGGGAATGTCACATGCTCTTCCGCGCCTTCCAGGGCCCGCACGCTACGCGCACCCAGTTCCTTGAGGCGGTCGATCACAGCCTGCACCAGCACTTCCGGCGCCGACGCCCCGGCCGTGACGCCGATGCGCAGCTTGCCGGCGATCCAGGATGGATCGATCTGGGAAGCATTGTCGACCATATAGGCTGGAGTGCCTTTCTTTTCGGCAACTTCGCGCAGGCGGTTCGAGTTCGAGCTGTTGGGGCTGCCCACCACGATCACCACCTCGACCTGTGGCGCCATGAACTTGACGGCTTCCTGTCGGTTCGTGGTGGCGTAGCAAATGTCGCCCTTCTTCGGTTCGATCACATTCGGAAAGCGCAGCTTGATGGCGGCGATGATGTCGGCCGTGTCGTCCACCGAGAGCGTGGTCTGGGTCACGTAGGCCAGCAGTTCGGGATTTTGCACTTGCAGCGCGGCCACGTCGGCCACGGTTTCCACCAGGTGCATGCCCTGTTCGGTCTGGCCCATGGTGCCCTCGACCTCGGGATGGCCGTCGTGACCGATCATGATGATCTCGCAGCCCTGCTTGCGCATTTTTGCCACTTCCACATGGACCTTGGTCACCAGCGGGCAAGTGGCATCGAAAATGGACAGGCCGCGCGCTTCGGCTTCGGCCCGCACTGCCTTGGACACGCCGTGGGCGGAAAACACCAGCGTGTTGCCGGCCGGGACGTCATCGAGCTCCTCGATGAAGATGGCGCCCTTGCTGCGCAAGTCTTCGACCACATAAGCGTTATGCACGATTTCATGGCGTACATATATAGGAGCGCCGAATTGCTGCAGCGCCCTTTCCACGATTTCAATCGCACGGTCCACGCCGGCGCAAAAACCGCGGGGCTGGGCGAGGAGAATTTCACTGGTCATGGGAATCCCGTATGAATTTGTTTACAGCACTGAAATCAGTTTGACTTCGAACTGCAGCGACTGCCCGGCCAGCGGGTGGTTGAAGTCGAAGGTGGCGGCATCGTCACGCAGCTCGCGCAGCACACCGGCAAAGCGGCCGCCAGCGGGCGCGGCGAAGTCGACCAGGTCGCCGATGCGGTAATCCGTGCCGGGCACCGAGTTCTCGTCGAGCGTGGCGCGCGTGACATCACGGATCAGCTCGGCGTTACGCTCGCCAAAGGCCTGCCCCGGCGCCAGCGTGAAGGTCTGATGCGCGCCCTCCTCCATGCCGATCAGGCAATCCTCAAGAAAGGGCGCGAGCTGCCCCTGGCCCAGCATCAGCGTGGCCGGGTTCCCGGCGAAAGTAGTGATGAGATCAGTACCTTGCGCAGTAGCGAGCCGATAATGGAGGGTCAGGTAGGCCGAGGCGGTCACGACGGGAGTTGCGTTGGACATGATGAGAATTCGAGCTTGCAAACCGATATTGTAAGCCACTGCGGACCAAACGCGTCAGTGGCGCCATCCGCACGGGACGGGACATGGGAATCAAGCACTGGCCGGCGCAGCAGCGTCCGCGTGAGCGTCTCATCAGCGAAGGAGCGGCGGCCCTGTCCGATCCGGAACTGCTGGCCCTGTTTTTGCGTGTGGGCCTGCCCGGCAAGAGCGCGGTGGAACTGGGGCGCGAGCTGATCGGCCATTTTGGCTCGCTGCAGGGCCTGTTCGGGGCCAGCCTCGCCCAGTTTTGCGCGGTGCACGGCATGGGGCCGGCCAAATTCGCCCAGCTGCAGGCCGTAATGGAGCTGGCCCAGCGCGCTATTGGCGAACAACTGCGGGCCGGGCAGACGCTCGCTTCGCCCGACACGGTGCGCACCTTCCTGCGCATGCAGCTGGCGCGCCAGCCGCACGAATCCTTTCTGGTGCTGTTCCTGGACGTCAAAAACCGTCTGCTCGCCTGCGATGAAATGTTTCGCGGCACTCTCACCCACACCAGCGTCTACCCGCGCGAAGTACTCAAAGCCGCGCTTGGCTACAACGCGGCCAGCGTGATGTTCGCCCACAACCATCCCTCCGGCGTGGCCGATCCCAGCGAGGCCGACCTGCTGCTCACGCGCGCCTTGGTCGAGGCGCTGCGCCTGGTCGACGTGCGCGTACTGGACCACTTCGTCATCGCCGGGGCGAAGGTACATTCGTTTGCCGAGCACGGACAGCTCTAGATTGTGTACAAGCTCAGCAGCAATCGTTAAATTCCTGACTTGGATTGAGACACAATTGTTTTTCGCAAGTGATTGATTATCTGATGCTTTTCGCGCTATACTCTTTCTTTTCCAAGTTTGGATATTTTTTAGGAGTGCGCTATGGCACGTGTTTGCCAAGTAACTGGCAAGGGCCCGATGGTTGGTAACAACGTCTCCCACGCTAACAACAAAACGAAGCGTCGTTTTTTGCCTAACCTGCAAAACCGTCGTATTTTCGTAGAATCGGAAAACCGCTGGGTCTCCCTGCGCTTGTCCAACGCCGGTCTGCGCGTCATCGACAAAGTCGGCATCGATGCCGTGCTGGTCGACATGCGTGCGCGTGGCGAAAAAGTTTAATTAGGGAGCTATCATGGCAAAAACTGGCCGCGACAAAATCAAGCTGGAATCGACTGCAGGTACTGGTCACTTCTACACCACCGACAAGAACAAGCGCACCATGCCTGCCAAAATGGAGATCATGAAGTTCGATCCCAAGGCACGCAAGCACGTCATGTACAAAGAAACCAAGATCAAGTAATTCGATCTTCGCGTTCTGTACCGAGAAAGCCGCCACGCAAGTGCGCGGCTTTTTTATTGCCAGCGACTATTGCCTGGCGCCTGATGCTGCTGCACCTCGCTCAGTTCAATCTCCTGAACCTTGGGATCTGCCTCCGGCGTGAGCGTAAAGTGCACATTGACCGTGCCACGTTCGCCGACAATCGGGAAGGCGCCCCGCAGCCGGTTCTCCGCCTTGATCGGCCCGATCGACTGGATAGCGCCGATCGGCCCCAGCGTCTTGCCGGATAGTTCAATCCAATCGGCACGTGAGCGGTCGAGAAACAGATTGTCGGCTGCAATCTCCGCACCCAGCCGCTCATCCCACGTTTGCACCAATTGCGCTACCTGCTGCTGGCGCCTGAGCAGAATCGGCGCAGGCACCGGGCTTCGGCCAGGAAGCTTGGCGCGTTCGATCAGCTCATGGGTAAGCCGGGTTCGCGACATAGGCGCATAACGGCGATTGCTGAAAGCGATGACGGCCAGGCCGTGATCGGGAGCGAAGCGGAAATCGCTGCCGAAACCTGGCAAGCCCCCGCCGTGCCCGATCACCACGGTGCCATTGGCGGCGCGCGCAATGCGCAGGCCATAGCCATAAAAATCGACCCCTGGATTGGGCGTTTGCTTGCCCACCAGTGTCGCCTTGGGCGCGAAGGATGAAAAAACGCGCGGCTGCTGCAGTTCGCGCACCGAACTGCGCTTGAGCGGCCCGCTATCGGCGCCGTCGCGGGCGGGCCAGGCATCCATGAGAAAGGCTGCGTATTTCGAGAAGTCTGTCATCGACGTCAACAAGCCACCGAGCGCGGCCGCGTCGCCATCGTGCAGCATGGGTTCACGCTGCCAGGCATTATTGCGCCAGTGGTAACCCAGCGCCAAACGGGCCGGCGGCGCACTTGCATATTCCCAGATAGTACTCGTCATGCCGAGGGGCTGAAGTATTTGCCTGGTGATGTAGTCCTGAAAGCGCATGCCCGAGGCTTTTCCCACTACCTTGCCAAGCAGCGCATAGCCGAGGTTACTGTATTCGAACACGGTACCCGGCGCGCTTGAAAACGACAGGCCGGCGCCGACGAATTTGGCCAGCTCGGCATTGCTCGTATCCATTTGGCGGTCGCCCCATGGATTGTCTTCCGGCAGGCCTGTGGTCATGGTCATGAGCATGCGCACAGTCAGGGTCGGCGAATCACTGGTGGGCAATTTCAATGTGCTCAGCTCAGGCAGGTATTTTGCCACCGGGTCGTCCAGGCCCAGTTTGCCCTGATCGCGCAGCTTGAGGGCGGCCAGGCACACGAAGCTCTTGCTCATCGAGGCAATGCGAAATTGCGTATCGAGCGTGACCGGAATTTTCTCTTCCAGATTGGCATACCCCTGTGCACGTGCATGCACCAGCTTGCCGTCCAGGATGACGCCGTAGACGACCCCGGGCAAATGTTCTGCGGCAGCCAGATCGGCAAACCTCTTGTCGACTTCGGGCAGCAAAGCTTGCACGCGCGCCAGACGGCCCGGCTCATTGTCATCTTGGGCGAGCGAACCGGTGGCAGTGAGGGCGATGCACAGCGCCAGGCAACAGCGGCGCATCATGCCGGCCTCGTCTTTCCATCGGCGCGCAAGGCAAGCAGCAAGCCGTCCGACGCATCTTCGATGTAGTCGAGCACGCGGGCAAAGCCGTCGCCCTCGCCGTAATAGGGATCGGGCACCACGTCCGAATCGCTGTTGCGCGCGTAGTGCATGAACAGGCCAAGCTTGTGCTGATGCTCGGCCGGGCAAGCCGCCTTCAGGCGCGCCATATTGTCATGGTCCATCGCAATCACATGATCGAAGCTGGCGAAGTCCGCCGCCACCACCTGGCGCGCACGCTGGACCGACAGGTCGTAGCCGCGCCTGGCTGCATAGTCGGTGGAACGCGGGTCAGGCTGGCTGCCCACATGGTAGGCATGGGTGCCGGCCGAGTCGATATGCAGCGCATCGGCCATCCCCGCCTGCTGCGCCCGCGCGCGGAACACGCCTTCAGCGGTGGGAGAGCGGCAGATATTGCCCATGCAGACGAAGAGGATAGATTTTTTGCTCATGCATCATCATGGCATAGCTACCGGCTCGTTTGCAAAAACAAAAACGGCTCCCGCATGAACTGACCCCAATTAGTTGGACAGTTGTTTAGGCCGCCAAGGGCTGAGTTCT